>JBJORA010000034.1:0-88223 GCA_046049675.1 Bacteroidota bacterium | reverse complement strand
TCGGTGTAGAATATCTAACTCTGTACGCTTTTAGCACAGAAAACTGGAATAGACCAAAGCACGAGGTAAACGCCTTGATGGAACTTTTGGTTAATACGCTAGATAGCGAAATTCAAGCTTTACACAAGAATGGCGTACGATTGCACGTTATTGGCGATTTTGAAAGCTTACCAATCAATTGCAAAAAACAATTGAACAAAGCCATTGAACTTACAAAAGATAATACAGGTCTCAATGTTGTGCTTGCTTTAAGTTATAGTGCTAAATGGGAAATTGCACAAGCAACAAAAGCGATAGCACGCGACGTACAGTCAGGTACACTTGCCATTGATGATATCAACGACGAAACCATCAGTGCCTACCTCAATACAGCGCACCTGCCTGATCCAGAGTTAATGATTCGCACAAGTGGCGAATGCCGCATTAGCAACTTTTTACTTTATCAATTGGCCTATGCCGAGCTGTATTTTACACCGGTGCATTGGCCTGACTTTAGAAAACAACACCTCTTTGAGGCAATCCAAAATTATCAACAACGCGAACGTCGCTTCGGCAAAACCAGCGATCAATTAGTAAATAATGAAGCATAAAATATTTGTAAGTGCCCTATGTGCCATGCTATTGGCATGTTTTGCCAGTAGTGGTCAAATTAGACTCAATAACAATTCGCGTCCTAAGCAGATGAGCAACGAGTTGTACACGATTGCTGGCATTAAGTTTACAGGCATACAATACTTCGATGAGGAATTGTTGGCAACCATTAGTGGTTTAAGCATTGGCGACCAAATTCGTTTAGAAGGTGACGAGAAAATTTCTAAAGCTATTCTCAATTTATGGAAACAAAACTTTTTTAGCAATATTGATATCCGTATTGATAGAGTAGAAGAAAAAGATGTTTTTATAGAAATCGTTTTACGTGAGCGACCTCGTTTAAGTAAATTCAACTTCAAAGGTATTAAGCAAAGCGAAGCTAACGATCTAAAAGACAAATTGCCACTCGTTCGTAATAAAGTTATTACGGAGGCTACACGCGTTAATGTGCAAGAGATTGTACGTAAGTATTTTTACGAAAAAGCTTACCTCAATGCGGAGGTTACCATAGAAGAACGTCCAGATACAACGCTTATGAATAGCAATATTCTAACAGTAGTTGTAGACAAAGGCTTCAAAACCAAAATCGAGCAAGTGCAAGTGCTAGGCAACGAGAATGCCGACTATATGAAAATAAAGTCGCGCATGAAAGGCAGTAAAGAAATGGCACGCATCAGCTTGCACCCTGTTTCTAACGACACCAACTTTAGTGTTGCTAACGAGTTTAAGCAATACGCCAAAGGCCAGGGCTTCCTAAGCTTAACAAAAACCTTGGCTTATATAGATCCTTACATTCGCTATAACTTCGTTACTGCTAGTAAGTTTAATAAAGCAAAGTTCATGGATGATAAAGAACGTGTCGTTGAATACTACAATTCGCTTGGTCATCGCGATGCGACCATCGTATCAGATAGTGTTTTTCAAAATGGCGAAGGCAACCTTAATGTAACAATTAGGGTAGAGGAAGGTCGAAAATACTATTTTGGCGATATCGCTTTTCGTGGTAATACAAAATACACAGATAGTTTCTTGCATCTTATTTTAGGCATTAAACGCGGCGATTTGTTTAATCAAGAATTGCTTGATCGTCGTTTAGGTCGTATCCCAAGTGCAGAAGGTGGAGAAGATATTACAAGCTTGTACATGGACGATGGCTACTTGTACTTCAATATCGAACCACAGGAGTATAGTATTGTAAAAGATACGATTAACTACGAAATTCGTATCACAGAAGGGCAGCAAGCTATTATTGGCAATATTATCATTCTTGGTAACGATAAAACGCACGAGCATGTTATTCGTAGGGAGTTGCGTTGCTTGCCAGGCAACAAGTTTAGCCGTTCTGATTTGATTATGAGCCAACGTCAAATTGCAAATCTTGGCTTTTTTGATCAAGAAAAAATTGGCATGGTGCCAAAGCCAAAGCCTGACGGTACGGTAGACATTGAATTTACTTTAGTAGAAAAAAGCAATGATCAGCTAGAACTACAAGCCGGTTTTGGTGGACAGGGCTTGGGTATAACCGGTACTTTAGGTATTGGCTTTAATAACTTCAGTACAAAGAATATTCTAAAGAAAAGTAGCTGGCAGCCTTTACCAACAGGCGACGGACAGAAAGTAAATATTCGTGGCCAAGCCAATGGTAAGTGGTACAATAGTATCACAGCTGGTTTTACAGAGCCATGGTTAGGTGGTAAAAAACCGCATGCATTGCAGCTTAACTTCTATCGCACTTTCTTTGGTGGTAGTGCTTACCAAGCAGCTAATACGGTAGAAAGCAATATGACAACTTTAGGTGCAAGTGCAAGCATTCTTAAAAACTTAAAGTGGCCTGATAACAACTGGGTATTTAGTTATGGTTTAAACTATCAGTACTACAAACTAAAGAACTATACAGCAGCAGCAAGTTTATTTACGGATGGTGTTGCAAACAACGTCTTCGGTCGTTTTAGCTTGAGCCGTTATAGTATTGATGCGCCACTTTATCCAAGAAGCGGTAGTAATATTAGTTTAACTGCAAGCTTTACACCACCATACAGTAGCTTCAGAGAAAACAATAACGATCTAACGCCACAACAAAAGTATAAGTGGATTGAGTATCACAAGTATCGTTTTAACGCAGAGTGGTTCCATAAAGTACGCGGCGACTTAGTTGTTCGTGTTGCTGTAAAGCATGGTTATGTGGGCAACTACAACAAAGACATCAACACACCATTTGAGCGTTTTCAGTTAGGTGGTAATGGTTTGCAGGGCTTTACTATTTTTGGTAAGGATATTATTAGCCAACGCGGTTATCAAGTATATGCCGACAACATGGTAATTTTTAATAAGTACACTGTTGAAGCACGCTATCCGTTTTCGCTTAATCCAAGTAGTACTATTTATGGCCTAGCATTTTTTGATGCTGCCAATGCTTGGTCTAACTATCGTAGTTTCAATCCGTTTAAGCTTAACCGCGATGCTGGTGTAGGTATACGTGTATTTCTACCAATGTTTGGTATGCTTGGCTTAGACTATGGTATGCGTTTTGACAGTACGCCAAATGGTCAAGACCCTAATAAATTAAACCCTGATAAGCCATTTAAGAATACTAACGTAACATTTATGCTTGGTGTGGAACCAGATTAGTAATTTTGACTAGTTAAAAAATACTAGAAGCTTTTTGGCACAATGGCAGGCTTTTGGACTACTATTACAGAACACATAAAAACACTTTAAGAATTATGAAGAAGATTATTATCGCACTTGTAATGTTACTAGGTTTTACCGCAGCAAGTGCCCAAACACAGAAGTATGCAATTATTGACAGCCGTTACATATTAGAGAACTTGCCAGAATATGCAGAAGCTCAAAAGCGCTTAGATGAAATAAGTGTACAGTGGCAGCAAGAGATTGATGCGCGTTTTGCAGAAATCGACCGTTTGTACCGTGCTTATCAAGCAGAGCAAGTAATGCTAACAGAAGATATGCAACAGCGCCGTCAAAGCGATATTATTGAAAAAGAAAAGCAAGCCAAAGAACTACAACGTAAGCGTTTTGGCCAAGAAGGCGACTTGTTTAAGAAGCGTCAAGAGCTAGTAAAGCCAGTACAAGACAAAGTGTACACTGCAATTCAAAAAATGGCCGTGGCCAAAGGCTGGGATTTTATTTTAGACAAAAGTGCTGGCATTACAGTATTCTACAATGATCCTAAATTGGATAAAAGCCTAGAAGTGCTAAAAGAGTTGGGCGTTACCAATCCTGCACCGCGCAAATAGTTTTGCGTTAAATATGACGTTTTTCCTACACTAAGCTAAGGAATATTAACAAAAAGTAACCAAATTCCACAAGGTGCAAGGGTATATTTGCACACAATTAAAAGAAATAAAAAAGAGCACAAATGAAGAAATTATTAATAGCCCTCAGCTTAATACTAGCAAGTTTTGGTACAGCATTGGCGCAAAGCAAAGTTGGCCACATCAATGCAGCTGAGTTAATTAGTATTATGCCTGACACTAAAAAGGCTGATGCAGAGTTACAAGCTTATGTAAAGACCTTAGAGGACAAATTGCAAAAAATGCAAACTGACCTTCAGACGAAGTACGAGGCTTTGCAAAAAGATGTAGCTGCTGGTACAGTTAGTGAAGTGGTAAAAGAAGCGCGTATGAAAGAATTGCAAGATTTAGATACACGTATGCAAGAAGCTTCAGAAAAGGCACAACAAGAAGTTGCTGCAAAGCGTGAGGCGTTGTATGAGCCAATTCTTACAAAAGCTGATGCTGCCATTAAAGCAGTAGCTGCACAAGCTGGTTATGCGTACGTATTAGATAGTGGTAATGGCACTTTACTTGTTGCACCAGATGCCGACAACTTGATGCCATTGCTAAAGAAGTATCTAAACATTACAGATGCACCTAGTGCGCCAAAAGCAGCGCCTGGCACAGCACCAAAAGCACCAGCACCATCACCTGCTGCTCCTAAAGTAAGATAGGTATATTAAGAACAATTATTAAAAATGCTGGGCGGATTGTCCAGCATTTTTTTTGCAATGAATTGAGACCTCAACGATTTATAGCATAGCAAAACCTACCAATTTGTGAGTTGGCAACACTGCCAGATGGGCACTTTACTGCTTTTGCCTGATCATTTGATTGTAGTTCAGTCACGAATCGTAGGCTGCAAGATGTACAGGAGCGATTGCCCTTTGCATTTTGCCCAAAATTTCTTTAATTTGGTGCAATAGAATTTAATACACCTATCACTATGAGTAAGCTGTCGCAAATTGCAGAAACACTAATTGGAAGCGAAATAGTTCGCTTAGGTAACGAAATCAACGTGCGTATTGCCGCTGGAGAAGCCATTACCAACCTTACGATAGGCGACTTCAAACCTCAAGTATTTCCTATTCCACAAGCCTTAGAAGACGAAATTGTAAATGCATATAGAAATAAGTTTACAAACTACCCGGCCGGTGATGGTGTATTGAAATTGCGCAAAGCAGTTGCAGCTTACTACGAGCGCTTGCTGGGACTTAGTTACGACGTAAGCGAAATTCAAATTGCAAGTGGTGGTCGCCCATTGATTTATAGTATTTTCAGAACCTTGGTGGATGCTGGCGATAAAGTAGTTTATCCAGTGCCTAGCTGGAACAACAACCATTATACGCATTTCAATAGCGGCGAACATGTATTGATAGAAACCACACCCCAGAATAACTTTATGCCAACGCCGCAAGAGTTAGAGCCTCATATTAAAGATGCTCGATTAATAGCCTTGTGTAGCCCATTAAATCCAACTGGTACTACATTTACAAAGGAGGCTTTAAGTGCTATTTGCGACATGGTAGTGGCAGAAAACCAACGTCGCGGTAGCGATGAAAAGAAGTTGTATGTGCTTTACGATCAGATTTATTTTGTGTTGACGCATGGCGACACTAAACATGTAAATCCAGTAAGCCTTAACCCTGCCATGAAAGACTACACTGTGTTTGTGGACGGCATTAGCAAAGCCTTCGCTGCTACAGGTGTAAGGGTAGGTTGGAGTGTTGGTCCAGCCAATGTTATTGCCAAGGTTAAAGCTATTTTGAGCCATATTGGCGCATGGGCACCGATGGCTGAGCAAGAGGCAACCGCCAATTATTTAGTACAAACAGAAGCAGTGGATAGCTATCTAGGCGAATTCAAGCAGCAACTAAGCGACAGACTTTTTGCATTTCATAATGGCTTTCAGGCAATGAAGGCAAAGGGCTTGCCAGTAGATAGTATTGTGCCAGAGGCGGCGATGTATCTTACAGTAAAATTTGATTTAGTAGGTAAACCAAACATCAATACACCTGCAGACACGTGGCAACACATTCTCAACGAAGCAAAGGTTGCGCTTGTACCCTTTACAAGCTTTGGCGCAAGTAGCGATAGCGCTTGGTTTAGGCTGTCTGTTGGCACTTGTACCATGAACGAGATAGACGATATTCTTGCACGCATAGAAGCTGCAATTAGCAAGTAAAAGCAGTAGTGCATAAAAAAAGGCCGCATGTGACATACGACCTTTTTATGATTTTGAAAATACTTATCTAGCAAAGCTAATTTCTACTCTGCGATTTTGGCTTTTGCTTACTGAAGAATTATTGTCGGCAGCAGGAGCTGCGGCGCCCTCTCCAGCCTCTTGAATACGACTTGCATCAACACCACGAGCGATAAGATATTGCTTCACAGCATTTGCACGGCGCTCACTTAGCGCTTTATTAGCTGCAGCATTGCCAGTTGCATCTGTATGGCCTACGAGTTGCACATTTACTTCCGGAAAACGCTTGAGTTGCGTAGCATAGAAGTTAAGGCGTGAGTTGTATTGCGGTTTAATTGCATGCTTACCAATGTCAAACAAAATCACATCTGGTGGCAAGTTGAAAAGTTCTTCTTTCACGTACTCTACTTTTGTTTCTACTTTAGGTACATAATTTGTTTTTTCAACTGTGCGTTCAACCGTATTTACAATGGTATCTCTTACAACGCGCACTACTTCTGTAATAACTGGGCGCTCAATGTAAATTGTGTCGCGTACGATTTGTACTTCTGTACGGACTTCAGTTGCAGCAGCTACAACTGCATTGGCTGGATTTGATTGTTGAGGCGCATTCTTGCGCATTTCTGCACGCATAGCTACAATCTCTTTGCGCAGCTTTGCATATTCGTCCTGCAGTGTTAGCATATCAGCCTTCTGTTGCTTAATGATAATACTATCATAGCCACTACGATAGTTAGTTGTACTACCACTAGTTTGTTGTTTGGCCTGAATATCGCGTAGTTGTAGTTGCATTGCTTCAAATTGCTGACGTTGTTGCTGCTGTTGTTGCTCCATCCATTGACGCACTACTTGCCAATTGGCATCATTGCTTGTGCTGCTTGCTGTTGTTGCTTTGCTCTCAGGCTTTGCTATTGAAACTGGAGGAGTTTGCTTAGCAGCAGGCGCAGCAATACCGCTATAGCCTTCGCGAGTCGGCCCATCAGTCCAGTGTTTTGCAGGTGCAAGTGTCATTAGTGTTTGCAATTCTTCTGCTAGCCATGCGTAGTTTGCAGAAGCAGCAGAACCGCTTGCCACATTTCTGCGTAAGCGGTTATTTTCTGCAATTAAGTCTAGTATTTGATCGTTTAGCGCGAAGTTGCGCTTGCTTAGTTTTTCTAATTCACTGCGTAATTCACTTAGGCCAAGCTGCGGTGTAGCACCTTTGCCACTGCGGTAATTAATTGGATTGAGGTATTCCTCCCTTAGATCAATTACTTTTTTTTTTCAATGCCGCCATTTGGGACAGCATTTTGTTGCTCCTCTAGTAACTTAAGTAATCTTTCTTTTTGATCTAACTTATAACGTAAGTACTCAATTTGATCATTTAAGTTATTAAGGTCTGCACCACCGTCAGTGCTTTGCGTTGCACTAGTTCCAGCACCGTAGTTATTGATAGTAATTTGTACAGGCTTGTTGTTGTTTGCAGGTTGCGAATTTTCTTCATTGATAATCTCTAGTCTTTCTGTGTAAACCTTTGCTGGACTATCATCGCCATTTGCGGCTTCTTCTGCAGCCTCTTCAGCGGCGCGCACTGCTGCTCTTGCTGCTTTTTCTGCGTCTGTAAGATTGCTATTTGCTTCTTCTGCCTCAAGTACTTGGCGCTCTAAACGCTCAATCTGTGCTTCTTTTTCAGCAAGCGCTTCTTCAAGTGCAGCAAGTCTTGCCGCCAAAGCCGCAGTACTTTCACCATTATTTGTTGTAGTGTTGCCTTCTACAACAACAGTGCGCTCGTTATTGATGGTTGTATTGTCGTTATCATCGTCGTTTGCAATTTTCTTTAACCACTTACTTGCTTTACTTGGCTTGCCATAAGCAATAGGTAGTTTAAGACCTGCATGTATGTCAGCACTCTTAATGTTATCACGCTTAAGTAATGTTGGCAAATTTGCAGTTCCAACAAATAGCGGGCCTACACGTAAGGTTGTGCCAATTGTAAAGTTACGATCCTTAATATTGTTGATACTTGTGCTAGTTAATGGCACGTATAAACCTAAAGCACGTGTTTCAAATCGTGGCGTTATAACGTAGAAATTTGGCGTATATGTGCGGAAGGTTGCATTCTCGTTTAGCATTGTAAACGGACGATATGTCATTGCATTGATGTAAAAGCCTTTAATAAGGTGTAGGTCAAACTGCACACTTAAAGCTGTTGGCATTGCAATAGTATAAGTTGGGTTTGCTGTACCAGTGTATGTTGCATTTTTAGCAACTAGGCTATCAAATCCCTGAACGTTGTTTACGCCCAAGTTGCCTACATTAAGAATACCATTATAGTTGAGATTGCTACCAGGTAATACACTTGTAAACTCTAGCTGGCCAACGTCAAGCAAAGACGCACCCACCTTAAAAGTATATTTATTTTTATCGCGACGTAATGTTTGAACAGTTTCATCGCCACTACCTTTAAGGAATTTGTATCTGTTGATTCTGCCACGAAACTCGTACACAAAACCAATATCGCCACCAAAACCAGTAGCGTCTGGGCGCCAACTGCTGTTTATACGACCTGTAACATTCGTTGCGCTATGTCCGTAAGCGATGTTGCTAGCATTAACAGCCATACTGTCTTTGTTTGTGGCAGACACTGATAATTTGTCGGCATTGAAGTAAACACTACTAAGACCGCCAAGGTATTTACCTGTGATACCAAACTTTAAGAAGTGCTTGTTCTTGTTTACAAGAACGCGACCATATGTCAATCCGCCTTCAAACCAATTCATAGCATTGAGGTTCAATCCATCGTTGTTGTACGAATTATTGTAAATAGAACTATTGCCCCAAACATTATATATTTGGTTCATTAAATTACCATCGACGTTGCTAAATGCAAAAGAAGTACGGCTTTGTAAAGTTAAAGCTAGGCCACCTTTTTTGCCCGTAATCATAAACGTACCTGGTAATAAGACACGATTCTGCAAATTGAAATAACCTTTTTCGCCTGCAGGCAGCGGGTTAGCTGTCAATACATTATCTCTAAAATCTTGGAAATTTTTGAAATCGTTTAACGAAAAACGCTCCTGCACAAAATAGTTTCTTGTGAAGCCTAGATAGTTGTTCTGAAATCCAAAATTTGTGCTAGCAAGGTTAAAGTCAAAGCGATAACGATTGTCTGCAACGTTTGCCGGCTGTAAGAGTAAGCCATTAACACCCGCGTAGTTTCCGGTATTTAAGCCTTGAAAGTCCTGAGCAAATGCACTGCCAGTTGCTAAAAAAATAGCTAGCGCTGTAAAAATTTTCTTCATCTTCTTAATTATTACAGGCTGCGGATTGCCAAAAGCGTGCCAAAATACAATTCTTCTAAAAAATAAATTTCATAACCTTTGATAACCATTTCATAACGACTATTTCTAGAGCAGCATTCAATGTGGCTGAAAAGGCGAGGTTTAGCAAAGGGAATGCTAGCTAACTTTTGGCGCGCCTTCTTTTTTGCAATTACATTAAATGATATAGCGACTAGGGTATTAAGCATACTGCGACCTGCTATTACCATCTTTTTTTGTACTTTTACGCACTTGTAATTAGAACAATACGAAGGCAATTATACAATGGCTGAAATAATAAGAATGCCGCTACTAAGCGATACGATGAAAGAGGGCAAAATTGCTGCGTGGCTCAAGAATGTGGGTGACCAAGTAAAAGGTGATGATGTACTTGCAGAAGTAGAAACCGACAAGGCTACGATGGAAGTAATAGGCTATGCAGATGGCGAATTGCTTTATATTGGCGTAGAGGCTGGCAAAGCAGCCAAGGTAGACGATATTATTTGTATCGTTGGTAAGAAAGGAGAGGATATCAGTACACTTATTAATAGCGCTACAGCAGCACCTGCAAGTGCAGCGCCAGTAGCTGAAGCAGTAGCACCTACAACGGGAGCACCTGCACAGTTACCAAAAGAACTTACAGTGGTAACGATGCCACTACTTAGCGATACCATGAAAGAAGGTAAAATTGCTACTTGGCTTTTTGAAATTGGCGAAGTTATTAAAAGCGACGACGTTATTGCTGAAGTAGAAACCGACAAAGCTACAATGGAAGTAATCGGCTATGCCGAAGGCACGTTATTATACAAAGGTGCCGAAGCAGGCAGTAGTGTTCCTGTAAATGGTACACTAGCCGTAGTTGGTCCAAAAGGTTTTGATATTGCACCTTATGCAGCTCAATTAAGCACTGTAGCCAGCGCAGCAGCACCTGCACAAACAAGCGCTCCTGCTACTCCTGCATCTGCAGCACCTACCACAGCATCGCCTGCACCCGCGGCGGCAGCTACTAACGGAAGACTATTTGCAAGCCCATTAGCTAAGCGCATAGCAGCTGAGAAGGGTATTGCTCTTGCAAGCATAGCAGGTAGCGGTGATGGTGGACGCATCATTGCAAAAGATGTACTTACTGCAAATCCTGCAGCAACTGCACCAGCACAAAGCTCTGCGACCTCAACTGTGCCTACGTTTACTGCAGGTGTAGAATCTTATGTAGATGCAGATGTATCACAGATGCGTGGTGTTATTGCACAGCGCTTAAGTGATAGCTTGTTTACAGCACCACATTTCTACTTGACGATTAGTGTGGAAATGGACAAACTTATTGGCATGCGCAAAGAAATCAACGAGGCGCAACCAATTAAAATAAGCATCAATGATATGCTTATCAAAGCTTGTGCTTTAAGCCTTCGTAAACATCCTGCTGTCAATAGCAGTTGGTTGGGCAATAAAATTCGCACATACAATCATGTACATATTGGAAGCGCTGTTGCAATTCCAGATGGATTAATTGTACCTGTAATCAAATTTGCAGACAGCAAGAGTTTAGCACAAATTGCAACTGATGCAAATGAACTTTACGATAAAGCTAAAAATAAAAAGCTACAGCCACCAGAGTTCACTGGCAATACATTTACCATATCTAATCTTGGCATGATGGGCATAGATGAGTTTACTGCTATTATTAACCCACCAGACGCTGCAATTTTAGCAGTTGGCCGCAGTGTACCAACACCGATTGTTGACGAGAATGGCAATGTTGTGGTTCGTACTATAATGAAGCTAACACTCAGCTGCGATCACCGAGTAGTTGATGGTGCTGTTGGTGCTGCATTCTTAAAAACACTAAAGGATTATTTACAGAATCCTGTTACGATGTTTATTTAATTGCAGATTAATTTCTGAAGTAGGCTTTAGTTTTTTACATGACACGCATCGTGTAATCGTACAAACTAAGTGCAATGGTACAGTTTTGATACTTTCCATTAAGCTTTGGTCCAATCCATCCTAATTTCTTTGCAAGTGTTTCAAAGAAAACTTGCTTGCTCTTGAGGTAGTCGCTTTGCACAAGTGTGTCATCCACCATTTTATCTACACTTATTAGCATGCACTTTGTGAGTTTGCCTGCTGCATTAAAATATAAGATAGCAAAATCGCCTTCAGTAACTTTTGTACTATCAAGTGCAAATTTTCTGCGCAAATACGGTTGTATATCCACTATGCGATTCATTTGTGGTAAGGATATTTCTCCCTCAGGAACTGGCACAACTTCTACCGGCTTTAGTTTAGCATCAGGTTTTGTGTCGATCGTTTTCGGCGCTGTAGTACTTGTAGTAGTGGCTTTTGCTTTTGTGCCTGACTTGGCCTTGCCTTTGGCTGGTGGAGGCGGTGGAGCCGGCTCGTCAAAAATGGCAGCACTATACTGAGCGAGTATAAGCTTTAGCATGGCGCTATCGTACATGATTGTGCGCTCATTGCTAAGCACGGTGATGTCAAAAGGGTAGGCTACAATATTATAGGCACTAGCCAATTTTGCTTCTGTGCGTGTACTTGGCATCGTTGGTAGTACTGCATAAGGTATTTGTAAATAGTTGTCTGCTTGTGCTTTTGCATAATCGCGTGCACTATTCTTTTGTAAGGCAGATTTCATCTTAGCCCTGGTGCCTATTTCGTAATTGGCAAATGTGGCATCTACATATCGCTCTATACTATCGCAGGCTTTAAAAAACCGAAGATGCATGTCGCTTTGCCCAGCACATGGTAAGAAAAAGAAGCACAGGACAATTATGCGTATTACTGTACTCATTATGCGTAAAGTTAATCGATTTGTATGCAACATAAATAAAATTTTATGGCATATATCCACTACTTTGGCTAAGAGCTAGTCGCGGCAATTAATGCGACTCCACCCTTGTTAGCGTAAAGTTGGTTGCTGGTTTTACAACAAGCGGATACTTTTCCATCGTTACATAGCTGCTATCTAGACCAAAGCCTTTTTCTTCACTTAAGCTAAACTTCTTAAGCCAGAAGTAAATATTCATTACCACGCGATCTAACACAGGCAAGTCATTGTCATGGCTAAGGAATTTCTCCATGACTACAAACTGCCAATCACCAGCAATTTTGAAACGTTGTAGTGAGTCGTAACGGCTAGTAATATTTACTTCTTTGTTCTTCACAAGATCGTCAACCACTTTTCTGAACATTAAATTAATGCGTTGTTCTACACGGAAACCAAGGCGAAACTCAATACGAATTATCTCGTTTGGTATAATTGTATCCACACTGTACTCCATTTTATATGGCTCGTCGACAACGTGCACATGTATGAACCAATAAATGTCTGCGCGCTTTGGCTTTTTATTGAGTATGCTATACATAATTGTACGCTCAATTTCACGTGGATTATTGGCGCTTGTCAAGTAAACAAGGTGAGTTGCAAATTTGCCTATACTTGTATCACTACTTAGTTCTTGCAACATTGGCAAGTATTGCTTAAGCGGCACAAACTCTACAAAGCTGTTTTTGATTTTGCGGCTTCTATACCATGTATACATTACGCTAAACACTACACCCGCAAGAATAAAGGTTGCATAACCACCTTCGGGGAATTTCTTAATATTTGCTGCAAAGAAGCTAAGTTCAATTGGCAAATAAACTGCCAAAAACAAGTAGATAAGCATCTTATTTGTGCGGCGTAATACCAAGAAGTTAGCAAAGAGTATCGTCGTCATTAAGATGGTAGTAATGATACTAAGGCCATAGGCAGCTTCCATCTTGCTAGCGCTTTGAAAATACAATACAACTAACGTACAACCCACAAACATAATATTATTTATCGCCGGTATAAATATCTGCCCACGAAGGTTTGTAGGGAAATTGATCTTAAGCTTTGGCCATAAGTTGAGGCGCATAGCCTCATTAATCAAGGTAAATGTTCCACTAACCATGGCTTGGCTCGCAATAATTGTAGCGCAGGTTGCAACAATTACACCTGGCACCACCCACCATTGAGGCATCAAATCATAGAATGCATTAATGCCTAGAGATTTGATATTGGCGTCGCTAAGTTCAATGCCCTTGCGTGTAGCTAGTAAATGTGCACCTTGTCCAAAATAGTTTAGTAGCAAACACAGTTTTACATAGCCCCAGCTTGCTCTAATGTTTGGACGACCACAATGGCCCATGTCGGAGTATAGTGCTTCCACCCCCGTCGTACATAAAAATACTGCACCTAGCAACCAAAAACCTTGTGGCTGGTCTGTAAGTAGTTTAATGGCATAGTAAGGATTAAATGCTTTTAGCACAGACAGATCGTCGCCAATATTTGTAATGCCAAGTATGCCTAGCATGGTAAACCAAATGGCCATAATTGGTCCAAAAGCTTTACCAATACTTTGTGTGCCAAATTGCTGCATGAAGAAGAAAAGTGCAATAATGATAATTACGATAATTACAATTGTGCCTTGTGCCATGCCACTAAATGTGGGCAACTCGCGCAATCCCTCTATAGCTGAGGTTATAGAAATAGGTGGCGTAATAATACCATCGGCTAATAAAGCCGCTCCGCCAATCATTGCAGGAATAACAAGCCACTTACGTCTGCGTTTTACCAATGCATACAGCGAAAAGGTTCCACCTTCTCCACGATTATCGGCTTTAAGTACCAACCAAACGTATTTAAGGGTTGTTTGTAGTGTAATCGTCCATAGTATACAACTTAATGCACCAAGAATAAGATCTTCGGTTACAACGCGGTGGTGTATAATAGCATTCATGGTATAGAGGGGCGAGGTGCCAATATCTCCATAAATAATACCAAGGGCAATGAGTAAGCCAGCAGCGCTTACTTTTTTGAGATCTAAATTACCGTGCGACACGTTTAAAAATGTTTTGTTTAGTGCAAGGCTAAAAACAAGGCTTTTAAAACACCCATGTTCTCCGTCCTAACTCTGTTTGATTTAGAAATTAGGCAACAAAGATAAAGGCTGTACTGACTTGCAAAATATTATTTTAAGCACAAAACTTGTCGCAGCAAAAATGAGAATATTAGCTTACAATCACTTATAAAAAAGTGCTGCAATAAACTTCTGAAACTAGAAGCGAGGGCAGCCGTAGGTACGCCTATCCGAAGCCGATCTACCATAACGCGCAACATAGCCTAAACTAAATTCTAGCGCACCATAGCCGCTATTGGCACTAGCCAATTTGCTGATGGTGTAGTCGTAACTACACATGAATCTAAAATTGTTGAAATTGTAGCCGCCAGCGACTATCAATGCATCACTTAAGCGGTGGTAGGCACCAATGAGCAACTCGTTACGGTCATTGTTCATATAACGCTTTCTGCTAAGGTTTGTCGTTGTCATTGTGCCGAAAAGTAGTTCGCTTGCTCTCTTTTGGCTTGTGTAGTAAACACTAGGAGAAAAGATGAGGTTCTCGCCACTCTTAAAGTTTGCTTCTACATTTAGTACTGGGCGCATACCTAAACGGTTCGTGCCACCAACTAAAAACGATTCGCGTGGTTGATTCACGTGCAATACACTGCCAGCTACTGTAATATTAAATCTATCGTCTTTGCCATAAAGGTATTTAGCACCTACATTAGCGTCAATATAGCTAACATTGCCAACACGTACATTTTCTTGATTAGGCAAATCATTGTTGAAGCTAAACTCGTCCCATTGGTTTAAGAAGGTGAGATTACTGAAGTTGATGCTGCGCGTTACATAAGCACCGCCTAGACCAACACTCCACATGCTATAGTCGTTGGTGATTACATGGTAGGCAAGCGATAACTGCGTTTTAGTTAGACGTAAATTACCATCGCCTGCTTTATCGTCCCAAAGGCCAAAGCCAACACCTAGCCAACCGTTTTCGTTTTTATTTCGGTTAATGCCAAAATCGCCATAAACATTATTAGTACGATAAGGCACTGGTACGGTGCTAAACTGTGTACGATACTGTGTGCCTATGCGATAATCGTCGTCAGGTAGCAAGCCACTATTGGCAGGATTAAGCAATAGCGGCGCATTATAAAATTGCGAAAAGTGTAAACCTTGTGCTTGTAACAACTGCACACTCAAAACTGCTATGCTCACTAAAAATAACTTCTTCATCATCTTACTTTGAGTTGGTTTATCTAATTAAAGTTATGTTTCCTTTTTTACTTGTGAGGGTGCCATCTGTAAATGTTACTTGTAGCGTATAGGCAAAAGCATCCATTTCTTGCGGCTTGCCTTTATACACGCCATCCCAGCCAACATCTGGCTTAGTGGCTTCAAATACCAATTCGCCCCATCGGTTAAAGATTCTAAATACCATTTCTTGGATGCCATAGCCTTTTACCATTACAAGATCGTTGGTGCCATCGCCATTTGGAGTGAAGCCTGTAGGTACGTCAACCACGTTAGTGACACGCGGACTAATAGGCAAGCAACGTTTATTGCTACAGCCATAGCTATTGGTTGCAGTTAAACATACTTGTGTTTCCATGCTTTTATTATAAAGATGCACAGGATTTACTTCTGTACTACCGGTGCCATCGCCAAAATCCCATACATAACTTACAGCGCCTACACTTTTGTTTGTAAAAAATACTGGCTTATTTGGCAGTGGCGGGAAAGGCTGATATGTGAAATCTGCCACTGGACTTTCAACCACAGTAATCACTTGCTGTGCACTATCTGCAATATTGCAAGTCGTCAAATTAGTACCTAACAAGGTCACTGTAAAAGTGCCAAGCGTATTGAATGTATGCGTTGGTGCAGGGTTGCTGCTACTGCTTCCATCGTCGCCAAAATACCAATTGTAGTTAGTGACATTACTACTGCCATTTGTAAAGACGTGGATATAAGGATGACAAACAGTGTCCGGCAAATCAAAAATTGCGCTCACATTATTATCTACAAACGTTACAACTTGTTGGAATGTCTCCGGACTATTGCAACTTGTGCTATCAGTCATTGTTAATGTAATCGTATATGTACCAGGAGCAACATAGGTATGCGAGAGAGGATTTTGTCCTACGTAATTAGCACTATTGTCGCCCCAATTCCAAGTATAGGTCGTCCAGTTGTTTGCATTACTAAAAGCTGGATTAGTAACGCTTAGATTAGTTACACCAATGATATAGGGCTCGCAAGTATCTTGCTTTACGTAGCTAAAGTTTGCAGCGATATCACCACTTACAAATACTGTTTGGTAGGCAGTATCAAACTTGTTACAACTATTTGGATTACTTACAACCAACATCGCTGTAAAAGCACCATATGTGCTATATGTATGATTCGGACTGTTGTTTGTGCTCGTGCCGCCATCGCCAAAATACCAATTAAAGCCAGTAATAATGCCACTTGTGCTTGGGCTAAAAGCAACAGGAAAAGGTGCACAACCAGTATCCGGTATGGCAAAATCACCAGCGATATAGTTGTTGATGAAGGTTACTGTTTTACTTAATGTTACAGGGCCATTACAAGCATTCGTATCAGTGATAGTAAGTGTTACCACGTAAGTGCCTAAAGCGCTGTAAGTATGTGTGCCAGGGTTTTGTGAGGTGCTTGTATTGCCATCGCCCCAATTCCATAACCAAGACGTACTTGGGCCAAAAGAACCGCCAAAGAATGAGCTTGTATTAGTTACACCTAGCGTGAAGGTGACACAAGAATCTAATTTCGCTAAATTAAAGTCTGCTTTCATTGTGTCAGCCTTTACAATGATAGTAAGGTAGGTTGTATCCGCACTGCCTGTAATGGTACATGCATTTGGGTTAGTTGCAATTAACTGCACATTGTAAGTGCCAGGTTGTGTATAGGTAGTAGTTGGAGATACAGCTGTGCTCGTTTGTCCGTTGTCAAAATCCCACTGATAACTCAATGCATTAGTACTGTTGTTTGTAAAGTTTACAGTAAGTGGAGCACAACCTGTAGCAAATGGACTCGCTGCAGCTACTGCGCTTGGGCTTTGAAATTCAAATGCAATTTTAAGTGCTGCAAGGTTACAGTTGTTACTTGGATTTGTAGTGGCATATGCGCCTGCAGTTGTTGGGAATGTAACACCTTGCCCACAGTTACCACAAATAGCTTGGTAGATCACACCATCTTTATCAAACCTACTTGTACCCCCATCTACGTGCTCTGCACCGAGGCCATTAAGACCCACGCCGTTTTGTCCATAAAATGAAGCGTAAAGCAAGCTAGCAAGGTTAGGTGTAAATACAATAAAGTAAAAATCGCCACCATCGGTACTTGATTGCAAAGCATTGGTAGTTGTAGGCAGACCGCTTGTGCCTGAGGTAGAAGTTGCGCCACCGCCACCATCGCCCCAGCCACTGATGTAAACGTTGCCGCAAGTGTCTACAAGAAATGCATTAAGACTTAAGTTTGGTTCTAACGGAGAGTTGGTACCAAAGCGCGTTGATAATAAACTAGAACTTAAATTGCTATCAAGCAATTGCACAAAGTGACGTCCTCCTGTATTGCTGTACACGCCAGCACTTACAGGAAATGAGCCCATTGTTTGTCCCATGATATAGATAGCGCCACTATTGTCGTCTTGTATACCAAATACTTGGTCATAAGCACTAGTGCCAATGTACGTACTTGCTTGCATCGTATTTGTGCCAAGATTAAACTTCATTAAAAAGCCATCTGTTGTACCACCTTGAAATGTACCGTGCAATGGTGTTCCCGTTGTCGGGAAATTGCTACTCTTGGTACCTCCGCCAATAAACAAGGAATTTGGATTTGCTTTATTGATGTGCAAAACATTGGCACAATCTTCGCCACTACCACCAAGATAAGTTGAGTAAATCAAACTTGTAAGGCTTGGGTTTAGTTTAATAAACACACCATCCTGACCTCCTTGTAAACTTGTTTGATAAGCGCCAGTCGTTGTTGGGAAGTTGCTACTTTTTGTATTGTTTGCTACAAGGATATTACCAGCATTGTCTAAAATAACTTCGCTACGACTATCATCGCCATAGAAAAATTTAAGGTCATTAAAAGTTGTATAGCCCGCATCGTAGTTTACGCAATCATCACTGCTGCCGCCAATATAAGTACTGCCAACAAGCGCAGCGCCAGAGGCATTAAATCTGCAAACAAAAATATCTGCACCACCGCCGTTGCTATTATCATAACAGCCAGTACTTGTAGGGAAGTTTGTAGAATAGGTACGACCCATTACAACTAGCTCGCCATTTGCAGCTTCGATAATACTGTGCGGTTGGTCGTTGTTACTACCGCCAATATAACTTGCCCACAAAAGTGTGGTGCCCGTAGTATTGAATTTGCTAATTGCAGCATCGCAGGCGTAACCATTGCCGCTCACGCCGCCACCGCCATATGTAGTTTGAAATGCGCCTACACTTGCAGGATAACCAACACCTGCAGCAATACCACCAGCATAAAACTCGCCGCCAGCACCTGGTGTTGCAGTATAACCCCAGTTGTCTGCAGTGCTACCTGTAAAGGTACAGAACACCAAAGTAGGATCTATGATAAGCTCGTAAGCTTTATCGTAATTTTTACCAAGCTTGTATTTTACTGTTTTACCATGTAGTTCATAGGCACATGCCACTTCCACTTTTTCGTTGTTGATGTATTGGTAGGCATAAGGCTCAAGCTCTGCCATAGTACCCAAACTAGTTTGGATGGTAAGTTTGCCTTTATTTACAGCGATATTGTCCACGCCATCGTATGCCATTTGCACTTGTTTGGCATCGCCACCTGCATGCACAATAATGTCATACTTCAAAAGGTCGCCATCATTATAGAAACGGGCATCAATATTCGGATAGATTTCTGTGTAAGTAACGGCTAAATAAGGGTGGCATTTTGTAGCCCATTTGCTTTGGTCGCTGCCTAAAAAATAATTGTAGTAATGCTTTTGTGGCTTCTGACCTTGCAGCTGCACATTTGTATTGCCGCCTACAAAGTTCATCGTGTATGCATGATACTTTAGAACTGGTGCCACAGTTGTATGGCCATGTCTAAACTCGTCTACACTCTCGCGATTGTTTTTATCCTTCAATACAAAGGTTACGCCATCTTTACGCAAGTACACATCGCTGTAGCCATTTGTACTTTTATAGTCAAATGGGCCATCCCATTGTCCTTTATTTTCAACAAATTCAAAAGCCGTTTGTGCGTGCACCATGAAAGGCGCTAATAGCACGGCCACTAAGCTAAAATATCGTATTGAGGTCATCATGGCAATTCTGATTGTAAATATAAGTAATTTGTTGAGTTCTATAGTCGGTTTTACATCAAAGTAGACGTTTTTTTTGACCAAGACGTTGGTGTAGATACCTGATTTACTTGGCTTGCTGATTTGTATGGCTTAAATTGCATTAGTTATGATGAATCGTTTGCTGTTTACACTACTTTGTTGCCTATTGAGTGCCACAATTTTTGGCCAACAAGTAGGACATACCACCGTAACATTTAACGACGCTGCCCGCACTGGCGGCTTTGGCAGCGGCGGTGGTCCTGGCCGTCAAATGCAAACAGAAATCTACTACAATGCAGCGACGGCTGGGGTGGACGTGCCAATGGTAAAAGTTGGTGGCAATGCTGCACCTGTAATTGTGTTTGGCCACGGATTTTTAATGGGCTGGGATAGCTACAGTTGGCTTTGGGATAGCCTTGTCCGCGAAGGCTATGTTGTAGCATTACCGCGCACAGAAGGTGGTATTACGCCGAACCATATTGACTTTGGAGAAGACCTGAAACAAGTGGCAAGCAAGCTAGTAGCACTCAACTCAGTTAACACGAGTATCTTTTTTAATAATCTAAGCGGAAAAGCTGCAATAGGTGGGCACAGTATGGGCGGAGGAGCTAGTTTTATTGCTGGTGCAGGCAATGTAGCCATAGCATGTTTGTTTAATTTTGCAGCTGCGCAAACTAGCAATAACAGTGCAAGTACAGGCGCAAAGTCTGTGCAAGTGCCAACATTAGTTTTTGCTGGCGGTAACGATTGTGTGGCGCCGCCTGCTACGCATGCCAAGCTTATCTACGATAGTATTAATGAAATCACATGCCGTTGGTTTATCAATATTAACGATGGCTTGCATTGCCAATTTAACGACCTCAACCTAACCTGCAGCGCTGGTCAAATAGGATGCCCTACTAGTCCTGTTACACGTGAACAGCAATTGAGCAAGGTCTTACGTCATTTGCGCCCATTCTTAAAGCACTATTTGCAAAATGATGTGCCTAGTTTTAGCACATTTAGTACTGCATACAATAATGCCACTGATGTAGTAAAAGAAAGTAGTTGTTTGGTAGCCTCAAATACAGAGGTGGCAGGAAATAGCACAAAGCTTTATCCTAATCCATGTACTAATTACATTGTAGCGCCACGCGCAGGATTGCTGCGTATTTTTACCACAACTGGCGTGCTAATGCAATCGCAGCAAGTACAGCAAGGGCAACAGATAGACGTGAGTAAGCTGCCGATACAATGCTACGTAGTGCGCATTGGCGAACTTGCGTATAGTGTTGTAAAACAGTAGACTTGCACGCTTGGTATGAAATTCTAAGGATTTTTTTATTCCTTAAAGTACGTGATATTCCCACATACAATTTTGCCTACTTCAGTGCTGGCGCAGTTACATTCTGGATTAAAATCAAAAGAGTAATTGTCAATATTGGAGTATGTAACATCACCTTTGTTGATAACCGTGCCTTCTTTGTTTTTTTGAATAAATGTGTCTCCTTCTATGATGATGTAATTGCCATTTATCGCTTTATAGGTCCCTTCACTATTTTGCACAAATCGCCAAAACGACACATATGGCACAACAAAAAATAAAGTCAACACTGCTAGTATTAAAATAACAGCACAGCCCCTCAGTTTTCTTGCCAATAATGCAAAAACACCAATGCCTAGTAAAGCAAAAAGAAAAAGATTAGCATAGCCTTCCATACAAGGAATTGGCTAATGTCGTTTAAATGAAAACTACCAATTGCGTAGCGAAGCCTTTCTGTCCCAACCATAATAAGTACGGTCGTGGAAACGATAGCCAAGCATCAAAAATGGTCTTACTGCCGGCATAGGGAAAGCTGTGTTGAAAGCAATTTCAGTATTAGAAATACTTGCATCAAACTTAATGATATCGTTCTTCAGTGCATTGATTACATCCGTTACCTGTGTAATATCGGCATTGCTAAAGCCAAAATCGTAGCTTTTTGCTTTGAAGCCCATCATATTATACTTATAGTAGCCACTAACGATGCCCCAATCTAGCGTCCAACTTTCGCCAATTTTAAACTGGTAGCCAATAGTAAGACCAGCGCCAACACTGCTCATGCGGCCTCTGAAATTGATATTGTAAGAACGGCCATCGCTATTAAATGTACCGCCAAGGCTAGTCTTAAAGCCCCAAGTTTCTGCTCTGAAGAATGGCGAAATATACACGCCTTTGCCAGCACTAGTACGTGCAGGATGCCCTAAATACCAACGACGGTCTGCCGTAAAAGCCCAACCGCCTAAACGGCCACGCGTAAAGAAAGAGATCGGACCACCTGCGCCAATATTTGGGTCTAGGTTAGAAAAAGCATCTTCAATTCTATCTGCCATTGGCAAACGGCTCGGTAAGCGCCAACGTAAGCCCAAGCTATAGCTTTTGCGTTGCTGCTGCAAACGCTCCCAGCTTAAGGACAGTGTTTTGTAGTACAAACTCTGTAAATTCACCTTAATAACGTTTGGACGACCAATGTTTAAGTCGGTGTATTTGTTGCTCCAATTAAATAAGCCTTGCGCACTAATAGATTGCGCACACAGCATCATTGTAACAATAATAGTTGCAAAACGTAGTTGCTTCATGCTTCAAATATACATGGTTTAGGCAATTGCAGCCAAATTCTAGGCAAGCAAAATAAATCAGGCTAGAACCTGTAGCCTATGGCCAAGCCTGTGCGCCAACCTACTGTGGTACCTGCCGCACTAAAACTTACTCCATTATTGGTCACCTGGCTAATTGCGCCGTTGAGTAAAGTTTCGCCAAATTCGTTGAGCTTAAGCTCAGCTTCCAGTAATTCTTGAGCAGACAGTACAAGGTCAGGGCTTTGGGCACGCAAACTATATTTTGCACCGCCTACTGTAAGTCCCGCAAAAAGTAAGTCTACCGATATACGCTGGCGCACATGAAATTGATAGCCCACTTGTACGCCGCCACTAAGGTCCTTGTAACGCCCAGTAAACAAAATGCCAAGATTTGTATTGCTACTATCAAGATTTAGTTCGATTGGCACACCTAAGGCGTAGTTGTTGTGCACAATAATTGGACTTACGTAAAGGCCTTTTGTTTTGAATTTTCCTAAATACCAACGTATTTGTGCATTAAGACCAAATCCGCCGACGGCCGTTTTGCCAACTTGTATATCGTCATTTAAATTGATGCCGCGTAGGACAGTGCCAGTTAAGTTCTGCAATGGCAGTTGCCTTGATGGCATCCATCGTGCGCCAATTTGCCAAGAGCTTTTGCCATTCTTAATGGGATGCTCGTATGCCATGCTTACGATGCCAAGCGGCAAAGAAGAAAGATTTAACTTGACTTGGTGTTGAAAGTCTTGAGCGTTAAGCATGCCTACAAAGAGCAATATGTTGCAAAGGGTCAGCAGTATGAATCGCATAAGGCAAAGGTACTGATAACTAATAGTAGTACCGACAACAGTAAGCATTACCTTGCTAGTATTCTCGGAGCCAAGCAATTTTAAGCGCAGAAATCCGTTACATCTAATTCAAAGGCAGGAATAATGGTAGATAGAGCACTAATAAATCGAATACTGATAGTTTTTCTATCGTTGTTTACTTCTGCAAACGGATACTGTTGTAGTATGTACAAGGTCACAGTTGGCGAGAAAACTGTTGTTGGTACTAACTTTGATGCCTATTACCTTTCACCGAGAATTTGGTTTGAGAACGCAGTGAAGCCTGGCACTTATGGTGCAGTATTTTCAGGAGGCAGAATTAGTGGGCCACATGGCTTTGCACCACAATCTGGCATGAACCAAGCAGGGCTTTGTTTCTCTCGTTTGGCGGCTCCAACACCACACGAAAAATTTGTGGACATGGGCAAAAGAAAAATAATACCAAATGAATGCAGTTATTTGAAGGACATTTTACACACATGCAAGACGATTTCGGAAGTGCAAAATTATATTAGTCAATACGATCAAAGTTTCTTTCCGCTTGATGTATTTATCTATATTGAAAAATCAGGGAAGTATTTAATAGTTGAACCATATTCCATGGCCACAGGCAATGACGCAACGTATGTGCTATCAAATTTTTGCCCTTCAGTTACAGACGCTACTTATGCTAATAAATTGAACCGTTATCGCAGAGGAGTCGAACTTCTAAACAGCAGAGTAGATACAAGTGTAGAATTTTGTAAGTTAATGTCAGATACAATGCACGTTTGTCGCAAAAAAATAGGGGATGGAACTTTATTGTCTTCAAATTGGAACCTAGCTGATGGACTTATTACGATGTATTTCTATCACGATTATACACATGCAGTCCAATGCTCTTTAAATGAGGAACTTGCCAAAGGCGATCACTTTTTTGAGATTCCAAAATTATTTCCTCCTAATAAAGAATTTCAAAAACTCCTATCCTATAAAACACCAGTAACGACAAAAATTTTGAACTTATTATTTTTGTGCTGCGGAGTTTTTTTTGCTTTTACTGCTCTGTTTTTTTTACTTAATTTAATTACAACAAAAGTGAGGTCTGGAAATGCCAACTTAAAACTATTGCTTACTTCCATGGGCGTAATAATGGCATTTTACATGTATTCTTTATTTACGCATGTAGGCATTTTCTATGACCAAGCACCTTATAAGGACTACAAATTTACCATACAAAATGTAGTAGCTTTTACTCCATTTCTCGTTTTGCTGTCAATAGTTCCTCTTTGCATTGTAAACCTTAAAATATTAAAATCGCGCGATTGGTCAGCCTTTTCAAAATGCTTGTTGACAACTAATAACTTAACTTATCTCGTGCTCATTTATTGGTTTTATTATTGGGGATTATACGATGTGCTTTAAGTAGACAAGTTAATTGTAAATATAGCAAAGTGGAACAATAGCCTTTTAATTGATGTTTATAATTGCTTGTGTAAAATGCTAGTTCCTACGGTTTACTTGTTAGGGCATAAAGGTGCATAATTCTCGCTGTCCTTGTGCCCTTTCTACTATACTTTTGCGCCGCATGCAATTCCAAAACGTTATCGGTCAAATGCGCGCCAAGCAGCAATTTAATATGCTTTTGCAGCAAGGTCGTTTGCCGCATGCCATTATGATAAGTGGCCATGCAGGTAGTGGCGTTTTGCCTATGGCTTGGGCTGCCGTGCAATTGTTGATGTGCGAAAATCCAAGCGAAGGCGATAGCTGTGGCGAATGCGGTAATTGCTATAGAATTAGCACTTTGCAGCATGCAGATGTGCAATGGAGTTTTCCGGTTGTTACAAAAAAGAGTGGCGAAAAACCGGTAAGCGAAGATTTCTATGCTCAATTTAGAACAGCGCTCAAAGAGAATGCCTATATCAGTCCTGTAGATTGGATTACAACAATAGATACCACGAATAAACAAGGCAATATTACTGCAAGAGAGTGCCGACATGTGGTACAAAAGTTGAGCCAAAGCGCTATGCAAGGTCAACTAAAAGTGCTGGTAATGTGGCAGCCCGAGGCGCTTGGTAAGGAAGGTAATATTCTGCTCAAAATGATAGAAGAGCCACCTGCAGATACCATTTTTATTCTAGCAACAGAAGATATTGAGCGCATTCTGCCAACCATACAAAGTCGTACGCAGTTGATACAATTGCAGCCTTTGCAAGTGCACGAAATATTGCATGGCTTGCAACAGCAGCAAGAATTAAGCGAGCAAGACGCATTGAATATTGCTCGTTTGGCAGAGGGTAGTTTTACGCAAGCCTTGTCCTTACTAAGCGAACGCGAGCAGCACGGCAGTAGCGATATTTTCTTTGGCTTTTTGCGCAATATGCTCAATGCAGTGTTTACGCATAATGGCGCAGCTGTTGTAAGCTTTGCTGAAGAATTTGCCAAACTATCGCGTGTGCAACAAAAGCAATTGCTTAGTTATATTATTCTCATTTTTGAGCACTACTTGCGCGTAGCAAGTGGCTTGGGCGAGCATGTATTTTTGCAAGAAGAAGAAACCCAAATCATCAATAAGCTTGTGCAAATGAAATTTCCAGTGCAGCACGTGCCTGCTTTTTGCGATAGCATATCAGATTGCATCAGTGCCATTGAGCGCAATGTAAATGCCAAGATTTTGGCAACGGAGATGTTGGTGAAGATAATTCATAGTAGGGCAAATATCTCAGTGGGCGCGTAAGGCTTGCAATACTTTGAGTTTGTTGTAGCCAAAGCTCAATTTGCTCCACAAACCCGCTTTTGCCATAATTGTGTATATTTGATGCTTTAACAATATTATTTTTTGAATATTTATATATAAGCATGGCGTGTAGTAGTTGTGGAAGCAAACCCGGAGGCTGCAAAAGCAATGGCGGTTGTAGTAGCGGAGGTTGTAATAGATTTAATGTACATAACTGGTTGAGCGATATGCCTACCAGCGATTTTGGCAAGCCTTACCATATTATAGAAGTTAGTTTTAATAACGGTAGTCGCAAAGATTTTTTTAAGAACCATACTTTTCATTTGTTTGAAAAAGGCGATTTTGTTGCGGTAGAAGGCGTGGGCGGCTTTGATGTAGGCGCCGTTAGTCTTACCGGCGAACTTGTAAAGCTGCAAATGAACAAGCGTGGCATTAAAGAAGATAGCGAAGAAGTGCGTAAGATTCTACGCATTGCCACTACCGACGATATTAGCCGCTGGGAAGAAAGCAAAAAGCGTGAGCCAGAAATGCTTACCCGCAGCCGTGCCGTAGCGAGACAGTTGCGCCTAGAAATGAAAATTACAGAAGTAGAGTTGCAGGCCGATGCCAAAAAAGCAACCTTCTTTTACATAGCTGACGAACGTGTAGATTTTCGTGAGCTGATAAAAATTTATGCCGGCGACTTTAGGGTTAAGGTAGAAATGAAGCAGATTGGTATTCGCCAAGAGGCTGGTAAAGTGGGCGGTATAGGTAGTTGCGGCCGTGAACTGTGCTGTAGCACTTGGCTTACCGATTTTAAGAGCGTAAGCACAGTCGCAGCGCGTTACCAAAACCTAAGTATTAATCAAACTAAGTTAAGCGGGCAATGCGGTAGACTAAAATGTTGTCTCAACTTTGAGCTAGATACGTACATGGATGCCTTGCAGGTTTTTCCAACCAATGGCGACAAACTTGAGCTTGCCAATGGCCTAGCGTATCTGCAGAAGAAAGATATTTTTAGAAACCTAATGTGGTACGGCTTTGCAGGTAGCACTAAGCAATATCCTGTAAGTTTAGACCGTGTACGCGAGATTATTCAACTCAATAAGCAAGGCACAAAGCCAGAGGAGTTGGGTGCAATAGAACTAGAGCGTAAAACAGAAGTAGAAGAAGAATACGCAGATACAGTTGGTGCGTTTACGCTTCAATCTTTACAAAAGAAAGAAAAGAAAGACCGCTATAAGCAAGGTGGCGGCAACCGACCAAAGCAACAAGGCCAGCAGGGCAATAAGCCACAAGCGCCACGAGGCAATGCACCGCAAGGTCAGGCACGTACTGCAGAAGGTGGTGCGCCAGCTAAGCCGCAAGGGCAGGGTGGTAATGCACCGCAAGGGCAAAATAAGCCACAAGGCGAAAGACCAAACAGACCACAGGGTAATAGTAAGAAAAACAAGGGACCACGTCCACCACGTCCAAATAACAATAATAATCAACCACAATCATAGTAAAATACTAGCGACAAGGCTTTATTTTTGCAACACTAAATTTTTACAATGGCACTAGAGAAAATAGCACCAACAGCACGCCAAAAGAGCATTTTAATGATTCACCTTGTAGTGTTTCTTGTCGTAAACGCAGCATTGTGGTTTATGTGGAAGCAAGGAGGCGCAGGTTATGCATGGCCAATTTGGTTAACAAGTGCATGGTTTTTGAGTTTGATCGGTCACTGGAGCGCATTATACACACGTTACAGCGATGCTGGCATGGATAAGTACATGCACGACGCCAAAAACTAGTTTATTTTACGATAATCTTAAAAAGTAGTCCCGTGCAAGCGATTGTTCGGGATTTTTTTTGTTTATTTACAACGCAATGATGAAGCCTTTTGCAACCTTAAAAAACATTTTACTCACCACAAGCGCATTTTTTGCTGCAGCTTGTTTAATAATGGCTTGTACAAAAGACACACCACTTAAGTACAACGGTACGATTATAGAAAAATGCCTTAACGTCGTTTGCTATAATGGTGGTACTTGTGTAGATGGTTTATGCCAATGCCCAGAAGGCTTTGAGGGCAGCGATTGTAAAAGCCTTTGGAACGCCCGCTACGTTGGTTCTTACGATGCTTTTGACGAGTGTGCACCTGGAGCGAGCTATGTTGTAACAGTTGCACCTTTAGTAAATAAAGCGAACGGCATTGTACTGCGTAATATTGGCTCGGTATGTTTACAGCAAGAGTTGGTTGCTGATATTACTAAAGAGAAAACAAATATTGTAGTGCCATTACAAAAGGCCTGCAATAACTTATACATTTCTGGCACTGGCAGTCAAACCAACAATGGTAGCTTCATTAATATGTGGCTAACTGCCCGCGATACTGTATTGCATACAAGTCAGTATTGCACAATTGTATTGCGCAAGAAGTAGTATAGTGTTTTACACCCATAGCTTACATTAATTAGTACTTGTGTGCCCACACAAGGCATTACCTTTGCGAAACTTAAAAAATTTGCACAATACATGAACCTGCGCAGACTCATTGTTCTCAATCGTTTACCTATAGGCATAGCAACCATTATTGCAGGTTTGCTTATTACATTTTTTGTAAAGCACGGTATTTACTACAGCTGGTTATTTTTCATCGTTGGTATATTAGTTATCGTTGCACACTTTTTAATTGGTCCAATTACTTTATTGCAAAAAAGTGTAGAAAGTGGCGATATGGATGACGCTAAATTTTTGTTGAGTAAGGTGAGCAAGCCAGACTGGTTGTACAAACCAGTGCGCAGTGCTTACTATATGATGCAAAGCCAGTTTAATACATTGAGCGATAATTATGAGGATGCCGAGGCCAATATCAAAAAGAGTTTAGAAAACGGATCTCAAAAAGAAGTTGAAGGAACAGCGTATTTGCAATTGGCAACAATAGCATTGCGCAAAGGCAATATGAAAGAAGCCAACGAGCACGCCAAGAAAGCACTGCAAGTAGGTTTGCCCGACAAAGACAGCGAAGCAGGTGCCTACCTTATGTTGAGCAATATAAGTGCCAGCAAACGCGATTTTAGAAGTACAAAATTATATTTTAATAAAGCCGTGGCTTGTAAGCCAAAAAATGAGCAAATACGCGAACAGATTAATCAGTTCAAGAGCGTTATCAGCAGAATGCCAGGCTAGGCTACTTGCAAAATTTCTCCTAATTTATTGATTATCAAGCTTTCTTTTAGCTTGGCGTTTGTGCTATTACCATTAGTGCCAGCAATTACGCCACATTATTGAGTATGCTCAGCTAATGAGGATAAATGATTGTTAGTAAATGTGCTTAGCGAATTAAGGAATGGCTCCTATATTTGATGCTAATATAAACAGTATTAAATAATGAAAAAATTAGTAACAACAGCAATCGCTGCTGTCCTTCTAGCGGGAGCGGCACAGCAAGCACAAGCGCAAGCATTTGACAAAGGAGTAATGGTAGCCAGCCTCGGCTATGGTTTTCCAAATATTTCAAAAACAGGCATGGAAGCTCGCGCAATTCTAGGATATCCATTTGCTACCATTGATGCCAAAAGAGGCCTGGGACCAATACATGCAAAATTTGAGTACGGCATGTCACGCCGCTTTGGTTTTGGCCTTAGTATCAACCACGAAAACAGTGCTGTAGATTTTAGTGAAGCAGGCTATACATATACGGCTAAGTATTCAAGCACAAAGTTCAATTTGCGTTCAAATATTCATCTTGGCAATAGCGATAGATTTGACCCTTATTTTGGTGCTGGTATAGGTTATGGTATTAGAGCAAATGCGGGCTCATCTACTGATCCAAATTTTAAGCCATTTGACTATGGTGCTTCATTCGGCTTCGAAGCAACAGCAGGCTTCCGTTTTTTTGTTACAGACAATATTGGTTTGTATTTGGAAGTGGGCCCTGCTAAAGGTTGGGCACAGTTTGGCTTAAATTACAAACTTGGCGGCGGCGACAGATAAGATCGCAAAACATCAATCAACCATAAAGCGAGTCATTATACGGCTCGCTTTTTTTGTGGTTGCAAGTGTTAGTTTTCTAGTACATTTGATGTAGCAGAATATCAATAGAAAATCATAGTGTTTTGAGCATCTCCTGTAAAACAGTTATTTCGCTGCTGCTAATCTTTGCATACACGCAGCTTGTACAAGCCCAAGTATTTGAAAAAGGAGCTTTGGTAACAAGCATCGGTATTGGTACGCCTAACGGTGCCAAGGTGTTATTTGGCTTTGTGCAAGAAGATTACCCTAACGCAGTAATTACCCAACAAAAAGCCGGTCCACTTCATGGCAAATTTGAGCTCGGCTTATCTCGACGAATTGGGGTAGGCCTTAGCGTCAATTATATTACTAGCAGAGCAATTTTTGCAAATGCTGGCTACGACTACGATTTAAGATTCGCTAGTACAAAATTAAATATTCGATCCAATTTACATTTAGGCAATAAGAAACGATTTGATCCATATATTGGCATTGGCCTAGGATACGGTTTTGGCGGTAATAACTTTAAGACCAACGACCCATTTTTTAAGCCTTATGATTTAGGCAATCCGCGCTTAGGCTTCGAGGTAACGCTAGGCTCTAGATTTTACTTTAACGACAACATAGGCATTTATGCAGAATTAGGCATGGCACGCAGCATTGTGCAATTTGGACTATGCTATAAAGTTACCGAAGACGATTTATAGTTCCTTTGCTACGCATTATGAGACCATCATTTTTGTAAAGCACATTCAATACATTGTGCCTGATAAGATGTATATTTGTTGTAGTAGTTTTTGTAGCCCATCCGCATCTTGTTTGCTGTAAAAACTGTAACAAAAAATAATTTTATTAGTCAAAAGTTTTCACTCATTAAACGCGCATCAAAATGCTACTACCCGATAGAATTGCCGTTGTTACAGCCATCCATCAAGAGACACATAATACGCGTCGCTTTGTTTTACAAGTACCAGAACTAGAAGTTTTTGATTTCAAGCCAGGGCAATTTGTAACACTCGATTTACCTATTCACGAAAAGAAAAACAAACGCCTGCGCAGCTATAGCATCGCTAGTGCGCCTAATGGCACAAATACTTTTGAGTTACTTATTGTACTATTAGAAGGCGGTTTGGGCACCACATATCTATTCAACGAAGTAAAAGTTGGCACGGAGCTTAGTTTCAAAGGCGCACTCGGTCATTTTACATTGCCAGAGCCGTTGCCGCAAGATTTATTCTTGGTATGCACAGGTACTGGCATTGCCCCTTTCCATAGCATGGTGCATTACCTTAAAGCAAATGCTATTCCTCACGGCAATATCTACCTCATTTTTGGCACACGAGTGCAGTCAGATATTTTGTACAATCAGGTCCTCAGCGATTTGCAAAATGAGATGCCTAATTTCAAATTTATACCTGTGCTAAGTAGAGAGCAATGGTCTGGCAAAATGGGTTATGTACACGAAGTTTATAAAACACTTTGCGCCGATAAACCAAACGCGCAATTTATGCTATGCGGCTGGCGTGCTATGATAGACGAAGCACGCAGCACACTTACTGCACTCGGTTACGACAAATCTGCCGTGCATTTTGAATTGTATGGCTAAGCGCTTAGCGGCCTGGCTGCGGAGCAGGTGCTGTTTGTGCAGCAAACACACGTTGCATCAGGGCTGTACTGCGAGCACTCAAATCAGTACGAATGCGTACTTCTTCTTCGCCAATTTTATCGTACATCTTGTTGCATACGAGGCTAGCAAGTAGGGCACGCATGTCAATATCCAGCGGCTTTAGCAATTGGTTTTTGCTGCCTAGGTTTTCTAAAAGTGTATTCTTGAGACCTAAGCTACTAAAAACGGTACCCACTTCAGGCGTAACTGCCGCAACCAAATTATTACTCGTAGAAGTGCGCAAGAACTGAGTGGCGCTATTTTGACTGCCACGCAATATGCCCCATGCATCCGTAATGCTCATGCCTCTAATACCATTCACAAATATTGGCACAGCCTTTTGAGCGCTATTGATAGCAGCTGTATTTAATGTTTTGCTTAATTGCTCAATTTTTGGCGAAAGGCCTAGCGATTTAGCTAATTCTAGCGCTTTAGCCACATCTGGAGGTAATAATTCGTTCAACAAACCTGCATTGCCATTGGCTTGCACACTAAATAAATTGCCTGCTCCGCGATTTACACCTTGTACAAGGGCATCTTTCAAGCCATTGGCTACATCGGCCTCAGTAAGTGGGATATTCATTTGTTGCAATACGTCGCAGCTTGCAAACATCACCAAAAAGCTAAAAAGTGCTACTATTTTTTTCATTGGCGTAAAGGTAGCCCGTCGCCTGCTCGCACTGGCACTAATTTCGTATAGCGACCTACTTTTTTTGATGAGGCTCAATAAAGCTTTTTGGCACATAAAATTGTAATTGTTCACATTTTGCGAATCTACTTTCATGAGCATTCTTACCCTGATTTCGCTCATAATGAAGCCCTTGCGCATTGTGTAGCGCTGTGCTTTTGGCTACCTTTGCGCGCGATTTAGCAACTAAATGGTCCGCATTTTTACATATATGGCAAAATTCCTTGGAATGGTAGTGTTTGCAGTGCTACTTAGCATTGCTGCGCTGGCACAAGACCCGCATACTACACCTAGTGCTACACCTCCTACGCACGAGCCTACTGCTTCTCCTGAGCATGGTGGCGAAGCACATACTGCCGATGCTGGACATAGCGAGCCTGCCCACGGAGGCGAAAGCAAGGAAGAAGGCATTGATATCAAAGAAATATTATTTGATCACGTTGGCGACAAGCACGATTGGCATATCCTAGATTGGAAAGGTCATGCTGTAAGTGTGCCATTGCCAGTACTAATCTACGATCAAGCTAAAGGCTTCAGTGCTTTTTTGAGCAATAAATTTGGCCACGTGCATAAAGGCCATGGTTCACAGTTTGGCCAAAGCGAGGCTTACAATGGCTACAAGCTTAGTCGCGATTTAAGCGATGGTATTAAAGAGGAAATCGTTAATGCAGATACAGGTTCTAAAGCTGGCATTTACGACTTTAGTATTACAAAAAATGTATTTAGCATGTTTATCAGCATTGCTATCTTATTGAGCGTGATGTTTGCAGTTGCAAAGCGTAGCAAACGCAATGGCACTACAAAAGCGCCAACAGGTATTCAAAATGCAATTGAACCAATCATTACATTTATACGTGATAATGTTGCACGTCCTTTCTTAGGGGCTGCGCATACGAAGTATATGCCGTTGTTGCTTACCATTTTCTTTTTTGTGTGGATCAATAACTTGTTAGGCTTGTTGCCATTTGGTTTTAACCTTACTGGCAATATCGCATTTACCGCTATGCTAGCCTTGGTATACTTTGTTGTCATGCTATTTAGTAGCAAGAAATACTTCTGGGGCCATACCTTAAACCCTCCAGGTGTGCCTTTGGCTATTAAGTTTATTCTTGTGCCTATTGAAATTCTTGGCATATTTATTAAGCCAGTGGCATTGTGTTTACGTTTATTCGCAAACATTTTTGCAGGTCACACAATTATACTTTGTGTATTGTCGCTCATTTTTATATTCACAAAGCAGTTTAATACGGGAGTTGGTATTGGTAGCATACTTATCAGTGTACCGTTTACCATTTTCATGTTCTTTATTGAATTATTAGTTGCAGCAATTCAAGCATTTATTTTTACTAACCTTTCAGCAGTGTTTATCGGCCAGGCTATTGAAGAGCATCATCACGACGATGCCCACCATGATGCCCATGGCGAAGTAGGTAAAAACATTGCACATTAATCACGTCACTTTTAAAACCAAATATATCATGTCAATCTTAACAACAATTCTTCTTGACGGAACAGCAGCAGCTGGTGGTGCTATCGGTGCAGGTATCGCTGCATTAGGCGCTGGCGTAGGTGTGGGTAACATCGGTAAGGGTGCTCTTGAGAGCATTGCACGCCAACCAGAAGTAGCAGGCGAAATTCGTTCAAACATGATCCTTGCAGCAGCCCTTGTAGAGGGTGTTGCCTTGTTTGCCGTTATCGCTGGTCTATTAGCTGTATTCTCAAAGTAAGAGTTAAGAACAAAAGTGAACTGTGCCAGACGCAAAGGGCCAATGGCACAGTTTTTTTCAAACACAACAACTAGAAATATAAAAAAGTAATGGAATTATTAATACCTGGGTTTGGGATATTTTTTTGGGGCGCAGTAGCGTTCTTGGTTGTATTTTTTATCCTTAAGAAATACGCCTGGAAGCCAATTTTAGAAACGCTTAATGAGCGCGAAAAGAGCATTGCCGAAAGTATAGCTTCTGCCGAAAAAGTAAAGGCAGAAATGGCTAATATGAAAAGCGAGCACGAGCAATTGCTTGTACAAGCACGCGAAGAGCGCAGTGCTATTTTGAAAGAAGCTAAAGAAGCCAAAGACAAAATAGTAAACGAAGCAGCAACTGAAGCGCGCGAAAAAGCAGACAAGATCATGGCAGAAGCACGTCTTCAAATCCAAAACGAAAAAATGGCTGCTTTAACAGCTATTAAAAACGACGTTGGTAATTTGGTGATAGAAGTGAGCGAAAAAGTGCTTCGCAAAGAATTGTCTGATAAGAAAGCACAAGAAGCTTATATCGGCACATTGGCATCTGAAATTAAATTGAACTAGTACTAAACCAATAATAATAACAGTATGCAAAATCCACGTTTAGCAGGGCGCTACGCAAAAAGTTTGATGGACATTGCCGTTGAACAAAACGCAGTAGATGCGCTAAATGAAGACGCAAAAGGACTTAGCGCTATGTTTAAGGCTAGTGCAGACTTTACAAATTTTGTAAAGAGTCCGGTTATAAAGGCAGATAAAAAGAATGCCATCTTCAAAGAATTAATTGGCGGCAAGGTTAATGCCATTACTGAAAAGTTTATCACATTAGTAGTAAACAAAAGCCGTGAAGCTGCTTTGCCAGAGATAATGGAGAGCTATATAGAAATGCACAAGCAGCGCAACAATGTGACTACTGTAAAGCTCACAACTGCGCACGAACTAAACGATGCAGAAAAAGCAGCTATTACCGATAAGATTACTGCACAATTACAAGGTGCAAAAATCGACTTACAAGTTACAGTAAACGAAAAATTGATTGGCGGCTTTGTGTTAGAAGCTAACAACAAATTATTTGATGCGAGTGTAGCACGCGATTTACGCGATATCAAAAAACAATTCTTACAAAATATTTACGTACCAAATATTAGATAATTAAAAAACCTCACGAATCATGATAGAGATAAAACCAGATGAAATTTCATCAATCCTGCGTCAGCAGTTAAGCAACTTCAACCAAAGTGCCGATCTTGAAGAAATAGGTACCGTATTACAAGTGGGCGATGGTATTGCTCGTGTATATGGCCTTAACGGTGTGCGCAGTGGTGAGCTTGTAGAGTTCGAAAGCGGTGTACGTGCTATTGCCCTAAACTTAGAAGAAGACAATGTGGGTGTGGTATTGATGGGTGAAAGCAAAGGCATCAAAGAAGGTCAAAAAGTAAAGCGTACAGGTATCATCGCAAGTATCAAAGCTGGCGAAGGTCTTGTAGGTCGTGTTATTAATACATTGGGCGAACCAATTGATGGTAAAGGTCCAATTAGCGGCGAGTTATTTGAAATGCCATTGGAGCGTAAAGCACCAGGTGTAATTTTCCGTGAACCAGTTAAAGAACCACTTCAAACGGGTATCAAGAGCATTGATGCGATGATTCCAATTGGTCGTGGGCAGCGTGAGCTTGTAATTGGTGATCGTCAAACTGGTAAGACTGCTATTTGTATTGATACAATCATCAATCAGAAGGAATTTTTCAAAGCAGGTAAGCCTGTATATTGTATCTACGTAGCGATTGGCCAAAAGGCAAGTACTATTGCTCAGGTAATGAAAACATTACAAGACAATGGCGCTATGGAGTACACTGTAATCGTTGCTGCAAGTGCTAGCGATCCAGCGCCACTTCAGTTCTATGCGCCATTTGCTGGTGCTGCGATTGGTGAGTATTTCCGCGATACTGGTCGTCCTGCACTAATCGTATTTGACGATTTAAGTAAGCAAGCGGTAGCTTACCGTGAGGTATCATTGCTATTGCGTCGTCCTCCAGGTCGTGAGGCTTATCCGGGTGACGTATTCTACTTGCACAGTCGTTTACTTGAGCGTGCTGCAAAAGTTATTGGCAAAGATGAGATTGCTGCTAAGATGAACGATCTTCCAGAAAGCCTTAAAGGCAAAGTGAAGGGTGGTGGTAGCTTAACAGCCTTACCAATCATCGAAACACAAGCTGGTGACGTATCTGCATATATCCCTACCAACGTAATCTCTATTACGGATGGTCAGATATTCCTTGAAAGTAATCTATTTAATGCTGGCATTCGTCCGGCGATTAACGTTGGTATTAGCGTAAGTCGCGTGGGTGGTAGTGCACAGATTAAAAGTATGAAAAAGGTAGCTGGTACGCTTAAGTTGGATCAGGCACTTTACCGTGAGATGGAAGCATTCTCTAAGTTTGGTGGCGACCTTGATGCTGCTACAAAGAGTGTACTTGATAAAGGTGCACGTAACGTAGAAATCCTTAAGCAAGCACAGTTTTCTCCGTATAGCGTAGAAAAGCAAGTTGCTATTATCTACTTAGGTACAAATGGTTTGCTTAACGATATTCCTACAAAGCATGTAAGAGCATTTGAAGAGCAGTTCTTGAATGAAATGAGTGCTAAGCATCCAGAAATTTTAGCTGCGTTCAAAGCGGGTAATTTGGCTGAAGAAGATTTAGCTAAAATGACTAGCCTTGCTGATGGCATCAAAGCTCAGCACAAAGCGTAGTTTAATTAATTTAGAAAAATTGAATCCCCAAGTTGCGAGAAGTAGCTTGGGGATTTTTGTTTGTATGGCAAAATCGCTAAGTGTTTGTAACAAGTTTCAAAGTAAAGCAGATAATCCTGTCATAAGTTGACCTGTCTAATGAGATTCAAATATCTATACGTGCTAAGTATTTGATATATGTTCCACTTTATTTACGAAGAGGGAAGAAAAGAAGCTTGATTCGGCTGCAACATAAGCGCTGGTATTATCACCAATGCCAATGCCGTATTGCTGCTTTTATTGTGTAAGCAGTCACAAAAGCACCAAATTCAATACCTAAATAGTTGACAATCAAACACTATGTGGCTAACTTGCAGGCTATTCAACCAGATTGCTTATGCAGAAATATTTTTACGCGTTAACTGTTTTATTGTTTTTTTCAACAGCTACGCTAGCGCAGTGCATGCTGCAACCCGTAGCACTAGCTTCAAGAGTACAAAATAGTACACAAGTAGTAGAAGCCAAAGTCTTAAGTAAAACATGTGCTTGGGACGATAATCATCTTAATATTTACACCATCTATTCCTTGCAAGTTACCAAGCGCTTTAAAGGCACACTAAGTGGTACAATTAAGGTTATTGAGCAGGGTGGAACTGTTGGTCTAGAAAAGCAAGTAACAAGCAATGTATTAAATCTAGCAGTTGGCAATGCGGGTTTATTTACGCTAATTCCAAGCAATGAGCCTTTTAGTCCTTCGCTCAATTACTTTGAATGCTATGCTGCTGTGCAGGGTGGAGTGATGTACGATGCCGAGGAGCAGCATGCAGCAGATGTTTTTGCAGACTATACAGATCTTACAACAGATTTGTATGCATCGGTAGAAGTTGTTACAGGTTCGCCCATGGTAAGCCTTTCAACTTTAGATTGGAGTACTGTTGTCACTTACGTCAATTCAGAGCATGCATCACATCATCATCATGTAGGCAGTGGGCAAGTATTTAGTAGCAACACAAATGGCAGTGGTGTATTACAGTCAGTAAGTGCAGGCGCAACTATTACAAGTTTCAATCCAAGTGCAATAAATGCAGGCAAAGGCGAAATTCTTACTATTAATGGCAACGGATTTGGTGCAACAAGAGGCACGAGTGAGGTGCAATTTAATAATGCTAATAATCCAGGCACATGGCTGTCGCCATTAGCTAGTCAGTATTTAAGTTGGAGTAATACGCAAATTCAAGTTCGCGTGCCAAACCCTGCAGGTACTGGCAATATTCGTGTAACCGATGGCAGCAACACTGCCACAAGTAGCACAGCATTACAAATAGACTATAATATTACCAACCTTACATTTGATGTAGATGGTGCTTTAACTGCTGTCATCGATAGTGCATACATTGCTAGACATATCAATAGCAATAGTACTGGAGGTTACACATTCAGGCCATTTAGCGGCTTTAGTACAAATGCACCCGCAAAAACAGATCTGACCAATGTAGTTGATCAATGGAGCTGCGCATCTGGCATTAATTGGTATATTGGCACAGATACTAGCATTAACGCAACAGCCAACGATAACGTAAATATTGTGCGATTTGATGTTGGGGCAGAATTAGGCGCTGGAGTTTTGGGCACAGCCACAAGCAGATATTCGGGATGTCAAGTTGGCTCCGTGATTTACTGGTATGTGAGAGAAATTGATATTACAATTGACGATGCAAGTCCGTGGTTTTATGGCAATGTTGGTACACCTACTTTCGCACAGCTAGATTTTTATAGCGTAATGCTGCATGAAGTGGGTCATGCTACACAGCTTGGGCATGTTGTAGATAATAACAAGGTAATGCATTATGCAATAAGCTCTGGTGTTCAGAAACGTGTAATAAATGCAACAGAATTGGCGGGTGCGCAATACGTTGTAGACACTTTGGGTCCAGTGGCGGTATGTGGCAAAGCTGCGCATCTAAAGTATATCTGTAACCCGCCGGTAACACTTAGTACAAGTGCTATCACAATGGCAGAAAATGGCGGTAGTGTTCAATTAACTGCTACAATTACAGGTGTAAATAATAACCCTGTTGTAGTTACAGTTGCATATAGCGGCACAGCTGGTAGCACCGATAGAAGTGGTACAACGACAATTACTATTGCGCCAGGTACATTGTCTGCTAGTATCACTTTAAGTAGTACAGACGATGCTATTTTTGAAGGCAACGAAACAGTGATTGTAGATATTACTAGCGTGTCAAATGGCACCGAAAGCGGCGTGCAACAACAAACAGTAACAATTATTGATAACGAAACAACACCAACTGTTAGCATAACGTCTTCTCCTACAACTGTGACTGAAGGAGGTACAACAACAGTTACTGCAACTTTGAGTAATGCAACAACACAAAGTGTAACAATAAATTTAGGATACACAGGTACCGCTAATGCAGGTAGTGACTATACGTCGGTAGCAAGTATTACTATTCCTGCACTTGCAACCACAGGTACTATCGCAATCAATACTAGCGACGATGCAATAGCAGAATTAACTGAAACGATCATTATTGATGTTAGTACAGCTAGCAATGCTACCGAAAGTGGCACGCAACAAAACACAATCAATGTGCAGGATAACGAACCAGTGCCTGTAGTAACTTTTGTAACTACAAGCGGTAGTGTGAGTGAAGCATTGCAAGATAGCTTTGCGTTTCAAGTAGTAGCAAGCAATATAGCTTCGTACGATATTGTAGCAAGCATTGGCGTGGCTAGTGGCAGTGCAACTAGTGGCTCAGACTATACTGGCGCAACAGCTAGCCTCACAATTACGGCGGGCAATCTTACAAGCAACATTGCTAATGTGTACGCAGTTGATGATGCAGTATATGAAACCAACGAAAGTGTCACTTTGCAAATAAATTCTGTAAGCGCTGGTACAGTTGGATCCTCTAACACAAGTGTTGTAACAGTAGTTGATGACGAAGCTATGCCTACGGTTACTTTATCAGCAGGCTCGGGCAGCATAACCGAAACAGGCGGCACAAGTAACTTTGCAGCTACCTTGAGTCATCCTAGTGCTTTTGCTACAAGTGTAAGCGTTACCTACAGCGGCGACGCAGAATCAGGTGACTACAACGCGGCAACATCAATAAGTATTCCTGCACTAAGTACAAGTGGCACCGCAACTGTTGCAGCTGTAGCCGATGCGGTAGATGAGGATGATGAACAAATAGTTGCTACGATTGCAAGTGCAAGTGGCGCAAGTCCAGTAGCAGGAACATATACAATATCGATTACAGACGACGATGCAGCACCAACGATCAGTATAGTGCCTGTTTCAACAAGTATAACAGAAACTGTTGGGGGTACTGCTAGCACAGATGTACAATTTGTATTAAGTGCAGCAAGTGAAAAAACGGTATCTGCAACATATGCCCTATATGGTACAGCAACATCTGGTAGCGATTATACCATGGCTATTGCTCCAATTTCTATTGCACCAGGCGCTTTGCAATCAACAGTTACTTTAACAGAAGTAGCAGATATAGATGACGAAGCAACGGAAACTGTAGGCATAGGTTTTGCTTCGACAACAAATGCAACTATTGGAACAGATAGTGCGATAGTATCGATTGTAGATAATGATGAAGCCAACATAGAAGTGGAGGTTGGTAGCACAACCATTAATGCTCTAGACACTCTAACTATTAGCCCTGCTGTTGTAGGCGCTACAAGTAATTATGTGCTATATCTTAACAATCTTGGAACAGCTGCTATGTCATACGTTGCATCGGTAGCAGGTTCGGGTAGCGGTATCACAACCATTACTGGCGGAACAAATAGCGGAACAGTGTCGCCAAACAACTCGCAAGCAGTTACTTTAGATATTAATCCTACATGTGCAGATACTGGTACAAAATATATAGAAGTTACAGTTACGAGCAATGCACAAAACTTCCCCTCATACGTATTTACACTTGAAGTGATGGTAGAAGATACAACTGCACCAGTGCCAGATAATGCAAATATTGATGTTGTAGCTGATTGCTCAACAACTTTAACTGCGCCTACAGCAACTGATAATTGTAGCGGTAGCATTACTGGTACTACAACAGATGCAACAAGCTATGCAGCGAATGGTACGTATATTGTAACATGGAACTATACAGATGCAAGCGGCAATACAACAACGCAATTGCAAACTGTAACGGTTCAAAATAATATTACAGCTGCAGCTTCTATTACAAGTCAACTATGTAATGGCGGAGCACTCGTGGATGTAACAGCTACTGGTGGTAGCGGAACATATAATGGCATAGGTGTTTTTAGCCCAACAAGTGTTGGCAATTACACTTATACCGTAAGCGATGTTACCTACGGCTGTACCAGCGAAACAAGCGTTACAATTGATGAAGCAATTGTAGCAACACTTGCAAATAATGGCGCTTCAGATACGCTATGTAGTAGTGCAAATTATAATGCAAGTAATGCCTTGCCATTGGCAGTTACTACATCTGCTCCAGCAACTACTATTTTGTGGACTGGTGCAAACTTTGATGCTAATACTACTGCAAGTGTCAATGCATCGCTCAATGCTGGCATAAACAACGTGGCAGTAACTGTAGAAGATGCCAATGGTTGCGTTGCAGTTGATACAATTGTATTGTATGGAAGAACGCTCCCAGTGGTAAATGTTGTTGCTAATCCATATACTTTCTGTGAAGGCAGCAGTGGCGTACTAAATTCATCTAGCAGTTCTACCCTAAGTGGCAGCACATGGACAGGCGGTGTTGTAGAAAACCAAGCCTTTGTTGCTACATCTGCAATGGCAGGCACGTACACGGTAACAGGAACAGACTTGTTTGGCTGCACTGATACGGATACGACTGTTGTAAACGTAGATCCAGGTACAGGTGTAATATTTATGACGCCAGGTGCTAGTCAAAGTACTGCAGGTACAACTTGTGTATACATCGAGCAGGTAGATGGTGCAACTGTTAACTATACCGATGTAGCGTGCTCTACTATTTGCCGCATTAATGATGGTGCTGGCGGAAATGTACTAGGTGGCACAGACGCATGTGTAACTGTAGGCAATGTATTGCTAGCTAGCGGCACTTACTATGCACCTCGTCACTATCAGATTACCCCAACACGCCAAGGACCAGCAACTATAACATTATACTTTGCACATAGCGATTTGATGACACTTGATAGCGCTTTGGCTGCTAATGGTCTTGCAGAAGTTTTGCCAGATACTACTGCAGGTACTGCTTCTTATACAATTACACAAGTGCCAGGTGGCGGCTTGCCTGGCGGCACACAAATCTTACATAGTGTAACTGCCACTTGGATACCTGCATTACAAGCATGGGAAACCCAGTTTGGTGTTACTGGCTTTAGCAGTTTTTACTTAAACGCTACTGGTTCTGGCTTGGCTGTTGAACCAGCTATTTTGCTTGAAGGTAGTATGTTGGCAACAAACAATGTTTTACTTGCGACAACAACTAATAGCTTGCCAAATGCACAACTAAGTTTATCAGTTGGTACATCGCCTCAGAGCTTGGCACCGCTTGCAAATCTTAGCGATAATACACAGTTTGTACACAGTAATGCGCCACATACTGCTTACTATCAAGCTACTTTAACTACGGCGACAGGCAAAAAATACTTGAGCAATATTGTGGCGTTACGCCGCAATGGTGCAATATTATATCCAAATCCAACCACTGGTCAAACTACATTGAGTTATTATAGCGAGCAAGACGCTACCGTAGAATTAAATCTACTAGACGCCACTGGTCGCAGTGTATGGAAAAAAAGCAGCAAAATATATTTTGGTGAAAATCAAATTGTTGTACCTTTGCAACAGCAAAATGCAGGTAACTACATTTTGCAAATCAGCAAAAAAGGTGCTAAAAGCACAAGCTTGCTGGTTACTAAATTAGGTTAGGTTTATTACGGGTTATATGTAAGGGGTGGTCAGTTTTCTGGCCACTCTTTATATTTTAAAGCGGTTTTATTCAGGACATCACTTGCACAATGCCCCCGCCCCTTCAAAGCTACATTTTGTCAAAACAGGCATAAGCCCTAACTTGTGCAGTCAACATATCACAATGAGTACAGCAACCAACTACCTAGACGACCTTAAAGAGCAAACCGATCCTGCCTTAGCAGCCATTCAAGACTTCAAAGGCACCTATCCTAAGCAAGTATGGGCACTTTCTTTTACAGAAATGTGGGAGCGCTTTTGCTTTTACGGCAATAGAAGCTTACTTACTATTTTTATGGCGGACAAAGTAGCTGGTTTAGCCTATAGCGATGGCGATAGCAATTTGAAATACGGGGCTATTCAGGCCTTTGTTTATGCCTTTACTTTTATTGGTGGTTTATTTGCCGATAAAATACTAGGCTTTAAGAAGAGTTTGCTGTGGGGTGCCATCTTAATGATTCTGGCAAACATCGTTTTGTTCGTAGATGCCCAGCAGTACTTCTTTCCTGGCATGTGCTTGCTTATTGTAGGCACGGGATTCTTTAAGCCAAATATTAGCACAATGGTGGGCGAGTTGTATGCCAAAGGCGATGGCCGTAGGGAAGCGGGTTTTACTTTGTTCTATTCTGCTATTAATATTGGTGCTACATTGGCTGGCATACTTTGTCCTTTATTGGCATATAAATATGGCTTTAAGTACGCCTTTGGCGCTAGCGCTTTTGTAATGGCTATTGGTTTGCTGGTATTTTTGGCAACTAAAAAACAACTTGGGCCTATAGGCAATCCGCCTGCATTAAAGCATAATCCAAAAGTGCTTGATAAAGTGGTATATATCGCTTCTATTGCAATGATGCCTTTGGTTTATCTAATGATTACAAATACGAGCTATACCGATATATTTATGAAAATAATTGGTCCTGCCACGGTATTGTATATTTTGTATGAGGCATTTAAGTTTGACGCTGCTACAAGAAATAAAATTATTGCGGCGATCATCTTCGCAATTTTTTCTATTTTCTTTTGGGCATTTTTTGAGCAAAGTGGTGGCAGTTTAAATTTATTTGCAACGTACAATCTGCACAATACTTTTCTCGGGATAAAGATGTTGCCGGTTTCTGTAAACAATTCAGCTAATTCACTGTTTGTAATAGTATTTAGTCCAATTGTAGGTATTGTATTGGTTGCACTAGCAAGAAAAAAAATTGAACCAGGCACTGCAATATTATTTGGCGTAGGCTTCTTGTTCTTGGCGCTAGCATTTTATGTTTTTCATTCAACAAAATTCTTTGCAGATGCAAATGGCAAAACGGGTCTTGAATTATTTGTTCTTGGCTACTTTGTGATCACTTTTGGTGAGTTATGTTTGTCGCCTATTGGCCTAAGCTTAATGACACGCTTGTCGCCAAAGAAAATGTGGGGAATGATGATGGGTCTATGGTTCTTAGCAAGTGCTTATGGACAATACGCCGCAGGTATTTTAGGTGCTGGCATGTCCTCGCCAAATGAAAATGCAAGCGCTACTGAAAAACTACTGGCATTTACTGCTGGCTACAAGCAATTGGCTATCTATGCGCTCATTGCAGGAATTGTACTAATTGTAATTTCTCCATTGATAAAGAAATTGATGGGCGATGTGAAGTAGTATAGCAGAACATACATTTTAAGGTTATAATTTGCAATTACTGCATTTGAAAAAATGACATAACGCCTAGCATCTTTGTTACTTATTATGCAATACTTTTGTATAGTGCAAAGGCAACTTATTCTTACAAGCTTAGTGTGGGCAATGTATGCTTTGTCATTGCTATACACTAATACTTGCAACGCACAAGCTTTGTATAAAACAGAGCAGGGTAAAGAGCTATATGCAGAAGCGCAAAGCGCCTTCAAAGCAAAAAGCTATGGCAGTGCGATTAATTTGATGCGTTATTGTGTTGGAGAAGAACCCGACAATCCATTTTTTCATTGCGAGTTGGCTAGGGCATATATGCTTAATGCTAATCTTGGCATGGCAGCATTTTTAGTTGAAAAGGCTATTGAATTGCCAACTGCCGACGAAGCAACTTTTGCATTTGCAGCTACAGTACATACACAAGCAGCAAGCTTCGACAATGCAAGAAAGGTGCTTAATAAAGGCCTAGAGTTATTCCCCAATAGTGGCATGCTATACGAAGCAAAAGGCAACTTGTATTTTATTTTCGAGAAAGATGAAGACGCACTAAAATTTTGGGAAAAGGGCATTAAGAAAGATCCTTCTTTTCCTGCAAACTATTACCACTTAGCCAAGCAAGAAATTACAGTGAATGAAAATATCGTAAAGACAATTCTGCTTGCAGAAACATATGTGTTAATGGAGCCAATGTCTGTGCGGTCTAATGAAATGAAAAAATTATTGTACGATGCTTATAATCGCATGTTTCAAGCGATGTACAATGGCAATGATATCGCCAAAGGTTTAAGTGGCAAAGCGTCTGCAAGTCGCGGCAGTTTGCAGAAGTCACTCTGCCAAGTGTATGAAAACAATAAGTACATGCTTGTTGGTGGATTGACGGACAATAACATCATTATGTTTCGCATGCGATTTTTATTAGACTGGACTAATGCGTACAAGGATACTTATCCGCTTGCAATGGTAAGTCACCTACAAACGCTTGTAGCGGAAGGTCATTTTGAAACTTACAATCGTTGGATATTTGGCAATTTAATGAATGAAGAACGTTTTAGTCATTGGTATGCAGAAAATGCAGATAGTTATCAAAACTTTATTAAGTATATTGCGGAGCACAAATTAGTTCCGCAAAATGGACAGTACTACTTCTAAAAGCAATATTCGTCTCTTCGATTTTTTTGACGCATATGTGCAGCGCTTTCCCAACAAGGTTATGTTTGGTGCAAAGCCAGACGATACTTGGATTACGCTTACGGCAACTGCTGTAAATACTATGGTTCAGCAACTATCGGCCAGTTTACTAAGGCTAGGGCTTGGCGCAGGCGATGGTACTTACGAAGGCCGATCTAAAATAAGTATCATCAGTGCTAACAGACCTGAATGGTGCGCCACCGATTGGGCCATACAACAAATTGGCGCAGTAAGTGTACCGCTATATCCAACACTCAATGAGCAGGAGATGGCTTACGTGCTTAACGATGCAAAGGTGGAAGTTATTTTTGTAGGCGATAAAAAGCTACTAAAGCGTGTGCAAGCCGTACAAGGTCTTGTGCCAAGTCTAAAGCATGTTTATTGCTTCGACAATGTAGAAGGTGCAAACCACTATTCACAGCTATTACAAACACCAACTGCTGAGGAAGTTGTACAAATTGAGCATTGTCGCAATAAGGTAAAAACAGACGACTTGTTTTCGATCTTATATACAAGTGGTACAACAGGCCACCCAAAAGGCGTTATGCTTTCGCACAGAAATATTGGAGCCAATGTGGAATGCTGTATGGAGTGTTTTTACTTCTGTTCGGAAGACGGCATGGCTTTAAGCTTTTTGCCGCTTAATCATATTTTTGAACGAATGGTTATGCATATCTACATCAACAAAGGCATTAGTGTATACTTTGCGCAAGGCATGGAAACCATTGGCGACAATTTGCGCGAGCTAAAGCCCGACTTATTTACAACCGTGCCGCGTTTGCTCGAAAAAGTTTACGAGCGTATTGTAGATAAAGGCTCGCAACTAACTGGTATTAAGCGTAAAATATTCGATTGGAGTTTGGCTTTAAGCGAACAGTATAATTTAGAAGGCAATAGTATGTGGTATAACATACAACGCGCAATTGCAGATAAGCTTGTCTATACCAAATGGCGTGACGCAATTGGTGGCAATATTAAAGCGATTATTACAGGTAGTGCCGCGTGTCAAGTGCGTTTGCTAAAAGTATTTGGTGCCGCAAAGCTTATTATCATGGAAGGTTATGGGCTTACAGAAACGAGTCCAGTGGTAACCGTTAACAGACACGAAGCGAGTGGAAGACGCTTTGGTACAGTTGGTATCGGTATGAATGGCCAAGAAGTAAAACTTGCCGAAGATGGTGAGATTATTTGTAAAGGGCAGCACGTCATGCTTGGTTACTATAAACGGCCAGATTTAACAGCTGAGGTAATTAAGGATGGATGGTTTCATACGGGCGATATTGGTGTATGGCTTGACAATAAGTTTCTTAAAATAACTGATCGTAAGAAGGAGCTTTTCAAGCTAAGTGCTGGTAAATATGTTGCACCTCAAGTTTTAGAAAATAAGATAAAGGAAAGCCCATACGTAGAGCAAGTGATGGTGGTAGGCAGCAACGAAAAATTTGTAGGTGCGCTTATCGTTCCTAATAAAACCAATATCAAAGATGCATTAGCAAAGCAGAATATTACTATTGATGATACGCTTCCGTTTGCTGATAGCGCAGAGGTGCAAAAGCTTTTGCGTGCCGAACTCAATTTAATGAACAAGCACTTCAACGACTACGAGCACGTCAAGCGCTTTCAGATAGTGCCTAATGAGTGGACGATCGATGGGGGAGAAATGACGCCAACATTAAAGCTAAAGCGTAAGGTTATTAATGAAAAGTACGCTGATCTTATCAGCAAAATATTTGTGGCCTAAACGCCGCTTTATTGCTATTGCAACCGAAAATAGTAGTCTCGCCCAGGATCGAACTGGGATCAAAAGTTTAGGAAACTTCTATTCTATCCATTGAACTACGAGACCCGTTGTACAAGGCAAAGTAAATGCACAAATAGCAAAGTGCAAAGTTACACCTCATAAATTGCTGATACTAAGCAGTTAGAGTTGCCTAACAAACGCCTATTCTTTTGCGCTAATAATTTGCAAATTGTTTTTCTGTATGCTACATTGCATAGGTGTTTGTGCAGAGGGTGAAGGATAATTTCGTAGCGCATTTTTTGCTATGGATAGCCATGTGCATGTACTTAGCCTTTGTGCTCGGTAGCAACGATGCATTTGATAGCACGCATATCGCTTACAATGTCGTTGTATTTATTCTTTTTGGCGGCATTTCCTATCTTTCTCTGGTAAAAAATTACATTCATAAGATGCAGGAAAATAAGTCGCTGCAATACCTTGCGATACTCCTTGCAGTAAGTCTTACGGCAGCTAGTTTACATATTTATATTCTAAACTTCATACACTTTTCAGGCGCACATTGGAGCTATAAATTTTATATCTGTTTGGCTTATTTATTCCTACTTATTTTCGGCAGTTCACTTGAATTTTTGGTCATGAGCAATAAGCTTAAGGTAAAATATCTTGAAAGTGAAAAATATAAAAGCAAGCAAGAAGTGAATTTGTTGAAGGCTAGAATAGAACCGCACTTCTTATTTAATGCACTGAATAATATTTACGCTTTAGCACGCAAAAATGATGCACGCACCCAAGATTATATTATGGATGTAAGCACATTGCTTCGTTACATCGTAGATCAGAGTCATAATGAGGAAGTAACGATTGGTCAAGAGGTTGAGTTTATGCGCAGTTTTATAGAACTCGAACGGACAAGATTTAAGGAGTCTGACGCGTGTACAGTAAGCATCAGCATCGGTGCAGATTCAGCGGAAAAGATTCCACCATTGCTCGTTTTTCCGTTTTTAGAAAATGCATTCAAACATAGCGAAAACCCATCAGAAGGTAAGCGGGAGGTACATTTTTCGTTTAACGTTGTCGATGATAGAGTAGAGGTGCTCATCGAGAACACAAAGGGTCAGGTAGGCGAGCGCCGTATGCGTGAGCGAGAATTGAGTGTAGAGCAGGCACGCTTGCGTTTGCACAGCTTAAGGCAAAAAGCAGTACTAAATATCACCGTTAGTAATAGTATTTATAAAGTAGAATTGTCATTCCCGATACATGAGTAAAAGAATTGCGATAATAGAAGATGAACAGTTAGCTATGGAGCTAATTGCCGATTATGTGGAGAAGCTCACAGATTGTGATATCGTGCTTACCTCTATGAGTGCAGAAAGTGCGCTACCTATGCTAATGCTAGACAAGGTAGATTTAGCCTTTTGCGATATCAATTTACCTGGCATTACGGGTATAGAACTAAAGGAAAAGGTAAGTAATGCTACAAAAATTATTTATACAACCAGTTACCTAGAGTATGTACACGAAGCATTTAGGCAAGATGCAGTAGATTATCTTTTGAAACCAGTTTCAGAAGATAGATTTTTACTGGCGATGCAACGCTACGAAAATATTGTAGGGCAAGTAATTGTTGCACCGTCACCCTATATGCCTCCTTACCATGTGCAATTCACGACAGACGAAGGCCGCTTTGAATGCAGTGCTGAAAAGATTCTTTACGTAGAAAGCTACGGTGGCTTAAGCAAAGTAACCTTTATTGATACACACGAGATTGTACTCGTGAAGCAAGATGTTCACAGTATAATGCATACCTTAGGTACGGAACATTTTGTTCGTTGCCACAGACTGTTTATTGTGAACAAGTATTATATCGCGCATGTATTAGAAAACCATCTTATGGTTAGTAACTATCGCATACCACTTGCTGCTAGCTACTTGCAAGATGTGACACAGGCGCTTAGTTAGTGGTTGCTGGCATTAATCGCCATCAAAGAAATTAATTAATGCTGGCACATACACTTCATGCCAACCAGCTACAATATCCTCAAAGGCTTCTGTAGGTATATTGCTTTGCTGAATTTCTAAGCTACACGAGGTTGGAGATTTTACATGCGTCTTTATCGTTACGATACAGTCGTGCCAATCTTCTCCAAAATACCATTCCTGACGAATTAGTTTGTCTTCAATGAATTCCAAATTTTTGCCGCATATGCCATCATCAAAAAGACTAAACTCTGTGCCTGGCGAAGCTTCAAAAATTACAGGTCCGCCAGTCCATAATTGCAAGGCCAATGCGTTTGTGAGCGCGCGGTAAACCTCGTCGGCTGGCGCAGGAATATCAAAGTACTTTTTGAAATTTGGCATGAAGGGCTAAGGTAAGGGCAAGTTTTGCATTGTCATATTTTCTGCACCAAAATTTGACACAGTTTAACTTGCAATCTTCAATAGTTTCAGTAACTTTACTAATAAGAACTTGCTTGTTATGAAGAGGATTTTGATTTTAGCGCTTGTTTGCTTTTCGGCGTTTAGCGCATTTGCTCAACAAGGCATTTATGGCAAAATCAGCAGCGAGAAGAATGCGGCGCTGCCAATGCAAGAGTTACGATTATTAAATGCCGATAGTATTGCTGTACAGGCAGTACTCAGTAATGAAAATGGCGAATGGGGTTTTGATGTTGCAACCATTGGCACTTATCACCTGCAAATTAAGAGCAACGATTCACAAAGCGTTTACATTTATAATATTAGTGTAGATAGTGCTGCATCGCAAACACTTGACTTGGTGGTGCAAACCTCGCCAAGCGCACCAAAGCGTTTTATCGGCAAACAGTCGCTTTTAACGAGCACACAAATAGATAAAATGCCTACAACCAATGCATTAGATATGCTTACACGCAGTAGCAATTTTGTAAATGCCAAGCATAACGCACCTATTAGATCTATGACAGCACCGGGCAAAGAAGCCGTTACTTATATCGTAGATGGCATGGTTGTGCCTGCTGGCGACAACTTAATTTTCACACCTGGTTCACTACAGAGTATCGACATTATCAAGCATTAGTGCATAATTTTGCTGTATGAAGCAAATTTTACTTTGTGTTGCGGTTTTTTTACTTGGGTATTTTAATACGCAAGCACAAACACGTTCCAATACAAGACCAAAAGCGAGTGCCCAAGAAATTTATGCAGCTAAGGTTGCAGCGTCACCAGTCAAAGACAGTACGGTCGTAATTGAGGGTGTGGTGATGAATTGTACACAAGATCCAATTCCTGCGATAATGGTTTTGCTTTACGACACAAGCGGACAGCTGCTTGCACAAACCTTAACGGACATGATGGGGCACTATAGCTTTACGGCAAGTAGACCAAGTATTTTTGGTTTGCAAATATTTTTTGATGTAGACAGCAGCCAAATTGTCTCTGGCCTTATTCCCAATAAGGACCGTTTGGTGAAGGTTGATTTTATAGCTAAAAATTTGCCAGAGCGCTTTTTGTTTCCGGTTATTCCAAGTCCATCAGATATGATGATGAGCGAGGCAAGCAAAAAGAAGCGCAACGAAATGAAGGTGATGCTTAACGGCGATGCCAGCCTAATTGCTTTGACAAAACAAGGTAAAAATATTCCTACGGCTGCAAGCCTTATGATAGGTAGTGTTAATCTAGGTGCTAATGGTATTTATTACACGGTACAAGATCAAACGTCTATTTTCTACGAGCAAGATGGCAATATTCCACCTACCAACGAAATGGTAGTACCAATAGGCACTCCAGAGAACCCAGTGGGCAATCGCTAACAATTGATTGCCTGCTGTGTTACGCAAATGAGTTTGATGCGGTATAGGCTATTTTTTTTGCAATTACCCTGCAAAGAAAATAACTTTGTTTCATGAGTGTTTTAGCACGTACACTAAAGAGCCCAACTGGAAATCAACTTATCTGTAAGAATTGGGTTGCAGAGGCAGCGTATAGAATGCTGCACAATAACCTTGACCCTGATGTGGCAGAAAGACCAGAGGATTTAATTGTTTATGGTGGACTTGGCAAGGCGGCTCGTAATTGGGAAAGCTTTGATAAGATTTGTGAAATCCTAAAAAATTTAGAAGAAGACGAAACTTTGTTGGTACAAAGTGGCAAACCTGTTGGCGTATTGCGCAGCCACAAAGATGCGCCTCGTGTACTCATTGCAAATAGTAATCTTGTAGGTCGTTGGGCTACATGGGAGCATTTTCGTGAATTGGATGCTAAGGGCTTAATGATGTATGGACAGATGACAGCTGGTTCATGGATTTATATCGGCAGCCAGGGCATTGTTCAAGGCACATACGAAACGTATTTGGCCATTGCCAATAAGCATTTTAACGGATCGCTGAAAGGCACCTTAAATGTAACAGCTGGCTTAGGTGGTATGGGTGGCGCTCAGCCTTTGGCCATTACAATGAACGAGGGTGTTTGCTTAGCAGCCGAAGTAGAAGAGTGGCGCATTCAAAAGCGATTAGATACACGCTATGTCGATAAAATGTATCGCAACATCGGCGAGGCAATTGCAGAAGCATTGCGTGCGAAAGCGGCAGGTGAAGCATTGAGTATTGGCGTAGTGTGCAATGCAGTAGACTTATTGCAGGCACTTATTGATCAAAATATTACACCAGATACACTTACCGACCAAACTAGCGCCCACGACGAATTAATAGGTTACTTCCCAACAGGACTAAGCGTTGCTGAAGCAAATACTTTGCGCGAAGTGGATCCTAATAAGTACTGCCAATTAAGTTTAGATACTATGGCGCAACATGTGAAATGCATGTTGCAATTGCAAGAACGTGGCGCAATTACATTCGATTACGGTAATAATTTGCGTGGTCAAGCGCAGGACAAAAGGCATGTTGAAAATGCGTTTAAATTTCCGGGCTTCGTGCCGGCATATATTCGTCCTTTATTCTGTGAAGGCAAAGGCCCTTTTCGTTGGGTGGCTTTGAGTGGCGACCCCAAGGATATCTACAAGACTGATGAGGCGCTCAAAAGACTATTTCCTGAAAACAAAGGTTTATTGCGTTGGCTGAATATGGCCAAAGAAAGAATAGCATTCCAAGGTTTACCAGCACGTATTTGTTGGCTAGGGATGGGTGAACGCGAGCAAGCAGGCTTAATGTTTAATGAAATGGTGCGCACAGGCGAACTAAAAGCACCTATCGTGATTGGTCGCGACCATCTAGACTGCGGCAGTGTAGCAAGCCCAAACCGTGAAACAGAGGCGATGAAAGACGGCAGTGATGCAGTAGCTGATTGGCCAATACTCAATGCACTTGTTAGTACAAGTGGCGGTGCAAGTTGGGTAAGTTTACACCACGGCGGTGGCGTTGGCATGGGTTACAGTATTCATGCAGGTATGGTTATCGTTGCAGATGGTACAGAAGATGCTGAGCGTCGTTTGCGCCGTGTATTGCACAACGACCCTGCTATGGGCGTGCTGCGTCATACAGATGCTGGTTACGACGAAGCGATTGAGCACGGTAAGAAGTTTGGATTGGATTTGTAAGTAACGAATCAGTGATTGAACTTTCTATTGATCTAAGCAAGTCTAGGCTAGTTTCTTTACAACCCAAGGCATCGTAAGGGCTTGTACAAAAATAGAAAACAATACCACTATGTAAGTTACTACAGCAAATTCTTGCTTGTGTAGACAGTTCGCGCCAAGCGAAAGTGCCATTGCAATACTAAGGCCTCCTCGTAAACCTCCCCATGTCATTAGTTTAATTAGTTTGTGGTCTATATTAATCCATCGTTTGCTAATGTAGTATGGCATAATCAGGCTTAAGTAACGAGCCAACAAGGATACAGCAATACTAATCACGCCGAGTACTACGGCGTGTTGCTCAAACACAATGTCTAACACTTTTAATCCCATCATTAAGAATAGCACAGCATTGAGAATTACATCTACAAGATGCCAAAACTTGTGCAAGTACTTCTGTACAACATCTGTTTCGTGTGTAGCTCGAGTATGGTGGCCAGTAAGCAAGCCTGCAACAACCATTGCAAGCGGGCCGCTAGCACCTAAGCTATGAGCGAGCCAATAGCCAATACAAACCACCGCGAGCGTAATCAGAATTTCTACTTCGTAGTCGTCAATACTATTAAGCAGATAGCTAAGCGCTTTACCATATAGTATACCAAGTACTATGCCGCCAACTGCCTGCTGCAAAAAAAGCAAACTAGCAGTAGCTAAAATATTTTGGTTCGCATCTTCTATTACACCTAGTATTGTTACAAATAGCACAATGCCTATACCATCATTGAAAAGACTTTCTCCAACAATATTGATTTCCGCGCGCTTTGGAATGTTAGCTTGTGTAAGCAAGCCAAGTATAGCAATGGGGTCAGTAGGGCTTAGTATGGCGCCAAGAAGCAAACAATAGGTGAAACCAATTGGTAAACCAAGCAAAGGCGCTACAGCATAAACTATGCTAGCATAAATGAACGTGCTAAGTAATACACTAAGCAAAGAAAAAAGTGCAATGCTATTTCTATTACGCTTAAGTAGTAGAAAATCCGTTTGCAATGCTCCGGCAAATAGCAAGAAGCACAGCATAAAATCCAATACAAGCTTACTAAAGTCTATAGCTGTAAGTTGTGTGCTAAGCTGCTGTACTATAGCGATGCCACTGTACTTAGCGGCCAAGAGTGCTAAGCCACACACCACACCCATTAGCATCAATGCAATGGTAAGTGGCAGCTTAAACAGCTTGATGTTGGCGTAGCCAATTAAGGCACAAAGGCCAAAGATGATTGCTGCTATTTCAAAGCCCGACATAGTGCTGCACGAAGATAGCACTTAGCAGGCAGCAAACCTTGCTTACTCTTTTGTAAGCTTGCTACTATTGGTTACGCTCATCATCTGTTGCATGGTGCGTTGCATATTATCTGTACTACCATCCAAGAAGATTGTATTGCCTTTGCCATTTTCAGCAAAGTGTTTAATACTTTCTGTCCACATGCTAAATAAAATGAAGCTAGCATCCAAGTCAGCGCTTTGCATATCTTTTGCAGCCTGTACCATACCGCGTGTTACTTCTTCTCTAAATAATGCTACACCTTGTCCGCGCATTTTGCTGGCTTCCATTTCGGCGTTTGCACTAATCTTTATAGCGTTACCTTCTGCTTCAGCAGCTTTAGTTTTTGTGATGAGCAATGCTTGACCTTCATTTTCTGCCGCAGCTTTAAGGTTGTTGCTTGCCACAACTTTCGCCATGCTCTTTACAATTTCTTCATCAAACGTTATATCGTTCATTTGAAGATCTTGTAAGTGGTACCCCCAGCCTTCTAGTATATGGTCTAGCTGCTCTTTTACGTGCTGAATAATTTCGTTACGTAGTGCAAGAATTTCGCTTTGTTTTTTCGTGGCTACAAATGCACGTACACTACCTTCAATGCTGCGTACAAGCGCCTGCATTAGGCTGCGCTCGTCCATAAATTTAAAGGCCACATTTTTAATGGTTTCTTCTTGCTCGTCTAATACGCTATAAAGTACCATCGCTGTGAAATGTACATTCGCTTGGTCTTGGGTAATCGCTTGGAACTGCAATTCAACACTGCGGTTTTGAATGCTAATACGTTTGAAAATGTTTTCTAAAATAGGGATCTTAAAGTTCAAGCCAGGTCGCAGAATTCTGCGATACTTTCCGAACATGGTTACAATGGCGATTGTACCTTGCTGTACGCTTACAAAGCCAGTACTTAATGCGGCTAACAAAACTAATGCACCAATTGCGCCAAATGGAATTGCTAATAATAACATGGTAAATGTTGTTTGGTTTATAGATGTAAATGTATAGCCTTAAAAGCAATACGAAGATAAGTAGGGTACTTAATTTTAAGAGTGGTTGCCCGACATTGCAAGTGGCAAAAAAACACTTTGGCTAAACGCTAGTAACCACCGTTGTACTTTCTCAAAAACCACTCACCAGCTAATAATGCAATCAGTAAGCCAAATATCCACTTCCAGTTGATTAGTGGTTCGCTGTTCAATTCACTGCGAATAAGGTTTTTCATTTTTGCCTTTTCCTTTAGCATCGCCGCAAGATCTTTTGTTTGTGAAGGATACAAAAAGGCACCTTCTGTATTCTTAGCCAATTGACCAAGCATGCCAAAATCGGCAACAGTGTTTGCTGTTTCAACATCTATTTCTACAACTTTAAATGTGCCTTGCTCGCTAAAGTTTTTACCATTGTGTTGCGTACGTGCTTCAAAAGTATATTCGCCTGCGCCAAGCGTGCCGATGTTTAGGCTGTAGTTTTTCTCTTGCTTGTTAAGTGTATAACTTAAACGTTCGCCTTTGTTGCTGCTAATCACAAGGTTTACATCATTAGGCGTTATGAGTTCAAAATTGTCATTGTATAGCTCAGCATCAAAACTAATTGCATCATTTGTACTATTAATCACTTTGCTTACGACTGCTCTAAATGGTTTTTTGTCCTGCTTTACAACCAAGTATTGTATCGTTTTTTGAATAGCTTCATCTACAAGCGCAGTGTTATTGTGCTGTACAAAATCGTACATACGCCAGCGCCACAAGCCTTCAGCTGCAATTACACCTGTTCTATTTGTACCACTTTGCTGTAATACCCATAGCGGATTTGTAGTAGCAACGGCGCCTACTTTTTGGAAGAATAGCGTAGAGGTATTTGGCCCCAAACTATACTGACCAAAAGCTGCTTGCAGTGGAGGCAACGCACTGTACTTACTCGCCTCGCTTGGTTTCATCGTAAATAAATTAAAGCTGCCATTTGCAGTAGCCAATATGTCGCTAGTGCCGCCAGTGCCACTTTTAATCGTTAAAGCATTTTGTCTTTGGTTATATTGTGCAAGTAAAGTCTGTGCGCCAACAATATATAGTACACCCGCGTTACTTGCTTTAAGCTGATCTAAAAAGCTACTTAGATTGTAACGTGTACTTGGTAAGTTGTGCAGAATAACTAAATTAAAATCGCTAGGTGTTGCTTTAAGCTGATCAGCTGTTGTGATTACAAGTTCAGTATTTTTTTCTGTGCTTAAAGCTTCTTTAATGGCATCTACATCGGGATGCGGACTATTACATACAAGTAAAACTTTTTGTTTGCTATCTATTACTTCTACATAAAAATCAATGCTATTATTTGTAGTATTTGTCTCGCCATTGATTGTAGCAATGCGTGCACTATACTTTTGAATACCTTTTGCAGTTGCATCTACTATAAGCTCAATTTGCTTGCTGCTTTTGTTGCCAGTAAAGCTTACACTTTGGTTGCCAACAACACGGCCACTGTTGTGATGGTATATGCTTACGCCAGCACTTGTACCATTGCATGCTAAGCCAAGTACATCTACCTTTACGCCAAACTTGTCGCCTAGAAAAGCAACTTTATTTTGATAGGTTTTAAGTACAATCGCATCGCGCTGTATGGTGGTGTCGCCAACACCAATTGCAAAAATACCGCAGGGTAGAGCAAGGTTCATCATGGCAGGATTTGGACCTTGTGTCATGATACCATCGCTAGCAACAACTACGGCACCAAGATTTTCGTTTTCGTAGCTACTACTAATTTGTTCTAGTGCAGTACCTAGGTCGCTTGCGCCTTCGGTATAACTAAGCTTGTTTGTGTCTTTTAGTGCTGCACCAAAGCTATATTGCTTTACAGTGGCAAACTTCTCTATCTCCTTTACTTGTTCTTGCCATGTGCTTTCAAATTGGTTTTTATTTACTACCGAGAAGGCTTTGTTTTGGCTTGCGCTATTATCACGCAGCATTACTACAATTGGCTTAAGCGTTTCGTTGTGCATCCATTTGAGGATAGGTGCAAGGAGCAGGAAGGTGATGATGCTTCCACTCAAAAAACGGAGTATAGCAAGCAGCCAAGTAAGCTTGTTAGTAAACGTGCGATTTTTGAAATATAGTGCAGCAGCAAAGACGCCACCTACAGCTAGGCAAATAAAAATGAACCACCACGGGTATGACAATGAGAAATGCAAGTTGTGCTCCTAATTATTTGATGTGTGGCAAATGTACTACAATCGTACAAGCTAAGTGCAAGCTTTACTTTTGTTGCAAATTTTTAGCTTTTGCAAACCATTCGTTTGACAGATTGGCGTTGCCAAGCATATTGTAAATCTGTCCAAGATTGTTGGCCGTGAGGATGTTGCTAGCGCTAGTGCTGTCAATTTTCCATGCTTTTTGAAGATACAAAATAGCACTATCCATAGTACCGATTGTGCCGTGGATAGCCCCGAGATTTTGATTAATGGTAATTTCCTTTGGATTTTTCGTAAGTGCAAAATGTCCGTAATGAAGGGCACTGTCCAACATTGCTCTATTATTGTTTTGCTTATATAAGAAAAAATATGTTTGTGATAAATCTGTATAGCCACTCTCACGTTGATAACCACCACGTATGGCTTTGGTAAACAATTGCCTTGCAGAGTCTAAATGTCTGGGATATTTACTAGCTGCTACACTGTGTACATTAAAGTAAGCTCTGCCCCAAAGGTAGTAGTCGTCGGCTACTGCGCGCGCATAGCGCTTTGTAGCGTTATTAAAGTAAGTAATTGCAGATAAATTGTCTGCCAAAACTGTATCTGGAGAAATGCCAAAGGCAGGTGCAGTTAGCGATAATTTTTGCGCCATTGCGAATTGGAGTTTTACCGTTTCAGGGTATTTAGCCAAGTCTGCCTGAAAAAGCAGTTTGTCGCTTTGCCACTCGGCATTGCGCTTTATGCTTAACACAGCTAATGGTATGCATATTAAAACTGCTATAGATACTAGTAGCTTATTTTTTGAGAACATTGCACCCAAAGTATCGTTAGCGCCATCGCTAATATTTACTTTTAAGAAGTGAGCTAGTGCAGCAATTATTGCAATGCAAATGCCAATGCTTGGTGTGTACGCAAGTCTATCTGCAGCTGCAGTGCCAATAACAACAAAAATATTATTGGTAAGTAAACCAGCTACTAAGTACCATGCTAGCCCGAAGCTAATCCATTTACTTCTTTTATAAGCCTTGAAGGCAAGCCAAATCATACCAGCAAAAAGGAATAAACCCAGCCACGCTTCTATATTGGCAAATGTTTTTGGTGTAATACCTGCGAAGCTATAGTCACAGCTTAATGTAGTTGGCCATAGTAATTTAAACAAGGCGAATGCTTGCAAATAGAATGCAGTGCCAAAACGCATTGACCAATTGGTGCTACCACCTTCATTGGCAAAATACATAATATTGTCAAGCAGGCTTACTTTTACTGCAGCATTATTATATTGACTGAGCGCGCCATGTCGGCACAATAAAAATATAGCAGCAGCCACTGCCATGCCCGCCAGTAATCTAATGTTAAACACTTTCTCATTTACAAAAAGTAAGCACAGCGGCACTAGTAATATACCTAAAACGCTATTTTCTTTACTGAACATAGCTAGTGTATAAGATAAGATGGCTAGCGTTAAATACTTTGCAGATGGCTTGTCATTATTTTGGAGCGCATAATACACAGTAGATAGGGTGAATAGCAGGCTTAAAACATCGTCTAAGCCTTTTATGTTGGCAACTGCTTCGCAATGTATTGGATGCACCGCAAACAGTAACGACGCTAAAAAAGGAATTAGATTGTTGCCGCTAAAAAGTCTTCTCAGCACAACAAAAAGTAACACACATGATAGAGCGTATAAGATAACGTTCAGGATATGGTAGGGTGTTGTATTTTTTCCAGCAGCATTATAAAGAATATTAAAGATAAATTTTGTAAAAGGACGATACAATTCGTTTTCCATATTGCCGTCCAAGCCATGCCTATGGCTTGTAGTAAAAATATCTATTGTGTTTTCAACACTTACCTTATTGGTCGTAATCTTGTTTTCATTGATAATACCATAGTCATCCACTGCAAAGCTACCATCGTAATTAGTTATAAACGTAAGAAAAGCTATACTAAACAATGCAATTATATATGACCATAATTTTGGCACTTGGTTAGCGGGAACAATGGGTTCTGTCGTAGGTGTTTTACTAGTCGTTTCCTGAGCTGTTTGAACTGGAGCAACTGCTGGCTTATGCTTTTTTTTACTCATGCAGATAGAATTGCTATTGTAGTGGGGTTGTGATGATAGAGACAATAAAGGTAAGAGCAAATAAATAAATACATAAAAAAAAGACCACCCTAGGGATGGCCTTTCTGAAATTTTAATTGTTACTAATTAGAAGCGTGGACAAGCAAAGTTGTACTTCTTAACCTCACTACGTGTAATACAACCATTGTAGATATAGCTCAACTCAAGAGCACCTTGGCCACGAGTAGCTACGCTGAATGTACTGATGTTTACGTCATAAGAGAAGCCTAGCTTATTGCGACCCCACTCAAAACTAACGTAAGGGCAAATCGCATCGCGAAGACGATACCAAGCACCCAAGTTCATTACTGTGTTAGTCGTATAGTCGTCGTGCATTGGATTAAGGATAAAACCAGCAGCAGCACCAAGCAATAACTCGCTAGCAGGACCTTGTTGCTGATACATGGCGCTAGCTAATAGCATCATGTTATCGTTCATCTGTACATTACCACCAGCGTGGAAGCTGTAACGCGTATTGATTTTTGGACTGTTATTTACTAATAAGAAAGACTCAACTGGGCGAGTAAGGTGATAGAAGCTACCACCAACATAGTATGTACTGCGCTCGTTGGCGTAACCAGTAAACATGGCGCCTACGTTAAAATCTGTATAGCTTAAATCCTTGCCATTTGGCTTTTCTTTAGTTGCTTGTATTTGACCACTAGGTGTCCATTGATCTTCAAAACGAAGTTCTTCCCACTTAATGCTCTTTTGTACCAAGTAAGCTTGGCCACCAATACTTAGTGTACTTGGCTTATCATCTACCTCGCCAAAAGTTTTGTGGTAAGCTAGGCTAAAACCAACAGTGTTGTTTGTAAGTACACCGGTACCACTGCGGTCGTACATGTACATAAGACCCACGCCGAGTGCATCGCCACCAAGTTTGCCCTTAAGCACACTCATATCATAGCTACCAGTACCTGTAGTATATGGCTTTTGATTTACCACACCCCACTGGCTACGATAGTTACCAGCAATACGATAGTCGCAACGTACCAAACCTGTATTAGCAGGATTTAGCGTTAGAGGACTCGTAAAATACTGCGTAAAGTGCACGTCTTGTGCATTCGCCTGTAGTGCCATTGCACCAATCAATCCAAGAAGTAATTTCTTCATACTCTGTTTTCTTTAATTCTGTTACCCGAATCTTACACGTCTAAATTAGACATTTTTTTGATTAGATAGCAATTTTGGTAAATATTTTCATAATAAATGACGAAAAAACTGTGGGTAGCGTTGGTAAAAGCTCGTTTTTTTAACATTTGGAGCACTTTGAGCAATTTTAACCAATGCCAGCCCTCACGTTTTACGGCACTTTTCAAAATCTTGTATTTTTAGCGTTTGCCTTGCAATAGGTAAACATAACTCAACTCAAGATTGCTTTGCGGTAGTTGGCGCAAGGGTACAGAAAATGGCGACATACTAATGTCGTAGCTGAGGCCAATTTGATGCGATTTTTTTCTAAACCCTATGTAAGGCGCTATGGCATCAAGAAATCTGTAATAAGCACCTACTTGTACAATATTTTTATTGGCTTGTTTAGCGCCTTTTTTTGCAAGTGCGATATCAAAAATAGAACCGTACTCAAGTTGTGAGATACTAGACTCCGCATTTTGAAGCTTATTGGATTGATATAGAAGAGACGACTGCATCGAAATTTTGTCAGTCCATTGATGCCTTACTTGCAGTTGTGCATTGAAACGTTGATGTGTGATATCAAAGGCATATTTGCCAGGCACAAAATTACTAATCGCATCAGCAGGAAATATATTCTGAAGGGCCACGGCTGCAGAAATATTAGTGCGCGGATTTATTGTGATGCCATATTGGAGACCCAAGTCAACATCAAAAAATTGTTCTTCGTATTTGGGTGCCCAAGCTTGTGTAAGCACTAGCTGCTTGAATGCTGCTGTACTGCCAATGCTTAGATACTGTTTGTATTTTTTGCCAAACGTATTAGCAATTGCAACGCACATGCCAGTTCGGTTTATTTGTAACTTATCTTCTGCCTTTAAGGGATCCCGCAGTTCAAACAATAGTCCACCACTTAAAGATATGTGCTTAGATAAGCGCAGCAGTTTGCCATCTATACTTGTAAAAATGTTTGGCACCCCTTCTCGCCCATAAACACTAAAGGGGCTATTTATAGCCACAGCTCTTAGGGCATGCCCACCAATGCCTGCGCTTGCAGGATTAAGTGCGATATTGGTATTGATGATTTGTGTGAATGAATTGATTTGTGCGTCTACATGCAAACCGATGCTTAGGAGTCCGATGCTAAAGAAAAAAGCTTTCATTGTACATGTAAAATTTAGTAGTGAAGATGTCTATTCATAAAACGTTTGTACAAAGATAATGGTTAGTGCGATACTGTTAAAGTATTCAGAAGGTGTATCGATGTATGCTAAGCGATAACGGCAACCTAGATTTACTATTTCATTTTGTTTTTCTTGCTCAAAAGGCAATTGTAACTTAATTCTAGATTACTAATTGGTAAAACTGACAGCCAAGGCTGGTAAAATGGTGCAATATCAAGGTCGTAGCTAAAGCCAAATTCCTGCGTTCCAGCTCTAAAACCAAAATATGGTGATATATGACGCTGCCGTCTTGCATACAAACCTAATTGCACTATAGTCTTTGGCGTAATATTATTTTGTTTGCCAACAGAAAAGTCAAAAATTGCACTACACTCGGCAATTCGTTGGCTCGTAGCTTTATTAAACACACTTGGTGCATGCAGTACTATGCTGGCTTGTGCTAATATTCTTTTATTCGGTTTGTAATTTACTTGCAGTTGTGCATTCCTTGTGTTTATTGGCACAAAGATATTGTCGGAGAATGGCGGTAGCTGAAGCAGATACTTAGGTCGCTGATGTTGCAATGCTGCGCTAATAACTATTTCTGTTCGCTTAGATAATCTTAGGCCATACAACACGCCCAAGTCAAAATCACAATACCGTTCGAGTTGAGTAAACTGCCAAGTGTATGCTAACTCCATGCTGTTTAGCGAAAATGTACTGCCGAAGCTAATAAATTGCTGATGCCGTTTACCAAATTTTTTAGATAATCCAATGCATAAGCCAGCTTTCCAGATGTGCATCATCCCATATCGCTTAAAAAAACCTTGTTTATTAAATAGACAGCCACCACTAATTTGTAACTTCTTTTTGTGCTTGAATAACTTAGCATCCAAACTAGCAAAGATGCATGGCTGCAAAATGTCAGAAGCCCCATATGAGTAACTATTTAATATCACTGTGGTTCGCATGTTGTGCTCGCCAACGCCTGCTTTTGCTGGATTCAATGTAATGCCTGAATTTAGATTTTGTGTAAAGAAATTGTATTGCGCCTGCGTGGGTAAATAGATGCATAGCACTAACAAAATTGCAAATAGTAGTTTCAAACGCATTATTAATTGAAATATGATTGGTGTTTACATAGACGTAGCAATCAGTAACAATAGTTGGTAGTAGCCGGTCAAGTAGTTTTACATTTTCTAGAAAGTATTAGATAGTCTAACAGAGACTTTATCTTTAATTGATTAGTTAGTCTTGCCACCTTACTTTTTTCTAAGCAAAAGATAGCGATAGCTAAATTCCATGTTAGTTAGTGGTAATGGTCGCATGTTATACAAAAAGCGGTGTAAATTTACTTCATAACTAAACCCAAGTTGATGCGATTTTTTTCTAAAGCCAACATATGGTGTTAAGGGTGATGCATTTCGCAGGTACATACCTACTTGTACAACAGTATTGGCGTGAGGATTTTCTTTGTGTAACTTACCTAAGCTTATATCAAACACCGAACCATACTCTATTAAAGCGACGTTTCCAAAATGGTACTGGTAGGGCGAAGTGTAGTACAGTAAACTCGATTGAACTAGTATCCTGTCATTAAATTGATGCTCAACAATTAACTGGGCATTAAGCACATTAACAGGTAGGTAAACACCGTAGGCGGAGTTACTGTAGGGGTCAGAGGTGCGCCGCTGATTTTGAAAGGCAATGCCAGCACTAATTGATGTTTGCGAAGATGGTGCAATGCCATAAAGCAGGCCCAAATCCATATCAAAATATTGGTCGGTGTACATAGACTGCCATCCATAGCTGATGTTCATATGCTTATATGCTCCTGCAGCGCCAATGCTGATATATTGTTTGTATCGCTTGCCAAAGTATTTTGCCAGAGCAATGGTCAAGCCCGTACTTGAAGCCTGCATTTGATTAGCCTTTGGAAGTGGATCCTGTATGTTAAACACAAGTCCCCCATTCAATTCTAGGTTCTTTGCTAAACGCACTAGTTTCGCATCTGCACTTGCGTAAAAGTTTGGCTCAACCTGATTTTCTTGTGAGAGATAAGGGTTTGTAAACAAATTAGCGCGTACTGCATAGTTGCCTATACCAGCCTTTGCAGGGTTTAAGACAATGCCAGAATTGAGGGTTTGTCTAAAGAAATTGTGCTGAGCGTGCATTGGCAAATACATGCTTAGCGCTAACGGAATTGTATATAGCAGTTTCAAACGCATTTTTAATCGAAAGATGATTCGTGTTTACATAGACGTAATAATCAGCGACAATAGTTGGCGGTATTCCTTGCAGGAGTTTTACAGCTTTAGTAAATATCTAAATAGAATAGTTTGAACTGCGTCGCCATTTAATTAGTCAGGTTTGTTGCTTTTCTTTTGGCAGGCAAAAGATGGCAATAGTTTAATTCTAGATTACTTATTGGAGACAGCAATCCCCATTGATCGTATTGACGTACAGTAGGAATTTTATAACAGAGACCAAAGTTGTGTACTCCTTTTCCAAAGCCAAGATAAGGACAGATGTGCGAAAGTTGTCGTGCATACATACCTAGTTGTAAGGATTTAAGTGGTCGTTTGGCTTTAAAGTTGCCAAAAGTAAAGTTGGCTATAGTGCCGAAATCCATAATCTGATAACGTGTAACGCTATTGTGAACATTGCGGTCGTGAATTATAAAATTAGTGCTACAACTAATACGTTTACTGAATTGATGCATTACACTAAAATGCAGATTTCTGGTATTAATTGGAATCAACAAGCCGTCCGAAAAAGGAGGCAAGTCAAGTATTTGCTTTGGACGTTGATGCTGCAAGGCCATTCCTACTTCTAGGGATGTACGCTTAGATATGGTTAGACCATATTGCATTCCTAAGTCAAAATCAAAATACTTGCCTTCGAGATTCTCATTCCAAAGTAAAGATATAATTTGCTTGTACGCATACGTTGATCCAAAGCTTATGTATTGCTTTCTTGCTCTCCCAAAATGCTTGGCAACGCCTATGCAAATGCCAACACGAGTAGCCTCAATTAGTCTATAGTAAACATGTGGATCTTGTCTATTAAATACGAGTCCTCCGCTAATTAGTATATTTTTTTGGGTTCGCCATAATTTAGCGTCAAGGCTTGTAAAAACATTGTATTCCAAAATTCGGGAGGGCTACCAATAAGTAGAGTAGTTGCTTACAGTTGTGCTTATCCGAGTTTTATGTTCGCCAATACCCACTTTAGCAGGGTTTAAGGTAATACCTGCATTTTGCGTTTGTGCCAAGAGAAGATACTGCGCGCTGCAAGGCAAGCTCATGCTGAATAACAATGCTAGAGCGAGAAATTTTGCATACATACGCTATCACAAATATAATGAGATTTAAGCACGCAGTCCAATTTGATGCGCAATTTAAAGTGTTATAACGCCCTTAGTTTGTACTAGTCTCAAAAAATTTACGTATTACAATGCGTGCTATAATGCTGCTCAAATTCTGCAGGTACTAAACGCAGTGCATCATGCGCACTGTCGTACAAATAGGGCTTTGACCATGTTGCGAGCAAATGCTTAAATAAACTTAAGTCGCCATGCTGCGTAGCTTCTGCAAGCGCTTGTTCTACCAAGTGGTTGCGCGGTATTAAGCATGGATTATTTGCTTGCATTAGAGCCAGCTGTGCCGCATTTGGAGTTTCGTTGCCAAGACGCTTTTGCCATTTCTTTTTCCATGCTATAAAAAGTGGATGAAGGTAAAAGTCACTATCGGCAGCGTAGCCATAAGTTAGATGCAAAAATGTATTTGTAAAGTCTGCTTGTTGGCCTTGCATAATTACAAGCAGTTCTCGTAGCAATTGCATGTCATCTTCATGCTTATCAAGTAAACCAATTTTACAACGCATCATTTGCAACCACGATTGCTCAAAGTTTTTGGCGCAAGCGTCTAATGCTTCTTGTGCAAGTGCAATGGCGCTTTCTTTATCGCTATGCAATACAGGTATAAGTGCTTCTGCAAAACGTGCAAGATTCCAGTGCATAATATTTGGTTGTGCACCATATGCATACCTTCCGCCTGTATCTATTTCGCTATATACAGTTGCAGGGTCGTAACTATTCATAAAAGCACAAGGGCCATAGTCAATCGTTTCGCCACTGATGCTCATATTGTCAGTATTCATCACACCATGAATAAACCCAACGCGTACCCAATTAATAATTAATTGTAATTGCTTTTGCATTACGGCTTGCAGAAAAGCAAAAACAGGATTCTCCGCTTGTGCACAAGCAGGGTAGTGCCGCTCAATAGCATAGTTGCATAAAGCTTGCAAAACATCTGTGCTACAAAAATGGCGGGCATACTCAAATGTGCCTACGCGCAAATGGCTTGATGCTACACGTGTTAAAACTGCACCATCATGTGCCTCGCCTCTAAATACTTTTGCGCCCGTTGTGCAAACGGCTAAGCTTCTTGTGCTAGGTATACCTAAGCCGTACACACTTTCGCTTATCAGGTACTCGCGTAAGGCTGCACTAAGCGTGCACTGACCATCGCCACGCCTGCTATAAGCTGTTGTGCCAGCACCTTTTAACACAACATCTACAAGATTATTTTGCAGTGTTACATGTTCGCCTAGCAAAATTGCTCTGCCATCACCTAGCATAGCAAAATGCCCAAACTGATGACCAGCATAAGCTTGTGCGATGTTAGCTGAGCCATTGGCAGTTTTTTTGCCGCTTAGCACTTCTTGCGTATCCTCTTGTAACGTTAAGCCTAGGGCTGCTGCTAGTGGCTCATTCAGTATTACCAATTGCGGTTCTATTGCCACGCTTGGTAGCGCAGCGGTGTACAAGTTGTTTGGTAGTTGCAGATAGGTATTGTTGAATTGAAATTGCAAGCCACAAAGGTATGGCCATGTTGGCGAGTGCAACCTTTAGCCGCGCAACCATTTATCTATTTTATATCCTTTTCGTGCTAGGCCGAAATTGTGCCGATGAATACAAATTTATCTTAGTCGTTATTAAGCAAGCCCTGCTTACCTTTGCGCACACTTACATGAGCATACTCAACAGGGTAAACAAGCCAGATCCAAATGGCGAAATGAGTTTCGTGGAGCACTTAGAGGCTTTGCGATGGCACCTGGTGCGCTCGGTTGTTGTAATTGTAGTCTTAGCAATACTTGTGGGAAGCAATATCCATTGGGTGATGGACCACGTTATACTCGGGCCACTAAGCAAAACTTTTCCAACATATACAAGCTTTTGCAATTTTAGTCATTGGGCAAAATTGGGCAGCGCCTTGTGCATTAAACCACCTAATGTCACAATGCAAGCGGTGGAATTTGGGTCACAGTTTTTCGGCGCAATAAACATTGCAATGGTTTCTGGTTTGATACTTGGCTTTCCGTATCTCTGCTGGGAAACATGGCGCTTTATAAAGCCAGCACTTACAAGCGGTGCAATAAAAATAAGCACTTCAATAATTTTTTGGGTAAGCTTCTTCTTTTTTCTAGGCCTTATGTTTGGCTACTATGTTTTAGCGCCATTTACCTTTAGCTTTTTAGCCAATTTCAAATTAGGTACGCAGCAAATTATTGAAACAAAACCAACGCTAAGTGATTATATCTCCAACATGCTTACCTTACTACTAGGAGCAGGTTTGGCATTTGAATTGCCAGTGATATCGTATGTGGTAACGCGCATTGGTTTGGTTACGCCGCAGCATTTGAAAACGGCACGAAAATATGCATTCGTAGCCATTCTTGTAATTGCAGCCATCATTACGCCGAGCCCTGATATTATGAGTCAAATGCTAGTAACGGTGCCACTTGTAATATTATACGAGCTAGGCATACAAGTAAGTAAATTAGCCATTAAGCAGCTCAATCGTCGCGAAACTGCTGTGCAAAATGTACACGATTAGAACTATCTTCGCCGCTATACATCAGCATTTTGATCATGGAGACCATATTTAATTTGAATTTGCCGATAGCCATAGGTTGCGACCACGCGGCTGTAGAATATAAAGATGCGCTTAAAAAGCACTTAGAAGCAGGTGGTTATACTGTACAAGATTTTGGTACACACAGTGCAGAAAGTGTAGACTATCCCGACTATGCTCATCCTGTGGCTTCGATGGTTGAAAAGCACGAAGCAGCTTTTGGTATTTTGCTTTGTGGTAGTGCCAATGGTGTAACAATTACTGCAAATAAGCACCAACAAATACGTGCAGCCTTGTGTTGGCAGCGAGAAATTGCCGAACTTGCTCGTGCACATAATAACGCTAATATACTTTGCTTGCCGGCGCGTTTTACGAGCTACAATCAATGTCGCGAAATGCTAGAAGTATTTATGACAACACCGTTCGAAGGCGGTCGCCATGAGAATAGGGTGAAGAAGATTGGTTGTTAGTCAATGCTTGTTATTGCATAGTGATTTAATCTATGCTATGCCAGATATCTTAATATAGTCTATCAATTAAAATTCCCTAATTTCGCTTCCACAATTTCAAACATTAAAAACTAAAAAATTATGGCACACTCATTACCTGCGCTAGCTTATGCGCACAATGCATTAGAACCACATATCGATACAAAAACCATGGAAATTCACCATAGCAAACACCACCAAGCTTATGTTGATAATCTCAATAAAGCGCTTGATGGGCATGAAATGGCTTCTGCAAGTTTGGAAGAATTAATGGCTAAAATGAGCAGCCTTCCACCTGCGGTACGTAACAACGGTGGTGGTCACTACAACCATAGTTTGTTTTGGAGCATCATCGGTCCAGAAGCTGGAAGTGCCAGTGCTGAACTTGCAGCAGCTATTGACAATGAACTAGGCGGCATGGATAAGTTTAAGGCAGATTTTGCACAAGCTGCCATGACACGTTTTGGTAGCGGTTGGGCTTGGCTTTGCGTAAAGAAAGATGGCAAACTTTGTGTTTGCAGCAGTCCTAATCAGGATAATCCTTTGATGGATTTAGCAGAATGCCCAGGCACGCCAATTTTAGGTGTAGATGTATGGGAACATGCTTATTACCTTAATTACCAAAACCGTCGCGCTGACTATTTAGCTGCATTTTGGAACGTTGTAAACTGGACCAAGGTTAGCGAACTATATGCAGCCGCAGTTGCAGCAGCGTAGTTAAAAACCGATTTTGTATATTTTTTAAGGCCAATCTCAGTGATTGGCTTTATTTTTACGCTAAATAAATTGAACATGTACAACGAATACAATACCCAATCGTATTTAGATGCCAATGTAGCCGACCAAAGTGTAGTCAAAGATTTTATGGCGCGTACTTTTTTATGGATGGCTGGCGCCCTTGCTATTACAAGTATAGTTTGCTTTGTGCTAATGAGCAATCAAAGCTTAATGCTCAACTTTTTTGATATGCAAACTGGACGTACAAATATCCTCGGCAAGATTGTGATGTTTGCGCCGCTGTTGTTTGTACTAACGATGAGCTTTGCCTACAATAAACTTAATACAATTGCGATGGCTGCACTGTTTGTTGTGTACGCCGCCATTAATGGTGTTACCTTTTCATTTATCTTAATGGCGTATACGCAAAGCAGCATTCTTGGTGCATTTGTTGGCGCTGCAAGTATGTTTGCTGTGATGGCTGTTATGGGTTATACCACAAAAACAGATCTTACATCTTTTGGCAGAATAATGATGATGGGTTTGATCGGTATGCTTGTAATGAGCCTAGTAAACATGTTTATGGGCAGCGATACTATGAGCTATGTAATTGGTCTTATTGGTGTGGCTGTTTTTACTGGTTTAACAGCTTATGATGTACAAAAGCTAAAGAATATGGCTGCTGGTATAGATGCCAATGGCGATACGCTTGTTGTAGAAAGCACGCGCAAACTAGCCATCTATGGTGCGCTTACATTGTACCTTGATTTTATTAATCTGTTTTTGAGTTTGCTTCGCGTATTTGGTAGAAGAGACTAAGCAAAAATGTTTCTCTATAAAATTCTAGTCGGTTGCAAACCTAAGGGCAGGCATACCGAGCAGCACGATATTTTTTTTGGCATAGCAGCCGAGCTAAAAGATATTGTTCCACAGCTTAAGTCGTTTTGGCCAGAAGCTGCCAGCAGTATGCATCTTGACGCTATTCGTAAAGTGCAACATGTTGGTGACTATAGTTTAAGTGTGGTAGCGCGCAGTGCAATTACTACGAGCGATGCAAAATTATTTTTCATAAATCTTGGCGGATACAAGCCGCAAGACTTTGAAGAGTATCACTACAAAATGCTTATTGCAGCACAAAGCAAAGCTGAGGCGATACAAATTGCAAAGCAAAGTGCATTTTATAAGCATACGGGTTTTGCAGGCGCACCAAGTCATATAGACGATAAGTACGGCATTGATGTGGATGATGCCTGCGATGTAGAAGACTTGCTAGAACCATCACTAAAAGAAGCGTGGCAACTTGTTTTGCAAAAGAATGAAACGCCTTCAAGCGAAGATCACTACATGTTAGGTTATCACATCCTCAAAAAGATAGAGGCAGGAGTGTACGAGACAGATTAGTAAGTTCGCTTTGAAACATGCAATTAATGTACATCAATGCCGTTAAAGTTTATTTCTGAAATGGCTGCAGCATTGCTTGTATTGCCTTCAAATATTTCAACGATTTCAAAAGTGAGTTCAAGGTCGGTGATGCTATCCTTAGATTGTATAGGAGCTATTGAAAAGGTTTGTTGTGCACTACTGTCAGCAAGATGTAGGGTTGCATAGTACACTTTGTCTATGTACAAGTCAATAACTTTAGCCCTTGAATATTCTTTAAACAGCCTATCGTTTTTTAGTACACCATTGTAAATTATTATTTCTGTAACTCGCGGAGATTTTGGTCGAAAGTGAAAGCTTATCTTATCCCAGCTCGTACTACTAGTATTTTGTGAAATCCAAGTGCTAAACAAATTAAAATCGTGTGCCTTTTGATCTAAGTAGTTGCTGTCTTGGTTGTTCCTAGCAATCGCGGTAGATGTTACTTTATACATTTGACCGCCGCAGTACCAACTGCAGTCTGATCCTTGTGTAAAAGGTCCATATCCGTTGTTCATGCTATCAATGCCGGCTTGTTCTGCTGCAGTCAACTCGCTAAGCATACAGCTGCCGTTTTCTATTTGTTGGGACTTGTCTATAATTTGCTGCCAAAAAGTTTCTTCTTCAATAGAGAATTTGAATGATGTGCTAATTATAGGGTATAGTTGTAGCGTTTTATTCTTGCATCCATTATTTACAATTGCCGACGCAAAAAACAGTATAGGAATTATAGCACGAGATTTCATGTCTAATCAAGATTACAACTGCAACAATGCACTTTCTATCCTAGCGCACATGTCGCTGCAACCAATTACTTCTGCAATAATAAACACTGCTGGGCCAAACTTATCGCCAACTAGCATAATACGCATAGGCAATTGCAATTCTCCAGCTTTGATGTTGTGGTCTTCCGCCAATTGCTTAAAGGTTTGCTCAACACTTGCTGCATCAAAGTTTGCTAGTTGTTTACATGCTTGCGTAAAAGCCGTAAAGAAGGCTGCTTTTTCCGCATTCCATTTTGGTTTAACTGCCTCCAATTGCAATTGTACTGGTGCATTGTAAAAGAAGCTAGCTTGCGTTTGAAGGTCTGTAATAAAATTAAGTCGGTCTTTTATTAACTCAAATACTTGCTGATGGTTTTTATTGCCAGGCGTGTTTACTTCACCAAATAATTCATTCATTTTTGGCAAAATAAATTGTGCAAAGCCAGCAACATCTAGCTGTTTAATATAAGTAGCGTTATACCATTGCGCCTTTTCTACATTAAACTTGGCGCCGCCTTTGTGTACACGTTCAATATCAAAACTTTCTATCAATTCTGCAAGGCTAAATAACTCGCGTTCTGTGCCGTCGTTCCAGCCTAGCATCGCTAAAATGTTTACAAATGCTTGCGGTAAATAGCCACGCTCTTTAAAGCCGCTTGTTGTTTCGCCAGTTTTGTTATCTGTCCAATCCATAGCAAAAACCGGAAAACCTAAACGATCGCCGTCACGTTTGCTTAGTTTGCCATTGCCGTCGGGCTTTAATATTAGCGGCAAATGCGCCCATGCAGGCATGCTACTTTCCCAACCCAAATAACGCCATAGTAAAATATGTATTGGTGCACTTGGCAACCATTCTTCGCCACGAAAAGCATGGCTTATTTGCATTTCATAATCATCTACAACAACCGCAAGATGATACGTTGGCATGCCATCTGCTTTCAACAAAACTTTATCGTCAATCGTATTGCTATCAAAACTTACATGACCACGAATTAAATCGTTGAACTCAATTATTTCGTTTTGAGGCACTTTAATTCTTACAACATAAGGCGTACCACTACTAATTAATTGTTGCGTTTCTTCTGCAGTAAGTGTTAGCGAGTTGTGCATTTGCATACGCACAGTAGCGTCGTATTGCGGCGAAGGATTCTCTACAGTTTTGTACTGTTCGCGCATCGCTTCTAAAGCCTCTTTGGTGTCAAAAGCATAGTAAGCTTGGCCTTGTTGCACGAGCTGTTCCGCAAATTGCTTGTAACGCTCCTTGCGTTCGCTTTGCCTGTAGGGTGCGTGCGGCCCTCCATGCAAGGGACTTTCGTCTGGCACTAAACCACACCAAGCTAAACTTTCTTGTATATAATCTTCCGCGCCTGGCACAAAGCGTGTTTGATCTGTATCTTCTATGCGCAGCACAAAATCGCCGCCATGTTTTTTAGCGTATAAATAAGAAAACAAAGCGGTTCGTACACCGCCAAGGTGCAATCCACCAGTTGGACTTGGGGCAAATCGGGTTCTTACTCTTCTGCTCATTGGTGCAAAGGTAAGTTGTGCTAGCGTGGGCTTTGGCATACATTACTCAGGGGGCAAAGCATGGCATGGAAAACTTCGTCTACTTAGCAGATCAATTATTTTGTTGTATTGAATATAGCGCTTCTTTCAGGTTTTCAACTTACTTTGCCGCAGCTTAGCATGCGTAAGTATTTTGTAAAAACACCACGATTATTGAAGGCCGCATACCGCAGTTGTATTTGGCATATCAACCAGCATAGCAATAGCGTTTACTTTACGTTTGATGATGGTCCACACGAAACTGTTACGCCTTTTGTCCTTGAGCAATTAAGCAAGTATAAAGCACATGCCACTTTTTTTTGTATAGGCAAAAATGTGCAAGAAAACCAACATTTATTTCAACATCTAAGAGAGCAAGGGCATAGTATTGGCAACCATACCCAAAACCATTTTAATGGCTTTAAAGTAAGTACTAGCGATTATTTAGAAAATATAGAACAGGCTAATCAAGTGATTAAGAGCGATTTATTTCGACCTCCTTATGGTAGGATTACCCCAAGTCAAATTCGCAGCATCAAAGCCAAATTTCCTAGCATGAAAATTGTAATGTGGGATATCCTTACAGGCGATTTTGACGAAGAGCTCAGTCCGGAAGATTGCCTAAAATACACCTTGCGTAAAATAAAACCCGGCAGTATCGTTGTGCTACATGATAGTGCAAAAGCAGAAAAACGTTTGCGTTATGTGTTGCCACGATTGCTTCAGCATTGTGCTGAAAAAGGATGGCAAATGAAGGGTTTATAAGAGATTGCAAGCAATGCGTTAACTTCGCAGCCCTTGCGCTATGATAGACACGCACGCACATATTTACGACGAAAAATTTAAGGCAGACTTCGACACAATTATTGCAGATTGTAAAGCTGTTGGTATACATAAAATTCTAATGCCCAATTGCGATAGCGGTACGATTGCAGCCATGCTAGCATGCGAGACTGCTGAACCTGACATGTGTTTGCCAATGATGGGTGTGCATCCATGTTATGTTACAGATATGTATGCTTACGAGTTGCAAAAAGTAGAGCAGTGGTGGCAACAACGCAGCTTTTGTGCAGTTGGCGAAATTGGCCTAGATTATCATTGGGATCTTACTTATGTGGAAGAGCAAAAAGCAGCATTCCATCAACAAATAGAACTTGCGCTACAATACAAAAAGCCAATCGTAGTGCATAGCAGAGAAAGTACTCAGGATTGCATTGACATCGTAAAACCTTATGTAGCAAAGGGTCTTACCGGCGTATTGCATTGCTATAGTGGTACTTTGGACGAGGCACAGCAGCTTATTGATCTTAATTTTCACTTAGGTATAGGAGGCGTGCTCACATATAAAAACAGTGGTCTGGCCGATATTGTAAAGCAAGTGCCACAAACTGCAATTGTGCTAGAAACAGATGCACCTTACCTAGCCCCCGTGCCGCACAGGGGAAAACGCAATGAACCTGCATTTACGGCTATTGTAGCGCAAACCTTAGCAGATGTGTGGCAAATGAGCCTTGAGGAAGCTGTTGCAATAACCGATGCTAATGCCAATAAGCTATTCCAGTTAGACGAATTTTAAGACACAAATGCTTCATTTTGCGGCATTTAGCTTGCCTGCTTCGTAATTTTTAGGTCAATTATTGTTTGGTGGTGTAAAAATTACGCATATATTTGCTGTTATTACAAATCGGAATTAGTTCGGTAATGAGAAAATTAATGTCAATTAAGGGGATTTTGGCAATGGCTACTGTTGCGTTCATGGCATCGTGCGGTCAGCAGCAGGCAACATCAATGGTATCCGACAAAACAGGTTGGAACTTCAACGATCCACAGCTAGGTGGTTTCGATGTAAAAGAATACAACGGACAGATTACTGCGCCAGGTTTGGTGTTTGTAGAAGGTGGTCGTTTTATCATGGGTCAAGCCGACGAGGATGTGACTTACGATAACAACAATACGCCGCATGCCGTATCTGTATCTTCTTTCTACATGGACCAAAGTGAGGTGGCAAACGTGCACTATCGCGAGTATTGCGATTGGGTTACGCGTGTGTTCGGCCAAGATTATCCAAACTTGATTTACTCTGCTTTGCCAGACTCAACGTGTTGGAGAAAAGCTTTCCAGTACAACGAGCCGCAAGTAAAGTACTACTTCCGTCACGCAGCTTACAACTACTATCCAGTTGTTGGTGTTAGCTGGCGCCAAGCAAACGAATACTGCTCTTGGAGAACAGATCGTGTAAACGAATTAATTTTAATGAAGGCTGGTTTCTTGAAGAAGAATCCAAATCAGGTTGCTGATGATAACTTCAATACAGAAGCATATTTAGCAGGTCAGTACGAAGGACGTGCAGGTGTAAAAATGCGTGACTTAAACCCTACAGGTTCTGGTAAGCGTAATGTTAGTTTGTCTGATGGTATTTTATTGCCAGACTATCGTCTTCCAACAGAAGCAGAGTGGGAGTACGCAGCACTTGGTCTAATTGGTCAGAATCCTGAGCCAGATAGCAAGCGTCGTCGTGGTGAAGGTGTTGTAATCAATCGTCAAGTATATCCTTGGGGTGACAACAATAGCTCTCGCGAGGGTATCAATAATGCATATCAAGGTGAGTTCATGGCTAACTTCCGCCATGGCAATGACTATATGGGTATCGCAGGTGGTTTGAACGACCACGCTGATGGTCCTGCACACGTTTATGCTTACAAGCCAAATGCGTTTGGTATCTATCAAATGGCTGGTAATGTAAATGAGTGGGTATTAGATGTGTATCGTCCAGAAGCTCCAGATGGTGATGGTTATCGCGTGTTCCGTGGTAATATCTACGATCGTGTTAAAGCACTTGAAGATGGTACTATTGATGAAAAAGATAGCCTTGGTCGTTTACCAAAAGTAAATCCTAGTCAACCAGAATTAGCTGAGCGTTTCATTGACTACCGCACTGCAGATCTTCGTGATTTCCAAGATGGTGGTACAATTGAAGAGAATGGCGAAGCACCAGGTCGTAATGCATACTATGCAGGTGGCCCAGAGTCTGGCGATCGTCGTACTACACTAATTACAAATACTAGCCGCGTTTACAAAGGCGGTGGTTGGGCAGATCGTCAGTATTGGTTAAGCCCTGGTACACGTCGTTTTGCAGAAGAAACTCACCAAAGCCCTTACATCGGTTTCCGTTGTGCAATGGCTCGTCTAGGTGGCCCAACATTGGGTAGCCATAGTGGTAACTTCTTCGGTGGTGGCGGCAGCGGCCGTTAATTTACAAAAAAAAGAATATTTCAAAAGCGTCTCTATATGAGGCGCTTTTTTTATGCTATCGTAATTTTTTAGCAAGTGACTTTGCAAGTGCGTACCCGATAGTGATTCGTATACAATATGTAAGCACTATGAATAACGTGCAACTCACGAGTAATAAGTAAAACTTAATGACTAAGGGTTGTACTAAACTTACTTGCCTATTATTCAAAAGTGGATAAAGTTGATTGCTATTTTTCTGCTGCTCACAAAGAAAATTCAAGTGCAAATACGTAGTTGCCGCTTTACCTTTGTATAGTGAATTTACCAGTTGTAGCATACGGCAGCCCAGTACTGCGTGCCATTGCTAAACCTATAGATAAAAACCACCCAGGCCTTTCAGAGCTAATTGACAATATGTGGCAAACCATGTACAATAGTAATGGCGTTGGATTAGCAGCACCTCAAATTAATCAAAGCATACGCTTGTTTGTGGTAGATACTGTACAAATTGTAGAAGGCGCAGAAGACGAAGAAGAAAAAGAGGAGCTTAAAAATGAAAAGCCAATCAAGCAGCTATTTATCAATGCCCAGCTTTTAGAAGAAGATGGTAAACTTTGGAGCTATAACGAAGGCTGCCTTAGTATTCCGAAGGTAAGGGCAGATGTGCAACGCAGTACTAGTATTACTATGCGCTACCAAGATGAAAATTTTGTAGAACATACAAAAACTTTTGATGGTATTACCGCGCGCGTTATTCTTCATGAATACGACCACATAGAAGGCAAACTTTTTATCGATAGGTTGATGCCGCTAAAGAGAAAAATGCTTGCAGGCAAACTCAATAATATTGCTAAAGGCAATGTAAGCGTTGGTTATAAAATGTTGTTTCATAAATAAATGAGCACAGAAACCAAGGCATACGAACCGATATCCGTATTTGATATGTTTAAGATTGGTGTGGGGCCGAGTAGCTCACACACTTTAGGTCCGTGGGTTGCAGCAAGGCAGTTCATAGATTTACTTCGCAGCAAAAACGTTTTGGCGCATGTATCGCAAGTGCAAATCTTCTTATATGGTTCTTTAGCCAAAACAGGCAAAGGCCATGGTACAGATATTGCTGTGCAACTTGGCTTAATGGACGCCGACCCTAAGACTTTTGATGTGTATAGCATTGATAGTACCATTGCTCATATTGCTTCAGATAAAAAGCTAAAGCTCGCCAATACGCAAACCGTTGATTTTGATCCAAGCAAAGATTTAGTTTTTTATATGAACGAAAGCTTGCCTTACCATCCTAATGCTGTTACATTTTCAGCAGTAGTGGACAATGGCGAGCATCTTGCACAAACCTATTACAGTATTGGCGGCGGCTTTGTGGTAACTGAAGGTGCTTCAAGCGCCAATGTAGAGCAAAAGCATCAAGCACAGTTAAGTTTTCCAATAGACAACAGCGAGGATTTACTGCAAGCCTGCGTGCGCACTGGCATGCCTATTTACGATATCGTCTTAGAAAACGAAACTGCTTGGCGTAGCATAGAAGATACAAAGGCTGGCGTATTACAAATTTGGCATACGATGCGCGACTGCATCTTAAAAGGTGTGGCAACGAGCGGCACTTTGCCTGGCGGCTTAGATGTTGTACGTAGAGCAAATGCGCTCAACGTAAAACTAATCGGTAATGCTAGTTTTTCTAATTTTGATGAGTGGCTTGCGCTAATTCAAAAGCAAGGCAATAATTTTAGAACAACACTCGATTGGGTTAGTTGTTTTGCCTTAGCTGTCAACGAAGAAAATGCAAGTTTTGGTAGAGTGGTAACAGCCCCTACAAATGGTGCAGCAGGCGTTATTCCAGCTGTATTGATGTACTATATTGCTTTTTGCAATGGTTATAGCGACCAGCAGATCGTCAATTTTTTATTGACGGCTAGCGAAATTGGCAGCATTTTTAAGAAAGGTGCAACCATTAGCGCAGCAATGGGCGGATGCCAAGCAGAAATTGGTGTTAGTAGTGCAATGGCCGCTGCGGCACTTTGTGAAATGCTTGGGGGCACGCCACGCCAGGCTTTAATGGCAAGTGAAATCGCCATGGAGCATCATCTCGGCCTTACCTGCGATCCTATTGCTGGCCTAGTACAAGTGCCGTGCATTGAACGCAATACCATGGGTGCAATTAAGGCTATAACCGCTGCACAGTTGGCATTGAAAAGAAACCCCGACAATGCCAAATTAAGTTTAGATGCTGTGTTAAAAACCATGTGGGAGACGGCTCTAGACATGAATCATAAGTACAAAGAAACAAGCGACGGTGGGCTGGCAACCAATTTCACCGTTGGACTGCCTGAATGCTAGTTTTTTCGCGTATTTGTAAGATTGAATGCGTTGATAAACTGTGCATTAATTATGAAGCGGTGCATTGCTAGCCCTAGCCGCAAAATGGTTTAACTTGCATGCCTTAGTAAGCAATTTAGAATGACCATTGAACAAATTACCTTAGATATAGAGGCGCTTGTATTCGCAAGCGATCGTGCACTTACCTTGACAGAAATTCATCAAGTGATTGCGGATATGTATGCCGAGCAAGAGGAAACGATTGCGGTAGAGCAAGTAAGTGCAAGTTTGGATACGATTCAAGCAAAGTACGACACCGAATTTCATAGCTTTACCTTGAAAGAAATAGGTGGCGGTTTTCAGTTTTTAACGAAGCCAGAATTCCACCGTTCTATTGCAAAACTCAATGGCGATAAATTCATGAAGCGATTGAGCACAGCAGCTATGGAAACGCTTGCTATCATTGCTTATAAGCAACCAATTACCAAGGGCGATGTAGAGTATATTCGTGGCGTAAGTTGCGACTACAGTATTCAAAAGTTATTAGAAAAAGAGCTCATAGTTATTAGTGGCCGCAACGAAGAAGCTGTAGGCAAACCATTGCTGTACAGTACGAGCAAAAACTTTATGGATTATCTTGGCTTAAACAGCATAGAAGATCTTCCTAAGTTGAGTGAAATTGTACCGAATGACATCGTTGTACCGACTAATGCAGAACTTGCTTTTCCAGAGCCAGCAGAAAATACACAATTAGTAGTTGATGAAAGTGGCGCTTTAATAGAAACAGAAAAATCGGCAGATACTGATGAAGCGGAAAATGTGCAAGCAGAAGCTACTGAGGCGCCAGAGGCTGAATTAGATCAAGCTACGGCTGTTGAAGATAGTGCGGAAACCGACACTGAGGAAGCAGCAGAAAATGATGAGTTGGCAAGCGGTGATAGCACTGAGGCCGATGATGATGACAGCGAAGGCGAAAAAGAAGCATAGTCCCCATAAAAGCGCCATTTTTTGCGCTTCCTTGTTGCTCATTTTAGTAATTTACCATACTTTTACGAAGATATGCAGTTGAAAAAGATTGCCTTATGGGCAGTAGCAGGTGTTGTGGGTTTTGGTATGATGTCGTGCGATAAAACAATGAGTGATGATAAGCCATTGACGCCGGTATACAAGCCAACCGTAATTATGCCAACTTCAAATGGTATAATCTATGGTTTAGATGCTAGCAGCGGTGCCAAGCAGTGGGAATACCGTGGCACGGATAGTACATCTGTTGCGGCGAGTAGCGATGTGTTGACGCATAATGTTACTGTAGATAAAAACAATAGAGCATATGTTGGTGTAACACAGTTTAAGGGAGGCAATAGTGGCCGTCCATATGTAGAGTGTTTTGAGGTTGGTAGTGGTAAATATGTATGGCGTGCAGAATTGCGTGCAGTACCTAGTGCTGCATTTACAATAGTAGATAATACACTTATCGTACCGCAAGGAGATAGTATTTATTGTATCAGCATTGATGATGCTTCTCGTGGCGCTATTCGTTGGCGTTGGGGTAGCGGTAATGCTGGCAATCGTGTAAACGGAAGCGTTTTGCTAGCGGAGAATTTACTTTATTTTATTACAAGCGGTGCTGCTCCAGGTGGTGCACAAGTACATTGCTTAAATGCTTCTAATGGTGCGCTTTATACTGAGGTGGGACTTACAAACCAAAATCCATATGCCTTACCAACAGGCAATTTTGATGCACGTACTAGCATTGGCTTCGGTAACAATCGCATTTATGTGAGCTACGACAACGTAAGTAACGGCGCAGTGGTTTGCCTTAATAAAAAACTTGCTGTCATTGCACCTGCTGCTAATCCTGTGGTATGGACTTACGATATTCTTACCAAGAGCAACTATACTTCACCACTTGTTTATGGAGATATGGTAGTGATAGGTGCACACGACTACAATATTCATTGTGTAGATGGTACAGCTGGTGTAAGTTCTATTCGTTGGAAATTCCCAACAGCAGAGCGTATCAATAGCAGCCCAACGGTAGATACTGACAATGAAAATATTTTGATTGGCAGTAACGATTTCAACTTGTATAGCATCAATTTTGTTGACGGTACCTTACGTTGGAAATTCCCAACGGGTAGTATGATTATTAGTTCGCCAGTTGTATTTGAAGGCAAAGTTTACTTCAATTCTTTGGATAAGTACATGTACTGCGTTAACGCAAGCAGCGGTGCTTTAGTATGGAAGCACCAATTGAATATTGTGCCAGTGCCAAGCGGTACCGCAGCGGTAAGTGTTAGCAGCCCAGTTGTCTGTAACATGAAAGGCGACGCTTTCTACCCACGTGTTAGCGGCAATAGCAAGTATTAATTTCTTGCACTCAATCAACTAATTTCATTTTAACGATTTTAATTCAGTGCTACCTTTGTAGCCTTAGTATTATTTATGGCATCTAGTTTACACCTTACCAATTCGCTTACGCGCAACAAAGAAAAATTCGAAGCGCTAAATCCTGGCTATGTTGGCATGTATGTGTGTGGTCCTACCGTTAGTGGAGAAAGCCACCTAGGCCATGCGCGTCCTTACATAACGTACGACATCGTCAATCGTTGGCTACTACAAAGTGGCTACAAAGTGCGTTATGTGCGCAACATTACAGATGCTGGACATTTTGAAGAAGAAGGTCGGGAGGCAGAAGATAAAATTAGCAAACGCAGTGTGCTCGAAAAATTAGAACCAATGGAACTAATTACAAAGTATACTAGATTGTTTCATTGGGCGATGGGCTTGTTTAATTGCTTAGAGCCCAGCATAGAACCAACTGCGACTGGTCATATTGTAGAGCAAATTGAAATGATTAAGCAAATCATGGAAAAAGGCTATGCATACGAATCAAATGGCAGCGTTTACTTTGATGTGCAGAAATTTGCGGAGCAATACAAGTACGGCGAATTAAGTGGTCGCGTTATTGAAGAATTGCTAGAAACTACGCGTGAATTAGAAGGACAGAACGAAAAGAAAAACAAAACGGATTTTGCTTTGTGGAAGGCAGCTCCACCTGAGCACTTGCAACGTTGGGCTAGCCCATGGGGAGAAGGTTTTCCTGGTTGGCATATAGAGTGTAGCGCAATGAGTTGCAAATACCTTGGTAAGCAATTCGATATACACGGTGGCGGCATGGATTTATTGTTCCCACACCACGAAAGCGAAATTGCACAAAGTACAATTGCCAATGGTGAGGCGCCGGTAAAATACTGGATGCATAATAACATGATTACCATAGAAGGTAAAAAAATGGGTAAGAGCTACAACAACGTTATTAAGTTAACGGAGTTGTTTAGTGGCAATCATCCACTGTTAGAGCAGGCTTACCATCCAATGGTTGTGCGCTTTTACATTTTGCAAACACAATATCGCAGCACATTAGACTTTAGCAATAGCGCCTTGCAAGCCGCAGAAAAAGGTTATGTGCGTTTGTGGCAAGCTTATGAAACGAGCACAAAGTTGACATTTGAAGCCAGCAAAGCAAGTGCAATTGATGAAGCTGTTGTAGGTAAGATTGTGCAACTGTGCAATGACTGTACAGATGACATGAACGACGATTTCAACACGGCAAAAGTGATTGCTAGTTTGTTTGAATTGGGTTCTATCGTGCACAGTCTGAAAGAAGGGCATATCAAGTTTTCTCAAATAGATGAGGCAACGTTTAAGTTGCTGCAAACCACTATGCATACTTTTGTAGTTGAGGTGCTTGGGCTTACAGCAATGCAAGTGCAAAACAACAGTAAGCTAGAAGGCGTTGTAAACCTTTTGATTGATATGCGTAAACAAGCTAAGCAACGCAAAGACTTTGCTACGAGTGATGCAATTCGCAATGATTTATTGGCTATCGGTATACAACTGAAAGACGAAAAAGACGGCAACGTTAGTTTTACGGTAAACTAAGCATGGCGGTAGAAGTGCAAATAGAAGAAAGTTGGAAAGCGGTGCTAAGTGCTGAATTCGAACAAGCTTATTTTGATTCGCTAGTCAATTTCATAAAGGAACAAAAAGCTAAGGGCAGTATCATCTATCCTCAAGGGAAAGATATCTTTAATGCGTTTACGCTAAGCACTTGGGAAAACACGCGTGTTGTTATCTTGGGGCAGGATCCCTACCACGGACCACAGCAAGCACACGGTTTATGTTTTAGCGTGCAAAATGGAGTAGCTGTTCCACCGAGCTTGCAAAATATTTATAAAGAGCTTTATAGCGATATCGGATGCGCTATACCTTCACATGGCAATTTGACTTATTGGGCGCAGCAGGGCGTTTTGTTACTTAATACTAGTCTAACGGTAGAAGCTTCAAAGCCCATGAGCCATAGCAAAATTGGTTGGGAGCAATTTACAGATGCGGTGATAAGGGCAATAGATCAGCATAAGCAAAATGTGGTATTTATTTTATGGGGCAGCTTTGCGCAGAAGAAAGCAGCATTTGTTGATGCAACAAAGCACCTCGTTCTTAAGTGCGCTCATCCAAGTCCGCTAAGCGCGCACAATGGCTTTTGGGGCAATAAGCACTTTAGCAAAACCAATGCGTATTTGCAGGAACATGGTTTGCTGCCAATTGATTGGCAGATAACTTAGCACTGCACTGATATCTGAGTTTTTGTTTTTCTAACCACAAGAACTATTGCTACAAGTATATTTGCAAACTGATGCCATTGCACAAAACCATATTCGGAAGACTATATGCGCTGTATGCTATTGTTGTCTTTTTGCTTTTGCTTGTGCCCGCGTATTTTTTGTTTAGGTTGGTAAAAACGTTCTCAGAACCTCAAAATTTGCACAGCAATATTCACAAAGCATTTGTAGCGTGGATGGATATTTACATGCCTTTAATTTTTTGTCCTGTAAGTAAAAAAGGCTTGCACTATTTTGAACATGGAAAGGCATATGTGGTAGTCATCAATCACAATTCGCTAATGGATATACCTGTGAGTAGCCCAGGCATACCTATGCCAAATAAAACGCTAGGGAAAACTTCATTTAGCAAGGTGCCGCTGTTTGGCTTTATCTACAAACTAGGCAGTGTATTGGTTGATCGCGGCAATGCTAGAAGTAGAGCTACAAGTTTAATTCAACTCAAGCAGTATTTGCAACAAGGCATTAGCGTATGTCTTTATCCAGAAGGTACGCGCAACACGAGTAACGACGTGCTATTGCCATTCCATGATGGTGCATTTCGTTTGGCTATAGATGCTAAGGTTGCGGTGATTCCTGCTATAATTAATGGCGCAAAAGAAACCTTGCCTGCAAAAGGACCAATATTTTGGGCATGGCCACATCGCATACAGTTTGAATTTTTGGCCCCAATCAGTCCTGCGGATTTTGCCAGTGTAGAAGACTTGAAGCTTGCCACGCGCAAGGCGATGCTAAATGCACTGAATTAACTTCGCCAATATGGAGTCCGTTGGCCTTAAATTCGACACCTGCTATTTGTACATAAACACGTACTGCAGAATATTACTGCCCATTTGAAAAGCCTGCGTGCGCTTTTCTTCGGTATCGTTGTGAACTTCGGGGTCTTCCCATCCATCGCCAAGGTCGCACTCACTACTGTAGAAACATACTAATCTACCATTGTAAAAAAGGCCGTAACCTTTTGGGGGCTTATTGTCGTGCTCATGAATTTTAGGCAAGCCATTATTGAAATTGTACTTCTGATGATAAATCGGATGCGAAAATGGCAGCTCGATAAACTCCGCTTCAGGAAAGACTTTTTTCATTGCTGGACGAACATATTTGTCCATACCATAGTTGTCGTCTATGTGCAGAAAGCCGCCAGCTAAAAGATATTTTCTAAGATTGGCAGCTTCGGCATCGTTAAACATTACGCGGCCATGGCCAGTCATATGAAAAAATGGGTAGTTAAAAATCTCTTGACTACCAACTTCTACTTTTGCCTCAGCTGCTTCAAAATTTGTACCTAAATTTTGATTACAAAACTTAGCGAGGTTCTTCAAAGCAGTTGGGTTAGCATACCAGTCGCCACCGCCGCCGTAAACTAATAAACCTAGTTTTAGTTTTTGCGCATGACTATGCTGAACTGCGAAGAGCGCTATTAGAATAATTATTATACGTTTCATCATTATGTTAGTACCACTTGTTTTAATAATGTACATGCTACAAGCCCAGCAGTTTCTGTGCGTAAGCGCGTTTCGCCAAGTTGCACAGGTATGCAGCCATGTTGCATGCACAAAGCTATTTCATTGTTTGTAAAATCGCCTTCTGGTCCTACGAGCATTAGCGTAGAATTAGCATTTATTTTGATGCTTGATAGTTCCTTGCGTTCCAAAGCTTCTTCGCAGTGGGCAATATATTTGGCGTCAAAATCGGCAAATGGCAAATCAACCAGCCTAAGCGGTTCTCTAATTTGCAGTGCATGGTATTGCTTACTTTGGCACATCGCGCTTATAGCAATCTTTTCTAGCCTTTCGCGCTTAAATGTAGCAGATACAAGCCGCTCGCAAAGAATGGGCTGAAGCGCAGTAATGCCTAACTCCGCAATTTTTTCTAGCATCCATTCTATGCGGTCAATGTTTTTGGTGAACGCAATAGCCAAAGTAATGTTTGGCATAACAATAGGCGCGGTTTTTATCTCAGTAATATTGACAGTGCAAGAGTGCTTTGTATTATCTACAATACTTGCTGTGCAAAAGTTGCCATTGGCGTCACATAGTTGTACTTGTTGGCCTGCTCGCATGCGCAGCACTTTTGCAATATGCTTGGCATTATCGGCGTTTAAGGTGAGTAGGCCTGGGGCTATATGTGCTTCGTGGTACAGCTGCATTTTTCTAACTCAACCACAGTGCGCCACCCACGCTACTTCTACTTGCACCAGTTACAGAATTGATGACATTATTTTCTTCTCGCCAACGCAATACACCAATTAAGGCCATTGCTAGCGCCTCTTTGTATTCGATTGTAAGTGTGTCTGCGACATCTACTGTTATATTGTTTTTACCGCACAACTCGCGCATACGATTAATTAAGTACGTGTTGAATGCACCTCCACCACTTACCAATATCTTTTCTCCGTTGGCCATGTGCGCAGATGCTTCAGCTACTTGTATCGCAATATGTTCTGTCATGCTTGCAATAGCGTCTTCTGCTTTTACACAATGCTGATCCAAGATTGGCAAAACCTGTTCGATGCCAAATTCATTGGCCAGGCTTTTTGGTGCAGCTTGCGCAAAATAAGGAAGCATGTTTATCTCATTAAGTGCCTCGCCATTAATCGAACCTGTTTGTGCTAACTGCCCATCTTTATCGTACGGCATATTTAGTCGGTTGGCGAGTGTGTTTAGGACACGATTAGCGGCACATACGTCGTAAGCAACAATTTTGTCTACTTGATGATGGCTAATATTGCAAATGCCGCCGATGTTTAAGAAGGCAGAATAATTCTCGAAAAGCAATTGTTCTGCAATAGGTACGATAGGCGCGCCTTGTCCTCCTAGTGCAACATCTACCATACGCAGATTATTGATGACTGGTAAAGATGTAAGCGCTGCCATAGTCGCACCGCAACCAATTTGGGCACTATAACCTAAACTTGGTCGGTGTAGGGTAGTGTGACCATGGCTGCACACCAAATGTACTTTGTGTTGCAAGCTATGCTTTTCAATAAAGGTATTGATTGCATTGGCATAGAATTTACCAAGTTCAATGTCAAGACTAAGGTAGTCTTCTAAACTTGCTTGGGTAATATCACGTAGGCGATTGGTAAGCTGGCCATCAAAACTAATACACTCAGCATGTGGAATGGTGTACTGCCATTTTCCTCCTGCCTCATTGATAATGCAGTAGGCAATATCCAAACCATCAAGGCTACTGCCACTCATTAAACCAATTACTCTGTACTCCATGCTGTGCAGCGAAATTAAGGCAAGTGCTTGGCCTTTTTGCAAAATTTTGGTTTGGTTGTTTTACGATTAATAGCTGTAAGATTTGCGGTATATTTGTTGCCTATGGTGCATCATATTTGTAAGAGTTATAGCATTGTAAGCGACTATGTGCGAGAACTTCGCGATATCACAATCCAGCAAGACCGCATGCGATTCAGAAAAAATATGCATCGCATTGCGAGTTGTATAGGATATGAATTGAGCAAACATCTTGCAACGCAACAACAAGAGATTAGTACGCCTTTGGGTGTTTATGCTGCAACTACTTTGGCTGTGCAACCAGTCATTGGTACAATTTTACGTGCCGGCGTGCCAATGTTTGAAGGCTTGCTAGATACTTTTGATGGTGCTGATTGTTGCTTTGTGGCAGCATATCGCAAACACAGCAGCGAAGAAAGTTTTGTCATTAACCAAGAGTACGTGACTTGTCCCGACTTGACTGGACGTGATTTAATCATTGCTGACCCAATGCTGGCAACTGGTGCAAGTCTTGTTCAGGCTATTAAAGAACTGAAGGATTTTGGCGAACCACGTAGCATTCATATTGTATGCGCCATAGCGAGTACCATCGGATTGGAGCTAGTAATGAGAGAGTTAGGTAATATTCATATCTGGGTTGCCGATATAGATGATGAGCTAACCGCAAAGGGTTATATCGTGCCAGGCTTGGGTGATGCAGGCGATCTTAGTTATGGCTCAAAATTACAAATGTAGTAGCCTTTTTTGGGCATTTTTGAGGGACGAATAACAAAACCCTTTACCTTTACGGATTCAATACAATTAAAAAATGAATACTCGTAAATTTTGGTTTGCATTGCTTTGTTGCGTTGTGAGCTACTGTGGTACAAAGGCACAATCTATTTCGCCTGCTACTATTAATAGTACTGGCGGTACAGGTACAATTGGTACAAATACATATGATTTCTCTGTAGCAGAAATGGCTGTTGTAAGTACTGCAACTTATGACAATGGCGTTGTAACACATGGCGTTTTGCAACCTATTGTAACTATTGAGTCTTTGGATGATACCGAGTTAGTTCGAAGCATGTTTAATGTGTATCCTAATCCTGCAGACGCAGCATTAAATGTTGAAGCTATTGGCAATGCACAACTACAAGGTGTAAGTTTATATGACGCAGCTGGCAAATTGGTTTATCAAGCGAGCGTTGCTACCGGCAATAAAAGTGCGAAGCTTAGTATGGCTGAGTTTGCAGCTGGTACTTACTACTTAAGTATAGCGTCAAATAAAAATTCTTTTGGCATAAAAGTCGTTAAACCATAAATAAAAAAACAAGAACAAATAGAAATACAATGAAGAAGTTTTTACTCGTCTTAAGCTTTGCAACTATGAGCTTATTGGCAATGGCGCAGGTGCCACAGAAATTAAATTATCAGGGCGTGGCACGCAATAATGCTGGCGCGCCAATTGTAAGTCAAGCTATTGCTTTGCGCCTTACAATTTTAGATGGCACAAATGCTGTTTATAGTGAGACACATGGCGTTACAACCAATAACTCTGGCTTGTTCAATGTAGCTATCGGTGATGGTGCAAACCAAGTTGGCACATTTGCGAATATACCTTGGAGTACCGGCAATAAATTTCTTAAAGTAGAAATGGATCCAACAGGCGGAACAAATTTTGTAAGCCTTGGCAATAATGCAGAGTTACTTAGTGTGCCTTACGCTTTGTACGCTGCTAATGGTGGTACTCCTGGCCCTCAAGGTCCAGCTGGCCCTACTGGAGCCACAGGCGCTACAGGTCCACAAGGCCCTGCTGGTGTTGCTGGCCCACAAGGTCCAACTGGCGCGGCTGGCGCTACAGGTGCCACTGGTCCTGCAAATACGTTAACGATTGGCACTGTGGCTAGCGGTTCTGCTGCGGCAACTATTACCGGTACAGCACCGAATCAAACATTGAATTTGGTATTGCCTCAAGGTCCTGCCGGTGCGCAAGGTCCACAGGGTCCCGCAGGTGTTGCAGGTCCTGCTAATGCATTAAGTATAGGTACAGTTACAAATGGTGGTTCTGCAGCAGCAACAATTACTGGTACAGCACCAAACCAAACATTAAACTTAGTATTGCCTGCTGGCCCAACAGGCCCGCAAGGACCGGCTGGTGCTGCTGGTGCTACTGGTGCGACAGGGGCACAAGGTCCAGCGGGTGCTCAAGGCCCTCAAGGTATTCAGGGTGCGCAAGGTCCACAAGGCCCTGCTGGCCCAAGTTATAGTGCTGGTAGCGGTATTAATATTGCTGGCACAGTTATAAGTGCTACCGATAATAGTGCAACAAATG
>JBJORA010000033.1:0-77118 GCA_046049675.1 Bacteroidota bacterium | reverse complement strand
CAAACAAAGCTTGCATACGCGCCTTTTGGCCAGCTGTAAACATGTACATACAAGCATCGTCTGTATAGTCCATATAGTTCATAAACATATCGCCGTTAGCACCATTGCTACAGCTACTTGTTGGGAAAGTAGGGCAACCATAGTTTTCGTCTCCTTGGTTTGGTGTATCACCTACTAAATCGCTACCTGTACAAGCAGCGCCATCGTCGCCCCAAATGTGATAAAGATTTAACCAGTGACCAACTTCGTGTGTACCCGTACGACCTTTATTGAAAGGTGCAGTAGCAGTACCTGTTGTGCCAAAATAGTTATGTGCAATTACCACACCATCTGTGCTAGCAGTGCCACCAGGAAACTGAGCATAGCCTAAAATACCACTTTGGCCACCACTAGTAATTGATGGTACAATCCAAATATTTAGGTATTTATTTCTATCCCACGCAGCACTACCATTCGTTGCAAATTTTGCATCGTCGGTATCAGCATTAAAAGATGTTTTTGTTGTGCTCTTGCGAATAATACCTGTTGTAGCAGCGCCACTAGGGTCTTGTGTTGCAAGGCAGAAATTAATTTCGCAATCAGCAGCAAGGCCACTAAATGCACTTGGTACCAAATTGGCATCGCTATTGAGTTTACGGAAATCGGCATTTAACACCGTCAACTGCGATTGTATTTGTGCATCGCTAATATTGGTAGTTGCATTGTTATATAATACGTGTACGACTACAGGTATCGTAACTGCAATACGCGTTTGGCGGCCGCTAGTTACATATTCGTTTGTATGTTGTTCAATAGCTTGGCGCGCTTGCTTTACCTCTGGATGCGCTTGCTCCATGTGGTGTAAATGCGTATGTGCAGCACATACACGCTGTTGTGCTTGGGCAAAATAGCTACAGCCAATTGCCAAGGCGAGTGTAAGAATTTTCTTCATCCCTGTTGTTTTACTTTTTTGTGTTTAATTAAAATAGTCAGTTTGCGCAAAGTTGTTGATGCAGGCATCAAAATGCAATAGCTAATTCAAGCTAGTTACTTCTTCCCCTTGCTTATCAAAGATATCCGAACCACGATACCAAGAGCTTTTGATATAGGTCAAAGCGGTAGTTGCCTGTTTTTTGCGGTAATTGCAAGAAAATGTGCTTCTGAATAGGGAAATTTAGGCTACCTAGAGCACCAAAACTACTGTAATCAGGCAGAAATACATCATATAGGATGCTATACGAAACAGCAAGTACTTTTGCAGCTCATATATAAAGTATGCATATTTCTATTACTGGCGATTTAGGTAGCGGCAAAAGTACCGTTGCAAAAATTCTATGCGAAAAACTTGACTACGCTTTTCTCTCAACAGGCATGATACAGCGGCAGCTTGCGCAAGCGCAGGGCATGGATACTTTAGAATTCAATAAGTACAGCGACCATAATAAACAAGTTGACGATTATATAGACCAACATCTTAAAGACATTAACGAGGGTGAAGAACCGTATGTATTGGATTCTCGCTTAGCTTGGTTTTTTATTCCAAAATCTTTTAAGGTGTATTTGCTTGCCTTTGATACAGTGGCAGCGGAGCGTATTCTCGCAGATAAAAATCGCATTGGTGAACCTAACGCAGACGATGTCAACAAAAAAATTAAAGACAGTCACGAACGACGTGCAAGTGAAAACAATCGCTTTGAAAAAACCTATGGCGCCAAGTTTGATTTGCATAACAATTTTGACCTTATTGTAGATACTTCAGATGCTGGCATAGACGATGTGGCCACTGCGATTCTCAATGCCTATACGCACTGGCGCAACGGTGAATCGTTTTGCAAAATGTGGTTTTCTGCCAAAAGACTTTTACCCTTACAAACTATCGGTGATGTACAAGCAAGCGCAGACGCAACTGGCAAGGCTATTGAAGTGGTAATGGTAAACAATAAGTATTATATCTATAATAACTATACTACCTATATCCAAGCATTGCAGCAGCGATTAAATCTTGTAGCTACGCATTGCATTGCTCGCGATGGCGATGTATTGCCGAATGGTCAAAATGTACAAGCCTATATTGCAGAAAAATTTTCAGCGGCAAACATAACTGCATGGCAAGAGGCTTTTGGTATCGTTTATCCTGAGGCTTAGCGCTATGCTAATTCTCCGCCTTTTTCAAAAAAGCGATCTATTTTTTTCTCGATAGCAGGATCTTTTTCTAATACTGGCGCGTGATGTGGTTTGATGCGAGCATCAATAATTACAGGCCCTTGGCAGCCCCAATGTTTATCTACAATTTGCTCGCCGACACCATAGATATCTTTAGCAGGATTAGCGCGTGTGTACGTTACCCACAAGTAATTGTTGAACTTTGCTGCAACAAATGCTGCATCGTCGCACAGTACAATTTGGGCGAACGCACTCAAGTCTATGCCATTTAACTGTGCCTGTAATTGCTGTACTTGTACATGCGTATCTTGGTAAGATGTAAATGCTGCTAACTGCAGCGCGATTACACCTTTGGCAGCGATGCACATTGGATAGGAATTTTGCAAAGCGCTTAACGTATTGGGCATTTGCGCACTTAAGCTTCGCAATGGCTCGCCATAAGCAGCAAATACCACTTTACTGCCTTGATTAAGTCCAGTGCCGCTGTAGTCTAAAGTATCTATACTTGTATTAGTGTAAAAATGTATGTCGCGTGTGTGGTCTAAACGACTAAGGACATATTCAAAAAATTCCGGCAAGTGATGTGTGCTTAGTTGCTGTGTATCGTCGGCAGTAATAAACAAGAACTTAGCCAAACTTAGCTGTCCTGTGCCCAAAATATGATTGGCGATGGTAAGCAATTCGCTTGGCTGCTTGGCTTTAGCATACGGCGTATATCGCTCGCTACCAATAGCCACTAGCAAAGGATGCACGCCTGCAGCATCTACGGCATGCACTTCTTTTACACCCGGCAATTCTACCGTAATGGCACTGCCTGTAATCTTGTGGATGAGCGCACCAAAACTAGTATCTTCTTGTGGTGGCCTACCTACAACCGTAAACGGCCAAATGGCATGCTTACGTGCATACACTTTGTGTACACGCATCAAGGGAAAATCGTGTTGTAAACTGTAGTAGCCCAAATGATCGCCAAAAGGGCCTTCTGGTTTGGTTTCGTTGTTAACTACTTCGCCAGTAATGACAAAATCGGCATCTGTACTTACACAAAAACCATCTTTGTAACAATAGCGAAATCTGCGGCCACCTAATACGCCTGCAAAGGTCATTTCGCTCAAGCCTTCTGGCAACGGCATTACAGCACTTACTGTATGACTTGGCGGTCCACCCACAAAACAACTCACTTTTAGCGGCACGCCTTTGTCGTTGGCTTTGGTTTGATGCACACCAATACCGCGGTGCAGCTGGTAATGCAGCCCAATTTCTTTATTAAGTTGATACTGGTTACCACTGAGTTGTATGCGATACATGCCCAAATTGCTCTTCATAATGCCAGGTGCATCTATATCTTCGGTATATACCTGAGGTAAGGTTACAAAAGCGCCGCCATCTTTTGGCCAGTGTTGTATAAGTGGGATATCGCTAATTTGAATTTCTTCAAAAAGGACTGGCTTCTGCCAAGGATTCTTTAGCGGCAAGGCTTTGACGGCAGCCAATGCGGTGCCAATATGGGCAAATGGTCTTTTAAGGATTGCAGCGGGATTATTCTTGGCCTCAATTAGCAATTGTACGGCTTTAAGCGTATCTCTAAAAATGAACTCGCTACGCTCTAAACTGCCAAAAACATTGCAAGCCGCTCGGTATTTACTGCCTTTTACGTTTTCAAAAAGCACAGCTGGCCCACCCTGCTCGTATAAACGCAGTTGAATTGCCGCCATCTCCAAATGCGGATCTACTTCCTGCTTTACCCTGCGCAACATGCCGTGGCGCTCAAGGTCTAGCAAACAGGCTTCTAGGCTTGCATATGCCATATGATGCAATGTAAAACGGCTTAAAACCAATAATTTATGATACTTTTCTAGCCGTATACAATACACTATAGAAAACATCTAAAAATTTGGGGCATTTTTGTAACGCAATGCAGCAGCTGTGCGTCTTAAGCATGGTAAAAGCATAAAAAGCTATTCTAAACAAGAACACTATTTGGTAACAGAATTAATCATACAGGGATGCATCCATAAGGACAGGCGCTGCCAAAGGCTTCTGTATGAGGATAGCTATCCTATGATGATGAAGGTAGCAGCCCGCTATTTTACCAACGAAGACGATATAGTAGATGTGATGAATAGGAGTTTTTTGAAAATACTGAGCAGCTTAGATCAGCTGCAGAATTGCGATGCCTATTTTGGCTGGGCTAAGCAGATTACGGTTCGAAGCGCCTTAGATGCTTTGCGTGCACAAAAGAGTTACCGCGAAAGCATACAGCTAAGCTTGGATAACGAGCATAGCAAGGTACACCACACTGCATCTGAGTTAAGTACTGCAGATGCCCGTTTAGAAAGCAACGAAATTTTTAAGATCATCGCCAAATTACCAGAAGTGCTGCGCGCTGTAGTGAACATGGTTTTGATAGATGGTTATACGCATAAAGAAACAGCAGAAGCCCTAGGCATAAGCGAAGGCAATAGTAGGCAATGCCTAAGCAGAGCAAGAGGTTTGCTACAAGAACAAATTTTGAAACATTCAGGCATCACACAAAATATTGGCATGAGACAATAATGGGACAGGAAAATTACATACTAGACAACTTCATTCGTGCAGAAGTAAAAGCTGGTGAGTTTCAGTTTAATGAAGCGCACTGGCAAAAGATGTCTGCACTTTTGGATGAAGAAGATACAAAGCCAAAGCCATGGTTGCAATGGCGTTGGGTGCTTAGTGGACTAGCCATACTGCTAGCTGTTGGCACTGGCGCTTATTGGGTTTCGCGAGGGGCAAACAAGGCACTTGTATCTACAACGCAAGCTAAATCTGCTGCAATAGATAGTTATATGGCTGCTAAGCGAGCTGTGCAAAATTCCATTGCAGGCACGAGCAATGCAGAAGCCAATGACGAAACACCAGCACAAGACAATACTTACAATAGCAATGCAACGACTACAACTACACCTAGCGACAATGCCAGTCCCGCATCAAATGCAAATGTAGAAACTAGTAAAGCTCCTATTGTGATTGTAAATTCTGTGCCAAGTGCTGCCATGCAAGCAGCTTTAATTCCAACGCGTTCACGCAAAGGTGCAGGCAATGCACAAAGTATGGCTGCAGCACAAAATATGAGTTCAGATCCACAGGCAAAGGCCGCACCGAGTAGTAGAGCCGTTCAACCTAGCGATAATAGTATTTCTGTAAGCAATGCCTCTGCCCCAACTACAAACGATACAAAGCTTAATGATAGCAAAGGTGTCAATCCAACAAAACAAGCGCCAGCAAATGAGAACGACAATAATTCAAAAGGCAACAATAGAAAGGCAACAACTACGCAAGATCAGTCTACAGGTAATAACGCACCACATATTGGCGCGGTTGACGACAACATAGCAACAAGTGCTATTAATATCAAGCCACTGCCACAGTCGCGCACAAGCTTAAAAAGCACTGCTAATCCGAGTGCTAAATCGGTACCACTTAGTATGAGCAAAGACGACTTATTTGCTAGTGTACAAGCAGCGCAGAAGCAATACTATGGTGGTGTAGAACCAGGCTTTGTGATGTGGGGTGCAGCTGGCGTAAGTGCGCATCAAGGTTGGGCAGGCACAGATAGCAATGGCAAAGCTTTTGGCGTGGCGCCGTACATTACGATTGGTGGCGAAAAGCAGCTGAGCGATAAATTGACAATTGGTGGCAATGTTGGCTACAGCCTTAGCAATGCTCTTAATACAAGTAAAAGCGTATTGCTTAACGAATACAGTTTTGGTAGAGATACAAGTAGATTCTCTGCTTCGTTTCAGCGCTATACTTATGCATTTACAGACATCTATGCCCGCTATATGCTAAGCAATGCATTTGGCATACAAGCTGGCGGTGGTGCGGCTTATATGCTAGACACGCGCGCGCAGCTTTACGACAAGTATAATGGCTCGCGCTATGGCAATGGTTACGGTGTTGGCTTTGGCCGTACTGATCTGTATGCAAGTCTTGGTTTGCACATGAACTTACACCAACGCGTAGCGCTACAAGTACAATACCAGCATGGCTTTATAGACCTTACCAACAACCAGTACTTTGGCAACACCAACAAAGACCAACAGCGCCGTGTAATGGTAGGCTTACGTTATAGACTTTCACGAAATAAATATTGGTAGAGATGAAGAGGATAATTTTTGTATTAAGTGTAGTACTTGGCTTGTACAGTTGCAAGCAGCAAGATTTGAAGCCGCCAGGCAATGCTTCGCCAGTGTATATATTTGAAGGCAATGTTGGTGCAGACACTGTACTAATGGAAGCTGGCAACAACAATTTGTACATGTATACTAACTATGAGGTTGATTCGCTAGGGCTAACAACATTAATGGCCAATCTGCGAGCAGAAGGCAATCCCAACGCTGAGCCACATTTAGAGCTATTGCTCAACGCAAATAAAAAAGTGGGCAATACTTACGTTTATAGCAATGACTTTTGGAATGCAAATACATTTATACCTTCTAACAGTAGTGACTTTACACAAACTAGTGGTTACCAAGTGATTCTCACTGCAACAAATGCCAATCAAGTTTTAACGCATGCATGGTATGATGATGCCGTATTACTAGGCGCCGGCGCAACACAGTTACAAACCTATACACAAGGTGGCAGTAAGACCTTTACTTATATTACAAACTCTAGCGGTGGCATTTTTGATAGTGTTACGCAAACTGTAGTGCTTAACAGCAACATGAGTTTTGATAATATTGTCATTAACAATGTTAATACCTTACAAGGCTCTGTATCCGCTTCGTGCGGTGGCGTTACTGGTACACGCACTTGGCAATGGGGCGATGGCGCTGTAAGTAATGGCGCAAGCGCAACGCATACTTACGCAAGCAGTGGCACTTATACCATTACTTTAATACAAAATAATGGTGGTGATACGCACTATGCCCGCCAGGTGATTACACTTGATACAGCCTCGTACCGTCTTGCACCTAGCTTTGCAATTGATGTTACCAACAGTGGTCAATCTGGTATGCGCGTAAATTTAAATAGCGCCATTATTAACTGGTATAAAAACAACACTGTGTACAGCAGCTATATCGCAAATAGTAGTGATCAAAGTACAAAGCCAGTTATTAAGATCAAGAGTTATTTAGCAGGCCCTAATAACGAAAAAGGCCAGAAAACCTTATTGCTAAATTGTGATGCAGATGTTTGGTTGTACAACCGCAATAATACGAGTGATAGCATGCGCTTGACTAGTAAGGCAATGGTGCTGGGTGTGGCTGTGCCGTAGGGGGTCAAGTTTGCATAGTATAGTGAAGTAATGTTTGTTAAAGCCGACGACGGACGGCAATATCTTGCAAACAATAAGTACCTTTATTGTAATCAACGCTACGTAATCAATTTACGATATACACAGCTATTGAAACCTAAAGGCAAATTGCATGCACACAATCCTTCAACAAACAGATTTGACAAGGCTAAAAGTAAAGTGGTTCTTGATGTTTTGTGGCGTTATTGTGGGCACTAAATTCTCCTTCGCTCAAACTTATCAAATAACCTATCCAGATTTCTTTCCTTCGCGTGCACTCGCCGGCTATAATGGCGCACTGTATGCTGGTCAGATTGGCCTAGGAACAAATGCCTTTATCTTGCGCAAATTTTCGCAAGCAAGCGGAGGACAAATTTGGCAGGTTGCATACGGGACGAGCGCAGGAGATGTCCTTCATAATGTTGTGCCATTGAACAATACAATGGTTCTAACTGGCCGCACATACAATCATGCAGTTAACGGGCAAAATTTCATTTTTGTGCCACTGGTAGTTATTACGGATACAAATGGCAATCTAGTTTCGCAGAAAGAACTACTATTCGATACCCTATTCAACGACTACAGTGGTGAAGTCTGCAATAGCACCAGCATAGGCAACACCTATTTTCATACTGGCTATCTACAGGAAAAGGCTCAAAACACTTTGTATCCTCACGCAATCGTTGTTAAGCAATCTGGTACGTCAGAACCGAAAACAATTTACATTGGCCCTGTAGAACAACGCATAAACGATTGGTATCAAGGTATTGCAGCTACTGAAAAAGGCACAATCGCTATTGGCTACACCTTTAGTATTTTCGATACCGTAAACTCTAGCATTCAACCATGGCTGAAATTTATAGAATTGGATACTAATGGCAATGTTCTGCAGCAAAAATTGTTACCAAGCGAAGATACTTTTACAAATAGTCCAAACAAAGTGGTCAAAATTTTTGCATTACCCAATAATAGGTATGCCGTGCGCACCTTTGGTAGCATTTATATTTTGGATAGTGCTTTCAACGTACTTAAGCGAGGCGCACCATTAGACTTAAACATGTACGGCTTCGATTTTATCCTAGATAGTATCAATGGTGGCTATATAAATGTCGGCACCATTACTGTCAGTTTTTTTGACAGTAACTGCACCTTACAAAATTATATTCGTTTTAATAGCAGTGGACTTGGTTTTCTAGAAGGTGCTGTACAAGCTGATGATGGCAGTATTATTGTGCTTGCAGAAGACCACGATGGCTCAACGCTTATTAGAACAAATTGCCGTGGATTGTATATTGATAGTACAACTTGTTGGCCAACGGCAATACAAGATTTACAAAAAGTTGATGTGCAGTTTACAGTGGCACAACAAGCAAACAGCTGGCTGCTGCACACAAATGCAATTGCGCAAAACACTATGCACATTGTACTATATGACCTGCAAGGCCGAGTCATTGAAAAGCAATACATGCCAGCAGGCACGCAGCATCTAACAATAGAGAATACAAATTTAGCGCAAGGGCAATATTTGCTATGCATTTATAACGGTACTCATAGGAAGCAAGTGTATAGTGGTTTAGTGCGACGATAAATCCGCTACCCCAACACCTTCACCTTCTTAAATACAAGCCAAGCCAATACCGCAAAACCTACACCTATTATCCCAAGCACGGGATAGTTGAGGACGCGCATTTGAGTGTCATTTGTAACAATAGCACCACCAAGTGCGGCAATAACGCCTGTGCTTAATTGCTGTATACTACTATTGACGATCATAAATGCGCCGCGACGTCGTGGTTCAACCACACTAGTAACTTGTGCACTCATCAGTATCATACGGCTACCACTAAAAACAAAGAATGTAGCACATACAAGTAGCAAAATAGCTACGCTATTGCTGGCTAAATTTGGTAAACATAGCAGCGGAATAAAACTTAAGACAGTAAGCACACTAAAAACTTTGTAGCGTCCTATCTTATCACTTAACCTACCAATAATAGGACTGTTCACTACTGTTAGCAATCCACCTACAACATATACAAAGGGCACCGTGCTTTTGAAATCAAAGCCCAAATTATTAACGCAGAAATCAGTGATAAATGGAATAATACTAAAGTGGCTCATGATAAGTAATGATGCTAATAACAATGCCCATCGCTTATTAGCATCAGAAAAAATTTCTTTCAAAATACCAATAGCTGTTTGGCTTCTATCTACACCAGCAATATGTTCTGTAAAGTTTGGTAAAATAAAAAATGCTGCTGCAAAAACAAATGCACACAAACCAGCAAGAGCTATAAACGGTGTATGCCATGCATAGTGGCCAGCTAAGTACAATCCGCCAGGTACACCTAGCACACTCGCTAAAGCAAAACCTGTCATTAAAATTCCCATAGCTTGCCCACGGTTTTGTTGCGGCACAGCATCGCCAACCATACTTAAAATAACGCTACCGCCAATGCCGCCAAACAAACCTGTAAGAAAACGTGCGCCTAATAGTTGCATATATGTATTGCTAAGCCCACATAATAGCGTACCAATTGTAAAACCAAAATACACCAAAAGCAAAACCTTTTTACGGTCAAATCTATCAACATAAGCTAGGCAAGCCATAGCACTAATAAATGCACCCAAGCTAAATACACTTACCAAGCGGCTAAATTGAGTACTGTCGATATGCCACAGTTCTTTGAGCTTTGGCCCAAGTGGCATGATAATCATGAAATCTACAATATTAGAAAACTGTACAAGCGCTAGTAGCAGTACGAGTAAAATTTGTTTGCGCGACACAGGGTGCAAGGTAAAGGAAATGCCATACACAACATCATTGAACATATGCCATATTGCCGCTATCGGCTTACTTAAGCGGTTTAATAATTAGGTTAGACAAACTAAAACAGTAGGTTCACAAAGTGCCTCTATTTCCCCTGTTTTGCATGACTAGTTTTACACTGTAACAAACTAAAAGCATCAAATCATGACAAAATCAATTCAAAAAATCAAATCATCAGCATTATCTACATCTGTAGTACTATTAATAATGCTAGCCCTAAGTACTGGCTCTTGCAAAAAGAAAGTTACTTACGTCAATGCAGACTTTATAGGTACTTATGTAGGAACTTATAACAGCGGCGCAGGCACTGCTAACGAAACATATTCGTTTGAGTTTACGAATGACACAGATATGAATGTGTACGATGGCACAGTAGCCACTGGTACAAAAGCTTCTGGAAAATATGCTAAATCTGGGACAAGTGTTACTGGATACTATGTGTATGCTGCAGCGCCAACAGACACTGTGCGTATTAATGCAAGTTTAACCACTGCAACTACCTATGTGCTTACTGGCAATTGGATAAAAGGCAGTGCTACTGGACAGTTTACCGTAACTAAGCAATAATACTTGCCGATTAGTTCAATGCTCATGCCACGCAGTTATTAGGTAATAACGTATTACTGGCTGGAAAAACTGGCATGTAAGTTGGTACAGGTAGTGGCTTGCTTTGTGAGTGCTTGCCCATGCTTGTATCAATTATAAGAGGCACAGCAAGGCACTGCGAATAAATATATAAATTGCAAATCTTAGTTTCAAAGAAATATTGCTGAATTTGACAATACTATATTGCAAATAGAAGGCCTAATTAATCCAACAAAACGGCATCAATACTTATCTCAACAGCAATACATCGCCCTTGAACACCTTTTCTCTATCGCTGCCTGTACAGCGCAACCTAATCACATAGTAATATGTACCCATGTCTACTGGTGTGCCTTTGTAGGTACCGTCCCATCCGAGTAATGGTGTAGTCGTTTCAAATAAGCGTTGGCCCCAACGGTTGTAAATTGAAAAATTAAAACCATTGTATTTTACAGGTTGGCTATTATCTACAAGTACTTTGTAAACGTCGTTCACGCCGTCGCCATTGCCCGGCGTAAATGCATTTGGCATAATTAAGGTGCCACAGCAGTCGGCGTAATACATGGTAATGGTATCATATCCTATGCAACCTTTATCACTAATACCTTTGAGGTACACCAATTGAGGATTGCTTTGAATAATAGTCTTAAAGCTACCATTACTTACTTTGGTAAAATTGCTTGAATTGCCAATACTGTAGTACAAACTATCTGCGCCACTTGGATAAACTACAACTGTGTCGCCAAGACATAATACGCGCTGGTCGTGCACCTCTGTAATTTCTGGCAGAGGATACACATTGGCTGTAAAACTAGCTGTACCGATGCACACAGAATTATCGTTGCTTACAAGTAATGAATAGGTTCCTGCATTTGAAATACTAGTGCTGTTTGTGATAGATCCTGTGCTCCATAGATAATTGTCGTAAGAGCCGCCTACACAGTAAAGTATAGCAGTATCGCCTACGCAAATTGTACTATCACCTGTGATCACAGGTAGTAAAAATGGTGTAATTCTTATATCAAAACGCACAACGCTATCGCAACCATTGTAGGTGGTAAAGGTATCTGTGACAATTGTGCTGCTGCTATACCACGAGCCATTATAAAACAAGCTATCGCCTAGGCAAATAAGCGTTGTTGTGTCTATGCTATAAACAGGATTAACCGTAAGATTTAAGGCCAGCGTACTATCGCAGCCAAAAGCACTTGTATAGACCGTATTGTACACGCCCGTTGTGCCATAGCCGTTATACAGCTGCCCTTGGCATATGCTTGCACTAACGCTAGCATAGAAAGTATCGTGCACCGTAAGTGCAAGGCTTAGTACACTATCGCAGCCAGCAATACTTTGGAATGTAGTATTATACACACCGCTCGTTGTATAGCCACTAAAACTTTGCCCTTCGCAAATACTAGCAGTAGTCGTTGTATTGTACACCGCATTAGCCGTATAAGTTACGCTGCTTGTATCGCGACAGCCATTGCTCGCAATTCCCACAACAATGACGCTAGTATCGGTACTAAGCGTTAATGGCGGCGTAAGTGCGGTAATAAAACTATCTGTGTAATATGTATAAGTATTAGCGCCACTCGCTGAAACTGGCACCACTGTTCCTACGCAAAATGCTGCACTTGCAGGGCTAATTGTAATACTTGGTGAAGCAAGCGCTGCCACTTGTACTGTAGCTGTTGCTGTACATAACTTGGCGTTGCTCGCAGTTACGGTATAAGTACCACTTACTAAATTGGTAATACTAGCTGTAGTGGCAGAATCTGGCAGCCACATAAATGTATAACCAATTGTACCACCGCCAACACTAGCACTTGCACTACCATTAGCTTCGCCAATACAACTACCGTTGGATGCGGTTGTAACAACAAATGCCGGTGGGTTTACAAGCACAATTGTATCCATGCCTGTACAACCGCTTGTATCGGTAGCAGTAACAATAAATGTGCCTGCGCTTAAATTACTTACAGAATCGTTTAAAGTAGCTGGCACCGTATTCCAACTATAGGTAATACTACTCGTTACCCCAGGAATAACCGCTGCCACAATGCCATTGCTATCGCCTGCGCATGCAATAGAATCTACAACACTGGCTATAACGTTTAGCCCAGAAACTAGGCTAATTGTGGCTGCAGTTGTACATGCTTTAGCATCTGTTACAGTTACAGTATGCACACCTGCGCCTACTTGTGTACTTGCCGTGTTGGCACTATTGCTCCATGCATACACATATGGTGCAGTGCCTCCACTTGGCAGTGCCGTGGCTGTAACATTTTGCTGCCCTATAATGCATGGCGTAGATGTGGTGATTTGAGCGCCGAGAACAGGAGGTTGTATAATTGTAAATGAGGTAGTGTCTTTACATAGATTACTATCAGCAACAGTTGCACTATAGGTGCCTGCAGCAAGATTGCTTAGTGTAGTAACACCAGCAACACCATTTACGGTATAAGCATAAGGTGTTGTTCCTTGGCTTGCTGAAACAAAAACACTACCAGTAGATAAACCAAAGCAGGTAGCAGGTTTAGTACTATCTATAATAAGGCTTGGATAATTTGGCATTGCGGTTACGGTAAACAAACTTGTATAACAGACGCCATCGCTTACTTGCACAGTGTACACATTGCCTACGGTAACACTATCTAAACTTTTGCCAAGTTGTGGCGGTGTTGTTTGCCAAATATAAGTAAAGGAGGTATCCACGACACTTGCAAAGGCTGTAATGGTATTGCTATTCCAACATGAAGTTGTACTAGACACTGTAAAGCCAGGCTGCACGTGCAAGTTGTATGTTTTTTGCAATGTGCATCCATTGTATGTTGTGTATGTAAGCGTAACGGTAGTATCGCTATTAACACAAATAATTTTGTAGTTTGTTGTGTCTCCACCCGGTTGCCAACTATAACTCGCATAACCCGTTGGCGCAAAAAGCGTATCGCAGTTGGTAGAGCAAAGCGTATCGTTGTCGTTAAAAATTATAGGATCGCAACTGCAATCTACATAAGCATAACCAAAGTGTCCCCCGTCGCTACAATCACCACCTTCAAATTCAATCTTTACTATGTTACCTACATAGGCACTTAAATCTACAGTAACAGTAGACCATGGTTTATAATACACAGGCACACTTCCACTATTAGGACTAACAGAAAAACCTGGTACATTATTTTGTGCGCTTACACAAAACTCTGTACATGGAATAATCGCGCCATTGGGATCCATAATTTTAGCTCTAAAAAATGGTTGACTATTAGCGCCGTGCCCAGGATCTTGAAACACGACAGCATAATTATACGTAAAAGAAGTATTAGTACTGTCTACAACATAATATAAGGTCATACCTTCTGCTAATGCACCAGCTAGCGCATCCCCAAGCTTTATAGAATGATTGCCGCTATACACTTGCGGAAAGCCTCCATAAAAATCTGTACCGCTTGAGGTAATCGTGTGGCGAGTACTATTGTTGACATAGGTAGGACAGGTACTATATTGTGGTGCTGGGCAAGCACAGTTAGTACAACCCGGCGTGCTATTGCCCAAACTTAATTGCCAACGACTGGTGTTACCATCTTCAAAACCTGCATTATTACAGCCAATTTGTAATTGCTGAATACTGCTACTCAAATCGTAGCGATAACATGCATTAACTAAGCCGGCTGTACCATCTAGTACAATGTAAAAACTGTCAGTAAGCGACTGGCTCATAAAAGATACATTGAGCGTATCATTTGTAGTGCCTGTTATTACTTTAAAGGCATTAGCAACATTATTAGTATAGTTAGAGCCATTGCACGCTTTGTAAACAGATACCATCATACTCATGGTAGATGAAGAATCCAACATACGTAAGCTATCTAAACGTACGGTTACAAGGCCAAGTTGGTTAGGCTTTAGTAAGTAAGTATAGTCAGAGCTAGGTGTATTTGGATTGACACACTGGAGATTAGCACCACTGTGATTATTCAATACTACACAATTTGTAAGGCAATTTGTGTGATTACTTAAAACTGTGCTAAGCGTTATCGGCAATAACTGTGCTGTAGCACAACTTGATCCACCAGGACTTTGTGTTTCATCTGCATTCGTTTCAAAATCCATATCAAACATGCCACAACCTCCTTGCAGGTTATTAATTCGTAGAATGTAGCATTGGCCGCTATCAACGTGAAAAGTAATGGGTTGATTTGTAAACGATGTGCCTAATAGCCCGCCATTGATATTGCAATTATTATTGCTATTCATAGCATACCATGAGCTGGCAAGTACATTAAATCCAGCACTAGGTGGTTCTTGCATAAAGTTTTTAAGCGTATACTTTACGCACATGTTTTTATCAGCGCAAAATTTGTAAAAGCGCACATTAGGAAAACAGCAAGATGTAAAACCATTAATAGTGGTATCTATTAAAGGTAATGGCACGGTGCAAGCACTGGCGAGGCTAGGCCCACCCAGATTAGATGCAGGCGGCACAGGTATAAAATAATTTTCAACTACAAAATCATAGTCCATACATGCATTTTGTGCGTTGGCACGATTATCGTCCACATGCAAATACTGGGCCACACCGCTATCTGCACAAAATGTTACCGATGTGCCAACTGGATCTATTGCAAGCGGCGGAAGGTTTGCTGAAAGGCTAGTAGAACTTGCATTGGTGTTATTACCAACAAAATGGCTAATTCTTCCACTAAAGTTAGCGGTAGCATCTCTATTTGATAATTCAAAAATAGATGCCCTATACACACCTGAGGCAGGTGGTATAAAACAATAACGCCAATCTTGGCCAGTAAGGTTATTGTTATAGCCTGTACAACAAGTGTTATGTCTAAACACAGTATCTCCCTGCGTTACACAAGTAGCACTTGCTTGTATATTATTTTGTCCGCCTGGCAACTGAGCAGGGTATTGATCTAGAATTAGTAAGTCGTAATTGTAACAACCAGTATACTCTCTATTGCCACCAAAAGCATCCATATAAATATTGAAGCAGGTGCCACTATCTCCTGTAAAAAACAAGGTGTCAGCAATTACATCGCCTGCTTGAATTACAAATTCGTATTCACGTGCTACTCCATTAACGGCGTCTTCATTTATCCAAATGTCATAGAATGTACTTTTATTAGAATCACTACTCCACCAATTATGTAATACCAATCCAAAGCAGCCTTTTTGAGGCGCACAAAATCGATAAACCCAATCCATGCCGCTTTGAAATAGGAAGTCGTTTTTAGCGCAACATGTTGTTTGATTTGTGTACCAAACATTAGCTTGTAATAAATTTGCTGGTTGCGAGGCCTCTAAAAGCGTATTACCACCTGGCCATTGCGTATTTATTGTACTATCAACGTATCGCCAACTAATATTGTAATTAAAGCATGGCGCGCAACGTTCCTGATTAATCAGCTTGGTGTCTAGGATAATTTTATAATTCTGAAGGCTGTCCACATCCATGATAATTAACCCATCTTCTACATCCTGCACATTAAGCCACGCAGAATCCGCAGCAATCAAATTATGCTTAATGCCTAAAGGCGGCGTGCCGCTGGTAATACTATCGATTTCAATTTCTATACAACCGCTAATGTCTGGGCTAATGCAATAGTACCAATCCTTCCCAAAATCGCCTTGGTAATTATCGCCTAGACAACATGTTGTTTGATTTTGATAAACCGAGTCGTGCTGCAAGGGCACATTGCAATGTGTAAACGTATCGTTGCTACCCATACTATTTGGCGGTGCAGTAGGATTAGCCTCCAGCATCAATCCAAATGTGAGGCAACTTATTGTATCTGTTTCTACAAGCAAATTATAGCAGTGCCCAGCTTCTACATCAAAGTACAAAAAGTAGCGTAAGTTTAGGCTATATTCTGGTGTTGCTCGATAGGCTTCGCGCACCGTATCGCCACAAGCATCTGTCAACACCAAGTGGTATAGCATTGCAGTATCAAACACGTTGAGATTAGTACTATCTATTCCAAACCACGCACAACCATCAAAAGTGGCACAGTAGGTATAATACCATTTATCTTTCTTAGGTAATCCTTGTGCGCCACTACAACAATTAGTTTGATCGCCGTAATAAACACCTGGCACAACTTGCGTGGCCAATTGCGATGCAGCACAGGTTAATGCTCCGGGAGTTTGCGCTAATAATGGGGTAAGCGATGTGTAAACCGTGTAGTCAAAACAACCTCCGCTGCCTGGCTCATTATCGCTTGTTACAAGCAAGTAATAGCATTTGCCACTGTCAACAGTATACTGTAAGCCTCCCGCACTATAAGTACTATTGGTTGCAGAAATAGTGCCTGTTGTAACAGGTTGGGCATTTGCCCAGCAAGTATCAAAAAGTAAAAACTTGAAGTTACTACTAGGTACATTATCAGTTGTGATAACACTATCAAGGTTAAATAGTGCACAACCACTATAAGGAGCGCAAAAAGAATACCACCAATCGTTACCAGCAGTCTGCACATAAGTATTACCTACACAGCAAATTTTTTGATTAAAAATGTTGGTGTTGAAGCTACTTTGTTGACTGCTACTGCCAGCACATGTATTTGAACCTGGTGTTTGTGTGCTTGTTAGCGCAAATAAAGTAAAGTTGGCATTGAACTTTATACAGTCGCCCCAGTTGCTTCCTTGGTCATTGGCGTCAAATACAAAGTAGTAACACTTTCCTGCTATGGCATTAAATGTAATTTCTGGACCAAGCCCAAAGTAGCTAGGCGGCATGGTTAAACTATCTGCTGCCACCAAATTAGCCGATGTAAAATTGCAAGAGTCGTAAGCACGAATTATGAACTTAGTTTGAATAATTACATCACCTGGACTACTAGCTGGCGTAGTAAGCTTAAAGCAACCATTTACGGTTGGACAAAAAGCAATGATATAGTCCTGGCCATTGCTGGTAGTAACATTATTGCCATTGCCGCACGTAAGAAATGGTCCATAAGTAAAACCAGCAGTTGCTGGGCTAGCCAAAGCTGCCGCACAAGTGGTACCGCCGATTGCGAAACACTCAGTTTGCCATAGCAACAATAAAAGTGCTAGGCCAAGTTTAGCAATTAGGCTCGTTCTCATTTACACTACACACCTTAAAACCTAGAGCCAACATAGGCTCTACGCCCTCGTAAGTTAGGACTAAAACAATACAACAGCAAAAAAACGATACGCTTTTTTGCGAACTACATTAGCGTCTATGCAAAAGTACAAGCTTAGCTTGTTTACTTATCTACGCACTATTGCTTAACTAAACGAACGACCTGCTGGCGTGTGTTTGCTATAAACAGTTCAACTGAGTACATACCTGCTGCACAATGGCTAATATCTATAATAGCTTCATTGCTACCACTAACAGCACTTATTGATTGTTGTGCAACAAGTTTTCCGCTAACATCTAACACTCTAATATTTGCATTAGCAGCTTTATCTAGCGCAAAGGCCGCAGTAAAACTTTGGTAAGCAGGATTTGGATATACGCTTAGATTGAATGCATCTAGAGATCGCTTCAGATCAATAGTATTGCTAGCTACATATCTATTACCAGACTTGTCTACTACAAGTAAGCGATAATAATTATGGCCAATTTTCGGCTGAAGATGTGGCAACTCATAGTTACCTGCACCACCCGTGGCAATAGCAGAGCCTATACTCGTAAATACATTTCCATCGGTGCTGTACTGTACCTCATAGCTTGCGATATCTTTTTCTTCTTTAGTCTTCCAGAACAGAAGATCGCGAGCCGGCAATTGCTTGCCACCAAAATCTAACAACACTAAACCAAGTGCAGTTGAGCTAGTGCCCACAATTCTAAAACTACTAAAGCTCGTTATATTTGTTGCACCGTAATTACCTGTTGAATTGGCACACGGATTAGTAATAAACACACCATCCTTAGTAACTGCATCGCCAGCAACAGCTGCTAGTATTGCTGCGTTATCACCACCCGGCGATAAAGCAATGTCATAATCAAATGGTCCTGTAATATCGTTAGGGGTAATAATCCACTCGCCTGATTGTACGTCAAATGTGCCTCCACAAGCTGACTGGTTTGTGGTGCCACTACCAGCGCTGCTATATTCCACTTCCATAGCAGAAGCTGTAGCAATATCTCTAAAAGTAATCGTAACCTTTTGAGTATTGTGTAAGTTATCGCCCACATAGTACGTGTATGTATTTGGCGCTAGCGCTTGCGTAAACTTGCCCTCTACATAGTTAGTTGGGCTTCCACTAGCGGCGGTACTTTGAACACCCGATGGAGATGAATTAGCCACATAACATAAGAAACTATTTGTGCGTAAAACACCATTAACCAAGTGTAATTGCGTCGTAACATTCACGTCTACTGCTTGGTCTAAAGCTGTCCCTGACTTATCAAGCACTAGATTATTGAAAGTTGTTGGCGAGGTTGTGCCTGAAACAGCCTGTGAACCACTGCCCACAAATACATCATCACCATCACTTGTGTAACTACCATTGTTTTCAAAGTTACCTTTTACCTGTATTTCACTTAGGTTTTGAATTTGCCCGTTGTTGACGATATCGCCTTCTACAAACAGTGCAGGTGCAGGGCTAAGTGCGCCATCTATTACACCGCTTCCTGTTGTATAAATTTCAGCGCCATTTTGCACATGCAGAGTTTGCCCTTGTGTTGCCAACACACTACACATTATCGCTATTGTTGTAAATATTTTTTTCATGGTAATAAAAATTTATTCTTTTTAAGATGAGCAAGCAAGAATTTTCTAATTGTATCCATGCCTGTATAATTAATTGTCTCGGCATCATCAGTGTACTTATGATAGTGCTGATGAGGACCTGTTGAAAAAGAAAAGCAAGTAATTCCAATGGCTGCAAATGCACCTGCATCGGTATTGCTTATGTCAGTGCTTTCTATTTCTATTTTAAGATTACTAGCATCATTTGTAACAGCAACATACTTATCAGAATTTGCAGTACATAGCGCTAGCTTATTTTCTTTGCTATCTAAATGGCCAAGCATATCAAAATTGTACACCGCAATACATTTACTAAGTGCCGGCAACTTGGATTTTGCTAAGTAAGCAGAGCCAAATAAACCCAACTCATGCGCACTATAGGCAACAAACAAATAATTATACTTGTTTTGTTGCTGCTTGACAATGTTGTTGACTAATGCAAGCATTATAGCAACACCACTAGCGTTATCATCTGCACCATTATGTATTTTCTGCTTAGCGCCAAAGCTAGCACTTTTGTATGCGCCCAGTCCCAGATGGTCGTAGTGCGCCCCAATGAGTACTGTGGAATCGCGTTTACAATCGTAGTAGGCAAGTACATTTGTAGCAGAAATTGTTTGCTGTGTAAAAGGATGTACGAATTGAAAGTTTTGCTTCGAGCACCTTAGTCTTTTATGTTGCTGAAATTCTTTTTCAATTAGTGCAGCACATTTTTGTTCGTACACAGATCCAGGTTCTCTGCCCTGCATACTATCGTGCGCCAACGCTTCTACGATGCGCTGCATATACCGCAGCTGAGTATTGGTACCCTTAGCAAATACTTGCAGTGTAGTGGTGCATAACACCACCACTACTGTAAGTAAAATATGTGTCAAGGCTCGCATATTGCTTGCTGTGCTACTTGAATATTATTTAGCGCCATTTGCACGAAGTGCTGCTGCTTTGCGCTCCGCTACATTATTTAGACTCTTTGGCATTTCTGTAAATCTAAAGCGTGTGCCATCCCACCAGATTGGTGTACCGCTATGCTTAGTATCGCCATCGTTAAACAAGGCACTGCTTAAATTGCTATTAAAACTAGGTTCTGTAAGCATTGCTGGCACTTCTGCCTCAGCAGCGTCTACACGATCACCTACTGCAATCCATGCAACTGTTACATTGCTTGTACCGTTATTAAGTTCGCGAATAACAAAGCCAGTTTTAGTAACCTCGGCAATATATACACCGTTACAAGCGCCCATTGCACTAGCAGTTACAATTGGTTCGCTACCTAGTAAGGTGCTGTATTGCTCGTCAAAAGTAACAGTAGCTGTACCATTTACAAGCTGAATTTTGCCTTTGTAGTATACAGTTAACTCTGGACTAGTTACACTATAGCTTGGTACTACTTTATTATTTGTGGTAACTAATTCTACTTGTTTGCCACTTGTATAAACATCGCCCTTATTGTAAGTAGCAAAAAGCTCGCCTTCATTGAATTGGCCTACAATGCTACCTTTTGTTACAGAGCCAATGCTGCCGAAGAAGCCACCGCCAACACCTTGTACTTCTGAAGAAGGTACATAGCCACTACCGCTTGTATAGGCGGTAGTGCCGTATACGCCATAATTTAATGAGGCAGAACTTCTGTAACCTAATGCTCCCCAATAAGTGCCAGATACTTCGGCGCCTAACACACCGCTACAACGCGTGTAATCGTTATAGTTCCAACCGCCAACACCACTTGTATATAAGTCGCCCCAGAAATTAAAACCTGCAGTTGCAGAGTTGTGGGCACTCTGTGAATAACCTGTACCATCGTTTTGACTGTCACGGGTACGGTAACCAAATAAACTATGCTGTCCGTCGCCATTAGCTGTTAATTGCTGACGGTACGTATAAAATTGATACAGAAGTGATGGTGAAACTGAGCCTACACTTACACTAGTGCCATTGTCTTGCATTAGAGAATTGCCCAAATTATTGGCTGAGGTAAATTTGGAGATATAATTGGTTGTACCTGTAGCACCTCCAACGCCTGTTGCTCCTGTTGCTCCTACTGCTCCAGTGGCACCTGTTGCACCAGTAGCTCCCGCTAATCCAGTGGCACCTGTAGCGCCATTTGAACCTGCTGCACCTGTTGCACCTGTTGCACCCACAGCACCAGTAGCTCCTGTGGCGCCGTCGACACCATTTGCACCTGCTGCACCTGTGGCTCCTGTAGCACCAGTGGCTCCTGTAGCGCCATCTGCGCCGGCTGCTCCTGTAGCACCTGTGGCTCCATCGGCACCTGCTGCACCTGTAGCGCCGGTGGCTCCATCAACGCCTGCCGCACCTGTAGCACCTGTAGCACCGTCAGCACCAGCTGCGCCAGTAGCACCGTCAGCGCCTGCTGCACCTGTAGCGCCGTCAGCACCCGCTGCACCAGTGGCGCCGTCAGCACCTGCAGCACCAGTTGCGCCTGTAGCACCATCAGCACCAGTTGGGCCAGTTGCACCATCAGCACCCGCTGCGCCAGTAGCTCCGTCAGCACCTGCTGGGCCGGTGGCACCATCAGCACCAGTAGCTCCTGTTGGACCAACGGGACCGTTTTGCCAACTGCCAATACCATCGGCATCAGATACCAAGATTTTGCCAGCGCCTGCACCTGTTGCAATTTGAATAACGTTCACTTTGCCAGAATCCGCTTTGACGTTTCCGACTACTTCCAATTTTTCGCTAGGCGAACTTGTACCTACACCAACATTCTGGGCATAGATAAGCGTTGTGCAAAACAAACTGGAGACGAGTAAAAATACTTTCTTCATGTAAATTATAATTTTGTTAACGACGAAGTTAGTGCATTAAAACTAATAATCACACAAATTAGTAGCAAAAATTTCAAATTTGTCGACTACTATTGCATTAAGCTATCTACTAAATACATCGAAGTGCAATAAGCAAACCCATGCAGCAAAAAAAGTACCTTTTAATTCTACCGTGCTTTAATGAGCGAGACAGTATTGCAATGCTCCTCACCGAGCTTCAACAATATGTATCGACTACTGATATCATAGATATCGTAGTAGTCAACGATTGTAGCACGGACAATACAAGTGCTATTGCTCGACGTTTTCCAAACGTTGTTGTACTTGATTGCGCAGTAAACTTGGGTATAGGTGGTGCTGTACAAACTGGTTACAAATATGCTGTGCAACAAAACTACGATTTTGCAATACAGATGGATGGCGATGGACAACACCCGCCAGCTGAATTAGAGAAATTAATCCGTGCACAAGCAGAAAGCGCTGCTGATTTAGTAATCGGTTCTCGCTTTATTGAGAAACAAGGCTTCCAAAGTTATGGCCTACGCCGAGTTGGCATTCATTATTTGCGTACACTCGCTAAAATGCTGTGTGGCAGTCACGTACTAGATATTACAAGTGGATTTCGCTTAATGAGCAGGCCATGCTTTACGATAGCAGCTACACAATATCCCGACGATTATCCAGAACCTATTTCACTAATCACTTTTATTAGAGCAAAAATGCAGGTTGTAGAAGTGCCAGTGCTAATGAGAGAACGTGTGGCAGGTACAAGCAGCATTAAAAGTCTTTGGCAATTATTTTATATGGTCAAAGTTTCAATTGCAATGTTATTTTCGCGTATTAAAACAGCATAGTCAATGCAGCCTATTCAACTACTGATCATCGTTTGTAATATTGCCTTTGTTGGCTTTATTTCCAAACTCATTATGCAACGTAAACTTCGAGAAGAGTATGCAATAGTTTGGGGGTTCATTACCATTGCACTGCTTGTCTTTTCTTTTTGGAGGAAAGGGATAGATATATTTGCTAAGCTATTAGGCGTGTTTGATCCGCCGAACTTGCTGTTTGCTACTTTCGTTTTTTTAATGCTGATATATTTATTGCATCTAAGTGTAGTGGCTTCTACTTTGCAAAAGAAAGTAACAACGCTAACTCAGGAACTCGCAATCTTAAAAGCAAAACTAGAAAATGCAACGACTACAACTTGAGGCGAATGCTATTTGTAAATATCTAGTTGGAGCACACGCTAGCAGCGATGTACTACAGTTATATACGGCTGCATGCACAAGTAGAAATTATCAAGCAGAAAAAAAAACTTGGTTTCTGCAATCGCCTTTTTTACTACAAAGTATTGATGCTGCACTAGCCTTACTGCAACCAAAGGCTCAACTGCGTGAGAAAATTTTGTTGTTAACCGCCATCTTAGAAACGCAATACCCACTCAATTCAATTTATACACTACAGCAGCAGCAGCTATTTGTTTACACAAGGCTTTGCTTAATCACGCTAAAAAGTGCTTTGGCTTTTTTTATCGGTATCATTATTTTTCCATTTTACAGATTTGCATCCAAATAAGTATATTGTAGTTGGCTCTGGCATTAGCGGTTGCATTGTTGCGCACACCTTACAACAGCTGGGTTGCGATGTAACTGTATTAGAAACAGGCAGCAAAGTAATACCCGAAAAAGATACTGCGCATGCAATGCCTCTAGAAGAGCGTCTTCAACAAGAAAATCAGCACAGTTTCTTTATTGGAAAAAATGCCGAAGCGCTTGGCCGTCAAGTACACCCCAATATTGCACATCAAACCCCGCAGCGTATTGGCGTAACAAATCGCAGCAAGCTGCTTACGCCAATTGTAAGTGAGAATTTTTTTCCTGTAGAAGCAAGTGCCTACGGCGGACTAGGTAACGCGTGGGGACTCGGTTCATATGCCTTTAGTCCTCAAGAACTACAACAATGCGGCTTAGATGCCCAACAAATTCAAGATGGATACAAACATGTAGCATCACTAATTGGCATAAGTGGCGATGTCCATGATGATGGCAGTGTCTATTGTCATAATAACCTATTCGATGTACAGGCAAGCTTACCGCTTAATGCCTGTATGCAAAGCATGATGCGTATATATGAAGCCAAGCGAAGGCAATGCCAAAACCAAGGCATACATATCGGCAGGTCTAGCCTTGCATTACTCACACAAGACCTCGGTGTACGTAAAGCTAGCAAGCAATACGACGACGATTTCTATACTAATACCAATAATGCAGCATTTAGACCCAATGTGATGCTAGATGAACTGCAAGCGCAAGGAAAGGTAAAGGTGCTTTATAATTTGCAAGCGCACGAGATAAAAGAAATCGAGGGGCAATGTCATGTAAGTTGCTATGACCTACATGCACAACAGTTTATACAGCTTGTAGCCGATAAGGTTATTCTTTGTGGAGGTGCGCTTAGTACGGCACGCATTTTACAAGCCAGCTTACAAATAGAGCAACGTCTGCCGGTACTCTGCAATGCGTACAGCTATATTGCTGCAACACACTATCCTTTCATTGGCAAGATTAGTGGCACGCCATTTAGTAGCTTGGCACAGCTTAATGCGTTTATTGATAAAGATGGTCAGCATAGTCATGTGGCAATGGCAAGTATCTATAACTATCGTGCATTACTTAATTTTAGACTGATTCAACAAATGCCATTGGCAGCTAAGTTTGGCATACAACTTACAAAATACTTACAGCCTTCATTTGTAATTGCTGGGTTATTTCATCCTGCTAATTATGAAGAACAAAATTTTGTACAACTGAGCAAAACAGACTTACCGCACTTAGGCTTGCACGCACACTACAGCTATAGCGAAAAGTTAGAACGCGAATTTGCTCGCAACGATAATTTAATGTGCAGCACACTCAAACAATTAAAATGCCTCGTACTAAAAAAAATGCGTACACCAAGTGGTGGCAGTATTCACTACGCAGGCACAGTGCCATTTACAAATGTAGAAGCCCCTATTAATTTGCTACCCAATGGCAAGGTGGAAAAGATGTCACACGTATTTGTTGGAGACGCAAGCGGCTTTACCTTTTTGCCTGGCAAGGGATTATCTTTAACTATTATGGCAAATGCCTATCGTGTTGCCAAAGAAAGTGTTTATAGCAATGCATAGGATAGGCGTAACAGGGGCAAACAGTTTTGTAGGAGGCGCAATTTGTGCGTATTTGCGCGAACGTGGTTATCAGGTAACTGCCTATAGTAGAACAGCGATAGCGAGTAGTGATGTAGAACAAGAAGTTTTTTCACTTAGCGATGCATTGCCTACGAGTATGTATAAACAAGACTGCATTGTGCATGCAGCGCATAGTTATGATATAAAGGATGACAGTAATGTAGTTTTTGCAAAGGCACTCGCACAGTTGCAAGGTGTGCAAATAATTTACATTAGTAGTATCGCAGCATGTGCGCCTATAACACCAACAAATTATGGACAAACGAAATACGCGGTGGAACAAATTCTTCAACGCCACACCATCGTTAGAGCAGGACTAGTGCTAGGCCAAGGTGGATTGTTTGCTACAATGCAAAGCACACTACAAAAAAATAAAATTGTGCCATGTATTGGCTTAGGCAATCAAAATGTTTACTGCATACACATCAGCGATTTATGTGCAGTGGTGAGTGCTTGCATCGTTAAAAAGGAAAGTCAATTGATACACGCAGCGTATCCACAAGCAGTTACTTATCGTGCGCTAGTACAACTGATAGCCTCGCCTAAAAGGATTGTTTTAGTGCCTGTACCTAAAAACTTGGCCGTATTTGGCGCACACGTAGCCAACTTTTTCAATCTCAGCAAAATTACCCGCGACAATATTATTGGCTTAAGTACAAACAAGTCTATCAACACACAGCACGACTATGATGCGCATGGCAGTGCATGGCTTAGTCCAGAAGAAGCAGTTTCACAAGCAGGCAAACTTTAAGCTAGCTATTGAAACTGCGATAAGTTTTAGCAAATATGACACAGAGTAGTATCATTATAGCTGCACACCCTCTTTAACCACTAATAAATTCTCAAGTACTAAGATATCAATATCTGCTTCCATAAAAGAACGAATTGCATCCTGCGGAGTACACACGATTGGTTCGCCTTTAATATTAAATGAAGTATTGATAAGCACTGGATGACCTGCCACTGCTTGAAAAGCTTTCAGCAATTTATATAAAGGTTCGTTTTCTTCTGCATTAACTGTTTGTATGCGCACGCTACCGTCTACATGTGTAAGCGCTGGCATTACCTTTTGCCATTCTTTCTTTACGCCATACACAAGCAGCATGTACGGGTTATGTGCGTCGTGGTCGAAGTATTGGCCACAATCCTCTTGTGTAACAATAGCCGCAAAAGGCCTAAAGCCTTCTCTAAACTTTACACGTGCGTTTAGTATATCCTTCATTTGCGGATGCATCGCATTGGCTAAAATACTTCTGTTACCCAATGCTCTTGGTCCAAATTCCATTGCGCCATGATGCCATGCTACAATATAATTTGCAGCTAATGCTTTAGCTACTTTCTCGTCTAGCGCTTCCTTGCTAAGTTGTACATAGTTTAATCGCTCCTCCTCTAATGCTGCTATGCAGGCTTGCTGTGTATAGGCAGGCCCTAAGAAACTATGCTTTTGTATAAACGTACGCGGCATATTTAGCATAGCATGGTATACATATAACGCTGCCCCGATGGCAGTGCCACTATCGCCTGCTGCAGGTTGTATAAATAAGTTTTTGAACAAACCACTTTTGGCAATTATGCCATTTGCAACACTGTTTAAAGCAACACCACCAGCCATACACAAATTATCGCTCTTACTGATGCTGCGCAAGTGCTTTACCATATGCATCACAATTTGTTCCACAACATATTGCGCTGCTGCTGCCAAGTTGAGCTCATGCGCTGTCCAATCTTTTCCTTCGGTTTTACTAGGACCAAAAGCAGCAGTAAACCTATTTGACACACCACTTTTGCGCGTGTAGTGGTAACTAAAGTAGCTCATGTCAAATTTGTATTTGCCATTTGGTAAAAGCTGTACCAAGTTCATCAATTCTTGGCTAAGTGGCGTATCAGCATCGCCATAACTTGCTAATCCCATTAGTTTACCTGGCCCTTCTATTAACTTAAATCCTAGATGGCGTGCAATGGCCTGATAGAATGCACCTAGACTATAAGGCGTATCTACTGTGGCGTGTTTAGTAATCGTATTGCCTTCAGCTGTTGCAAGTAAAGTAGTGCTCCATTCGCCAGCACCATCAATGGTTAATATAGCTGCATCGTTAAAACCACTTGGATAATAAGCACTCGCAGCATGGCAGAGGTGATGCTCGATGTAATGAAACTTGAATTGAGCATTCGGCGCGTTATACTTCTCTTTAAGAAAGGCTGGTAGCTTTCGCATGTCGCCTAGGTAATTAAGCATTCCTAAATTTTCTTCTACCTGAAAATGCCGCTGCTCCTTGAGTAGCTGTGGCACCTTATGCCAAAACTTAAGCATGTATATTGGTATATGCCAGTAGCTAATGCTAGGCTTCCAAAAAAATGCTACGTGCTGTACTTCATTTAATGTGATACTAGCGTGTTCAAGTGCAGCTGCAATGCTAAGTTGTGGAAATCCCCCTGCATGTTTTTTTCGATTAAGCCTTTCTTCTTCTACAGCAAATTTTACAATGCCATCTTGTACAATACATGCTGCAGAATCGTGGCCGTAACTATTAAATCCTAGTATGTTCATGGGTATGGTATTTTATTTTTGCTTACCTAGTTTCTGTAAGCTGAGTTGTAGATTGCCTTTAATGAGTTTGTTATTGGGGTCTATTGCCAAACCTTTGTTGCCAGCATCTAATGCTTGCTGCCACAACTGTAGCTGATTGTAAGCAGCGCACATATTATTATAAGCAGGCACATAGTTTGGCCTAAGCGCTAAAGCTTCTTGTGCTGCACTAATACTCGCTTGCCAATTTTTTATATTGTAAAATGCTAAGCTCAGCTCAATAAAATTTTCTGGCGTAGGGTTTTGTGCGCAGTAACTCAGACGTAAGGCAGATACCGAGTCTGTTGCAGCTGCCACCATACTTGCTGCATATTTTACTGGCTTATTAAGTATCAACAGTTTTTCGTGCGCCTTACTCGTTTGCAAACCTCTTGATACCAATTTATCCGCTTCGGCATAACGGCTTTGCTGAATAAGAAACATAGCGTAGTAAAAATAAGTTTCAGCAAGTACGTCGTTTAACGCAAGTGCTTTCTTAAAAAGTTTTTCGGCCTCTTGTGCTTGACCCTGTGCGTTTTTAAGAATCGCTTGATTTACGATTAAGTACGGATAATCTGGCGAGTAAATTTCTGCTTGATTGTAGCACCGCTCGGCGTTCTGATAATCAGCACGTCGCATCAATTGCAAACCATAATTCATCCAAGCTCTGCCGTTTTTCGGACTTTTTTCTGTAGCTTCTTTCCATAGCAGTTCTTCGGTTGACCAAACTTTACACCGTTCAAAAGTACCTATTGCATGTGCCAAGCACAAGGGCACAAACGCCAATAACAGGGCTTTTGCAGCCAGAGGTCTTTTTTCTATCCACTGCTGCTGCAAATTTCTACAGTAAGTGATTACAGCAATTACTAATCCGATGTACGGAAAAAAAGTACGGTGGTCGTTGAGTACTTCGGCGAAAGGCACTATACTACTACTTGGTGCAAGCGCTAACAAAAACCATGCAAATCCAAATGCGATAGGTTTGCTAGATGCATGCTTACTATAGCGATGAATAATATATGCAATAGCTGCAAGCCCTGCCATGCCCACCCAAATCCTGTAGTCTAACAAAGAATTTGCCACAACCATATCGGTATCTACTACGAGCTGTACTGGCAAAATAAAATTGCTCAAATAATGCAAAATCACAAAGGGTTGCGTAAGTAAATACATGATAGGGCTTGTGCCACCAGCCTGCCAAATTGTAGGCGTATAATATCTAGATACAGCAAATAAGCACAGCCCAATACACAAGGGTAAAATTGTTTTTTTAATGGCCAACCACCACGCACCTCTGCTATGTTCATCAAACCCAATACTGGCTTCTTTCTCTATAAAATAAACATAAGCACCAACAATAGGAATAAACATAAGGCTAGGTTCCTTTACAAAAAATCCTAGTAGGGCTGGCACTGCATATAGGTATGTTTTTCGAGCAATATTACTGTAGCAATACAAAACCATAGTAAGTACAATAAGTAAGGTAGAAAAAGAATCTGAGCGCGCAATAATGTAGTTAATCGTTTCTGCATTGGCTGTGTGCAATATGTAGAAAGCAGTGCCGGCGAGTGCCCACCATTTATTGTTTACATTGCTTGCACTACGTTGCAACAGATGAAATACAAGCAAGTAAATAAGTATGCCCAGCAAAATATAGCTGCAAAAAATACTAATGTGAAACTGCCTTGGCTCTGGCACCTTTTTGCCAGCAATTGCGTAGTCTATAGCATTAAGCGTTGTTAAACCAGGCCGATATGCTTGATTAAAAGGTAAAGTGCTGGTTGTAGTGGCATCCTTAAAAAACGAAGGAATGTTGCTAAGGCTTCGAATACTTTGGTTGTTGACAATCGTGTGATGGTCATCAAAATGAAAAGCATTGTCGAAATGCTGGCTATATGCAAAAAAACACAACATGCATACAACTACTAATGCTCCTATTATTGAACCGTATTTGATCATTGGGTATGTGATTACTTACAATAATCGGACAAAATTTAGATTATACGAAAATTTCTATATCCCCAATACTTCAATAGCCGATTTCGCAGCGCGCTTACTCGCCTCTTTTTTGCTACTTGCTACAGCGCTGCTTACAATTTGTTGGTCTAAGGCAATGCCTATCGTGAAAAACCTTTTTTTACCTTCTAGTTTTTCTTCCAATAAATCGAAACTTATATTGTGCTTGTTTTTATTAGCCCAACCAATCAGCTTGTTTTTGAGATTGGCTTCTTCTTGTTCTAGCGCATCTAAGTCTACAAATACAGCGATGATACGTGTTTGAATGAATTTTTTAGTAACGATATAACCTCTGTCTTGATATACAGCACCAATTAAGGCTTCTAAGGCATTACCAAATATTTGACTCTTACGCAAAAACACATCGCTCTTATTGTACTTTACTATTTGCTTAAGGCCAATGCGTAATGCTATGTCGTTGAGGGTAACACGATTTACAATTTTGCTGCGCATATCGGTTAAAAAACCTTCGCCCTGCGCTGGGTATTTTTTGTATAAATACTCACCTACGATGCTACCTAATACAGCATCGCCTAAGAACTCTAGCCGTTCGTTGTTTTGCTCTACTTCGCTATTACTACTTCTATGTACAAGCGCTTGCTCGTAGATACTTAAATTTCTTGGGGTAAAACCTAAAATATTTTTTAAGGCTGCTAGATTGGCATCTTTACTAAAAAACTGTAATATGGCATTTGGCACGATACCCATAGCCTACGCGGCAATTAGCCGTTATACTTCTTAAATATTACAGTGGCATTGTGGCCACCAAAGCCAAATGTATTGCTCAAAGCTGCATTAATTGTGCGCTTTTGTGCAACGTTTAAAGTAAGATTTAGTTTAGGGTCTATAGCATCGTCTGGCGTGCTATGATTTATAGTTGGTGGTACCATATCGTTGTGTACTGCAAGAATTGTAGCTATTGCTTCAATGGCACCTGCTGCACCCAATAAGTGACCTGTCATGCTTTTAGTACTACTAATACTTAGTTTATAAGCATGCTCGCCAAATACGTGTTGAATGGCTTTAAGTTCTGCAACATCGCCCAAAGGTGTACTTGTACCATGTACGTTGATATAGTCGATTTCAGTGGCTTGCATTTCGGCATCTTCCAGCGCACTATTCATTACCAATATTACACCTACGCCTTCTGGATGTGGTGCAGTTAAATGATACGCATCGGCACTTGCACCGCTACCTACAACTTCGGCATAAATTTTTGCGCCGCGTGCTTTTGCATGCTCGTATTCTTCTACGATAATAGCACCGGCACCTTCGCCTAATACAAAACCATCGCGTTCTTTATCAAAAGGTCGACTAGCTGTAGTTGGACTATCGTTGCGCTCGCTCAGTGCCTTCATACTATTAAAGCCACCTATACCAGCTTGGTTTACTGCTGCTTCGCTACCGCCACAAACAAACATATTGGCTTTGCCTAAACGGATATAGTTTACGGCATCCATTAAACCGTGGCTACTGCTTGCGCATGCACTAACGGTACAATAGTTTGGCCCACGAAAACCATGCTTCATACTAATATGTCCTGCAGCAATATCTGCAATCATTTTTGGTATAAAGAAAGGATTGAAGCGCGGTGTACCATCGCCTTGTGCATAGCTGCTTACCTCTTCATAGAAAGTGGTAAGACCACCAATGCCACTGCTCCAAATTACACCAACACGATCTTTATTAAGTGTTTCCAGGTTAAGACCTGCGTCTGCAATTGCTTGGTCGCTTGCAACCATTGCAAACTGTGCATAGCGGTCGAGTTTGCGAGCTTCTTTGCGATCCATATGATCCTCAATATTGAAGCCCTTTACTTCGCAAGCAAATTGTGTTTTGAACTTAGATGCATCAAACAAGGTAATAGCAGCTGCACCCGAAACCCCACTGACAAGGTTTTGCCAATATGTTGCCACATCGTTGCCGATTGGCGTAAGCGCTCCAAGACCAGTTACTACTACCCTCCTTGATATCATTGTTTGTAAAAATTCTTATTTGCTTGTAAGCTTTAGAAAATTACTTCGCGTTCTCCTGTAGGTACTCGATGGCGTGGCCTACAGTTGTAATGCCCTCAGCTTTTTCGTCTGGAATAGAAATATTGAATTCTTTTTCGAATTCCATAATCAATTCAACGGTATCTAATGAATCAGCACCAAGGTCGTTGGTGAAGCTAGCCTCATTATTTACTTCGCTTTCGTCGACGCCTAATTTGTCTACGATAATTTTCTTTACTCGTGCTCCGATATCTGACATGATCAATAAAGTTTAATGGGGCAAATGTAGGGTAAATTGTTGAATTGTTATAGGGTAGAATTCGTGAATTCTTATATTGCTGAATTGTTGTATAACTATCTTGTTGATTGCCGATACTTGATGCTTGCCTGTGGATTTGGTGCTCGCAGGTTGCTGTTAGGAGATGCTTATTTTGTGTGGCAAAAGTGCTTGCGTAAAGTGGCTTTGTGCGAATGATTACAAGTAACTGCCCGTAGTTGCTTATATAAGGTGTAGCGGTAAATCTGCTTAATTTATTGAATAGCAGGGCGACAAAACACCTTTTACAGACAAGATTTCGTCGAGCAATTGACAATCAAGCGTTTAACAATTGCACATAAGTTTTGTAATGCTGTAGAAGGCTTATTTTTCCACACCCATAAAATGACGGCCTACATCTAGCAAGGCTTTTCTATCTTTAGCCTTAATTAAAAACAAGAAAGAATTTATGGCTATTGTAAAAGTTATTGAAGTTATCGCGAGCAGTCCAAATAGCATTGAAGATGCAATACAGGAAGCCGTTACCGAGGTTAGTCGCAGCATTCGCAATATTGACAGTGTTTACGTAAAGGATATTAAATGCCATGTAAACGAGGGCAAGGTGGTTAGCTATGGCTGCATTTGCATGATTAGCTTTAGGGTAGATAGAGCCTAGTGCTTAAGCAGTGCTTTGCTAGATGCTGGCAAGTACTTATTCAAATTTTTAATGGTGTAGGTGGCCAAAACTCGGCTGCTTGCTTAGTTGTTGTATGCGCTAAAATTTGACAATTGTCTTTAGAGCAACACGCTATCTTTGTAATATGAAATGTTGTTGTTCTAGCATACTAACAACTTACCTTGTTTTATGCTCTTATAGCTTATTAGCGCAAGACTGGCGAACGATTAATGCCAATAACCCGGCTGCGTTTGTGAGTACAAAATCTCATACAAGAGGTGGGCCTTACGATCCAAAGCAGATGTACACAGTAACGTTAGCAGCTGTAGATACAATTGCAGGTGTAGAGATTACGACATTTGCTAATGAAATGCCGCCATGCTACTTTGCTATACAACAATATACTTTTTGTGATAGCATGCCAGGAGATTGGCTAGGTAAAAAGCTCATACGAGAAAATGGTTATGAGCACTACGTAAAGTACTCTGGCGATACAGTGCATATCAACACTTATGCTTCACTTGGTGATACTTGGTTACTATTTAAGAACTTCAATTATCTAGACTACTATGCTACCGTGACTTCTGTTGATACAATGACTGTTAATAGCATGCTTGATAGTATTAAGCGAATAACAATTACACTCTATGATACTTTTGGCAATATCACAAATAACAAATACAGCAACACCGTACTTACATTAAGCAAAAATAATGGCTGGCTCGGTACACTTTCATGGTCTTGCTTCCCAGAAGCTGCAAATCTAAGTGCCAACTTGATGGATGAATGTGAAGATAGTGTACTGCAAAGAATGCCCGATGAATACGCACACCAATATCTTATTGAAAACCTGGGCGGATGCGAAGTAGACTATCCAAGATATAAGACGGGTACGGTTTGGCAATTTAGTGATGAGGATGTTTGCTTTCATGGCGGCGATCCTAATCGTGCTTATATTATTCGCAAAGATTCGGCGCTGGCATGCTATAGCCTTAGCCCTTGGCGCGATAGCTGTATCGTCTCCACTGAATATGCTTACCGCGAGTGGATAGACTTGTATCCTTATGATACCACTGTGTATGTACGAGATACAGTTGTACGAATTTTTGATTTGCAAAATGTATGGCATACGCAACTGAGAAGCATCCCATCTAACTACGGGCAGAGCTTTTATGGTTTTGATACTGCTTCTAATAGGTGGGGAGCACTACGTTGCAGCTATTTGGGGGGACTTTGGAAGCCACCGCATGAGTATTGCGTTACGGCTGGCACAATAATACCTGATCAGTACTACTTAAGGTCAATAATTTTGCCAAATTTTGGTGTGCTGTTCCACGAGGGCGAATACAAACTCAATTCTTACTACCGCCTAAAAACACACTACCTTAAACACGACGGCAAAGAAATTGGAACCTTAAAACCAATGTGGCCACTTGCCAACAGCGATTTACAACTAACACCAATTGAAGTATCACCAACACTTGCAACAGCTGGTGGTATGCTAAGTATTAGCGGCATTGCGAAAGGTCAATTTAAGGTCCAATTGATCGATATGTTTGGGCATCTGCTGGCAGTGAATGTAATAAGTAATACTAGTGTGCAATTGCCAAATAATATTAGTACAGGCAACTATATCCTCTGCATCTCGCAAGGACATACGCGTAAGTATACGATGCTAAGTATTGTAGGGCAGTAACTCAATTACTTGGAGCACTACTACACTACCACTTGTATTCTTCCTCTACCCATGCTTGCAATTTTTGCACCATCGCAAAAGTAGCAGGGCACTTATCAATGTTCTGCTCGTACACATGGTTGTAATTGTCAAAGCGCTTTTTTGTGTGGTGAGGAAAGCCGCTGCAATCCACAGGGCGCACTTCGTAAATGCTGCACTTATTGTCTTTAAGATTTAGCCACTGACATGGTTGCTTTTTATTGACGATATCGCCATTGTCTTCATCTTTCTCAAAGTATTTGTTGTACAACTCTTTTGTTGTAATGCCCAAATGTGCTGCAATGCGCTTAGTGTCTTCTTTTGTGAAAGTAGGCGTCATGGTTTTGCAGCAATTAGCGCAAGAAAGACAGTCTACTTCTTGCCAAACTTGTTCGTTAAGTTCTAACTGTTTGCTTAGCATACCTGGTATAAACTTCTTGTCAAATTTGCGAAGAAATTTAGTCATGCTTTTTTTATGGCGATTTGCCTTGGCCTTAAAGCTTTTGATATTGATAGGTGCTGGTGCAGGCATGTGTTGTAACAAATAAATTTATGGTGTGCAAAGATATGGGTAAAATGTAGGTGCACATCATGCATTTATCTACTGTAAAAAAAGCTATTTATAGCATAGCTATTTGTAAGCAATTAGTGCGTAGCTCAGTTGTAAGCTGGGTGTAAAAGTGCTGTATAAATACCATCGCTTGTCTACCCTGCGGAGATAGTTTGTGCTAAATTGAGGTGCTAAATAGTCGGTGTATTCCACTTGTATATCGCCACTATTGAGGTGCAATACTTGGCTGTAGTTTAATGCCAAACCTAGTGCGAGTCTTTTACTCAAGGCATATTTAGCTACGAGGGTTGCACCAAGCGCAAACTTGTAGCTTAGCGGGTTTTGCTGTACATCCATTGTTGAATCCTTGAGCGTACCTAGTCCGTCAATAAAGCGGTGTCCGTAATAATACTTATTAGGCAATGCAAATATGGTGTGCGCTGTAGCTAAGGCTTGCCAGCAAAACTTACCTTGCACTTGTTGAAAACCTTTACTAAAACCTATGCCAACAGTAGATTCATTCCAAACCCTTGTATTGATGCCACCTGTATTTTGTGGTAGACCACCATTATTAATGATAATATTGTCGCCCCTATCATTAGAAATACTGAGGCCATATTGTGTAAGACCTTGCTTGCTGCTTGCGCGTTGGTATAGCACCGCTGTATTAAACTTAGCTCTGCTATCTGAATAGAATTGCCTTGGAGCAACTTCGTCATACTTAGAGCTGTTTAAAAAATCGTAGTTGAGCACAATACACTGACTTTGTGCAAATAGGGGTTTGCTTATTATAGAAAATACAAGTACAAAAAAAGCTATGCTGTAAACGCGGCTAAATACAATAAGTGACATGTTATGCAATTTAATAGATTTAAATAAAAAACCCTCGAAGCATTTATGCCTCGAGGGTTGGAAATTTACAATAAACTTGTACTAGCGTACCAGCATCAAATCGCCACCTAACTTATAGGTTTCTTGCGTTTCTGGACAATAGTAATGGAAGATATAATAGTATGAACCATTATCGGCATCTACATTATTAACTCTACCATCCCAGCCAGCAAAGATGTCAAGCGAGTTGTACACTTGGTTGCCCCAACGATCTAGAATTCTAAATGCTATCACGTCGATGTTCGCAGCTGATACTGGTCGGAACTTGTCGTTGAGACCATCGCCATTAGGTGAGAACACGTTAGGCATAAATGCTTCGCAACATGCTGCGCCACTTAGGAAGTATTCTGCAGTGCCTGTACAACCACTACCATCAGTAACCGTTACACTGTAGAAGCCAGGAGTTAGATTATTGATTTGCGATGTAGTTTGTGGTATTGTAGTGTTCCACAAGTAAGTAAATGGAGAACTACCACCAGTAGCAGTTGCTACAATTGCGCCCTCATTACCAATAGAACCACACCTAATACTATCAACCACAGCAATTCCTACCTCAAGTGGATTTGGATTGATGCCAATAATTTCATCCTGTGTTATAGTACATCCTTTGCTATCGGTAACCTGCACAGTATAAACACCTGGGGCTATGCCTCCAAATGTACCTTGGAAACTAACTCTTACGCCCGGCACAATGCTATACGTATAACCACCATTGCCTCCTGCAGCTTCTACGCTTATTACACCATCGTTTGCGCCATCGCAATTGGCGTCTGTTGTGTTAAACTGTACAAAGCGCAGTGGATCTGGTTGCGTTAAATTAAACACAGTGTCTACAATGCAACCTACAGCATCTACAAGTTGTAGCGTATAGATTTGGCTTGGCAAACCAGTAAATTCATTAGCAGTCTGCGGCGTATTTACCACAGGCGGTAATGCATATAGTACTGGTGGTACACCACCGGCACCTATCACAAATACTTCGCCATTGCTTTCACCAAAGCAGCGTGGTGGCACAAAGTTGAATGTGTCGATGTAAATCAGTGCGTTTTGTGTAATACTTACAAGCGTACTTGTGGTACAGCCTTGCGCATCAGTAACATTAATGGAGTATACCCCTGCCGTGAGAGCAGTATAGTTTACACCTGTATTGCTAAACAAAGGTGTGCCCGAACTTGGTCCACTCATTACAAAATTGTATTGCGGCAAGAAACCACTTGGCAACAAGGTGCCACCAGTAACATTTGTTGCAATTGCACCTGTTGCATCACCATAGCACAAGACATGTGTAGGCGTTGCATTTGTAAATACAAGTGCAGGTGGTTCTGTCAACGTAATGAGATTAGTAGTTGCAGTACATCCATTGCTGTCAATAATGTCAACAGTATAGTTGCCTGCTACTAAATTATTAAATGCTGGAGTTGTATTCGTATCTGCTGGGCCCGAGCTATATAAGATATACAGATATGGTGGAGTTCCGCCTGTTGGTGGTACAACAGAAATATATCCATCTGCAAGACCAAAGCACGTGATGTGGTGAATACTATCAGTACTCGCAACCAAAGGCTGAGGTTCTGTAAGCGTAATAGTTGTAGTAACTGCACAACCATTTGCATCAGTTGTAGAAATTGTATATGTATTAGGTGCTAATGCAGTAAATATTGTGTCGCCGCCTAAAGGAACTGGCAAAATACCTGCTGCTGTTAATACTGTATTATAGTTAGGTGTACCACCTGTAACACCTGGTGTAATTGTACCATTGGCTTGGCCATTACATGTAATGTGCGAGAATGTAAAACCACCATAAGCTAAAACTGTAGGTTGTGTGACTGTCACAGTAATACAAGTGCTACAAAGGTTTACATCACGAGCACAAATTGTATAAGTACCTGCCGGTAAGCCTGTATACAAATTACCCGGCGAGTAAGGACCGCCATTTAAGCTATATTGATAAGGAGCACCTTGGCCACCACCTGCAATAACTTCTACTACACCATTACTTTGGCCAAAGCAAGCTACATTTTTAAGACTATCCACGACCAGTGTAACAGCTGTAGGATTTACCAGTGTTTGTAGAACTGTATCGCTACAGCCAAAATTATCTGTTACAACTATGCTGTAGGCGCCAGCAGCAAGACCATTAAAGCAGCCTGCATTATAACCTGCTGGATTAGCAATAATACCATACACTAGGCCACCTACATTACCACCTGTAGCCGCAATGCAAATGACACCATTGCTATCACCAAAGCAACTAGGATTTGTAAGGGTAGCTGGTCCAAATGCTAACAAAGGAACATCTTGTATGAGGCCAGTGTTGCTTGTTGTACATCCATTGTTATCGCGTACCACAACAGTATATGTGCCAGTAGCAAGACCTGTAAAGTTGCCATTCGTATTACTATCTATATAAGCAGAAGGTCCCGTAATGGTGTAGTTGTATGTTGCTGTACCACCACTTGCTGTTGTCGTGTAGCTACCATCGCTATCGCCATTACAAGTAATCTTCACAAGTGTTGGCGTATTTAAGGTAAGCACTGCAGGTTGTGTAATAGTTAGTACTGCTGTGTCTTTACAATAGTTACTATCAATTGCAATTACTTGATATGAGCCTGCAGTAAGCGTATTAAATGCAGCTGTTACACTATTGCTGATTGGACCACCACCTGTGCTTTGTAAGGTTGCATCAAATAGAGAACCAACATTTGTACTTAAACTAATCGCACCATTGTTACCACCATTACATAAAATATTAGTAACGATGTTGCCAGTAATTTGTACTGCTGGTGTAGTAGCAATATTAATAGTGGTGGTAATACTACATCCTGCTGGATCTGTAACAGTTATTGTATATGTACCAGCAAATAAACCTGTTGCAGCTACTGCACCACTAGTGATAGTTGGTGCTGGAATACCTACGCTAGGATTAATACTTACTGTACCGCCTGTAGTAAATGAAGCTGTCAACGCTGCTGCACCCACTGCGTTATTAGTGCTACACTGTGTAGGTGTAAGTATAAGGTTGCTTAAGGTAGGTGCATTTAATGTACCTATTACAACATTGCTTGTTGCAGTACATCCATTACCATCTGTAACAGTAATTGTATAAGATGTATTTAAGCCAGTCATGCCAGATATAAGCGAACCTGTAACAACAGCAGCAGGATTAACTGCGTAAGTAACAATACCTGCATTACTTGTTGCAAATACCGTTGCTGTACCATCATTGCCTGGAGCACATGTTGCTAATGTCGTTGGTATACTATCAATAACTGGGTTTGGTGCAATTGGTACTAAAACTGTACTGCTGTTTGTACAACCATAAGCATCTTGTACCCAAACTGTGTAGGTACCACTTGGTAAACCTGTAAGCACATTGCTCGGGTTAGTAGGTGAGCTTGTTGTACCATATACTAAAGCGCCGTTGCTACTAGTAGCTGTTACTGTAAGTATACCAGTATTATTTGGATTACACTTAGATGCATCTGCCGCAATATTAGTAATGCTAGGTGCTGTTGGTGCAGCAAGATTTATTGTGCTTTGGGCAGTACAACCATTTGCATCGCGAACAGTTATTGTATGTGTACCTGCGGCAACATTAGTAAAGCTTGTACCAATACCTTGATAAGCACCAGCATCTAAACGATGCTCGTAGTTTGGTGTACCAGCAGTAGCAGTAGTGCTAAGTGTTGCACCAAGTGTACACGTAACTGGCGTTGCAGTGATACCTGTTATAAGCAGTGGTTGTGGTTGCGTTATTGTAAATGAATTAGTACAGCTGTTACCATTTTGATCTGTTGCTGTAAATGTATATACACCAGCTGCTAAACCTGTTGCAGTGGCAGGGTTTACTTGGCCTGCTGTAATGCTGCCAGATGCAGCAAGTGTCCATGTATAATTTAAGCCACCAAATGGCACACCGCCTAATGCGCTTACATAGCCGATACCGTTTGAAAGACCATTACATGTTACGTTCTTTACAGAATCTACAACACAAAGCATTTGGCCAGGTTCAATTACTGTAGCTGTTGCACTATCTATACAAAGATTCGCATCGATAACCACAACGGTATAATTGCCAGCAAATAACGTATCAAATGTGTAGGCACCCGCTGAATTTGCAATTTGTGGCGTTGGAACAATGTTGCCACTGCCATCAAGCACAATTATAGTATATGGCGCCGTGCCATTTGTAATAGTACCAGTTATGCTACCGTCCTGCAAGTTAGCACCGCTAGTGCTAACGCCATTTGCTGTAATACTTAAAGCAGGTGTAGGCGCTATGCTACTAGTCGTGGTAGCAGTGCAACCTGTAACATTATCTGTAACAGTAATTGTAAAGGTGCCAGCTTCTAAACCAATATAAGTATTGGCAAGAAGCGAAGTAATACTTGTCGTAGCAGGACCAGCAATACTTGCAGTATAGTTAGTACTATTTGTTGTAAATGTTGCTGTACCAGTGCTATCGCCAGCACACAAGGCTGGAGTGGTGCCCGTAATATTAGCAGTAGGATTACCGATAGTGTTTATCACTGCAGTTGATTGACTTGTACATCCATTTGCATCTGTAACAGTTATAGTGTATTGCTGTGCAGTAAGGCCGCCAAATACATTGCCTGCTTGACTTCCGCCAGGATTGATGCTATATGTACTAATAGCAACACCACTTGTTGCGGTTACCGTTAAGCTACCAGTATTATTTGGCGAGCAACCTGTTGGTGTAGTGACGATATTTGTAATTGAAGGATTACCTGCAGTCGTAATATTTACATTACTTGTGCTAGTACAACCATTGGCATCTGTAGCAGTAATCACATAAGGTTGTGCTGTTAAGGCTGTAAATACATTACCAGTTTGACTCGAACCAGGGGTGATACTATAGGTGCTAATTGCAACGCCACTTGTAGCTGTAACGGTTAAGCTACCAGTATTGTTTGGAGAACAACCTGTTGCAGTTGTTGAAATATTTGCAATTGTAGGATTACCTACAGTGTTAATAACGACATTGCTGGTGTTGGTGCAACCGTTGGCATCAGTAACTGTAACAACATATGGTTGTGCTGTTAAACCAGTAAATATGTTGCTCGCCTGACTTGCACCAGGAGTTATACTGTACGTGCTAATTGCAACGCCACTTGTAGCAGTAACTGTTAAGCTACCGGTATTGTTTGGAAGACAACCAGTTGCTGTTGTTGTAACATTAGTAATTGTAGGATTAGCCGCTGTATTAATAAGCGCATTACTAGTACCTGTACAACCATTAGCATCTGTTACAGTAACGACATACGCTTGAGCAAGTAAGCCACTAAAGCTATTGTTTGCTTGGCTTATACCCGGAGTAATACTGTAAGTACTAATCGCCGCAACGCCACTGGCGGTGATGGTTATTGTACCAGTACCGCCAGCACTACATCCATCTGGTGTTGTTGTAATAGCAGTAACACTTGGATTAGCAGTAGTGCCAATCAACACAGTAGTTTGTGCTGTACACAATTTACTATCTGTAACCGTACATGTATAAATTGCTCCTGCCGTTAAGCCCACACCAATTGCAGCATTGCCACCGGTATTTGCCCATTGGTAAGAATAACCACCGTTGCTACCACTTCCGATCGCTGTAGCTGTACCATTGCTCACAGTACATCCACCAGGCGTAGAACTTGTGATAGTTGCGACTAAAGGTGTTGGCTGTGTAATTGTAGTAGTTGCTATGCAACTTCCTCCATTGGCATCAGTTACTGTAAATGTGTAGTTACCGGCACCTAAGTTGGCAAATGTTGTAGGGTATGTTGTGCCAGTTGCGCCACCAAGATTTGTTGTTGTATAAGTTAAGGTGCCAATACCGCCGCTTGCATCAAGTGTAATGCTACCAGTATTTCCAAGACTACAAGAATCATCGATCTTAGTTACACTACATATTACAGCACCTGGATTAAACAATTGTATTGTTTCTGTATCGGTACAGCCATTGGCATCGGTGATTGTAACCGTATAAATGCCAGCACCTAAGCTAGTAAAGCTTCCACCTGATGAAGTAAATGTATAAGGCGCTGTACCACCACTGCCACTTGGCGTAATCGTACCATCTAGCGCATTAAGAATTGTAGGATCTGTACCTGTTAAAGTTACATTTACTTGTGCAGGTTCGTCAACATCGCCGATTGTAGTAGCAATACAACCTGTAGTAGCGTCTGTAGCAGTTAACACAAATGTGCCAGCCTGTAAATTATTGACGATACCACTTCCAATTGAAGTAGCTGCAACAGTAGCTGTACCAGTGATGCTTACATTAGCACCAGTGCTAGCTGTAAATGCTACAGAACCATTTGCCTCGCCAAAGCAATTAACGCTATCAATATTTGTAATGCTAATCGTTGGATTTGGACTAGACTCTACAGTGTCAATAATTATTACGCTACAGTTTGTTGCAGCATCAAGTACTTCAATTGTATAAATGCCTGGAGCATAAGTACACTCGCTGTATACAGCCGTAATTGGCAATGGTGCTCCACCATTTATCGTTGCAGTAAGCGCTCCTGAAAAACCATTGATAGTAAAGTTGATACAACCATCATTACCTGGCACACAAGTAGCTGCTGTAGTGCTTACATTACTTGCAATTAATGCGCTAGGATTAATCAATGTAATACTTTGCGTATCCGCACAACCATTAAGATCTTGAGTAATCAAATAGTAGCTGCCTGCACTTACGCCGGTAAATGTTGTCGCAACTGTTTGTGGACCATATACTGTTGCATAAGCATTATCTGCGAGCACCGCCGAAAGTGTGCCGTTACCGCCAGAGCCTGTAACATCTACACTACCTGGAATACCACAAAGAGGCTGCACAATTGTATTAGCAATATTTAGTCCTACAGCCTGATTAACAGTTGTTGTAACCTGCACACTGTCGCCATTGCTTGCATACACCGTAATAGTGTAGGTGCCTGGCGGTACTGGTGTCCAAGTAACTGTTTGATTAAGTGCGCCATTGTATGATGGGAATGCCGCACCAGGTGTAGGCGTAATGTTATAAGTATAAGGACCAACAGAGCCTGCTGCGTTTACTACGATCTCACCATCATTTAAGTATGTACAAGATTGGTCAAATGAATCTGCAGTCGCTGTCAAGAACGTTGGTGCTGTTACAGGAATCATCATTGTATCAGCATAGTTGCCACAACCATTCTTATCAGTTGCTATAATTAAAATGGTATCAGGTGCACAAAGGCTGTCAAATAGATTATTAGCTTGCCAACCAATATTCACACTGTTGTTTATGCCACTTGTACTAAACATCTGATAACTGTATGGTGTTGTACCACCGCTTGCACCGTTTACAACAATTGTACCATTGCATAACAAAGAACTTGTTGGTGGTGTAGATACATATAAACTCGTATCAAAAACAAATGGTGTTGGTGTTGTGATGTTAAATGGCACTGTTGCAACGCAACCACTATCATCTGTAATAGTTACAGAGCATGGTCCAGCACATAATGTTGTATCAAAACTAAATGCAGTTGTTGTACCTAAACAGTTCCAAGTATAGTCGTAAGTGCCAGAACCGCCAGTAGCAGTTACATAGGCAGCGCCGTTACAGTCCCCAAAGCAACGTACAGCACGTGTACTATCTAATACAGCTGTTAGCGGATTAGGTTGTGAAATATTTACCTGCACGCTTGTTGTACAACCAAGTGCATCTGCCGTAGTAAATGTATATGTGCCATTAGCTAAACCAGTTGTAGCTGGTGTGATGGTTGCATATGGCAAAGTACCACCGCCAATCGTTAGGTTAACACTACCATCTGCAAGGCCATTACATGTTACATGTGTAACACTGTTCACCGTAAGCGTTAAAGCACTTGGTTCTGTAATAACAATACTACTAATAGTTGTTTGACAACCCTTAGCATCTGTTACAACTACGCTGTAGGTGCCGGCACCTATATTGTTTAAGTCTTGCGATGTTGCACTAGTGTTCCATAGGTATGAGTACGGTGCCGTTCCACCGTTTACTGTTAAATTAATCGAACCTTTATTTGCACCATTACAAGAATCGTTGATTTGCGTAAATGACGCTGTTAGGGTAGGTGGCTCATAAATAGGTATGACATAAGTTGCTTGGCAAGAATTGGCATCTGAAATAGTTACAGAGCAAGGACCTGCTGGTAAGTTTGATACAATACTATCTGTATCTGCACTGCATGTCCAACTAAATGTGAATGGCGGCGTACCAAGAGAATCTACCACTAGTATGATACCACCATCTGTGCCACCATTACAATCAACACTATCTAAAATAAATGATACCACCGCACCATTACTATTATTTAGTGTAATTGTGGTGTTAGTTGTACAACCATTAGCATCTGTAGCCCATACTGTATAGTTTCCAGCACCCAAGCCTGTAAGCAAACCTATAGCAGGATATGCAGGTCCTTGCGTATAAGTAAAGCCTCCTACGCCACCTGTACCAGCAGCAACGATTGAACCGTCGTTACCAGGCGTACAACTTGGATTTGTAGAACTAACAATACTTACACTTACCGCTGTTGGTGGTTGTGTAATCGTTGCACTTGTAGTTGCAACGCAACCATTTGCATCTGTTACTGTGTAATTGTATGTGCCAGCGGTTAAGCTTGTTTGAGCAGAACCCGTAATTGTATAAGGAAGTGTACCACCACTGCCGTTAACTGTTACAGCGCCATTATTGCCACCAAAACAACTGACATGTGAAGTGATATTGGCAGAGGCGCTAAGCACTGTTGGTTGAGTAATGGTAACAGTTACCGTTTTTTGACAACCATAAGCATCAGCAACATTAACTGTATACGTGCCCGCTGCTAAACCTGTTAGGTCCTGCGTAGATGGGTTGCCATTCCATGTATAACTGTATGGAAGCGTTCCACCACTTACAGAAATATATGCTGCACCATCACTTAGACCAAAACATGAAACGTTCTTTATACTATCTACAGTAATAACGATATCTGCAGGTTGCGGCACAAGGATATTCACCACTGCATCACACATGTTGACGTCTGTAACAGTTACATTACAGTTGCCGCTACTTAAACCAGTTGCAAAGCTATCTGTACTTGCACTGCAAGACCATGAGAATGTATATGGTGGTGTACCATTAGAAATATTTAAGTCAACTGCACCATCACTGCCACCAAAGCAATTAACACTATCAACCGTAAATGTTACGATTGGTGCATTACTATTTGCAATAGACGCTGTTGTGCTAGTTGTACAACCATTGGCATCAGTGCTCCAAATCGTATAAGTACCGGCAGCTAATGCCGTTGCACTATCGGCTGCAAGAGCTGTGCTACCTGCATATGTTGCGCCTTCGGCATAAGCAACTAAACCTGTACCGCCTGTACTTGTTACTACTATAAAGCCATCACTACCTGGCATACACGTAGGATTTTGTGTAGCAACTACCGTAGTAACGAGTGGTGCTAAAGGCTCCGTAATTGTAATACTTGCAGTTGCTGTACATAAATTAGCATCCTGAACGGTAAACGTATACACGCCACTATCTAAGCTAGATGTGCCAGGATTTACAATAATGTTGTAAATACCAAAACCACCAACACCATTTACTGTTATAGCACCATCATTGCCGCCATTACAGCTTACATGCGATACTACATTGAGCGCTACACTCAATACAGGTGGTTCTGCAATGCTAACACTAGTTGTACCAGTACAACCATATGCATCTGTTACGGTTAAACTATATGTACCATCTAGTACCGTAACAAGGTTTGCAGTTGCATCTCCGTTACTCCATGCATAGCTATATGGCAGTGTGCCACCAGAAGTACTTGCAGCAGCCGCGCCAGTGCTATCACCGTTACATGCTACAGTTGTTGTACTTACAATAAGTGGCTTAACAGAATCAGGGCCGGGTACTGTGCAAGCAAGAATCGCTTGACAGCCGTTAAAGTCTGTTACAGTAACAGAGCATGGTCCAGCTGGCAAGCCTGTGATAGTGTCGTTATCAATTGCACTGCAGCTCCACGCATAAGTGAAAGGAGATGTTCCGCCAGTAAGAGATAGATATAAAGAACCATCACTATCGCCAGCACAAGTAATACTATCACTTATATAGCTAAGTACAGGTGCGTTGTTATTGATTAAAGTTGCAGTTGCGTTTGTAAAACAGCCATTGTTATCTGTTACCCATATTGTGTAAGTACCAGTAATTAGATTCTTAAGTGTATCACCTGCAAAGCCAGTACTACCAACATAAGTTGAACCTTGGCTAAAGCTATAACCACTTGTGCCGCCACTTGCTGTTACAGCGATAAATCCATCTGAACCAGGTACACATGTTGGATTTGCAGTTGCAGCTACAGCTATGCTAACAGCTGTTGGTGGTTGTGTAATTGTAACAACTGTTGATAAAGAACAACCCAAAGCATCGGTAGCATTAAACGTATATGTGTTAGCTACTAAGCTTGCCGTGCTTGGGCTAATACTTATAGGCGCAGTACCACCAGATACAGTAATAGCGGCATTGCCATTGTTGCCCCCTAGACACGACACATGTGTAAGGGTAACATTGTCGTATTGCAATGCTGGTGGTTGGTAAATAGTAACTGTTGTTGCACTTGTACAACCTTTTGCATCAGTAACAAGAACAGAATACGTGCCCGCCACAACATTCGTTAAACAAGAGCCTGTTTGTGCATTGCTCCACAAATAAGTTGGTGGTGCTGTACCGCCTGCAGTAGTAACACAAGCATCGCCGTTGGCGAGGCCATTACACGTTACAGAATCTATTGAAGAAATGGTAGCTGTAAATACAGCAGGCTGTGTAAGGTTAGCTGTAGTTGTACGTGTACATCCATTAGCATCTGTAACTGTGATGACGTACAATTGACTAGCACACAGTCCACTAATCGTATCATTACTAATACTAGTACCAGCAGAAGGTGAAATACTATAGTTGTATGGTGGAGTACCACCACTTGCATTCATGTTTACAAAACCATTACAAAGGCCATTACATGTTGGAGAAACTTTTACATTAGGCACAAGTATAACCGGTGGTTGAGTAATGATTGCAGTTGCACTTGATGTACAACCAGCTGGACTACTTACTGTCACAGTATATGTTCCAGCAGGCACATTCCAAATCGTTTGAGCAACCTGGCCACTCGACCACTGATACGTATATGTACCAGTTCCGCCTGTAGGCAATGCCTTTAAGGTATCACCAGCATTAGAGCCGAAGCACGGAATATTTACCGCGTAAATTGTAACACCCACTACAGGGTTTTGAGTAATTGTAACAACAGTAGTTGTACTACAACCATATACATCAGACGCTGTAAAAGTGTATGTACCAGCAGCCAAACCAGTTGTGCTTGGCGAAATTGTATAAGGAGGTTTACCACCAATCGTTGTTAACGTTGCACTACCTGTGCTAGCACCATTACATACAACATGTGTAAGTGCTGCACCAGTAATAGTAATTTGATTGGCCTGCGTAATTGCTGCAGACGTTGTTGCAACACAACCATTAGCATCTGTAACAGTACAGAAGTAAGTACCTGCAGGTACATTTGTAAGTGTAGCATTTGACTGTGGCGGCAAACTACTCCAACTATAGCTATAGCTTGGTGTAGCTCCTGTTGCTGTTGCAACTGCGCCACCTGTAGAATCGCCAAAGCAATTCACACTATCTATACTAACAATAGATGGTGCTAACTGCGAAGGTTGCAGTAAAGATACCGTAGTGCTAGCAAGACAATTATTTGCATCTAATATATTCACCGTATAAACCGTATTTGCGCATAGACCGCTAATCGTGTCGTTACTGATTGGTCTAACAGGATTTGTTGATATTGTATAAGGTGATGTGCCACCACTGATATTCATATTAACCATACCATCGCAGAAGCCAAAACAAGTTGGCGCGACTAATATGTTTGGCAATAGTATAGCTGTAGGTTGACCAATTGTAGTGGTAACTGTCGTTTTACAACCGTTGCCATCAGTGGCCATAAGCGTATACGTAGTTCCCGCACATAAGTTTTTTGCAGAATCTGCAACCCACAATGGCGCACCGCTGTAAGTGAAAGTATTTGTACCACCTGTAGCAGTTACCACAGCAATACCATTACACAAGTTATTACAAGTTGCGTCAAATGTTGACACAATACTTATACTTGTTGGCGTCGGTTCGTTAACAATAAATGTTACGAGTCTTGTACAACCATTGGTATCTGTAATATGACCAAAATATTCACCTGCAGATAGATTAGAAATAGTAAATGATGTTGCTTTTAGATATGCAATAGGAAAAGTTAAACATGATACCGTATTGTTTTGTACGCTATCAAGTGTAAATAGATATTTATTTCCAGCAAAAGGCGTTCCGCCAGTAATACCACTTAGCACAGCGCTACCACTGCACGAATCATAACATAAAGCGTCAGTCACAGCAACCGCTGCATGTGTAATCGGAGCAGGGCAAGCAGCAGTAAACGCGCCCGTTGTAGAACAAGTATTTGCATCAGAGATAGTTATTGTATAAGCATTGCAATCCAAACCATTGTTTCTAAAAGTGCGTGAAGTTAATTGTGTTAATGGGCCACTGCCAAGTGTATTAACCGTAAATGGTGGTGTGCCTCCATTGATTGTATACCACAAAATACCATCGCCACTTGTAGCGCACGTTAAAGCCTTTGAACTATCAATCGCAAAAGTTAAAACGCCAGGTTGTGGAACATTGAATACAAAGGTTTCTGTACAATTATTATTGTCTCTTACAGTAATAGTATAAGGACCAGCACAAAGACTAGTAAAGCTATTTGCAGATTGAAATGCACCAGTATTTAATTGGTAGCTGTATGAACCAGCACCACCAGCAGCATTGATAGTGATACCTGCATCGCATATACCATTACAACTTGCTGTATCGTAAACAGCAGTTGCTGTAATAGCAACTGGATCTACAATAGTAACCGTAGTTGCTGCTGTGCAATTATTGGCATCTGTTCCAATAACGACATATGTGCCCTGCGGTAAATGCGTAATGGTATCTACAACAAGTATTTCGTAAGCATTACCTGTCGTGTACGTTACCGCACCAGTACCACCGGTATATGTCATAAAAATCTTACCACTCGAATCGCCAACGCATAGTGGTATCGCAGTAGTACCCGCGATACTTAGTACTGTTGGGAATGCAAGTGCAACAGTAGTAGTGCCACTACACCCTTTTGGATCCACCGCAGTAAATGTGTAAATAGTGCTGCCTGTCAGATTGCTAAAACCCTGTGTATTAGCATTAATAATTGTTTGCGTTACACCTGTAGCAGGACTAGCTGTGTAAGTAAATGGCGAGCCATTGCCAAGGCTAGTTACTACAACCCGCGCATAGCCGGTAGCACCAGAAGAGCATAGCGGATTTGCTGAGGAATCAAGTGTAACTGTTACAACCGGTGGTTGTGTTAGTGTAAATGTTTTTGTAGCACTACAGCTTTTGTTATCAGTTACTGTTAAAGTGTATGTGCCAAATGGCAAGCCAGTATAGTCGCCTGTAGCATTGATAATAGGCGTGATTGCAGGTGTACCACCAGTAAGCGTGCAGCTATAAACATACGTATGTGTCAAACTACTTGTAATGCTAGCTGGCGTAGTGTAGATTCTACCGTTATTGCTTAAATTACAAGTTAAGTCAAATAAACTATCTGTAGCAATTGTTGGTTTACCAAAAGTATCTATTGTAAACAGTGAAGTACTCGTACACCCTCGATAGTCGGTAGCTGTTGCCGTGTAAGTACCATAGGCCAAACCGCTACAAGTAACAGTATGTGTAGCTTGAAACGGGCCTGGTGTGGCTCCTGGTGGAGGAGATATAGAAATTGTTCCGCTTGGTGGCGACAATGTATATGTAAACCAAGGCGTACCCACTGGTGGCGGAGTTGGACCATTGTAGCCGCCTGTGCGTGTAAATGCAAAGCTACCCGTACCTGTTCCGCAAACTATATCCGTTTTAGACGTTTGTGTTAATACAATGGCGGGAGGGTTTACAACATTGTAAGACTTAGTTACTAAACAACCCTTCACATCCTTGTTCATTACGGTATAAGTACCTACAGTCCAAGGAGCGTATCCTGCGGGAGGTCCTGATTGATAGGGCACATTTGGCGTAATGGTATAAGTGGTAGGTGGGAATCCACCATTACCACCAGAAGTCGTAAACGTAGCCGCAAAGTTAGTTTGCACACACGGCACTTGGAAAGATCCTCCAGGTGGTAAGCTAATAGCAGCTGCAGGTGGCGAAGTAATACAGGTGGTAAACGTTGCAGTGCAACCTCCAGCATCTGTGATAGTTATGGTATAACAAGTACCTGCAGTAGAGCCAGTTAAGCCTCTAATCGTATCTGCTACCGTAGGGCTTGGTGTATAGATGACATTACTTCCTGGCGGCGTAGGATTTATGGTGTACACGTAACCACTTGTGCCACCAGTAACGTTGTTGATTGTAATCTTGCCATCTTTACCGTAGGTCGCCCATGCTGAATTTGTGGCAGTGTCATTTGCAGCATTACAGCTTGTTGGTATCGCAGTAATGGTTGCTGTAATATTTGGCGGCAATACTGTCACAGTGTCAGTAAACGTTGTATTTACACCGTCGCATTGCGTGTACACAACGCGCGCTACATATTTGCGTGGCAACATAGCAAAAGTTAAACCAGTAACTGTATGGGCAGGTGTAGTTGCAATTACACTATTGGCAGTAACATCATACCACTCAAATGTATGCACCGGTGCACCATTTGGTGTAAAACGCACCATATTGCCTTTTGTTACTGTATTAAGAGAGTAGTTGTCAAAGTTGCGCGTTGTAATACTACCATCGTAGTGATTTGCCCAAGAAGCTGTTGTACCGCCAGCATTCTGCACGCCACAAATAGCGTTATCACCAGCAGTACAGCTTGATACACGATTTGTAAGTACTTCAACCACATTAGAAAATTCATACAAAACAATCTGAAAAATATGGTCGTAGCCGCTATTGTTACAAGTATTGTTATTTCGAATATTCATGAATGAAAATACTAAGGCGCGTTTACCATTTACAGTAGTGATTTTCCAGCAATAACGACCGTTAAGTGCAGGTTTATAGTCTTTACTATGACCTAGAACTGCGGGGTTAGCACTTGTAGCACTAGGGAGCGCAGCGGCTGTATAGCCAACATTTGTAAGAGCAGTTAAATTACTAAAGCGAACATATCCATTATCGCTCATGTAAACATAGTTGTACTTTACACCATAGAAGCAGAAATTGAAGTTAGAACCAGCTGCAAGGGCTACGCGGCCGGCGGTATTGTTCCACTGATTGTCTGTAAAGGTAACGGTTGTACTACCTGTAGTATCAATCATAGAGCTAACTATCGTATCTACTGAATAGCTGGTTGTAGCCCCAGGAATTAGAAAACTACTAGTACCTAATACGCCACATGCGTTAAGCGAAGCGCTCATCGTATTACAGTTTACAACCATGTTATTATCCGGCTGTGTATTAAGGTTCATGTAACCATAATACGGCGCTGGCGTTGTACATACGAACTGTGCTTTTGACTGCACATTTGTTAGCAGAATTAACGATGCTAGTAAACCAAGTATCCTTCTCATTACAATTTCTTCTATTTAGCCCCTCTAAATGAACTGTGAAAATTAAGCAAATTTTTACAATTCTAACCTGACTATAAACAATACGTTTATCCACAACAAAACGTTGGTATAAATTAGCTAGATCCCTATTTTTTCTTTAAAATACTGCATTCTCACACATATCAGAAATATCTATATACATACAGGCAAACTAGCCACCACCATAGCGCTTTGCCATCAGCTGGGCCTCTGAAGCACACCATTCTCTGAGCTGTGTAGGCTGTAGCACCTCCACACCTGAACCAAATTCCAGAATTTTCATTTTCAACTCCATATTTACCACCACTTTTAGTGATATAACAAGGCTTTCTTGGCTATCGCTTAGCAGCTTTTGGCTGGCATGCAATGGCTGACTTTTTATATAAGCGGCCTGTGTGGGCTGAAAAGCTAAATGTACCTCGCTAGGACTATCGCCACTGTAGCCAACACCAATCGTGTGCTTAAAGTAGGCTTCACGGTCAATGTTTTCGGGCTTGAAGTATTCGTAGGTTTCTGTTGCAGCTGTAATACGATCAAAGGCAAACAGCAACATGCGAGGCATTTTGCCAGCGGCAATGTCTTTGGCGGCGAGATATAAACGCCCACGATACTCCTTTACGAGGTAGGGATGCACAACGTGGGGTTTTGCCTGTTTGCTGCTAAAACTGTGATATTGCAATCGCAGCACTCTTTGGTCGCGAATACAATCAACCACAGCTTGCAAATACTCTATGCCAACATAGCGTTGAGGTCTATCTAGCTGTATAAACGACTGATATTCAGTATTTTGAGACCTATTGGCCTTGATTGTACTAGCCAAACGTTGGATAAGCTCTTCAAACTGCTTAAGCGCTGGCAAGCTAGCAAACTGATCTAAAATGCCGATGGCCATTTCGAGCCCAACAAGGTCCTCCGCGCCCAAGGGAATGGCTTCAATGCTGTAATTATCCTGAGTATAATGGTAGGTTTTGTCTTTGCGGTTGTAAGCTAATGGCGCATTATAGCCCAAATTTTGGTCGTAGCGTAGATTATAGATGTCTGTTTGAATGGTTCTTTCGCTTACATATTTGCCCAATTTGTCGTTGACATAGCTAACCAAATCTTGCAAAGTTGGCGCCTTCTTGGACTTTGCCCGCAATCTTGCATCAATAAGTTTGTAGCGGCTATAGGCATCTTTATTCGCTGGCATAAAAATATTTTTTGCAAAATAGGATAAATTTTTTTACTACGCAAATACGCTGCGTAGCAACAAGGCACCTTTGTGTAAGATTCAAACGAAAAAAACGAAACACGATGAATACAGCAAGCCAACACACCAACGACCGCCAGCTTTTTACGAATGGCATCTGCGTATCGCACATCATTTTTGACGATAGTGAATTTGTAACACTTTGGGCTACAAGCCGCATTGGCAATGCTTTACAGAAAGTACATTTAGTGGCTACCGTAGCGCATATCAACGAAATACTACGCCATAGTGGTACAAAGGGAGAAGAAATTCTATTGGGTATGGCCAATGCGATGTTGCACACTGAAACCCCACCATATGTGGTTGATATCAAGCAAATTCTTGGGCATTGCGCAGTACTTACGGCTTGTAAACTCAACCTCTTGCCAGCTGAAAACACAGAAGACCCGCAGTGTAGCGAACCTTGCTATTGGATAGATCATGTACAAGCCCTTAGTCAAATTCAACAAGTCAATAACCTAGCACAGCATATTCGCGATTTTGGGCAGGCAGATACGGTACAGGTTTGCAACAAAACTTACAATTTAGACCTAGCACAGTTAGCCAAGCAATACAATTACTACCTTGGTTTACTTGAGCTAGACATTAACGACGACGCAGCACGCATTAAAAGCAATTTGAGCGACGATAGGCTCTTTGCAATGGCAAAAATGCTGTAATTACAACACGGTTTTATTGGTTAGTTGTCATAAAGCTGTAATTGCCAATAGTGATGTAAGTGCTTATCACTAGCGGCAGCTTGCAGCAAAAAGTTTACTCTGCACATTGCATTTTAAAGTTTAATGCAATGTGTGGGGTTTAGCTTTTATACCTACAAATTGCCCCAAAAAGCGAACACTTGTCAAAAGCTTGACGTCATTTATCTATATTTGTTACGATGATAAAGCTACTAACACTACTATTTTCAGCTGCTGCTGTTTCAAATGCCTTGCGGCTTAGCGCACAAACTTCCTGTAATACCACACCAATAGCCACTACTGTGTCTACTTGCATCAATGGCTCTATTACCATCGGTATCCAAGGTAACGACACTTCTACGCTACCAGTAATGAGTTGTTTTAGTGCGGCTAACTCTGATCTGGATGGCGATGTCGTTGGCGTAACGATCAACGGTATTTTTCAAAATAGCTCTTGCAGCACAACTGGCCATGCAGCGGCAAACGGCTTACCTGCTTCTAGCCAAAGCAAGTATAGTAACTATAGCAATAATGCGCCTGTTACCCTTACGCCGGGTGCTTCAAATACAGTACTTGTGCGCAGAAGTAGTTGTAATAGTGTAGGTTTTGCAAATAGCTCAGCAGTTTTTGTTGACCTCAATCGCGATGGTACGCTAAGCACTTCTGAGCGTATGGCGTTTACAGCTCAAGGCTCTATAAGTCCCGTAGCGCCAAGTTTTACAGTGGATAGCCTTGTGTTTAATATTCCGCTTACGGCAACGCCGGGCAAAGCCTTGCTGCGCGTTGTTTCTGTAGAAGCAGGCACAGGAGCCAATATCCCAGCATGTACAAGCTATACTTGGGGAGAAACAGAAGACTACGTCGTAATTATTGGCGACAGTGCAGCTTCCAGCCCTTACACTTATAGTTGGTCTCCTGCCACTGGCTTAAATAATACCACTAGCGGTGTTGTAACAGCTAGCCCTAGTACCACTACAATTTACACAGTAACCGTTACCAATAGCGCTCTCGGCTGCACCGACGTTCATACAATTACTGTAAACATCATTCCAAATACTTTAGTACCAACTGTTAGCACTATTCAACCAACAAATGGTCTTGGCAATGGTAGTGCAAGTGTAAGCGTTACTGGTGGTGCAAGCCCCTATTCTTATACTTGGTCTCCGTCGGGTGGCAATGGTAGCACAGCAAGCGGCTTAAACATCGGTGTTTATACGGTTACAATCGTAGATGCTAATGGTTGCAATACAACGGCTACTGCAGTGCTTTCTGCACCTGCGTCTACGAATGCGCTGTCTCAAGTTGCTGCTAATATGCAAGTATTACCAAATGTGGTGCAAACGCATGTAAACATTGCCTGCGAACACAGCAGGGTGAATGCAATTCAGATTTATTCGGCTGATGGTAGCTTAGTTCGCACTTGTAAGCGCAATGGCCTAGAGGACTTTAGCATCGATTGCACTGATTTTGCTAGCGGATGCTATTTCGTAAAGAATAATGCAGGCGGAAATGCAAAATTTGTGGTGCAGCATTAGCGAATATTTCAATGTTGTGTAGTTTTTTCATATGGCTGCAATTGCTTGCCACGTCATTGCCCTATACTGCAAAAGCTACTGTAACAAATGTTGTGCGATTAGCGCAAGTACCTGATTTTGCTGCATCTTCAAGCTATGTACCACTGCCTAATTGTGGGCCAAGCGCTGTTCAGTTAGCAGTAATGGTAGGCAATTTGTCTTTTGAGCCAAAACAAGCTAAGCTAAGCACGGAAGGCATGGCTGCGCTAGAAAAAATGTGTAGCATAATGAGAGCAAACCCCAGCTGCAACTATGGTTTACGCATGAACTATTGCACGACAAAAGACTATCAACTATGGCAGGCAAGGCTAAAAATATTTAAGAAACTTGTGCAGGAACGCGGCATAGACCAAGAGCGCTTGTGGTATACCGAAGAAAAAATGGCATACAACGCCGATTTACTGTTTATTGTTGAGGCAAAACGTTATTAGTGGCTTGTTTAAAAGCTTCCAATACCCATAAACTAGCTTGCTAATTGCCTGCTCAACTGATTTAGATTTAAAAAGTATACTTAGCTGCAATTATTTTTTGTTGTTTTGAGTAAAATACTATCTTTGCCGTCCTTAAAAAACACAGCGATGTGGTTTTTAAGAGAATAGCTTCCTCCTTAGCTCAGCTGGTTAGAGCACCTGACTGTTAATCAGGGGGTCTCTGGTTCAAGTCCAGAAGGGGGAGCAAAGCCATCAGACATGATGGCTTTTTCTTTGTATATCATCCAGCGAGGGCAGTTGCATCTTTTGATTTTCTTTAATTACCTTTAGTACAAATCTTCCTTGTTTGTGATAAAGACAATATCACCATCTTCACCAATTCTGAAAAAATATATTGAGTGTTTCTATATTTATGAAGGCAAGTCCAAATCATCCTTCACTTATGTAGCATTTCCTCATATAAATACTGCACTTTCATTTTTCAAGGGAGCATCTGTTCTTAGACAAAATTGGTCTATGCAAATTTCGGAAAACACCCATGTGGGTGTCCATATTGAATTACTAGGAAAATACACAAAACCCTTATTATTAGAATACAAAGGACAATTAAGAGAAATTTCTATTGTATTCAAACCACTAGGATTGAATCGATTTTTTAAGGACAATTATCTTTCAATGGCACCTAATTATTCGCAAGAATTAAGGAACGATGCATGGAGTCAATTTGGAGAGAGTTTATTTTCAAGTGAGGATGAAATTGGAAAAATCGAGTCCTTTTTGCTTTATCAATTTTGGGACAATCAAGAGCTATCCATTATTGAAAAATCGTTGGCATTGTTAGAAAATAGTAACGAGCAAATTTCCATTCCTGATATTGCAATTAAGGTTGGACTTAATCTAAAAACATTCCAAAGACATTTCCAAAAACATATTGGTTGTAGTCCTGTAGAATATCGTAGAATTTGCAGATTCAGGAGCTCATTGAGCAACAAATTGAATAATACAGAAATAAAGAATTTGACTGACTTAACCTACGAAGAAGGTTATTATGACCAGTCTTATCTAATTAAGGAGTTTCGAAAAATCACAAATCACAATCCTAAGGACTTTTTTAAGTCAACAAGCAAAGTGGATGGAGATAAAATTATTTGGGAAATTAAGTAGTGTCGTAAAAGTACAATTTTAGTCAAACAACGACTTCTAATTTTGACATGAATTAAACGACATTTCAATGAAAGCATCATTTAACAAGTTTCTTTACATTGGCTTTTTACTATTAGGATTATTTCTAGCATTTTTTTCTAAAGATTACATGCAAGCAGCAACTACTCTCGGGATTGCACTGGCATTTGACCCATTCAATCAAGAACAAAAATGGAATGAAAGACCCACTTGGCAGAAGGCAGTTTTGATTTTACATCTGGCCCTGGTGGTGACAATGTTTGGATTTGGTATAGGGTTTAATGACGAGTAGACCTCTTGTAAACTTGCAGCAAGTTCAACCGCAATTTGTAAAATGAATACGCGGTCATTTCCCAAATTTCTTACGCACTCAACACACCCAATTCTTTACCAACTTTCGTAAATGCAGCAATAGCTTTATCCAAATGATGTTGCTCGTGTGCCGCGCTTAATTGTACACGAATACGCGCCTTGCCTTTTGCCACCACAGGAAAAAAGAAGCCAATCACATAAATGCCTTCTTCCAACAATGCAGCAGCCATTTTTTGCGCTAGTACTGCATCGTAGAGCATAATTGGTACTATCGGATGGTCGCCAGGCTTGATATCAAAGCCTGCTTCGGTCATTTTGGTGCGGAAGTAAATGGTATTTTGCTCTAGCTTATCGCGTAGCGTTGTAGCACTGCTCAGCATATCCATTACTGCGATGCTTGCGCCCAAAACACTTGGTGGCAAAGCATTACTAAATAAATATGGACGGCTGCGCTGACGCAACATTTCTATAATTTCTTTTCTGCCACTTGTAAAACCACCTAGCGCACCACCCAAAGCCTTACCAAGTGTGCCTGTAATAATATCAATTTTGCCCATTACACCACGATACTCGTGCGTGCCTCGGCCAGTTTTGCCTAAGAAGCCGCTACTATGACACTCGTCTATCATAACACAAGCATCGTATTGCTCGGCAAGCGCTACAATTTTATCTAGTTGTGCTATAGTGCCATCCATGCTAAAGCTTCCATCAGTAACAATTATTCTACTGCGACAAGCTGCTGTTTCTTTTAGCTTGGCTTCTAAGTCGGCCATATCATTGTGCAAATAACGATGGCGTTGCGCCTTACAAAGTCTAATGCCATCTATAATACTTGCATGATTGAGTTCGTCGCTAATAATAGCATCTTGCTCTTGAAAGAGTGGCTCAAATACACCGCCATTAGCATCAAATGCTGCGGCATATAATATGGTATCTTCTGTGCCAAGAAAGGCACTTATTTTTTGTTCTAGCTCTTTATGTAAATCTTGCGTACCGCAAATAAAACGCACGCTACTCATACCATAACCACGACTATCTATTGCAGCATGCGCCGCTTTTACAACCTCTGGATGACTACTTAAGCCTAAGTAATTATTAGCGCAAAAGTTGAGTACTTGCTTGCCATTTACTGTTATTTCTGCGCCTTGCTCACTGGCAATAATGCGTTCTTTTTTTGTAAGACCATTGGCATCAATTTCTGCTAACTCAGCTGCTATGCGTTGTACAAATTGCTCGTTCATATCTGTAGTGCGAATGTAGAATAAAATGCTTGAATGGTGGATTGATGATTGCTGATTGGTAATTGGTAATCGCCAAATTGCTGAATTGCCAGATTGTTTTATTGTTGCGCAATAGTTGACGATAAGTAGCTTTAAGTAATCGTCTATACTTAGCAAGCATCTATGATTAGCAGGCTACAATCAGCAAACTACACTGTAGCATTTGATTATCTTTACCCCATGTACAGAATTGGTCAAGGTGTAGATTTTCATCAGTTGGTGGAGGGTCGCGAGCTATGGCTTGGTGGTGTTCTAATACCACATTACAAAGGTGCACTTGGCCACAGCGATGCAGACGTTTTACTACATGCTATTTGCGATGCTATGCTAGGTGCTTGCGCCTTGGGCGATATTGGCAAGCATTTTCCCAATAATGATGAAAAGTTTAAGGATATTGACAGTAAAATTCTTTTGCGCGAAAGCAACAGACTAATTGCAGAACAAGGCTATGAAGTTGTGAACATCGACAGCACCTTATGCATGCAAGAACCTAAAATAAAGCCATATATCACTGCTATGCAAGAGGCTATTGCGGGCTGCACTAACTTAACTGTCAGTGATGTGTCAATAAAAGCAACTACAACAGAAGAATTAGGCTTCGTGGGTCGCGAAGAAGGTGTGGTTGCCTATGCCAATGTGCTGCTTAAAAAGAAATAAGTCAGGTGTTTTTTCAGTATTTATTGGTGGGCAAAAGCACTACATTTGTATGCTGCCGCAGCTATGACAGTACAAATCGTAAACAATAGTAAGCATCCCTTGCCGCCTTATGCTACCGAGCAAAGTGCAGGTATGGATATCTATGCCAATCTGCAAGAACCTATTGTATTGCAAGCTATGGAACGCTGCCTTGTACCAACGGGTTTGTTTATACAATTACCTATAGGCTACGAAGCGCAGGTAAGACCACGTAGCGGCCTCGCGATTAAGCAAGGCATCACCTGCTTAAATACCCCTGGCACTATCGACAGCGATTACCGCGGTGAGATAAAAGTAATTCTTATTAACCTAAGCACAGAAACGCAAACCATTAATGATGGAGACCGCATAGCACAACTTGTGGTAGCTGCGCATGCACGCGTCAACTGGCAACAAACAGAAGCATTAGACAATACTGCCCGTGGCGAAGGGGGTTTTGGCCACACCGGCAAATAGCAATAAAATAATTTAGCAAGCAACAAAACAACAATGAACATCATTATACCAATGGCTGGCATGGGCAAACGCATGAGGCCTCATACACTTACAACACCAAAACCACTTATTCCAATTGCTGGAAAACCAATGGTGCATCGCATTGTAGAAGATATTGCTGCTACAAGCAACGAACCAATAGAAAATATCGGATTTATCTGCGGACGGTTTGGCGAGCAAGCAGAAAAAGAACTTGTTGCCGTTGCCGAAAGTTTAGGTGCTAAAGGCCATATCTTTTATCAAGACACACCAAAGGGTACAGCACATGCCATACTTTGCGCACAAGCATTGCTAAAAGGTCATGTGTTTCTTGCTTTTGCCGATACATTGTTTGATGCGCACTTTACAATTGATACCAATAAAGATGCGATTATCTGGACACAGAAAATTGATAATCCTAGTGCATTTGGTGTAGTTGTGCTCAATGAAGACGGCAGTGTAAATCGCTTTGAAGAAAAACCAAAAGTATTCGTAAGCGACCTTGCTATCATTGGTGTTTACTATTTCAAAGATGGCGAAAATTTACGCAGCGAGTTGCAATACTTACTTGACAATAATATTTCCACTGGTGGCGAGTATCAATTAACTGATGCCATGGAAAATATGCGCGCTAAAGGTCTAGGCTTTTATACTGGTCAAGTAGACGAATGGTTAGATTGTGGTAATAAAGATGCGACGCTTTTTACCATGGAACGCATTCTAGCGCTAAAGCAAGGCAAGGAAACACTTGTGAGCGCTAGTGCAAAAATTACAAATAGTACAATTATTGAGCCTTGCTTTATTGGCGAAGGTGCCACAGTAACAAACAGCGTGGTTGGACCTTACGCGAGCATAGAAGCTGGTGCAAATATTAGCGGTAGCCTCGTTAAATATAGTATAATTCGTAACGGTGCAGCGGTACAAAATGCTAACTTGCACAAATCGCTTATCGGTAGTTTTGCTAGTATAGAAGGCAATGCACAAGAAACTAGCCTAAGCGACTATAGTACATTGCAAGCGTAGCATGATTAAGTATATCGCTATATTCTTTTTGGGTGTCCTTGTGGCATCGTGCAGTAGTCAAAAAACTGTACAAGGCAGTAGTGCCAAAGGCGGTGGTGCACAGGTAAGCACTGCATTTAGCGATATGTTTTACCAAGCTACAAAATTGCGCTTACAAAACGATGCAGCAGCAGCTTTAGAGAAGTATCAGCTGTGTCTCAATCAAATGCCAAACCATGGTGCTAGCAATTACTATGCTGCAAGTATGTGCCTGCAACTTGGCAAAATGGAGGAAGCAATTAGTTATAGCAAAACAGCGCTAAAGGCAGAACCCAATAATCTTGATTTCAAAGAATTACTGGCAAAGGCATATTCTCAAGCAGGCAACGCCGAGCAAGCAGCAAGTACCTATAGCGAATTGGCAAAAGCACGTCCTGCGCTTGCAGAAGAATATCTTGGCGGCGCTGCATTTCAACTGATGCGACAAGGTAAGCTGCAAGAAGCCTATAATACGCTTGAGCAGTTAGAACAATACTCGAGCGGCAATAAAGATATTACGTACAAGAAAATCAATTTGCTGCGTCGCATGAACAAAAGCAAAGAGGCAATTGTATTAGTTGATAAAATGCTTCCCGAAGCAAATAAAAACCAAACAATTAGCTTAAAGATTTTAAAGCTCAACCTCTTAGAAGACCTCAACAATAAAACGGCCGCAGATGCTTTGTTTGCTGACCTACTCAACTCTGCACCCGACGATGGTGACGTTGTAGAAATGCAAGTAGAAAGAGCCATTGCAAGCGGCGATACTGTTGGCTATCTCAATGCATTAAATAAACTAGTAGCACATAAAGAAATTGAGCCAGAACGCAAAGCTGATTTGCTGATGCCCTTGATAAGCATGGCAGACGGTAATCTCGAAAGAAAAAATCAAGTATTAGCGCTTGGAAAAAAATTAATTGATGCTTCTCCCAATGACTATAAGGCTATTCAAATCTATGCCAATATCTTGGCGAGTGCTGGCAAAGAAAAAGAGGCAGCCTTAGCTTTTGGCAGGCTTGTTCAGCAAGACCCAAAAGACTACGACAACTGGCGTAGACTTTTGAGTATGTATGGTGAGTTAAGTGATTACGATAGCGTATTGTCTGTAGCAAAACGAGGACTAAATTATTTTCCTAATCAAGCCTATATTCATTTTATGCAAGGCTATGCCTATCAGCAAAAACAACAATACGACAATGCATTAAAAAGCCTTCGCAAAGCAGACGATTATAGTGCTGGCAACAGAGAAGTGCAAATGCCCGTGCTATTAGCCTTGGCAGATGTGTACAATAGCCAAGCAAAATATACAGAAAGCGATAAAACTTTTGACCGAGCCCTGCAATTGGATAGTAGAAATGCGACGGTGCTTAATAACTATGCTTACTTTTTGAGTTTGCGAGGTGAGCAGTTAGATAAGGCCTATGCCATGAGTAAGCGCTCGCTAGAAATAGAAGCTAACGAAAAGTCATATCTAGATACTTATGCATGGGTCTTATATAAGCAAGGCAAGTATAGCGAAGCACTTGAGCAACAACAAAAAGCCATCGCTGCAGAAGGCGAAAATGATGCGACGATGTACGAACACCTTGGCGATATTTATGCAAAACTCAATCAAGTAGAGCAAGCTGTAAAAAGTTGGCAGCAAGCTAAAGCAAAACTAAATGGCGCTGCCAATCCTTCACTCGACAAGAAAATTCAAACAAGGCAGCTACCATAGTCGTTCGTATTGAAGTTAAGATATCTAATATTAATCCTACCGCTATTTGTAAGCAGTTGTTCGCTTACAAGTACAATGCGACAAGCTTTACGCAGCTCTTTGCACAAAAGCAAAAATAACAATGCGCGAGTTGTGCATAAGGCGCCTGCAATAATTGATACGACTGTTGCAGCAACGCAAAAAGACACTGTGATACAAAACACCGCTGAACTGGTCACATCTACACAGGATACAGTTGCACAAAACACGGTTGCCATTGCTGCCGCTGTAGATACAAGTGCAGCCAACATAATTGACAGTAACGCAGTTATTATTTCAAGTACAAATAATACTGCTATTACAGACTCTAGTATTATTATTAGTGATACGCTTGTAACGGCAATTAATGCCGACTCTAAAGAAATGAGAGGCGATACTACAGTATTGTCTAGTAGCTTTGATTATACGACTAAAATACGTGTTATTACCATCAATAAAATTACCAAAGACACAATTATAGAATGGTTGACACCGGAACAAGCTAATGATATTTCAGCTATTACCAATGCTGCGCTTGCAAAACAAAATAGTGGTGCTAAAGTGCCACGCATCGCAGTAAGCGAAGACGAACTTTACAACCATCATACAGCAGTGTACTATACACAAAAACCTGGGGGACGTGTTTACGAACTGTGCGGTGATACGCTTTTTGTACAGGCCCCTGAGCTTTCGCTGGCACAATTGTATAAAGCGCTAGCAGCAAGTAATGCAGAGGTAGCTGCTCCTCCAAAGCCAGAACCGGTTGCAAAAAACAAAAAACCAATCAAACAGATTTCTCCGCGACGCCAACGTGTAGATAGTTTGCGTGCAGAACAACGCACCGTACGTGATAGCATTATGCTGGAAAATATTGCGCTTGAAAAAGAAATGCGTAAGCGCACCATAGATAGTGTTGCCGCAGCGGAACCATTGTTTATTGCTAGCAACGACACATTAATCGGCGATGCATGGTTAGATAACGACCCTGAAGCCTATACAATTAGTAATAATAATTTGCTACAAGTACTCAACAGCAACATTAATGACAATTGGCGCAGCTTTAAGGCCAAAGCAAAAGTTCATTACAGCACCGACAAAGACGAGCAAAACGTTAGCATCAACCTGCGGCTTGTAAATGATAGTGTAACGTGGGCAAGTGTCATCGTATTGCTAGAAGCAGCACGCGTATTTGTAACAACAGATAGCACTACTATTCTCAATAAACTAAAAGATGAATACGCTGTTTATGCCAATGCAAACTTGCAAACACTAACACAGCTACCAATTGATGCCGCAGATTTACAAGATTTAATCATTGGTAAAATACCACTCAAAGGTCTGAGGCAAGTGCGAGCTAAGTCCAATAACAATATAGTAGGTATTTACGCAAATAGCGTAGGCGATGGGCCAAAGGCAACTTTAATTTACAATAATGATAGCACATTACGCAGCATTTACATTAGAGGTTATAACAAGCAAGGCTATTATACACTGCGCTGCGAGTATAATCAGTACGAGATTTACGATGTCGGCAAAATAAGTATGTCGCGCAAGATTACTAGCTTTATTAATGGGGTTACAACGCAGATTTCCATGGAACTGGCCAAGGTAGAATTTGATACTAGTTGCGAAACGCCATTTGAAATCCCAGCCAAATTTAAGCGGCAGGATAATATTTCCTTAAAACAAAAGAAATAGGATGCTATTGCCCTATTTTTGCTTAATGCGTAGGCCTTCTGCGAAAATATTATTGTGGATAGTGTTGCTATGTTGTACTACTCAAGTAGTGCTACTAGCGCAACGTAAAGGCGGCAAAAAGCGTGCAACGGTTGTAACTCAGGTTAACAAAGAAGACTTGCAGGCGCAACGTGCAGCAATTTTAGAAGAAATCTCTAAAACACAAGCCCAGCTTAAAGCGCTACAAAAAGATAAAAATAGCACTGTTGAACAATTAACTGCATTGCAGAATAAATTGCAAGCGCGTCAAGCCTTAATCAATAATATCAATAACGAAATCAATCGTATTGAAGATGATATTACAAATGCCACAGATGACGTAGGCACTTTAAAGGAAAGCCTAAAGGATTTGCAGATGCACTACGGCGAACTTATTCGCTATAGCTACAAGCAGCGCACCAGTCAAGACATGGTGATGTTTATCTTTAGCAGTAAGAGTTTCTATGATGCCTTGCGTCGCTACAAATACATTAAGCAATACCGCGATTATCGTAGACAACAAGCTGAAAAGATATTACTGACAAGTAAAAATATTAAGGATAAGATTTTTACCCTAGAGCAACAGCGTCAAGAGAAAGATGCGTTTTTACAACAGCAAGAAATGCAAAGACAAGCGCTTGCTGCTGAGACGAATGAAAAGAATTCTGTTGTACTAGACATCAAAGGCAAGGAAAAAGAACTACTGGCTAAAGTAGCTAGTCAGAAAAAGATTGCCGACAATTTAAATGCAGCGATTAACGCGGCAATACGAAGAGAAATTGCATTAGCACGTAAAAAAGCTGAAGAAGAGGCGCGTAAAGTAGCTAAAGAAAAAGCAGACAGAGAAAGGCGTGAACGTGAAGCTATTGTTGCTAAGCGCAAAGCAGAGGAGCAGGAACGCAAGCGCCAAGCAGAGGAGGAACGTCGTCGTAAGCTAGCCAATGTAAGTACTATAAAGGGTGCAGAGCGTACAAGTACTGGCGCGCCTAAACCGGGCAATGTGCCAACGGCTAAGCCAATTGCTGGTCGTCGTGGCGCTAATAATACGAATGCCGGCACTAGTACAAGTACTACTACAGATAATAAACCTGCGCCGCGTTACCTAGGCCCAAAAACGGAGCCGAAGCCAGCACCTACACCAACTACCACAACATCCAGTGGTGGCGGTAGCTATGCATCTGATATGAGTACAGAAAACAGAACACTTTCTGCAAACTTTGAAAGTAATCGTGGATTCTTATCTAGTCCTGCAAGTGGTTATGTATGCGAGCACTTTGGCAAGAACAAGCATCCGGTTTACAACGTTGTTACAGAAAACTATGGTATAGACATTCGCACAAGTAAAGGTGCACAAGTAAAAACTGTATTTGATGGCGAAGTAAGTAGTGTATTCTTTTTAGCTGGAGCCGGCGTAAATATTATGATTAACCATGGTACATACTTTACTGTGTACAGCAAAATTGATAAAGCACTTGTTGTAAAAGGTCAAAAGGTTAGCGCACGCCAAGCTATTGGCACGGTAATGACCGATGCAGAGGGTAATAACCAAGTACACTTCGAAATCTGGAAGGTTGGTGCAAATGGTACACCAGTTAATGTAAATCCAGAATTATGGATTAGAATGTAGTATTGACTGCACGCTGGTTAAATGCCCAAAACTTCTTTTAGTCTTACATAGCCTGCTTTACTTACATCTATTTGATGTTGATTATGTAAAGTAATCACTGCGCCATCTTTTTCCCAAGGTTCAACCTTTGCGATTTCGCTGATGCGCACTATATAACTGCGGTGCACACGACAAAACTCTTGACTTGGTAAAACATCTTCAAAATAGGCCATCGTTTTCTTTTTAAGGAAATGCCTAGTGGCCGTATGTATCTTGACGTAGTCGTCAGCTGCTTCTAAGAAAACGATGTCGCTAAATGGCACAATATGTATTTGGTGCCTATCCTTTACTACAATACGTGGCGATTGAAAGCTCTTCACCACTGGGCTTACAAGTTCGTCGCTAATCACTTGTGGCTTGTTGCTTGAAATGCGTTCTTCGATTTTGCGTATTGCTATTTCTAAGCGCTCTTGTGTAAAAGGCTTGAGTAGATAATCCAAAGCCTGCGCTTCAAAAGCTTTTAAAGCATACTCATCAAATGCAGTGGTAAATACAACCTGCGGCAAGGGTTCATCCAAAATTTCTAGCATTTCAAAGCCATTAAGTTTCGGCATTTGCACATCTAAGAAAATCGCATCTGGTGCAAAAGTTTGAATCGCTTTTGCGCCTTCAAAACCATTGGCACATTCTGCAACAACACTAATATTGGTATAGCTACTCAAATACTCTTTGAGCAGGCTGCGTGCAAGTAGTTCGTCGTCGATGATTATCACGTTCATCATTATTGTGGCAATTGTAGGTAAACAGTAAAGGTGTTATTGGTATTACTTGCTTGTACAAGTTTAGCAGTGCCGTACACTAATTCTAAGCGACGTGCAGTACTCGCCAAACCAAAGCCAGTGCCGCTATTGTCGGTGCTGCTACTATCGTCGGCGTTATTATGTACTTTAATGTGCAACTTGCCATCTTTTACAAAGGCATCAATGCTTACAAGTGCGACATCTATTGTATTATACAAACCAAACTTTATAGCATTTTCAATAAGTGGTTGTAATAATAAATTAGGTAAAGTACAAGTTAGCGCTGCATCTTGCAAATTGTAGGTAATGGCCAAGCGTTCGCCAAATCGTACCTTTTCGATATCAAGATACATACTTATGTAGCTCAATTCTTCTTGTAGCGTAATTAGTTCTTTTTCTTCTCGCTTTAGCGTTGCACGCAAGAAATCACTCAACTTCAATACCATATTTCTTGCTTCTTGTGGTGCAGTGCCAACAAGTGCATTAATACTATTGAGACTATTGAACAAGAAGTGTGGTTGAATTTGCTGGCGTAGCTTATACAATTCTGCTTCGTTAGCCATTTGCGCAAGTGAAGATTCTCTTTCTCGCATTTGTGTTTCAAACTTTAGGCTTTCCCAAAGCAAATTATACAAGCCAACCGCGCTAATAAAAATAGTGCCTACTAAGACGCGTAAAAGCATTGTGCGCTTATACATATTAATGTAATCTGCGTCGCTAAAGTAAGTACTTGTACAAAAATATGTCGCCGCTACCCATGCGCTTGCCAATAAAAAACTCCAGCCAATGACAAACAACTGTCTTTGCTTAGTAGGTGCGTAGTAGCTGAGTATACTACTTTGTACATAGCACAGAAAAAATAATAAGATTGCACTACATGTAGCTTCGACTATAGCAGCTGCTGCACTTGCATAGTTGCCCTGCCACAATAAGTATGCATGCGCCACTGCTAGTACAAGCAATACGGCAGCAAAGCTTGCCTTAAACGTTGCTCTCGCAAAAAGATTCATGTGTTGCTAGATGCAATAGTACAATCTTATTGTCGCATCTATCGCAACAGCATCACGTCTTTTGTAATGGTATAGGTTCGATTGTCAAATAGACAACGATAACTAAACACTACAAAGTATGTATCTAAGTCCATTTCCATACCGTTACGTTGGCCATCCCAACCTTTTTCAAAGTCGGTGGTTGCAAACACCTGATTACCCCAACGGTCGTATATCTGGAAGCGTATAATTTGGTATCCTGCACCGCTTATCGGTCTATAGATATCGTTCAATTGGTCGGCATTTGGTGTAAAGGCATTTGGAAGATCTACTACACAACATGGCGCATAGTCTAGTACCATTGAGTCGGCACCTTCGCAGCCATTTTCGTCAACAACAGTTACCCAATATGCGCCAGGTTTTAATTCGTTTAAGAAAGTATCTGCTCCTTCTAAACCTGTACTCCATGTAAGTATATATGGCGGAGCGCCGCCTGCAATGTGCACGGCAATAGCACCATCTAAGCCAAAGCCTTCGCAGGTTACGCCTTTAACGGTTGAACCAACAGATAAGCTATCTCCTATAAAGCCAACATTAAATTCGTCCGTGGTAGTACATCCAAATCTATCTACAACTGTAATCTCGTAGCTACCTGCACCTATTTCTTCAAAAATACCTGTATTGTTTACAAGTAAACTAGGCTTCATGTAGTAAGTATAGTCAGGTGTACCACCCGTTGTAATCATAAACGCTGACACATCTTTGTTATACCTACATGCATTGCTTCCTATTAAACTATCGCGCATTTCGAGCGGTAGTGGTTGAGTAAGCTCTAATGTAGTATCTACAGAACAACCCAGCGCATCAATAACAAGCACATCATAGAAACCTGCTGGGATACCATTGATTTGACCAGTACCTGTTGTTGTAACACCATTTAAGGTAAGCGTTAATGTGCCAACACCGCCCGACACACTTACAAAAATGGCACCATCGCTATTACCAAAGCAAGTTGGATTAGTGTACTGTACGCTATCTAATATGATCTCTGGATTTTGTGTAAGCTCTACAACAGTAGTTTTAACGCAACCTGCAGCATCGACAATATTAACTGTATAAATGCCAGCAGGCATGTTTAGGAACTGTCCACTTGGTTCTGTCCAACTTAAGAATGGAATAGAATATGTAAGTGCACCTGTACCACCAATTGCAGATACTTTAATAAAGCCTGTGCTATCACCAAAGCAAGTGATGTCTTGTTTTTGCAAAGATGTAATTACAATATCTGGTGGCTGCGATAAGCTGAATGTACGCATGGTATCACAGCCATTGGCATCTTGCAGTAGTATCGTGTAAACACCAGCAAATAAATTATTGAAGTCACCAGCACTATCAATTATGAATGTTGGTAATATCGTGTACGAGTACGGTAAAGTACCACCTTGGCCAGATACCACGATACGACCATCATTACCACCATAACAAGTAATATTCTTTGTGAGTACACTATCAATTACAAGTGGTAACGGTTCTATAATTGTAAATGTGGTAGACACAGTACAAGTATTAGCATCTGTGGTTGTTATAGTGTATGTGCCAGGTCCAAGGTTATTATATACAGGTGTTGCACTTGTATAGTTGTTTGGCAACAAGGTATTACTATACGGTGATGTACCACCAGCGATCACAGCTGCAGCAGTACCATCGCTTGCACCAAAGCACGTTACATCTGTCTTAATAAAGATTGAATACTGTAGTAATGGCGGCTCTGTAAGTGTTACTGCCGTAGTTGAAGTACAACCATGGGCATCGGTAGCAGTTAGAACGTAAGCACCAGCTGTAAGGCTAGTAAAGGTACCTGTATTATTTGTGCCGCTTCCTGGTAAAGTATACTGAATAGCACCAAAACCACCTTGTGCTGTAACGGCTATTGCTCCATTGCTGCCGCCAAAACAAAGTATATGCGTTAATACTGCATTTGTAAACAACAAGGCAGGAGGTTCCGTTAATGTAACCGCCGTGCTGATGCTACAGTTATTTGCATCCGTAGCAACAAGCGTGTATGTGCCAATCGTAAGTCCCGCAAAAATGCCACTCGTATTACTACCAGACTGACCACTAATACTATATTGGTAACTATTAGTACCACCTGTTGCACTTACCTTGATATAACCATCGTTGCCACCAAAGCACTTTACATGGTGTATAGAATCTACATTGATTGCGACAGGATCTGGCTCTGCAATAAATGCTGTTGATGTAATTGTACATAACTGCGCATCTGTAATTGTAACAGTATATGTTGTATTACCTGGTAAGCTTACAAAAGCACCTGTTGAGTTAGAAGCACCATTGTTGGCCATTGTATAGGTATATGGTGTAGTACCACCAGCGCCACTTATAGTCAAGGTGCCATCTTCTGCACCTGCGCATGTTACACTAGTAGTGCCAATACTTGCAACTTGCAATGGCGTTGGTTGTGTAATAGTATAGCTTGTCGTGGTGCTACAACCCTTACCATCTTGCGCTTGAACTGTGTATGTACCGATTGCAAGACCTGTGAAGGCACCAGTACTATTTGAAGCACCAGTATTAAGTAGTGTAAATGTTACTGGATTGAAACCACTCAGCATATTTACATCAATAATTGCATCACTCAAGCCGAAGCAACTTACATTCTTGATTTGATCAACACCAATTGTTGGATCAGGGAAGTTGACAATTGTGTATGTAAGTATACTGCTACAACCACGTGTATCGCTTACGGTAATCGCATAAGTACCAATGCTGACGTTACTAAACAATGGCGATGCTTGGTTAATACCATTTGAGTTGTAAGTAAATGGACCAGTACCGCCTGTGATAAATGCTTCTGCGGTAGCATCGTTACCTGGGTCGCAACTTGCTGGTGTTGTAACAATACTATCTAAATAAAGTAATGGTACATGCGCTATCACTGCTTGCACAGAATTTACGCAGTTGTTTGAATCAATTACATAGATTGTATAAGTACCCGCAGCTAAATTAGAAATAACGTTGTTAGTACTTACACTACCTAGACTTAAACCATACTGATAAGGTACTAGACCACCACTAGCTTGTACTGTAGCTGTACCATTAGATGCAGGCGTACACCATTCATCGGTAGTGCCAGTTACCACAATAGATGGTATGGCTGGTGCTAGTAAAGTAACTAAACTTGTGTAAACACAATTCTTAGCATCAGTTACACTTACTGTATAGTTGCCAGCAGGTAATTGTATAAAGTTGCCATTATTTTGCGTATAGTTATTAAGGCCATCTGTAACTACATACTGATAGCTTGGTGTGCCACCAATTGCAGTATATGTAATTGTACCACTATTTGCAGGATTGCAAATTGGCGGTGTTGTCGTTAGCGTATTGATTACTAAAGAATCAGGCTCAGTAATCGTAAATGTTGCGCTTGTGCTTGAACCAGCCAAGTCAGTTACAGTTAGCGTATACGTGCCATCTACTAAACCAGAACAGAAAATACTATCTACAACTTGGGTAGCTGTACCACTTGCTTGCAACGATATACTATAGCCAGGTGTACCGCCGGTAATATGGAAAGCAGCATAACCTGTTGCAGTATTCTTACATAATACGTCTATTTGGTAATTGTAGGTAAGTATCAATGGCGGCGGTTGAATGATGGTGAACGTTACTTGTGCCGTACAACCATTTGCATCTGTAACTGTAGCAGTAAATGTGCCAGCATATAAGTTAGAGAAAGTACCAGATGTATTACCGGTTACAATGCTACTGCCCGTGCTATCTTGTAGATTATACGTATAGTTCGGTGTACCTGCCGAAGCTGCAACTGTTGCGCCACCATTGCTTAAGCCGTAAATCGTAACATTAGTAACTGATGTAACTGCAATGCTAAGTAAAGGCGGCTCTGTAATGGTTACTGTTGCTGTAGTTGTACAGCCGCTATTATCGGTGGCTGTTACAGTATATGTGCCAGCTACAAAACCAGCTGCAGTAGCATTGATATTACCATTAGACCATAAATACGTATACGGACTAACCCCATTGCTAGCAGTTGCGGTAGCACCTCCAGTCGGGTTACCATAACAATCAACATGAATTACGTTGCTTATTGTTACTAAAGGTTGTGCTGGTGCTACAATCGAAATTGTGCTTTGTGTTGTACAACCATTTGCATCCGATCCTGTAATTGTGTAGGTGCCTATACCAAGTCCACCAATCACGTTGCTTGCTTGTGGTGCATTAGCGTCTAATGCATAAGCATATTGCGGTGTGCCACCTGTAAGTGTAATTGTTGCCGTTGCGTCGTTACCAGGTACACAAGTTGGTATGGTTGTCACTATTGACGTAATGTCTAATGAATTTAATGGCTCTGTAATTACCGCAGTAGTTGTAGCTGTACATCCATTTGCGTCTGTAACAGTTGCTGTATAAGTACCTTGTGTAAGACTTCCTTGTACAGTACCTGTACCAAGATTTGTCCATTGATAAGTATACGGTGTTACGCCGCCGCCCGCACTTACTGTTGCAGAACCGTTATTGCCATTTTTACAAAGTACATGTACAATATTAGTAATAGTTGCTGTTACAACAGTTGGCTCTGTAATAACTACAGATGTAGAACTTGTACAACCTTTACTGTCTGTAACTGTTGCTGTGTAGCTGCCAGCTGCAAGATTAGTTGCTGTAGCCGCTGTGCCGCCACTTGGTGTCCAAGCATATGTATAACTACCATTACCGCCCGCGGCTGTAACAGTTGCACTAGCATTATTGCCACCATTACAACGAACATTAGAATCTACAACACCTGCAAGTGTAAGTAAAGGTGGTTCTATAATCGTAACTGAAGTTGTATTAGTACAACCATTAGCATCAGTAACTAGTACTGTATATGTATCTGCAATTAAACCTATTGCAGTTGCTGCACTACCACCAGTAGGTGACCAATTATAGTTATACGGTGCCGTACCATTTGTTGTTGTAGTTGTAGCAATACCGTTATTGCCACCAAAGCATGATACAGGTTGTACTGTTGAAATTACAATAACCGGTATCGCTTGGTTGTTGATAGTAACTGTTGTACTTACAGTACAATTACGCGCGTCTTTTACCCAAACAGTGTAAGTACTGCTTGTAAGGCCATTGAAAGTATTGCTAGCTTGATAGCTAATACCATCTAAACTATACTCGTAAGGCGTAGTACCACCGGTAGCTGTAGCTGTAACTTGTGCGTCATTGCCTGGTACACAAGTTGGTAGGGTATTAGCAAGCGTTGCGCCAAGTGGTGCTATTGGTTCTGTAATTGAAACTGTAGTACTTGTTGTACAACTATTTGCATCAGTTACTTCAACTGTATAAGTACCAAGTGCCAAGCCAGTAGCTGTAGCTGCACTACTAGTGCCTGTAGGCAACCAATTGTATGTGTAGTTAGCCGTGCCGCCACTTACTGAAACGGTAGCAGTACCATCACTGCCGCCAAAGCAGCTAACAGGCGTGCTGTTAGAAATAACTGCTAATAGTTGCTGTGGTTGTGTAATAGTTATAGATGCAGTACTAGTACAACCATTGTTATCTGTGACTATTACAGTGTATGTACCTGCTTGCATGTTAGTAGGATTGTCGCCAGAAATTGTATTTGGTGACCATGCATATTGATATGCAACTGTACCGCCGTTTACACTAATTAGCACGCTACCATTTGCGCCGCCAAAGCAAGATACATGTGTAAGATTATTAGGGTCTACAGTAAGTGCGCTTGGCTGCGTGATAGTTGCACTAGCAGAATTTGTACAATTCTTACTATCGGTTACCACCACAACATAAGTATTGGCAGCGAGGCCCGTTGCATTTGCAGTTGTAGCAACACTAGGGGTCCAAGCATAAGTAAATGGTCCCGTACCGCTTGTAGTGGTTGTATTGATAGCACCGTCACTGAGGCCGAAACAACTTACATTGTTTTGAACCGTTGCAGTAATTAATGGAATCGCAGCGTTTATTACATCAACAATAGAAGTTGTTGTACAACCATTGGCATCCTTTACAAAAACTGTGTAGGTACCCGCGCCGATGTTAGCAAGTAAATTATTCGTTTGATAAGATCCTGCAGCGCCAGTTAAGCTGTACTCATAAGGAGTAACACCGCCAGTAGCAACTACATTAATCGTAGCATCATTGCCTGGATTACATGTTGGAATTGTAGCGGCTGCGTTAATGATGCCAACTTTAGTTGGAGGCTCAGTAATAGTTACACTTGTAGTAGAAGTACAACCAAGAGCATCGGTTACGGTAACACTATATGTACCAGCAACTAAGCCAGTATTGCTAGTTGTAATTACACTGTTGTTCCATGCATAAGTATATGGACTTGTTCCGCCTGATGCTGCAACAGATGCAGCACCTGTCGCGTCACTATTACAAAGTACATGTGTTGTACTTGCGATATTGGCAGCAACACTTGTAGTTGGTTGTGTAATAGTAACAGAAGCTGTCGTAGTACAACCTTTATTGTCGGTTACTGTTATTGTGTAAGTATTCGCAGCTAAAGCACTTGCATTGCTATTTGTGCCGCCTACAGGCAACCACTGATAAGTATAACCTGGTGTTCCACCTGTAGCACTTGCAGAAGCTGTACCCGTATTTTGCCCAAAGCAATTCACATTGCTAGATGCGTTGATTGTAGCAATTACTTGTGTCGGTTCTGTAATATTTACAGATGTAGTTGCAGTACAGTTTTTGCTATCTGTAATTGTAACGACGTAGCTTCCTGCTGCAACAGCATTTAGGTTTGTACCAGTGCTAGCATTGCTCCATGCATATGTGTACGGTGATGTGCCGCCACTGCCACTTGCTATAGCTGCACCATCTGCGCCAGCAAAGCAACTAACATGCGTACTAATACTTGCCGTTACTGTTGGCAAAGCTGCATTAGCGATAGTAACTACTGTACTCGTTGTACACCCATTAGCATCTTTGGCAAATACTGTAAATGTGCCTACGCCAAAACCAGTTAATACATTGCTCGCTGCATAACTGCCGACGATATTCGTTTGACTATATGTATACGGACCTACACCACCGCTTGCCGTTAGTGTAATTGTTGCGTCGTTGCCAGGGCTACATGTAGGTACCGTTGCCACAGCATTGCTTATAACTACCGGTGTTGGCGGTTGAGTAATAGTTATACTTGAGGTTGAGGTACAACCTTTACTATCTGTGATAGTTACAGTATAAGCTAAAGCAGGCAGAGCACTAATTGAATTTGAAGTACTACCTGTAGACCATAAATAAGTATAGGCTGGAGTACCGCCGCCGGCAATAACATTTGCTGCACCTGTATTGTCACCAAAACACAATACATGTGTTGGCAAGCCCATTGTAGCAGTGAGTGGCGCAGCTGGTTGCGTAATGGTAACGCTAGCAGTTGCTGTACAACCTTTATTATCTGTAATGGTTACAACATATGTACCTGCTGCAAGGTTTGTAGCAGAAGCTGATGTGCCAGCATTATTATTCCAAGCGTAAGTATAAGGCGATGTGCCACCTGAAGCAGTTACTGCAGCTGCACCTGTACTTTGCGCAAAACAATTGACCTGCGTTGGTGCGCCCATTGTTGCTACTAGCAATGGTGGTTGCGTAATGGTAACTGTAGCTGTAGTTGTACAATTTTGATTATCCGTAACAGTTACAGTGTAAGTATTAGCAGTAAGGTTTGTAATGGTACTGCTTGTAATACCAGTACCTGCCCAAAGATAATTGTATGGTGTTGTGCCCCCACTTGCTGTTGCTGATGCTGAACCATTGCTGCCACCAAAGCAGCTAACATGTGTCGTTACACTTGCTGTAACATTTGGTAGTGCTGCATTGACAATATTTACAGCTGTACTTGTGGTGCAACCATTGGCATCTTTTGCATACACAGTGAATGTACCTACACCAAATCCTGCCAATACATTTCCAGCAACATAACTGCCAGCAGCATTAGTAGGACTATAAGTATAAGGCCCAACACCACCACTTGCTGTAATAGTAATTGTCGCATCGTTACCTGGATTACATGTTGGCACAGTGCCCACTGCATTGGTAATGCTTACAGGAGTTGGTGGCTGTGTAATGGTTACGCTAGCCGTAGATGTACAACCTTTACTATCTGTAATAGTTACTATGTAAGCACCAGCTGGTTGTGCTGTAATGCTACTTGCGCTGACAGCGTTAGACCACGCGTAGGTATATGCTGGCGTACCACCTGCAGCGGTAACACTTGCAGCACCCGTGCTTTGACCAAAACACAATACGTGCGTTGGTGCACCCGTTGTTGCTGTTAGCGCAGAAGCGGGTTCTGTGATTGTTACACTTGATGTTGCTGTACAGCCTTTGCTATCTGTAATAGTTACAACATATGTTCCTGCAGCTAAGTTAGATGCAGCAGCTGATGTGCCTGCACTATTATTCCAAGAGTAAGTATAAGGACTCGTACCACCACCAGCTGTTACCGTTGCAGCACCTGTACTTTGTGCAAAACAATTGACATGCGTTGGTGCGCCTATCGTTGCTGTAAGAACTGACGGTTGAGTAATAGTAACCGTAGTAGATGTGGTACAGTTTTGATTATCTGTGACTGTAACAGTATATGTACCTGCTACAATATTGCTAATGCTAGATGTTGTATAGCCGCCTGCTGCCCATGCATAAGTATAAGGTGTAGTACCACTAGTTGCTGTAGCAGAGGCTGCACCATTACTGCCACCAAAACAATTAATATGGGAAGTCACGCTTGCAGTAACGTTTGGCAATGCAGCATTTACAATATTAACAGTTGTACTTGTTGTACAACCATTGGCATCTTTTGCGTACACTGTAAATGCACCAACGCCAAAGCCTGTTAATACATTACTTGCAACATAGCTACCTACTAGATTTGTTTTACTATATGTATAAGGACTAACGCCACCACTAACGGTCAAAGTAATTGTAGCATCGTTGCCTGGCACACATGTTGGAATAGTTGCAACCGCTGTTCCAATCGTTATAGGGGTTGGTGGTTGCGTAATAGTAACGCTGGCGGTTGTTGTACAACCTTTACTATCTGTAATAGTTACTGTATAAGCACCAGCTGGTTGTGCTGTAATGCTACTTGCGCTGCTAGCGTTAGACCACGCGTAGGTATATGCTGGCGTACCACCAGCAGCTGTAACACTAGCCGCTCCTGTGCTTTGACCAAAACACAATACGTGCGTTGGTGCGCCCATTGTTGCTGTTAGCGCAGAAGCAGGTTCTGTGATTGTTACACTTGATGTTGCTGTACAGCCTTTGCTATCTGTAATCGTGACAGTGTAAGTACCTGCAGGACGAGGACTCATGGCAGATGCAGTACCACCTCCGCCTGTCCATGAATATGTGTATGGACTTGTACCACCAC
>JBJORA010000032.1:0-4077 GCA_046049675.1 Bacteroidota bacterium | reverse complement strand
ATAGATGTAGTACAGCCAGCTGCATTAGTACCGGTCACGGTATAAACTGTGTTAGTTGTTACCGTACTTGTTACACTATCGCCGCTTGCGCTTGTATACGTAGGCGCAGGGCTCCATGCATAAGTTTGTGCACCACTTGCCTTCATGCTTACCAAGTTAGTATTGGTACCACAAATTTGAATCGCACCGCCTGCAGGATTGCTTACACTAATCGTTGGCGTAGTGCCAATATTTACAAGCAATGTAGTGCTGCAGGTATTACCACAATTATCTGTAACCGTTAAAGTATATGTTGCTGCAGAACTTGGCGTTACAGTTACGGTATTAGCAGAAGTGCCACTTGCCAAAGTAATTGTTGCAGTGCCAGTTGCATTTGGACCTTGCCATAAATAAGAATAAGGTTGACCACCGCCGCTTACGTTAGCAGTAAGTACAGTATTACCACCAGGACAAACAATAGCAGGGTTAGCAGTAATAACACCACAATTTAATGGTGCTACTGTAAGTGGTACAGTTGCAGTAATGCTACAACCACCTGGATCTGCAAGTGTAACTGTATATGTAACAGAGCTCGTAACATTGCTTGCTGTATTTGTTTTACCAGTACTGCTAGCTAAGTAAGTTGTTGGCGACCATGTATATGATGCACCTACCAATGGTTGTTTACGAATCTCAATAAGGTAATCTTCTGTTTCACCGCCATTAAATAAAGTACAGGCTGCACTTGGCCATGCGGTATTAGCACTGGTTAACCTACTGCGTAAGCGCATCATTGTTACACCTGGCGTAGCACTAAATGGAATATTGATATTAGTATTGTAAGCAACACCACCAGTGCCACTTGCGCCAACTTGTGTATACTCCGTAGTCTCAAAGATGCCATTTCTGTTGTAGTCAATATAGCACGCAATGGTCGTAACATTTGCACTTGGTGTTGCACTTATTGGCACCGAGGTGCCAGCAAAAACCACCGTACCAACTGAACCGTTATAGGCATTGTAACCTGTAGCACATACACCAGACGTATTGTTATTAATTGCACCAAAAGTTACGTTGTCAATACAAACACTTACTGCACTATGTAAGCTTGAAGCACTTGTGCAATAACCCGTTGGCGTTGCTTGTGGGCCAGTCATTGTATCGTTTACACTAACAGCACTTGTGCCGCCACTGCACAAATTACTAGGATTAGCCACGCCTTGTAGTTGATATTGCGGACTTACAATGACATTGATTGTTGTAACACCTGTGGCACAAGCACTCGTTACACCTGTTACAGTATAAATTGTAGTTACTGTTGGCGTTGCAGTAACGCTAGCACCAGATCCACTACTAAGACCAGTGGTTGGGCTCCACGAATATGTACCACCTACACCAGCCCCAGAAGCAGTAAGCGTTTGCGAGGTAGCGCCTTGTCCTGCAGCACAAATATATGCAGGACTTGTAGGGCTAACAGTTACTGTAGGCGCTGAGCCACCTGTGGTTACACAAATTTCATCAAGACCAATATCGTCACTTGTTGCACCACCTGTATAGCCTCTAAATCTAATAATACATGTACTGCTTATAACTGGTCCCAAGGAAATGGATTGCGATTGCCAACCACCTACAGACACAGTGTATTTACCAATTTGTGAAAAAGTTACGCCGCCATCCTGACTGAGGTATACCAACATGCTATCATTACCAGTAGCATTATTGTAGTAAAAACTAAGTGTTTTATTGCCTGCTCCACAAGGGCTAAAATCAAGATACCAGTCAAGTTCTCCCCACCAACCTCTTGCAGGTGCTGTACCAGTAGCATTACCATTGCTCTTAAAGCGAGCGCTACGGCTAGTGCCATTTGCGCCAGTAGGCGTATAGCCACCTGTAGACACGGTCCAATTAGTATTAGCAACGGCCTCATCATCGCGATACCACTGCAACATACCTCTACCGGGCCAAGAGCGCCAATTTGTGCTACTTGGTAATTGCTGGTAAGTGCCCTGCCAAGTATTCTCAAATGTCATACAAGCTGGTATAGCCTGGTAAGCTGCAGGTGTACAAGAATTTGGTGACCACGAATAAATTAAACCATTTTCTGGCGCATTCGTAGGGCCAAGTGAGTTTGCGGATGTTGCACTTGTAGCTGTTTGTGCTGTGCTCGTAGTCCAGCTTGAACCGCTCGCTACAACACGGCTATTGAAATCTGAAAAGTGAAGGCTACGCAAACCGCAAGCCATATTTGTAGCTGCTGCACTTGAGTTTGTGGTACAAGGTCCATAAATAATTTTTACTTCGCCTGTATTAATCATCCAAATTTGAAAGGACAAATTATCGTCTGTAACCGTGCTATTGCGACTAACACCGGTAAACTGCACAACCATTGCATCGCCACCGTAGGCACTGCCTGTAACGCGAGCATACGACAAGCTAGTTGAGGCTCCTAGTGCGGTACTAGCAGTAAGTCCTCCAGTGGATCCACCTAGTGCTTGTATCACACCTTCAGCCATACAACCTGTAGATGCAGTAAGCCCTTGTACATTTGTAGAAGCACTTGTTCCAAAATAACCTAGTGTAATAAATCCGGCCTTGTAAATCAAGAAGTTAGGATATACTTTACAATTATACGGAAAGGCAAAAGGAAATGCTATTGGGCTGCCAACACTTGTAGTGTAAGAGGTGTATGCTGGGCCAGTAGCCGCAAGTGTCGTAATTGCACCTGCGCCACCTGTAATAAAACCATTGGCTGCATACCAGCTCAAAGGCTGATAATTAGTAGGATTTACAGGTGCAGAACTTTGACTAAACGTGTATGATGCAATTTGCGCAGAAACACGCATTGTGCAGGCAACAGAGGTCAAGAATACAAGTAAAATCGTAGTAAAATTTCTTCTCATAAGAATCTAATTCGAGCTGAACTGCAAATATCACTCAAGTTGCTGAGAAAATCTGTTAACGGCTATGCACTTAATGGAAACTTATTGTGCAGAAGTGTTAGTAAATGCTAAGATTTAACCATATTCAGGATTTTCTGCACTTTGTCACTTAACTCCTGCTGTTCTGTCTGTTCTCCAACCTGTTCTAAACTGCTCAAAAACTGCATGACAGACATAGCAAGATAATCGAAGTCATCCAAGCCCTTAAACTGCTCTTTTAATTGTGCAGCATGGTCGTTTATTTGCTTGACTCTGCCACGCAAAACCTCCTCGGCGCCGGCTGCCACCTTTAACTTGTAGTTCTTGTTAAGTAGAGAAATATTTACGCTGAGCTGATCCATTTTTATATGCTGCCTTGTTTTTTGAGTAAAAGATATTTGCTTATCACATCTGCACCCACCTTATTTGGTGTTGTAAAGATAGTAATGATACCCTCCTTATGCAGTTCTTTTAGCATACGCTTTTTTTCCATTGTGTATTTGTCAGCAATGGTTTTTACATACACCCCTTCCAAATCGTCGCTGTAATGATCATGAATCTTTGCGATGTCCGTGTTTTCAAAAACGATAGTACAAAGTAAATGTCTACGCGAAATGGCTTTCAAATAAACCATCTGCCTTTGCAAACTAGCAAGTGATTCAAAATTAGTGTACAGCAAAATCAAACTACGTTGGCCAACAAAATATTTAATCTTGGTAGCTAATGCCGCAAAATTACTTTCTTCAAAATCGGTTTCTATGTCGTACAAGGTTTCCATCACCTTGCTCAATTGGGTACGCTGCCTGCTTGCCTTTACAAAGCCTCCCATAGTCTTACCAAAAGAAGCCACACCCATTTTATCTCCTTTGTGCAATACGGAGTTGGCAAACATCAATGCACTATTAATAGAATACTCAAGCAAGGTTAGTCCCTCGAAAGGCATTTTCATTCTTCGGCCTGTATCAATTACACAATAAACTTGTTGACTTCGTTCTTCATTATACGTATTTACCATCAACTGCCCACGACGCGCACTCGCTGCCCAATTCATATGCCGCATATCGTCGCCACGCACATACTCTTTAATATGGTCAAACTCCATGCTTGAAGCTGTGCGTGTTAAAGCATGTTCGCCAGCATCTTGTACATATGCACTTGCCTTTATAGCTGGCTGTAGCAC
>JBJORA010000031.1:0-15603 GCA_046049675.1 Bacteroidota bacterium | reverse complement strand
ATTAAACTGTGGGTGCCAACACTTACACCAGTGAATATATTGCTATTTTGAATTGTACCATTATCTAGTTGCCAAGTATAAGGCTGTATTGTGCCTGGTGTACCACCTGTAGCACTGCCTGTTACTGTGGTGCCTACTACAGAGCCACTAGCTGTGATTGCTGTTGGCGAATTCAATGTCAGGGTTGCACTAGTGTCACGACAGCCATTAAAATCTTCAACCACTAAATAGTAGGTTCCACTTGACAGACCGCTTGCAACGCTATCACTCAGTAGTAATGTGTTAGTAGATGCGTCATACCAATCATAAATGTATTGTTGATCGCCTGGATTAAATCCGGGTGGATATGTGATACCGCCTGTTCCATCGCCCAAGGCAATACCATTGTTGCCTCCAAAGCATGTAGGCCCCATTGACGTAATGCTTGCTACTACTGTATCGGGCTGTGTAATTCGAATGCCAGTAACAGTGTCTCTGCAGCCATTGAAGTCTTCAGCTACAACATAAAACACGCCGCTGTTGATGTTTTGAATAAAGCTATCATTGAGTACAAGCGTGTTCGTCGCAGAGTCGTACCAATCATAGTTGTAAGTAGCATTACCTGGTAGAAAACCTGCTGGAAATGGAATACCACCAGTTGCGATACTCCATGCACTACCATCAGTGTTGCCCGCGCAGCCAGGATTTAAAAATCCAACATTCTGCACAAGATCAGCAGGTTGTGTGTGTGTAAACACAGTTGAGGCTGTAGCCCCTAAATTATCAGTAACAACAACTGTATAAGTACCAGCTGCTAGAAAAATATATGGACTGGAAAAAGATGTTCCAGAATTAATCGTATAAGTATAAGGATTTGAGCCTCCTGTAGCATTGATCGTATCATCAGCTGTTAATCCAAAGCAGCCAATGTCGCCAGTTGCAACAGAAACACTCAATTGCGCTGAAACACTATTTGTAAACAGCACAAAAGCTAATAGAATACTAGCTGAAAAAAAAGCCCTTAGGCGATGAAAATTTAATTTCATTTGGTGTGTCATTTGTGTGATTCGGTTCATTATCTCACGGGTATAAAAGGATGATGAAGTTAAAGAGTCTTTGCAAAATTTAACTTCCAATAAAAGAAAGTAACCATTACATAACATACATTCCGCTGTCTGAGATACAAAAAGGAAATGAAATTGTAGTAGTCACTCAATAGGCTTAAACTTTTTGTTAAAAAAAATGAGTGAGGCAGCATTTCACTGCCCCACTCATTAAAATTAGAACCTAGATTAGTTTGGTGTCTGCTCGTGTAAGATCAACGTATTGCTATTGCTTACATTCATCAAGATAATAAGACGATCAGGCAATAGACCATTGAAACGTGCAAAACCATTCAGGTCACAGTCAAACTGTGTGTAACCATTGATTGTTGCAGTCCCTGGGGCAGCTGTCAACAATGCATAACGATCACTAGCAGTTGTACTGTTGTAAGTTAACTGACGGCGTGTTACTGCAGTAGCAATACCGCAGTTACCAGCATACAATGCACGCTTACCAGCAATCGTACGAGTTGCACCAAACGTCGTATTTGAATTTGGCACCGGACGAATGAACAAGCTAGCAGAAGTTGCTGTGAAGTCAGTTAATGTAGAAGTTAAACTATTAAGTGCAAATGTAGAAGCACCCATTACACCTAAGTGATTACGATGCTTAACGCTTACGAAATAGTTACCAGGACCAACTGTTGTGAACAATACTGCACTATTACCATCAACATCAACAACGTCGCCGTCGCGCTGTAGTAATGCACTGCGTGTTGCAACAACAGTATTGCTATTAGATGCGTCACGTAATTCTACAAGTACCCAATCAACAATAGTATTGCTACCAGTGTTTGAGTAAGCAGCAGGATCAATCATTTCGCCACCAGCACCTACAACAGCAATATGTGTGTAAGGAGCAGCACCATAAGGTGTTGTACCAGGAATCAAATTCTTCTGACGAAGTGAATCTGACATCAAGCTACCAGCAGCATCCAATGGACCAGCAAGGCAAACCTTCGGAGAAACAAGTACACCTAAATTGATAGTGATGTTGTAAGTAACTACGCTATCGCAACCAAATACGTTTGCATATGTTTCTACATGCGTAGCACTTGCAAAATATGTAGTTGATGTACCTGGAATTGTGTAGCTACCACCATTTTGGTTGATAGTAACGGTACTTGGTGCACTGCTGTTATTAATTGTTACATTGTAAGTATGAACGCTATCGCAACCAGCTGCATTTGTGAATGTAGCTGTATGGCTACCACTTGCAGTGTATGCAACACCAGCAACTGTTAAGCTGTTACAACCTGTGTGAGCACTGCTACCTGTATTGCTCACGTTGATTGTTACATTATAAGTGTGAACTGAATCACAACCTGCCGCATTTGTGAATGTTGCAGGATATGCACCACTTGTAGTAATTGCTGCACCACCATTTGCACCAGCGATAGTTACTGAGTTACATGCTGTAACTGCACTGCTACCAGTGTTACTCATGTTGATTGTAACATTGTAAGTATGAACTGAATCGCAACCGTTTGCAGCTGTAAATGTAGCTGTATGAGAACCGCTAGCTGTGTAAGGAACACCTGCTACAGTCAAACTATTACAACCAACATGAGCACTGCTACCAGTGATAATCGCTGGCTGTGTAATTGTAATACCAGTTACTTGAACAATACAACCTAAGCTATCTTCCACTGTAACTGTGTAGTTACCAATTGTAGCAAAGCTAGCTGCGTTATTAGTAGCACCAGAAATATCAGGTGTACCGGCAGCTAAAGCAGCTGCAGTAGCGTACCAATCAATAGAGTAGGTAGGTGTTGTCAAATATGGCGTACCACCTACACCAGAAACTGTTACACTTCCGTCAGATCCACCATTACATGTAGGAGCTGTAAATGTAAATGTACCACTAAGCGCTGGAGGCTCAGCTATAGTAATAACTGTACTAGCTGTTGCTGCACCATCAGTAGCACTTACTGTGTAAGTACCAGCTGCTAATTGCGTAAACACGCCTGGAGGCGCTTCTAAACCAGCAGGACCACTAGCGTCAACGCAACTATAAGTAATAGTACCAGTTAAACCACTTGTACCAGTTACCTCAATAGCCTTGTTAGCTTGACCATTACAACCAGGATAGCTAATAGTAGTTAAGCTAGCCAAAGAAGAAGAGCTAAAGCTAAGTACATTAGTACCTACACCGCTAAAGCCTTGCACAACAATAAAGTATGTGCCTGCGGCTAAACTTGCTTGTGTAAGTGATGCTTGTGCACCAGCACAAAGTGGACCAGCGTCGTCATTGTACGCAATTTCAGTAGTTAATGTAGAATTGTACAAGCTCACAACATTGTCATAGCTAGAAGCACACAAATCAATACTAACACTACTTGCACTCGGTAAAGTAAATTGGTAATAAATTTCTGGCGAAGTGCGTAGTCCTCCATTACCCGGCAAAGTACTATTATTACTAAAGCAGTTTGCTGTGCTATTTACCATTGTGCTGCTGAATGAGCTTATTGGAGAAATAACAATTGGATTTGTACTAGAACTACCTAAACCTGGATTAATTGATACTGTAGCTGTGCCACTTGTACCAACATTACCACTACAAGTTACCTCACAATAGTAAGTCTCAGAAGCAGTTAATGCAGGTGTTGTATATGTTGCACTATTTGCACCGCTGATTGCACCACTACTGTTATACCATTGGTATGTTACACCTGTACCAGTAGTTGCATTTTGCAAGCTTAATACTGAAGTATTTCCAGAGCAAATAGAAGCTGGAGTAGCAACTGTATTACCTGGTGCTGGTGTACCGCTACAAGCAGGTGGTGTTGTTAAGTTAATTAAGTAATCTTCTGTTTCACCATAGCTGTAAACTTGACAACCTGTAATTGTGCTTCCAGCAACACTTTCTGCATTAATTACACGCAAACCAGTAAGACCTGTTAAAGCACCAGTAGGTACTGTGAAAGAACCTGAGAAAATACGACCAGCAGGTGTTGTAGGAATCGTTACTGCACCATCGTCAGCAACTTTTTCACCCGCATCATCAAAGTCACCATCTTGGTTATAGTCAATGAAAATAGCGCAACCATTGTTGAAAGTACCACCGCAAGTATTTAAGGTAATACTGAAGTTAACTGGCGAACCTAAATCTGCATTTAAAGGTGTTGTACCAGTAAAATTAGAGTAACGGTTTAAAATTGAACCTGCACCTGGTGCTGCTGTAATACAATCTGAACTTTGCGTCATCGTACTAGCACCTGAAGTTAAATCTACAACAAATATTTCCTCATCGCCAGTAGAACCCGGTATTGAAGCACAATAACATAAGTATGCTGCGTTAAGTCCAACGGTAACATTTGTTGAAGCTGCCATTGCAGGACCAGTAGCACAAGTTACCTCGCAATAGAATTCTGTTGCAGCAGTAATGCCTGTAGCTGCATAAGTTGAAGCATTAGCTCCCGAAATAGCAGTGTAAGGACCACCAACTGGGCCACTATACCACTGATAAGTAACACCGGTACCACTAGTAGCATTCTGAACTGATAATGTAGTAGAACCACCAGAGCAAACATTTGCTGGTGTAGCAACTGTATTGCCCGGTGCTGGCGTACCAGCGCATGGTACTGCTAAAGTAGTAAATGAAGTATTTAAACTCCAAGTACTCAAATCACCACTACCACAATCACTGCGCATCCATACATAGTACAATGTGCTAGGGCTAAGTGTACTTAGCACCAATGGTGTAGTTGCAGCTGTAATAGAACCAGTAGGCGTTGTTGCCGCTGTTGGTGCAGTTGCAGTAGTACTTACATAGTAATCGTAATTTGCAGGCGTACCAGCGCTAGGTGCAGTATACCCAATATCAGCACCAGAAGATGTAATATTAGAAGCTGCTAGTGCCGTAGGAGGGAAACAAGTAGCTGTTGTAGTAAATGTATACGGACCAGCCCATGAGCTACCACCAGTGCCTGGAGGAGTTGAACCTTGACAATCTGCACCATAGTAAACTTCATATGTAGTTAAACCAGTAAGACCAGTAACGATATGGCCACTATTAGTTGTAGCCTTTGGATGTGCTGGATCATCAGGACCTGTTGTAGGAACACCTGTACCAGGTGCTTGAACTACTACAGACCATTGTGTTTCTACACAACCTGCAGTCCATGACAGTGAAGCAGTATTACCACCTGGTGTACCTGTCATAGCTGATGGTGTTGGGCATGGATCAGCTGTTGTTACTTCTACCAAATAATCTTCAGTTTCACCATAAGTTTGAGTGTTACATGGATCAATTAGACCACCGCTTTGATTATACACATCACGTACACGAAGTCTGTGAATACCTAAAGGCGGACTACAAGATAAGGTAATTGGAAAACTTGCCGTATGGTTCGCTGGGATTGGTAGACCACCAGTACCAGTACCGATTGTACCAGGTGTAAAACCGATACGCTCTGAAGTAGCAAACACACCGTCATCATTATAGTCTATCCAAGCAGCAATACCTTGAGTACCCCATGTACCTACTGTGATAGTTACATTATAGGTACTACCAGCTTGTAATGAGCAAGTGTAGTTTGGTGCAGTATATGCAGGCGGCGTGAATGATGTATACGCTGGATTAACCTGCGCAGTACCCGAGTTATTAGCAAGTGTAGTGCCAGAAATTGAAATATTTGAAATTAGGTCACCATCTGTCTTACCTGTAGTATATGTTGGCACACAATAACCACAATACGGAGGAGCCGATGCAGCAAAAGTGATAGTACTAGAAGTACTTACAGAACCAGCACAAGTTACTTCGCAATAGAATGCATCACCAATATTGGCAGTTGTTGCATATGTAGCAGATGTTGCAGAAAGGATTGGAGCACCATTAAGATACCACTGATAAGTTGCACCAGCAGGCGCAGCATTTTGAATGCCTAAAGTAGTTGCAGCTGTCGTTGCAGGAGCACAAATATTAGCGCTAGCAGTACTTGTAGTATTGCCTGGTGCGCTAAAAGCACTAAATGTAATTGGATTAGAAGCAGTAGTAACACCCGCACATGTCACATCACAATAAAATACATCACCGGCAGCAACAGCTGTGGCAGCATAAGTTGAAGAAGTTGCAGATGGAATAGCTACTGAATTCAGATACCATTGGTAAGTAACGCCAGTACCAGCAGGAATTGTTTGAATACTTAATGTTGTAGCTAGTGAACCACAAGTAACAGTACCTGCCGAGCTTAGCGTATTACCTGGTGCAGGTGTACCTGTACAAGGTGTTGCAGCCGCTTGGCTAATTACAACGTCATCGTAGTTTAAGTAGTAGTCACCAGTACCAGCATAAAAGGCATCCCATTTAATAAAGTATGTACCAGTAGGTGGTGTAAATGTTGTAGTAGCTGTAGTACATGTGCCACTTACCGTATGGTTAGTAGCGTCAATGGTTTGCACAGTTGTCCAAGGACCAGTTGCACTTGGGCCATATTGTACATTAAAGTTACCCCAAGGATTTGGCGTACCTACCGTATTCGCACTCCAGTTAGCCACTTTATACTTGTACGATAAGCTTACCAATTGTCCATTTGAAGTCTGAGCCGGACTAACCATGTTACCCGTAGTAACGCTAGCATATAGATTACGACGCATAGAGGCAGAGCCGCACGCAGTAGTAGCAGTAGTTCTCGTGATGTTACCTGTCCAACCGGTCGCATTTGCGTTGAAGTCGTAGGTAACCGTCGTTTGCGCTTCAGCCAAAAAGCTCATGCATAATAATGCAAAAGCAAATATTGACTTCGTGGCAAATGAGTTTATATATTTCTTTATCATATTTGTAGAAATTGTTTTAGTGAAATTATTGCTTCTCAATCTTTTGAACATAATTCAAAGTCTTGCCGTCTGTCAACTTCACCATGTAGTTACCAGCACTAAGGCCTTCTACATTCAAACTCTCCTTTGTAGTACCAGCAGCCACTTTAAATATCTTTGTAGCTACAACCTTACCAGTCATATCAGTGATTTGAGCAAGCACTTGGCTGTTCATATCACAACTAACTTCTACATTAACTACAGAAGTTGCTGGGTTTGGATAAATGCTATAAGATACAGTTGGCGCGGTATTAGCTAGACGCTCTGTGCTCATTTTAGGGCTTACCTCTTTGTACTCGCTCGTAGTCATATTATATACAGCAAACCAAGGGTCAGTGTGGCTATTGCCAGCATAACTGTTTGGATGCGCCATACCATAATCGCATGTTGCAAAACTAAAGAAGTCGCCTTCTGCCAAAGTACCGCTGTAACTAATTGTAGCTACATCGTACCATTGGTTGTTTACCCAATCAAAGCCAAACTCAGCTGGCATATCATTGGTGTGATAGAAAGTAGCCATATTATCTTCTGCAGCTACGTTTTTATTTTGTTGTGTCCAGGCTTGTTTGTCTTCACCAATTTCAAATGGTGCCATAGCACTAGCCGCACCTGTAATAGTTACGTCGCTAGTTTTTGGCCAAGAAATTGCGAAGATCATGCCGAAGAGACTCTGTTTAGCAGTCGGCGCTGTGCTTTTAGTACTTGCATCGTCAGTATGACGAACTTGTACTGCAAGCTTACCAGCACCAATTGGCGTTAGCTTCATCTCAAAGGTGTTAGGGGTGCTGCTGCATTGAGCAGTAGCTGCGCTGTAAAGGCCAAGAGCCATCGCAAGCGTTAAGATTACCTTTCTCATTTGTAAACTTTGTTTTGTTTTATTTTGTTTTGGTTTTAAATGACTTTTTTTTTGCTCCTATAGTTATTCTTTCTTGAGTTACTAACGCATCTACTTTAGTATAAGAGCCTAGTCTAAAGTACAATGCTTACTCTATGGTATTTATAACTTCTCCAATAGTCCCGTGCTCGTAAGTAGTTGCGTTACTTCTAGCAGATAACTTTCTTCTATCCTAAGTTTGTTTTCAGTTAAAAAATTATAATTTGATTGTAAAGGATTTGATACTCGCGTACAACTAACAGTGGCTAGCATACCTATCATGTTGCAGCTCAATGAAGCCTCATGTGTACGTACTTTCCTCATTTTCAACTTGCAAGTTTAACAAAATTATTAGGCTAATGTGTTGCATTAACCAACTTTGTGGATAACTTGAATGGGAATTTGATACTAGAAAGCACAATGATTGCAATAAAAACGATGTGCCCCCTTATACTACATAGAAGCATAGCCACAATGGGCTAAGAAAAAAACTAAAGCGAACTGAAAATATTTCAAATAGTTAAATATATTTATTTTTCATATGCGTACTTGCCAAACAGAGAGGGTTTTCTGAATAGACATGTATATAAAACAAGATATGATTTGTGTTTTATTTTCCAACTTGTGTAAAACTACATTGGCCGTAGCCGCTGCTACTGCCCAATCTTAGGCTTTTTGAGACGTTAAAACCACCGGTGTTCGCGCAAAACAAGATATTGCCATAAGCACCTTCTCCCCCACTTGTTGTTGCCATCAGCATCTTATTCTTTGCATAAACTAATATGTCGCCTGCAGCTTTATGACCCGTAGCATTTGTAAAGTCAAACAATTTAGCATACTTATTTGTACTTGCATTGTAACTAAAAACTACACCAGCCTTAGATAAGCCTCCTTCACTTGTTGTACCAATAAATAAATCATTATCTAATTGTGCTACTGCTGCAAATGGATACATGCCTTGCATAGGTTCGCAAATAAAACTATGTTGAATTTTTTGTGTACTTGCATCATAGACATAAATAGCGCCTGTGTAGTTAGCACCTCCACTACTAGCAGTACCTACAAATTTTCCATTACCAATGGCTTGCAGTCCTGCGCGCGGATAGTCGCCAGTACTGTTCGATAAAGCACAAGCAATGTTTGCGCTACCAGCAGCTATATCGTATTCTACAATTGCGCCACCTTGCTCGGCATGCAGAGGATTCTCAAATGCACAAACCAATAATTTGCCTTTGTACTCTGCAACATTTCCAAACGGCTTATGCCCTTTACCAGGTCCAAAATCGTGAACCTGCGTAATGGTATTTGTCGATAAATTAAAACGATACAAAGTACCTTCATCGTACTGACCACCGCGCATACAAACGCCGTAGTAATTGCCATCGCTCGCTAAGAGCAGCGCACCATTGGGTTCGCGGCCAAGCTTATCACGAAAACTAGCAAGCTTAGTAATCTCGTGCGTAATAATATTGTAACGATATACTACGCCAGCATTATAGTCTCCCCCAGCCTGCATCACGCCAATAAAATTCTGAGCATCTAGTTTTTGCATTTTACCAATCGGCTTTGCTCCTAAGGGTGCATCACTAAAAGCAAGTAAGCCAGTTGCATTTCTACTTTTAAGATTATAGCAATATAAACTACCACTACCGGCTACTGCGCCAGCATTACATGTACCATAAATTTTGTCGCCGCCCACAAGCGTCAACGGACCTTTAGCTTGCACACCAACTTCGCCAAAGCTGTATAATACATTTAGTTTGTATGTAGTAGGATCTATTGTAAACAAAGTACCATAGTCGAATTGCCCCCCAAAACGTGCAGCGCCATAAATAGTTTTTCCATCACTTACTATACCAGCTTCTGGTAATCTTCCATTTGTGCCATCTAATATTGCAACTCTCGTAATGTTAAGTTTTGATAAGTCTACCATATACACTGCACCAAATTCTGCACCTGTACCTTTACTTGCTGTACCAAATAATTTATTGCCAACAAGGGTTAAACTACCGCTTGCTTGTTCACAATTAGCAGTACCTAAATGGGCAACAGTGTACACACTATCGGTCAAAGAATTTATGGCATACACAACACCTCTATTGCTATCTCCACCATAAAAAGTTGCACCATACAATACACCATTATGTTCTACCAAATTTGTATTCGGATTTTTTCCTGTGGTCCATGTGACACCTTGCTTACTAAACTTGTGTACTACTTTTAGTTTGTTAGCTTGCACATCATAGCTCATTATCGAACCTCCTGCACTTGTCAAATTTCCTCCACCGCTTCCACAACACAAATACACTTTATTATTTTTTGCAACAATCAACTTGCTAGAAGGTGCATATCCATCTTGTGGATTTAAATCTAGCTTTTTTGTGTAAACATTTTTTACAATGTCAAATTCATAAAGTACACCTCTATCGTATGACCCACCCTTATATGTTGTACCATATAATTTACCATCAACAATTTGAGCAACGCCAACAAATGGTTTACAACCACTCGCACTATCAAAATTATGTAGCACTAAATATTTTTTAGTAACAGTATTGTAACTATACAAAATACCACTGCCATAACTTCCTCCATCTTGTGTTGTACCATAAAGTAAATCGCCAACGACTAGTACCTCACAATTTGTTGGTGTTGCACCCGGCGTTCCCTCTAGCAGTTTTTTGTATTGTATTGATTCGCTTACCTCATCGATATGCAAAATAGTTCCAAACTGATTTCCACCTTCAGTACAAGTCGCAAGTATGCCTTGAGCACTACTGTTATAAGTGCTTAAAAAAAATAAGATACTTCCAATGGCTATTACAATTTGCCTAATGCTCATTTACCTGCTTCTGCTTCGCAGTAAAGTAAAGCTGCCATATGCAAATCAAACGCTAATTTTTTGCGAAAATAATGCACTATTCATGCACATTTTATCGCCGCAAATAGCTCAGATACCGCCATTGCTGCACTGTAATGCCGGGAATTAGACTTTCCAATACAAATCATAAGCATGGCAAGTGCAGGACTATGCATTATTTTTACGCGGTGAACTTTTTGTATCCAGCATTTCTAATTGCGGCTTGTGCTATTGCCTTGCCTGTAATTGTGCACTTGTTTAATTTTAAACGTTACAAAAAAGTACTGTTTAGTGACATACGTTTACTACAAGAAATTAAAGAACAAACCAATAAAAGTAGTCAGCTCAAACACCTCCTTACATTGCTAATGCGCATAGGCGCAATTCTAAGTTTAGTACTTGCATTTGCACAACCGTTTTTCGGCGATAGCAGTTTGCGTAATAAAGGCAAAAAAGCTTTATCTATTTTTATAGATAATAGTTACAGCATGGGGGTACAACAAAATGGTGTACCACTATTAGAGCTTGCAAAAAGTAAAGCAAAAGATATTATCAATGCATGCAGTAGTAAAGATCAATTTCAAATTCTTACACAAGAATTAACAGGAAGCGATAGTAGATTTCTTAATAAAGAAGAGGCACTTGCGCAGCTAGCTCAAATTACAGTTTGCGCACAAAGTAGAGATGCTGCTAGTGTACTACAAAAGCAACAAAATAATTTACAAACGAGTGATGCCACAGTGAAGCAAATCATTTACGTAAGTGATATGCAAAAAAATAAATGTACGCTTCCTATTGCAACAAAAATAAATACACATGTAAGTTTTGTACCGGTACAACAAAGCACACGTGCCAATGTAAGCATCGATAGTGCATGGTTTGTAGAACCGAGTATAACGATGAATGCGCCAAATACGATTAATGTGCGCGTGCGTAATTACGACAACGAAAAACCTATTGAAACAACAGTAAATGTTGGCGTCAATAATCAAGTAAAAACCGTGCGCAATGTATCCTTAAAACCGGGTGAAAATAAGATTGAAAGTTTGCCTTTTACAGCGGTGCAAAGTGGCTGGCAAAATATTCAATTGCACCTTAGCGATTATCCTGTAAGTTTTGACGATACATTCTACATGGCTGGCAAAGTAGCTGCTCAGCAAAGTGTGTTATTGGTGAGCGAAGGTGTTACAAACCCCTACCTTAACGCGGCATTCAAAACGGGCGCTGCATTTCGTACCGATGTAAGTACGCCTGGTGCTGCTATTGCAAAAAAACTAGACAACTATAGCCTTGTTGTATGCAGCGGATTAAATACTTTAAGTAGTGAATTAAGTAATGTGTTACAAAGCTATTGTAGTCAAGGCGGTAGCGTTTGTATTTTTCCAGGCGCAAGTATCAATACTTCCAGTTATAATGCCGCACTTAGCATACTCGGTGGCGCAGTATTTGGTACACAAAACAACAGTCCTACAAACGTTAGCAGTGTCAATAAGCAGCACGAACTTATTCGTGATATTTTTGATAAAGTGCCCGATAATGTAGACCTACCTAAAGTAGAAAAATGCTATGCACTAAATGGCAGTACTTTTAGTAGCGAGCAGAAGATATTTAGCTTTGCCAATGGCGATGCATTCCTAAGTAGCTATCGTGTTGGCAATGGCAAGGTATATGTTTGTGCAACTGGCCTAGAAGCTGGCAGCAGTAATTTTGCCAATAGTTATTGGTTTTTGCCTGCAGTATTTAAGATGGCCTTTATTGGCGGCAAAAATCCAATTCATGCTTACACACTTGGCAAAGATGCTGTACTAACTATAAGTGGCAGTAAGGCTGGCGATGCTAATCCATTTCATTTAAGTAATGCCACTTGGGATGCTATTCCGCAACAACGCAATGTAGCTGGAATGGTACAAGTAAACCTTAATCAAAGTGCTACTCATGCAGGTTTGTATAACCTTAATATTCCTAATAGCGATGCAGAAAATTATGTAGTTGGCCTTAACTATAATCGTCAAGAAAGCAACCTCGATTGTTGGGCAACGAATGAGTTGAGCGACAAAGCTAAACTTGCAAATTTTGACGTTGTTGCTACCGCACGAAATGCTGCAGATGCGATTGGAGAAAATGCACAAGGCTCTCCGGTATGGAAGTATTGCTTAATTGCCGCACTAGTTTTTCTCTTGCTAGAGATTTTGTTGGTGAGGCTTTGGCGATAGTTTTTGTTTAATGGACAATTGATAATGGACAATTGAAAATTGAAAATGGAAAATTGCATGTGGAAAATGCATAGTCGCAGATAGCTAGAGACTGTTGAATTTATTGACGTTAAATGCGGGTGTGAGATATCCGGTGAACTTGTCGCGAAACAGTATCAATTCGATAGCAGTAATCAACACTCACCAATCAACAACTAGCAATCACCATTTATCAATCAACCATTGACACAGCTCTTCACGAGGAAAACCCGTGTTCCAAGTCAAGCGGAAAGTGCTAGAAAAGTACAGCCTTTCTAAATGGGAACAACAATATAACAATTTAGCGATTCAACAATCCAATCAACTACTACTTGCTGCGCTTAGCAATCCAAGTTGCTACATTTGGTGCTAGTTCTTTTTGGCTACGTGCCCCAACAAATACACCAATATGTCCACCAGGGAAAGCGTACAATTCTTTGTCCTTGCTACCTAACTTATCCATAATAGCCATCGTGCTTTTGTTTGGAATAATATTATCGTCTGTAGCGTACACATTTAAGAAAGGTACAGTCATGTTTTTCAAATTAACGGGATGACCGCCTAATTCAAATTCTCCTTTAATTAGTTTGTTGTCTCTAAACAAATCCTTGATATACTTGCGGAACATTTCGCCACTTAAATCTGGGCAATCGTTCTTCCATTTTTCCATGCGTAAGAAGTTCATCAATTTGGCTTCGTCGCCTAGCATATCAATTACGCCAAAGTATTTTGCGATATCTGCACTTGGCTTCAACATACCAAAAGCGCCATTTAAAGTATCAGCGCTAATAGTACCTTGTGTATCTGCCATTGTATCTACATCTACATATTTTGTCCATTTGAACAGCATATTGCAGTTAGCATCTTCAAAGTCGTAAGGTGCTACATAAGTTGTAAGGCTTGCAAATTTTTCAGGAAATAAACTTGCATAGATCATGCTAAATAGGCCGCCTTGGCAAATACCCATTTTATGTAATTTACTAATGCCATGTGCATGTAAAATGTGCTCTACAGCACCATGCATATAACCTAGAATGTAATCTTCCATTGTAAGGTAGCGATCCATACGCGTAGGATAGCCCCAATCCATGATGTAAATATCTAAACCTTCGTCCAACAATTTTTTCATCAAAGAACGATCAGATTGCAGGTCTAATACATCATGCCTATTCATAATAGCAAAAGATACTAGCACAGGTATTTTTACTTTGGCAGGCGTATCACGACGGTAATGATAAAGCTTTACCTTGTCTTGTTGCCAAACTAAATCCTTTGGTGTATCACCTATGCTAACTTCTCCTATATTTTTAAGTGTTTCGTATCCTTTAGCGAGCTTGGTAGATACGTCCACCATTTCTTCAAATATTGCGTTTTGATTGAACATTCTTCAATTTAATTTAGAACAGCAAAGGTAATGTACTGTTTCCTAAAATTTTATGAGTTTTCCAACTCAAAAAAATATGTGCTTGCAAAAAAAAGACCTAGCTGTTACCCTAGATCTCTTTCTAAATTTATACCCCCCGACTTAAAATATCTTAGTCGCAGAAATTACTTGCGTGCTTTTTTAGTAGCCTTCTTAGGCGCTGCCTTTGCAACAGGCTTAGCCTTTGCAACAGGCTTAGCCTTTACTACTGGCTTCGCTTTAGGCGTTGCCTTAGTAGCTGTAGTTGCAGGATTAGGTGTTGCAGTACCTCGTACCTCTTTCTTCAAATCGTACATTGCTTTGTATATTTCGTCAAGCTGTGTACGTGTAGCTATTGGCAACATTTTAGAAAACATATTTTCCATTTCCTGCTCAATATTGTGCTGCAATTGCATCTGAAGGCTGCTTACTTCAGTCATTAATTGGCTGTACTCATCGCTTTCAAAAAGATTTACATAAACCTTATCGCTATTCATCATCCACTCTTGGTAAACCTTGATGATGCTATCGAAGTTTTCGCCATTTTGAAGCTTAGCATAAACGTTCTTTGCTGTTTCTTCCATAGCAACCATACCTTGCTTGTACATCATCATTTGCAATTCTGCATTCTTGATGCTAAATGTTGCCATTTTATCAGCAATGTCGTTCCAGATTTGTGCATTCTTAACGCTGTTTGTATCCTGCATTAAGTTAGTCAATGGACTCATAGCAGTAGTCATGTTCTCACGCATTGTGTTGTACATCGTAAGCATGCCACCAAAAGGATTCATGTTCATCATTGGGCTAGTGTGCATTGCATTGCTCATATAGTTATAAGCACCTACACCTTGCTCGCTCATGCGTTTCATGTTCTCAATAAACATTGCGTTCATTGTTTGTGCATGATTGCGCATATAGTCTGGCATAAAACCAAAAAACTTATCTACAAAGCTCTTATAATCGCCGGCTTGCATTGTTGTCATAAATTCGTTGACATCGAACTTATTATCTTGTACTTGCTTCATGAAAGGCTCCCACAAAGTATAGAAACTCTTAAGACCTTCTACCATATTGAACATGCCTTTGAAAGCATCAGCACTTGTAGCATTGTTCATGCTGCTTGTCCAATTAGCCATACCAGTATTCATCATATCTAAGTACTGCTTCATGTAACCATTCCAAGCACTCATGCCTTCTTGCATATTGCCCATGTTCATCATATTAGCCATTGGATTATTCTTCATCCAATCCATGTTCATCATGCTTGCCATTGGGTTGTTCTTCATCCAATCCATGTTCATCATGCTTGCCATTGGGTTGTTCTTCATCCAGTCCAT
>JBJORA010000030.1:0-2741 GCA_046049675.1 Bacteroidota bacterium | reverse complement strand
TTAATCCGCTACTTAATCCGTAGCGCACTACATCGTTGAAGGTATCTACGCAAATTAAATCTTCGCCAGCATTGGCTATAAAAAGTTGCTCGTCGTGCGCCATTATAGTAAAGTCGTAGCGTGGCACATTAAAAAGCTTTGGCAGATCTAGTAGCTTGCTGTAATTACCATCTGTAAAGGCTACTTGACAGGCATTGGTAACATAATTACCACTTCGTTTTATGCCTTGTGTTACGCTTACAGGCTTAAAATTGACTTTATTGCTTAAGGCTTCATCTACAATTAAGTTGCTAAATACCTTTGGCATTGGCACTATAATAGATTCAATTTTCCGAGAACTTATATTATACTTTAAGTGGTAAACTTGATTTGTCTGTAAACTATTAGGCCTGAAATAGCAACCATGCCTAGAATCGGCGCACTTTATATTTGCTAATCCGATAAAATCAGCATCCTTAATGCTACATGCAGTAATGCCAATATTTTTTGCAGGATTGAAGTAGTAAAAACCAGCCTCGCTAACGGCAAACCAAATGCCGCCATTAGCATCTGCAATTATTTCGGGAATATAGTTACCAGCTAAACCATTATCTACGTCCCAAACATCCCATTTGTATCCATTATATCTTGTAAGGCCTTTATCCGTACCAACCCACAGGTAGCCATCTTTGTCTTCTGCACAACAAAATACATAATTGCTTACCAGGCCATCGCGAGTGGTAATCGTTTCAAAAATACCAAATTGCTGAGCATGGGTTTGCAGTGCGGCAGCTGCCAATAATATGATTAGCCAATATCGCAAGTGTTTGCAATGTACAATAATCTTTGAAGCCTGCAAACAACAGCTTGCCCTTATGCTGTCTTAAACCAGCCACTTATGCTGTAGCGCGCCTTGTGGTTAACTAAAACTTCGTGTTCCAAATCTTTACTACCAAAGAAAACACACTTACTCGCAAGCGGCGTGATAAGCTGTGCGCCTATATTAGTATAAGCGCATAACTCTCCGCCATCGCCTTGCAACCAATTTTCGTTGAGGTAGATTATCATGGTATAAACACGATCGCTATTATTTCTAAATTCATCCCTGTGTCGCACGTAGAATGCACCTTCATCGTATTTAGCATACTGAAACTCGTAGCTCTTGATGCCCGCATAGCAAGTTTGGTTTAGAAACAAAACAAATGCATCTATCATCTTGAAAAAAATATTTTCATCAGCATTATTGTGTTCTTTATCCAACCAATATACTTCGTCGGTTCTAATGGTTAGATTGAGATTCTTCTTGTCTTTACTGCCAACTTGCGCTTGGTGAAATTGACTGTCTTTGTGAAGCAGCATCAAGTTATTACGCAGGCCAAGGATAACACTTGGCTCTAAAAAGTCTTCTACAATACCGATTTGATCTGCAAGAAATGAAGTGATTAGCGCGTCGAATTTTTCAGTCATCATGCTGTTTATCTAATACAGCAAGTGCTGACTATGTGCTAAAGGTAGGGGAATAAATATTACTAAACTAAAATGATACCTTACACCCAAAATATGTAATAAACCTACGCAGCGCAACAGGCAATCGTCTAATTCACCTTGCTTGAAAATCCAAAGTTTAACTTTGGATTTTCAAGGATACAAAAGTTAACTTTTAACACTGAAAAATATCGAAAATGCCCGAAAACACTTACCAAAATGCTATTCTAAGCCATTCGTAAATAAAAGCCTTTCTAGCAAAAATTGCAAAATACGTTGGAGAATTACAGCCTACATAGAGCGTCTGTATTGTCCTCCTACTTCAAACAAAGCTCTTGTAATTTGACCTAGGGTACAATACTTAACCGTTTCCATTAGTTCTTCAAAGATATTGCCATTGCGTACTGCTACATCTTGCAAACGCTTAAGCATCTCCTGCCCTTTTTCGCCGCTGTGTGCCTGTAAATTCTTGACAGTATTAATTTGAAATTCCTTTTCTTCTGTTGTGCTACGAATTACTTCTTGCGGCAAAACAGTTGGACTACCATTACTACTTAAAAAAGTATTTACACCAATAATTGGAAACTCACCTGTGTGCTTTAGTGTTTCGTAGTATAAACTTTCTTCTTGAATCTTGCTACGCTGATACATAGTTTCCATAGCACCCAATACGCCGCCTCGTTCACTAATTCTATCAAATTCGGTGAGTACTGCTTCTTCTACTAAATCAGTCAACTCTTCTATGATAAAGCTACCTTGCAATGGATTTTCATTTTTTGCAAGACCCAACTCTCTGTTGATGATAAGCTGAATCGCCATAGCCCTTCTTACACTTTCCTCTGTAGGCGTTGTTATTGCCTCGTCATAAGCATTAGTATGAAGGCTGTTGCAGTTATCATAAATCGCGTACAAGGCTTGTAACGTTGTACGTATATCGTTGAAATCAATTTCTTGCGCGTGTAAACTTCTACCACTTGTTTGTATGTGGTACTTTAGCATTTGGCTACGCTCGTTAGCATTGTACTTAATTTTCATAGCCTTTGACCAAATACGGCGCGCTACTCTACCAATTACACTGTACTCTGGATCTATACCATTGCTAAAGAAGAAACTTAAGTTTGGCGCAAAATCGTCGATATGCATACCACGACTGAGATAATACTCTACAAACGTAAAGCCATTGCTTAATGTAAAAGCTAATTGAGAAATAGGATTAGCACCTGCCTCAGCGATATGATAACCACTAATACTTACACTGTAAAAGTTGCGCACTTTTT
>JBJORA010000029.1:0-7500 GCA_046049675.1 Bacteroidota bacterium | reverse complement strand
AACCTTAATTATACACATTAGAGAAATTTCTTACCCTTAAGGTTTCCATGCATTGTAAATATGTGACAACGGAAGCCTGAAAAACCTTGTACCGCGGGCATTTTGAGGCATTACGCCATTAGTACATGTGGCCAAACATGGCTCATAACCTTTGATAGAATAAGTACATAATATTTCTGCATTGCCATTAATATCACTCGAATGAAACTGCACATCGCCGATTTGCGGGTCAATATTACTGTTGCGTTCCTTATTACTATACATCACCCGTCTATTTTGCCATATCCCATATTCATTGATACCATAGAAGGCAACGATATCTCTTGCCTGTCCGCATTGCACAGCTGCTTCTTGCGCTATTAGAGCGTAATCGTCCTTGTGCTGTATAATAGAAAAACTCTCTCCGCCGACATTTGTGATTGGCGTAGCTGCAGTATCAAAGGTATCCCACAGGCCACTGCTAAAGTAATACCACTGGCTATGTGGCGTAAGCAAACTATAGCGCGCAACATATAGCTCATTGCTATTGCCGCTAGGTTGCTTTATACCGTAACAGTAAACAAAACCTAATGTTTTATTTGTAGCTATTGTATAACCATACAGCACAGTATTGTTACTTGTAAATGTATCCGTACGCAAGAATTGTAAACTTGGATAAGCCAACTTGCTTACATACAATACTTTTGAACTTGTACTATTAGCATCTTTGCATAAGCAAAAGACGGTGTCTAGAAATTGATAGGCAGAGAGTGGCTTTAGTGCAATACCAGCAAATGGCGGAAGATAGTCTGCACTGCTACTATTAAGTAGCGTAAGTGTGCCATTTTGTTCTACCAAGGCGCAATTTTTTGCAGTTGGTGCGCAACTCATAAACTGCCCGACAGTGCCATCGTAAATATTGGCATCGCTAAACAACCATAAACTTCTACCATCATTAAGCTTAGCACTTACAGCACGCGTACCACTTTTGAAATTAGTGATGTTAGAGAAACGAGCTGCAATTAAAGTATCGTTGTATGCTTTACTTACAAAATTATCTGCGGGAATTGGATCGGGTCTGCACTGGGTCAGTAGCAACAACACACCAAGTAGTATTAAATTACTGTAGTTTCGCAACATTGCATAAAGATATAACAAACTATTGGTTACGCACAAATGGCCTGCATTGATTTTAACACAGCTAGAGAGCAGCTTATTGCAGCACTAGATGCGCATAACGAGCATAGCGAAAGCATGGCTCAAGCTACTTTGATAATCGAGTATATTGCTAATACTACAATAGATTTCGCAACAAAGTTCGACTACAGCAAAATGCTTACAGAAAGTCAGGAAGCTATTTTGGCGGATGCATTAGATAAAGTAGCAAAGGTTACACCCGTGCAGTACATTACCAATATTGCTTATTTTGGCAATACTAGTTTTTATGTTGATGATCGTGTATTAATCCCACGTCAAGAAACTGCAGAACTATGCCACCACATTTATAAGCAACATCACAAGCAAGCCAATCTGCGTATAATTGATATTGCTTGCGGCAGTGGTTGCATTGGTATCTATCTAAAAAAAATGTTGCCTCAGGCAGTTGTTACATGCCTTGACGTAAGTGCCGATGCTTTAGAGGTTGCCAAAATAAACGCAGCGCAGCATAAGGTAGATATCCTTTTTGTACAATCAGATATTCTAGATGTAAAAGCTTTGCCTGATCAATATGATATTATCGTCAGCAATCCTCCCTACGTTTGCCTAAGTGAAAAAGAAAGTATGCATGCCAATGTTGTAAAACACGAACCTCATCTAGCCTTATTTGTGCCAGATGACAACGCCTTAATTTTTTACGAAAAGATTGCTACTCTAGCCGAAGAAGGATTGGCTCGTAATGGTGTAATCTACTTTGAAATTAACCAGCAACTACATAAACAAATTACACAAATGCTCAGCGCAAGCGGATTTACAGATGCAGAGGCATGGCAAGATATGTACGGCAACTATCGTTTTGCGAAGTGCACAAATCCGCACTAAGTTATCACGCACAATTTTACTGTAAACTACCAGCCTAATATCCAAGCAAAGATGAGCGGCGCAACAATGGTTGCGTCACTTTCTACAATGTACTTTGGTGTAGTGATATCTAATTTACCCCAAGTAATTTTTTCGTTTGGCACGGCGCCACTGTAGCTACCATAGCTTGTTGTACTATCGCTAATTTGGCAGAAGTAACTCCAAAACGGAATATTCTCCATTTCCATATCTTGGTACAGCATTGGCACTACGCAAATCGGGAAGTCTCCAGCAATACCACCACCAATTTGGAAGAAGCCTACACCTTTGCCTTCGCTATTCTTAACGTACCAATCAGCAAGCCACATCATGTACTCGATACCACTCTTCATGGTCGTTGCTTTTATTTCATTCTTAATACAATAGCTCGCAAAGATGTTGCCCATGGTACTATCTTCCCAACCTGGACAAACAATAGGCAAATTCTTTTCTGCAGCAGCCAGCATCCAACTATTTTTTGGATCAATTTCGTAGTATTGTTCTAGGGCACCACTAAGCAAAAGCTTGTACATGTATTCGTGCGGAAAATAGCGCTCCCCTGCGGCATCACATTCTTTCCAGATTTTTACAATATGGCTTTGAATACGGCGAAATGCTTCTTCTTCTGGAATACAAGTATCTGTAACGCGGTTGTAATGATTTTCTAATAGATCCCACTCATCCTGCGGACTTAAGTCACGGTAGTTTGGCACACGCTTGTAATGGCTATGCGCAACCAAGTTCATGATATCTTCTTCTAGATTTGCACCAGTACAAGAAATGATCTGCACTTTGTCTTGGCGAATCATTTCTGCCAAACTCAAACCAAGTTCAGCCGTACTCATAGCGCCTGCTAATGTTATCATCATTTTACCGCCTTCTAACAAATGGGTTTCATAGCCTTTGGCTGCATCCATCAACGCGGCTGCATTAAAATGGCGATAGTGGTGTTGAATATATTGCGATACTGGTCCTTTACTCATGACTAAATTAATTTTGAAAGGCGAAGTTAGGTAAAATGCTGTGATTGAGGATATGCGCCAATACTGACTTATTGTAAAATGGCAACGGTTGCAGCGCAAGTCTCTTAGGTAATAGCCCAAATCTATATTGCGCAATAAAAAGCTATTATGTCAAGGCACAAAATTTCTATCTTTACCACATGACTTACACATATTACGGCCATAGCTGTTTTGCATTGGAAATTGGTGACTATCGCATTTTGTTCGATCCGTTTATATCTGGAAATGAACTTGCCAAGCATATCGATATCGCTGCTATAAAATGCACTCATATTTTTGTAAGTCATGGCCACGAAGACCATATTGCTGATTGTGTTAGTATAGCAAAGGCCAACAATGCACTTGTGATTTGCAGCTGGGAAATTAGCGTTTGGCTTACCAAGCAAGGACTAAATACACACCCAATGAATACTGGTGGCAATTGGCTTTTTGAGTTTGGTCGTTTACGTTGTGTAGCTGCTGAGCATAGTAGTGGCTTGCCTGATGGTAGCTACGGTGGCAATGCTATGGGCTGTATTATTTATACCGAAAAAGGAGACCTCTACTATACTGGCGATACTGCACTTACGATGGATATGCAACTGATACCAAAATTTGCAGATGTAAAGACAGTAATTTGTTGCATTGGCGACAATTTTACCATGGGCATAGATGATGCCATTGCTTGTATGGAAATGGTAGACTGCGACTTAGCGATTGGCGTACACTATGATACTTTTGGGTATATTGTAATAGACAAAGCTTTAGCTGTAAGCGCATTTGATGCAAAAGACATTAAGCTGCTTCTGCCAGAAATAGGCAGTACCTTAGAATGTAATATTTAGGCGCTTAGGCTTGATTTTACTGCAAGATAGTTGATTGCTATTTGTGCTGCTTTTGTGGCTACTTTGTTTTTTCATTCTATAGTCGGCTCTTTACACAGGAGGCTGAACTTGCCAAAAGTTGCGAGATTTTAGTAAGCATGACCTTTTACGGAGCAATAGTCCACGTTTGTGTATAATTTTCACAAATCTTGTAAGCCTTTACTGCTATTATTAGTGGAACTTTACAGCCAATGGCAAAAATTATAGCAATAGCCAATCAAAAGGGCGGTGTGGGCAAAACCACTACTGCTATTAACCTAGCGAGTAGTTTGGCAGTACTCGACCATAAAACACTCTTGATTGATGCAGATCCGCAGGCAAACAGTACTACGGGTAATGGTATTGATCTTAAAAATGTGCAAGTAAGCTTGTACGATGTAATGGTAAATGAAGCACAAATCAAGCAGGTTGTGCTACAAACTGAAACACCTAATTTGCACATCGTACCAAGTCATTTGGATTTAGTAGGCGCAGAAATTGAGTTAGTAAGTCACCCTAGCAGAGACCGTTTATTGACGCAGGCACTTGATACTGTAAAGGCAGATTATGAGTTTATCATTATCGACTGCTCTCCTAGCCTTGGCTTGATTACAGTAAATGCAATGACTGCTGCTGACAGTGTTATAATCCCAGTACAATGCGAGTACTTTGCATTGGAAGGCTTGGGCAAATTGTTGAATACCATCAAAATTGTTCAAAGCCGTTTGAATAGTCGCTTACAGATTGAAGGCATTCTAATGACTATGTATGATGGCCGCTTACGCCTTTGTAATCAAGTGGTAGAAGAAGTAAAGAACCATTTTGGTGAACTTGTGTTTAGCACAATAGTACATCGCAATACTAAATTAGGCGAAGCACCAAGTTTAGGAAAACCTGCTTTGCTTTATGACGCCGATAGTACAGGTGCCGTAAATTACCTAAATCTTGCGCGCGAAATTTTGCAGCGCAACGATATGACCAACATAAGTAACAAGGATAAAATTTTAGAACTTTAGCAGTAGAACATAATGGCTAAAAAAAACGATATCGGCAAAGGCATAAGCGCTTTGCTAGGCAATATTAGCTCTGAAATTGGGAGTTTTAATGGCAATAATGACAATGCTGGTATTGGCATCGCTAAGCCAGTAGCCAATATAGTAGCAAAGGCAGAATTGCAAGTTGGCGATATTAGCAAAGTAAATATTAGTGACATCGTTGTAAATCCAAAGCAGCCTCGCCGTCAGTTTGAGCAACAGGCTTTGCAAGAACTGAGCGATAGTATCAAATTGCATGGCATTATACAACCAATAACTGTAGTAAAATTAGAAGGCAGTGGCGCTACGGCTAAGTACCAACTTATAAGTGGCGAGCGTCGTTGGCGTGCTAGCAAGTTGGCTGGCCTTACAGAAATTCCTGCTTATTTGCGCAGCGCAGATAATCAAGCGCAAATTGAACTTGCACTGCTAGAAAACTTGCAGCGTGAAAACCTGAATGCGATTGAAATTGCCTTGAGCTATAAATTGCTAATGGAAGAATGCAAACTCACACAAGAAGAGGTTGCTGATCGCATGAAAAAAGAACGCAGTACAGTTACTAACTACTTGCGTTTGCTAAAATTGCCTCCAACAATTCAACAAAGTGTTATCAATGGCACCATAAGTATGGGGCATGCAAGAAGCATTTTAAGTGTTGAGCACATTGAGCAACAACTTTTTTTGCATAAAGAAATTGTAGACAAGCAATTAAGTGTTCGTCAAACAGAAGCTTTGGCTAAAGGCATTGCAAAAACTGCCAATAAAAATGGTAAGCCAGCAGCTGCAACAACGCTTGCGCCGGCATACAAGCGTATACAAGATGATATTGCAAGCAAATTGAGCACCAAGGTGGCCTTAACGCGCAAAAGCAATGGTAGTGGTTCTTTACAAATTGACTTCTATAACGACAGCGATTTAGAGCGCATTATGGAAGCCCTAGGTATTTAATAAATATTGAACAGTGGCTTTACATACCGTGTTGCATTTTTACTCGCAATAGCTTGCTTAGCTTTAGTAATCAATTGCAGTGCCCAAGCAATCTCTATTGATAGTACAAAGTTGGCTGCTACTGATTCGGCTGTTGTTGTTACAGACACTACTAATACCTCAGCAGCAAAAACCGATTCACTTAAGCTACGCCTGCAGTTTAGTACTAAGAACCCTATTCCGAAGCGCTCTGCCATGTATAGTGCCTTGCTGCCCGGCCTTGGTCAAATATATAATAAGCAGTATTCGCGACTACCGATTGTTTATGGAGGCTTTACAGCAAGTGCTATTTTATTTACAGGACAATATCGAAAGTATCGCACATTTCAGCAAGCATATGTTTATCGCACCGACAATAATCCAAGCACCATTGATAGCTTTCAAGTAAAAGGTATTTACTCTGCACAGGACTTACTAGAGCAGCGCAATGTAGCACGTAGAAATTTAGATAAGATTGGTGTTTACACAACTGTGTGGTATTTCTTAAATATTGTAGATGCACTTGTGGGTGCACACCTCAAAACTTTTGATATGAGTAAAAGCCTAAGTATGCAAGTGCAACCTAGCTTAAACCCACAACTCATCGGTGTACGTGCAACTTTTCAACTTCATCATACAAATCAAAATGAATATTGCTTTAATAGGATATGGTAAAATGGGCAAGGCAATTGAAACGATTGCCTTGGAGCGTGGCCATAAGATTGTGCTAAAGATTAGCAGCGACAATCAGCATGAGTTTACGGAAGAAAATATAAAGCAAGCTGATGTTGCCATAGAATTTAGCACCCCTCATACTGCATTTGATAATGTAATGCGCTGCATGCAGTTTGGTGTACCAGTTATTTGCGGTAGCACTGCATGGCTAGACAAGTTGCCCGAAGCAGAAGCTTTTGCTAGGGATAATAAGATTGGATTTATCTATGCAAGTAATTTTAGCATAGGTGTAAATATTTTCTTTGCAATTAATGAGCAGCTTGCACAACTAATGAGTAAGCAGCCACAATACAATGTAGCCGTAGAAGAAATCCATCATACGGCCAAGCTAGATGCCCCAAGCGGCACTGCAGTTACGATTGCACAAGGTATTCTAGCTAATCTTAGCAGCAAGCAACAATGGGTGAACGACCCATCTGAAAGTGCTGCAGATTTATATATCAAAAGTATTCGCCAAGATCCTGCGCCAGGCACACACAGCGTGCACTACACCAGTGCTATTGATGATATTGAAATCAAACACACTGCACACAATCGTGTTGGCTTTGCTACAGGTGCTGTTGTGGCAGCCGAATTTATAAAAGGTAAGCAGGGTGTGTACGCGATGCGCGATGTGCTTTTTGCATAAAAAAAGTGGATGATGATCCGCTAAGCAGAACCAAGTAGCAACTAGTAAATAGTTTGCAAGATAATATTTCGTGGTAGGTTTTGTGTTAGTGGTCTTGTATGTGCGCGCATGGGTTTTCTTTTCTTTTGCCTTGATGCAAAAGAAACAAAAAATCAAGACTTAGAAATATGTTCGCGAAAATCAAGCTCACGCACTAGGCTACGCAGCTGAGGCGCCAAGGCTTCGCATCAATCAAT
>JBJORA010000028.1:0-94246 GCA_046049675.1 Bacteroidota bacterium | reverse complement strand
GCAGAGCGGGTGACACACTTATAATGCAAACGATCAATAAAGTCACCACATTAAAACCCGCAGCGCGGGTGACACTACAAAGCTGCTGTAAGGGCGAGGTCACCTATCATGTCACCCCCTCCTGGGGGTTCTGCCACCATGCATATGCATGGTTTTATAATAATGGCACCCGCTCTGCGGGTTTATTATTGGTGAGATCGTAGTTGCCACTCGCAACTTCTCCACTAGTAAGCAAAAGACAACAAGACATGTACTTTCAACAACCCAATTAAAGTAGAACCCGCAGAGCGGGTGAAATTATTATAACAAGCGAAGCTAAAGTGTATCACGTGGACTTAAAACCCGCAGAGCGGGTGGCATAAAAAAACAGGCGCCCCGCCGTGAAAATATATCTTAACGCAGCAGTCAACTCGTCCATACATCCAAAAAAAAACTGACCCGATCCGCTTCAAAAAACAAAAAAATCTTTCATATTTGTGGCATCATTTAAGAAACATGCCTGAGACCTTCACACAACTATACGTACAAATTGTCTTTGCAGTAAAATACCGTCAAAAGCTCTTGCAAAAAGAGTGGCGACAACATGTATTCAAGTACATGAGTGGTATTATCAAAGCAAAGGGGCATAAGCCCATCATCGTTAACGGTGTAGAAGACCATGTGCATATTTTAGTAGGCTTAAATCCCACCATGACAATTGCAGATCTCGCAAGAGATATAAAAAACAACTCAACAAATTTCATTAACGACAACAAACTAACGCCTACAAAATTTTCATGGCAAAGAGGTTATGGTGCATTTTCGTATGCAGACTCTGAGGTTAAAAATGTATTCGATTACATCGCTAATCAAGAACAACACCATCAAAAACAAAGCTTCCAAACAGAATATGAAAACTTGCTTAAGGAATTCGATATTCCTTATAACCCCAAATATCTCTTTGACGGCCCCGCAGATGAGCCAAAGTAATTAAGTCATTTATAGAAATCTAATGCAATCCCTTATTGCATTTAGCCTTTGCTATAATTGTCAGTAAACCGAGATACAAGCTTCTCATTTTTTCCCCAAAGCAAGCTCTAGCTGCAATTGTTATTAACTATTATCGCTGTGCACTGCCCTGCCAAATTATTTTTGCGGCATGCTGTATCAAGAGATTGCAACATTTGTAGAAATAGCCGACTACGGCCATCTACGCACTAAAGAATACAAAAAAGAACAATTAGGTTTTTTATTAAGTGCTCAAAAACAAGAGTGGCTAAACGATGCCGAAATAGTCTTACTTGGTTGTGGCGAACGTCGCGGTATGGGTGCAAATGCAGCTCATAGTCGCGCAGCAAATATTGTACGCGAGCAATTATACGAGTTATACAATTGGCATACTACTGTGCGTTTGTTTGATGCAGGCAATATCATTCCTGGCAACTCTCTACAAGATTCTCGCGTGGCACTTGGCGCTGTATTGGAAACACTCCATCGCGCTGGCAAAACCGTGGTACTTATAGGTGGCAGCCACGACCTTACGATGCAGCAATATGAAGCTTACAAGCGCAGCAACACTTTGGCAGACATTACAGTTGTAGATATGCTTGTTGACTTGCAAGAAGACGAAAGCATCACTCACAATACTTACCTCTTTGATATGCTAACAAGTATTCCAAATTTTGTGCGTAATTTCAATCTACTAGGCTTTCAAAGTTTTGCTACTAGTCCAAGCGTATTACAAACGCTAGATAAATTGCTTTTTGAATGCACCCGTCTTGGTAAGTTGCGCGGCGATATCGAAGAGGCAGAGCCAATTATTCGCAGATCGCATATTGTAAGTGTAGACATCAATTGCATTAAGCATAGTGATGCTCCTGCCAATGTCAACGGCAGTCCGAATGGCTTACACGGCCCAGAAGCTTGCACCCTTACAGAGTATGCGGGCCTAAGCGAAAACTGCACCAGCCTTGGCATTTTTGGCTTTAATGAAGAAGACGATCAGCACGATATGACTGCCAAACAAATAGCACATATGATTTGGTATTTCTTCAACGGCCGCCACTATCGCGCACAAGAAGTAGCACCTAATAAAGAAAGCGATGTATACGAACAATACACAGTACTGTTCGACAACGATCATTTGCTATTCTATAAAAACAAGCATACCGCACGTTGGTGGATGCTATTGCCAAGTGGACAATTCTACCCAGTATCTTACAAGGATTATCAGAAGGCAATGAATGGTGAGCTAAGTGCAGCTATACACAAAGAATTGGCACGATAAGCGCATTTAGTATTGCTTCATCCACTGTAGTACCTCTTCAAGCACCACTCTATCATTGGCTAAACGCGGCACTTTATGCTGTCCGCCAAGTTTGCCTTTACTCTTTAGCCATTGCATAAAGCCTCCACTGCGCATCACATGCAAAACGGGTGCGCGCAACGCGATATCCTTATGACGCTTGGCCTCATAATCACTATTAACACGCTTAAGCTCCTGGTCTAGCGCAGCAGTAAAAGCCTCTAAATTGTGTGGCGCTTTATCAAACTCAATAATCCACTCGTGAGCGCCATTGCCGTCATCGCTGAAAAATATAGGTGCAGCGGTATAGTCGTTTACAACTGCATCCGTTTGCTTGCATGCATACGCAATCGCAGCATCGCTATTGTCTACAATAATCTCTTCGCCAAATGCATTGATGAAGAACTTTAGTCTACCACTAACCTTGATTCTAAACGGAGAGAGCGATGTAAACTGTACCGTGTCGCCAACCATATAGCGCCATAAGCCAGCGTTAGTACTTATGATTAGTGCATAATTCTGGCCAAGTTCTACCTCTTGCAAAGTAAGCGTACGTGGATACATTTTACCTTGCTCTTCAACAGGCATAAATTCAAAGAAGATGCCATGGTTAAGAAACAATAACATCCCTTCTTGATTAACGTCGTCTTGCGCTGCAAAAAAACCTTCACTTGCGTTGTAGGTTTCTATGTATTGCATGCGTGGACTGCGAATCATTTTCTCAAACTGCGAGCGGTATGGTGCAAAGCTTACACCACCGTGTATGTACAATTCTAAGTTTGGCCATACATCTGCAAGATTATCAGTACCTGTAATTTCAAAGATGCGTTTAATAAGCACTACGGTCCACGTTGGAACACCAGCTAAAAAAGAAATATTGTCATTGATAGCATAGTGTGCCATCTTCTCTATCTTTTCCTCCCACTCAGCCATTAAGGCAATGCTTAAATCAAGGCTGCTTAAGTAGTGTCCTATGCTACTCATATTTTGTAGCATCACTGCGCTTAAATCGCCATAAAAGGTTTCGGCATTGAGTTGGCTTACTTGGTGGCTTCCTCCTAGTGCAAGGCCTTTGCCACTTAGCAAAGTACTTGAAGGAAAATTTCTATAGTATAGCGCCAATACATCCATGCCTGCTTTGTAATGGCATTGGTCTAGCGCTTCTTTGCTTACAGGTATGAACTTACTTTTGTCGCTCGTGGTACCGCTGCTTTTAGCAAACCACGTGATATCGGTATTCCACAATACATCTTGCTGTCCATCTTCCAATATGCGATTAATATATGGCTTCAAGCTATCGTAATCGCTAACAGGTACTGTTGTAGAAAAATCTTTAATCGTATTGAGTTTACTAAAGCCGTATTGCTTTCCATAATCGGTGTACTGCCCGTTCGCCATCAGGTGATTAAACACCTTCGTTTGCGTTTCTATCGGATGCAATACAAAGTTATCAATTGCACTGTTGCGCAATTTCATATAACCTTTGATAGCAGGATTTAATATCTTCATGTAGTGTTCGTAGTAGTTCTAGTAAAAATATATTAGCTGCTCGTTGCTCTTTTTTTAAGTTCGAAATTCATACCAAGGTATACACGCCTTACTGTTTCGTCGGCTGCCAATTCCTCTGCTGTGCCACTTAGCAAAATCTTGCCTTCTAATAGCAAGTATGCACGGTCGGTAATACTTAGCGTTTCTTGCACATTGTGGTCGGTGATAAGTATACCAATATCTTTATGCTTGAGTACGCTTACTATTTGCTGTATATCTTCTACAGCAATAGGGTCAATACCAGCAAATGGTTCATCTAATAAAATAAACTTAGGATCTGTTGCCAGTGCCCTTGCAATTTCGCAGCGGCGACGTTCGCCTCCACTTAGTACATCGCCCATGTTTTTACGAACATGTGTAAGGCGAAATTCTTCAAGTAAGGATTCTAATTTTTCGCGCTGCTCCAATTTGCTTAATTGCGTCATTTGCAATACACCAAGTATATTGTCTTCTACACTTAGTTTGCGAAACACACTAGGCTCTTGTGGTAAATAGCCCAAGCCAAGTTTTGCTCTTTTGTACATGGGTAGTTTTGTAATATTGGTATTATCCAACATCACTGTGCCACTATCTGGCTTTACTAAACCAACCACCATATAGAAAGTGGTTGTTTTGCCAGCACCATTAGGGCCAAGCAGACCAACAATTTCGCCTTGCTTTACTTCTATGCTAACATTGTCCACTACTTGACGCGGACCATAGCGTTTCATTAATGCAGTACTACTAATTGTGCTAAGCATTGTAGCAAATATAAGCATTAAATATTTAGCTGCTTTTCTGTTGCAATAAAGCCAGCGAACATTAACGCAATTTTGCGCAATAGTGCGTAAATACTAATCTGTAATCAGCAAAAAAATGTTTGGCCGTACGATGGCACTATACTACTTCTTCCAACCTTTCGTTGCATTGGTAAGTAGCAATAAGCACTTGCTTATACTCATCGCATTTCGCAAAGAAGTTTCTTAAATTTTCTGTGCTTTGTGCTGGACTCATATACAAATCGTAGTTGAGGCTGCTTAGAATTACATCGCCAACATGTGTACTCAAAGCCATGCCAGACAATGTATAATTTTCACGCAATAAAAACTCGTATAAAGCACTTAATTCAGCACGTGGTATCTGCGCTAAAAATGCATCGCAACTTACAGCCATATTACTAGCATTGTAAGCAATTGTAACTTTTAGATTATTATGCATCACTTCCCAATAGTTTGCACTGACACGGCAAAGCTCAGCATCGTGACCTAGCTCTGTCAAACTATCTTCTATAACTTTTGCAATGCCTGTAACTGGTTCTGGTTCTTCGTGGCGGTACTTGATTAATTCTATTTTTGCACCGCAGCTTGGGCAATACTTTTGTTGCACAATATTTTCACTATGCACTAGTGTGCCGCAGGCTTTACAACTCACTATACTTTTGCCTGTATGCTGCTTATACTCTTCTAGTAATGTGCGCAAATATTTTGTAGGCAAGGCAAAGCCTAAATTGTCGCCGCCTCTAATAATAAATGTATTTACACCAACAACTTCGCTACGCATATTGACCAATGGCCCGCCAGAATTTCCGGGGTTAATAGCAGCGTCTATTTGTATATAATGCAATCCATTACTTACACGGTCTTTGCGGCTTATTACACCTAAAGTGCTCGTATAATTCAAGCCAAAAGGGTGACCAATAGCTAGCACTGTATCTCCATCTTGCACTTCATCATAATCGCCTAGTTGTGCATCTGGCACATTGGCATCTTTTGGCGCTTCGATAAATGCAATATCATGTCGGTCGTCTAGGTACACAACTTTACCAAATTGCCTTGCAAATGTTTTGCCTTTTATCACAACTTGTCCATAGCCTTCTACCACATGATGATTGGTAACAATAAGACCATACTCATTGAGTAAAAAGCCCGTACCTGTGCTTTGCGGTGTAGCAATTTGCACAATTACTTGCTTATATGTAGATATTATAGTGTTTGTAGATACTGTAGTACTCATATGGCTTATGCGCTGTAATCTATTTTTATTAATTGCTCAAGAAAGCTCTGATTAAATGTTACCAAGTTATCGTAGCGTAGTGCGGCACTATCAAACTTGAGGTTAGGAAAACGATGTATATCGCTGTCTACTGCTTCTTTGAGTAAGTTGGCGATTTCTGTTTTGCTAAAAGTGCCATGCTCTACATTGTAAAGCACCGTTGGCAGTCCAAGGTCTTGGCAGTAAGCACTATGATTCACTTGCATAAACACGGCTACAAATCTGCGTAAGCACTGTGGCATACTATTATGGTAAGCAGTATTGGTGAGGCAATACTCCATAATAAGATTTGCAATATTATGCTGTTGCGAATCGCGGTAGTGCGCCATACTTACTAAGCAGTTGCCGATGACCTCTTGTACTTTATTGAGGTCGGGCGGCGGCATTCTACAAAATGTGCCATTCGTATAATAAAGATTGTCAATGATATTTTGCTTAGGTAAAGCACGCAAAGCAATCAGATTCTTTTGCAACATTTGATTGAGCTCTACACTTGTTTTCTTTTCTAGCTCGCTCCAGTATTTGTTGGTAATACGGTCTATTTCTTCTAAAAGCTTGCCTTCTGGCACGAGCAAATAATGCAGCTTTTGCAGAAGATTGATGTAGATATAGCTAATGGTAACGCTAAATGTATCTGGATTTAATGGCTCAACAATACTTAGCGATTCATCAATGCACTTCAAAAAGTATGCATACTTGATTTCTTTTTGCTGGTCGGTGTTATGCATTACATGGTCGCTTTCTACCTGTTGCATATTGCTAAAATTGCTCAGCAAAATATCGTCCTGCAAATCGGCCTGTAGGCATAGCTCGCGCAAACCATAGTAGAGTTTGTTAGGATGCATCATGTCGTCGGTACAATCCATTACAATATGCAGCACATCGTCTTTCAACGCAAAGCGGCTATAACTCATTGCATAATTCAGCTCTAGCAAGCGCCTCATAGCAGGGGTGCTCGGTGCCTGCATGCTTGCAATTTGGCACCATGCTTTTAGACCATCGTCATTGCAGGCGCCATGTATACGTTTGCTGCCTTGTATTATTTCAAAGTCAAGTGTATTGCCGGTGCGCTTGTAAGTCACATTGCTCATACCGGCATCTTGTATGTATTGCAAAAATTCTTCTGCACAACTGATATACTTGCCATCATGAAAAAGTCCCTCAGCTTTGCTCCAATTTTCTATCTGCTGCTTGGATTTATTATTGTCGCTATAGTGCCCAAATTGTACAAGCGGCACACTTGGTTCGCGTTTGGTTTTGCTGCGTTGTGCAAATATGTTGTCGAAAAAGCCCATGAATTCTTTGCAAGTGGAATGGGAAAAGTACATACTATTTGCCATTATTTACATCAAGTAGCTTACAATCTGAGGCCTTTTTTGGGGTATAGCCTATATAAAAAGGCCATAATACCCAGCAATTGTGCAGCGTGGCGCTAATGCAAGTGGGGTTTTACATTCAAAACTTTTATGTACGTTTGTAGCCCTAAAAATCACAGATATTTCACGCAATGAAGTTTATAGTAAGCAGCGGTAGTTTATTAAAGAAGTTATCAAGCATTAATGGCTTAATTGGCCCTAGTCCAAGCACGCCTATCATAGAGCAAATAAAGTTTCACGTTAAGCAAGATGTGCTAGAAGCCACAGCAACCGATGGACAAAGTACCATGGTAGTAACTGTGCCGGTGCAAAGTAAGGAAGAAGCTACAATTTGTGTAGACCCAAAGCTTGTACTTGGCTACCTAAAAACATTAGGAGAGCAGCCGCTTACTTTTGATATTAATACAAAAGACTATGGCATTATCATTACCAGCGACGAAGGTAAATATCGTATGCCTGGCGAAAATGCAACGGCTTACCCTACACTTCCAAAGATAGATGACGCTACAAAGTTTAGTATGCCGAGCAGCCGTCTTCTAAGTGGTATTAGCAATACAGTGTTTGCTGTAGGTACCGATGATATGCGCCAAGCAATGACAGGTGTATATTTTGAAATGAGCAAAAAGAACATCACGTTTGTTGCTACAGATGCTCACCGCTTGGTGCGTTATATGATTACTGGTATAGATTGTCAAGGCGAAGAGGGAATCATTGTTCCACGTAAACCATTGGCAGTACTTAAAACTTTATTGGCCAACGACGATAGCGCCATACAAGTTGCTTACAACAAGGGCTTGATTTATGTAGAAGATGCTAACATGAAATTGTATAGCAGTCTTATCAATGCTAAATACCCAGACTATAAGGTGGTAATTCCTCGCGAAAACCCTTATTTATTGACTGCCAACAAAGACGAATTGTTGAATGCATTGCGTCGCGTATTGGTGTTTGCTAACAAAACCACTAATCAGGTTGTATTAAAAATTAGCGGCAACGAATTGCGTGTTGATGCACAAGATGTGGACTTTAGCCTAGAAGGTCACGAAAGTATGGCTTGTACCTTTACTGGTAGCGATATGGACATTTCGTTTAATGGTAAGTTCTTGCAAGAACTACTTAGCAATATGTCGAGCGACGAAGTAAATGTAGAATTAAGCACGAGCAGTCGCGCAGGTATTTTCAAGCCAAGCCAAAATGCAGAAGACGAAGATTTGCTAATGCTATTGATGCCATTGATGTTGGGTGCATAGTCTTGTGTAAAATTTCCAACATTTTTTGCTGACACAATCAGAAAAATAGAACTAAAGCCCGCATTGTCGGGCTTTTTTAATGCACTGCGAAGAATTGACAATAACAGGGCTATGAATTTACCTCGTATATTTGTGTTAGATGCCTGTCAAACTTACCATACTTAGCTTACTAGCATTTTTAGTGGGCCATGCTGCATTTGCACAAAGCAGTGGCGATACTATAATTATTACACCAAAACCACAACCGCACGCCATTGTTGTTGACTCGGTAGAAATTCTACTGCGTTTTGAAGTTAATGAGCGCGGCATCGCAGGACCAATACATGTAGATAGCGTAAAATGCAATAATTGTACTGCTAAGCAAAGAAGAAAATTTATAAGGTCAGCACTACGCATTGGCAAGCAAGCCACGAATAAAAGCTGGGACAATAGGGATGAAAACTCCAAACCAATTGCAGCCACAATGTTTTTACCCGTTAAATTTTATCTAGAAGAAGAGACAGATTTGGGTTCGCCTAATTAGGGCTACCCTATATTTGCAGCATGAACCTTTCTGCATTTATTGCACAAGCGCTCGCCGAAGACGTTGGCAACGGCGACCATAGTACACTAAGTAGTATTGATGCTTCGGCTGAAGGCATTGCTGTGCTTAAGGTAAAAGACAATGGCGTTATTGCAGGCATTGCAATTGCTGAACAAATATTTAAACATGTACAGCCTAGTGCAGAAATTCATCAAACACTGCAGGACGGTGACCATGTAAAATTTGGCGACCAAGCCTTTACAGTAAAAGCTAAAGTACATACCATCCTCACTTGTGAACGCCTAGCGCTGAATATTATGCAGCGTATGAGTGGCATTGCTACCTTAACAGCACAGTACGTTGCTGCTATTAAAGATTACAATTGCAAATTATTAGATACAAGAAAAACCACGCCACTATTTCGTTGGTTTGAGAAAGAAGCTGTTCGTATTGGCGGTGGTCATAATCATCGCTTTGGCTTATATGATATGATTATGCTAAAAGATAATCACGTAGACTATTGTGGCAGTATAGAAGCTGCTATTACTAAAGCTAATGATTACTTGCGTGAAAATAAAATGCAATTGGCGATTGAAGTAGAAACACGCAACTTAGATGATGTGCAGCGTGTATTAAAGCATGGTGGTGTGCAGCGCATTATGCTAGATAATTTTGATGTGCCTACTTTAAAACAAGCCGTAGAACTCATTGACAATAAATTTGAAACCGAAGCAAGTGGTGGCATTAATTTAGAGACTATTGCCAGCTATGCCGCTACGGGTGTACAGTATATTAGTGCCGGCGCAATTATCCATCAAGCGGCCAACTTCGATTTAAGTTTAAAGGCACAAATACAGGCATAGTTGAGTACCAAACTGCAGCGACATATTGCCTTTATCATTAACCCTAAAAGTGGCACAGACCGCAACAAGGCTCTCGAACAACTTGCGCGCCAGCACTATGCCGACCAAGATGTAGTTCTGCATTTTCTAGTTACGGCACACGCAGGCCATGCTATACAGCTTGCAAAAGCGTGCGCAGAAAAATGCTTCGAAGCAGTAATAGCCGTTGGAGGTGATGGTACGGTAAACGAAGTAGCACAAGGCCTTATCAATACAAATACCATGCTTGGTATTATACCAAAAGGCAGCGGCAATGGCTTAGCTCGTGCATGCGGCATACCCCTCAACGAGCTTGCTGCCATGCAAGTTGTCAGCAGAGGTTATAGCAAAACAATCGATACAGGCGTCATCAACAACGAACTATTTTTGAGCAATACAGGTGTAGGCTTGGATGCACAAGTAGCACAAGCATGCATGCATCAGGAGAAACGCGGTATCCTCATGTATATCCGCAACAGTATTCGCATGTTTGCGAGCTACAAACCACTGAAATATAGAATAACGATAGATGGTGAGGTTTATACAGAAAAAGCCATCATGGTAAGTATTGCCAATGGGAATGAATTTGGCTATGGCTTCAAAATTTCGCCAACAGCGAGCCATGTAGATGGCAAGCTAGATGTGATGATAATTAAACCGCTGAATTTTTTTACGGCGAGTTACGTAAGCTTTAAGGCTTGGTATGGCAATTTGCACAAGTATAGCAAGGTAAAGCACTTGCTTGGCCGCCAAATTAGCATAGAGGCTGAGGGCATGAGCTGCCACCAAATAGATGGCGATTACAGAGCAAATAATGGACAAGTAGCAGCACAAATTCAGGCCAAAAGCCTGCAAGTATTAGTACCTTAGCGGCATGAGTGGCAAACAGCAAAAGTACAGAGGAGGCTTAGCCTACAGCACTGACACTAGCCTTCGTATGGGCAATAATGAGGTAGAAGGCAAAGACAATCTCCATCCAAGCCAACAAAAGTTAAAAGTAACCCTAGATACAAAGCATCGCGCAGGAAAAACCGTTACAATAATTGATAATTTTAAGGGCACGGACGATGCCATGGAAACGCTATGCAAGTTGCTGAAAAACAAATGTGGCTGCGGCGGTAGCGTCAAGGATGGCCTCATTGTTATTCAAGGCGATATGCTTAATAAAGTAAAGGAAATACTAGCCAAAGAAGAATACGGCGTAAAATAGAGCTATGTTAGCTTCAGGCTGATTGCAAACGGCAAGTAAATGCAAAAATCAGCTGTAAAATATGTAATAAAATAAGGGTAACTTCGTTGTGTGTAAGGATTTATGAGAAGGGTAAGTAAAATACTATGCGGCATTGCTATTTTGTGTAGCCTTGCAAAATTTAGTATAGCACAAGTGCGTACAAGCAGCACGGAGCAAAATAGTGCTGATGTTGTTTTGCCGGCTGTTGCCACGGTGATTAACAAATCAACGCAATTAGAAATTTCAGAAAAGGTTTGGCTTAAGGATTTTAGCACAGTTGTACCCGAACTTTATGATGTACAAAGCGAAGTACTCACCAATGCAAAAGTTGAAGATGGTATCATATTGCCAAAAGCTTTTATCCCTTACGCAGTAACTGGTTTTGAACAAAAGAAACCGTTTGCCTTTATACAAGTGCCTATCTATATCCAAGAAAGCAATGGTACGATTCGCAAAATTACAAGTTACAAATATCGTTACACCGAGCAAGCTGCAGTACGCAAAACACGCGGCAATCGTAGCTATGCAGCACATAGTGTATTAGCAAGTGGAAGTTTTTACAAGATAAGTGTTGGTGGCAATGGCATGTACAAAATGGATTACAATTTTGTAAAAACTAAAATTGGTGTAGACCCCGCTAATGTTGATGTTACAAAAATAAACATCTACGGTAATGGTGGCACGATGTTAAGCGAAAACAACGCCATAATTCCAGAAGACGATCTTGTGCCTAACCATATACAACTTGTAGGTATGGCCGATGGCAAATGGGATGCTGGCGATTACGTTGTATTCTATGCAAGCGGCCCACATGCTATTGTAGCAGACTCGCAAAGCAAAACATTGAGTCATGCATTCAACCTCTACGAAAACGCTAGCTACTACTTTGTAAACTTTGATAAAGAACCAACAAAGCAAATACAAACTGCAAATTTAGGTGCTGCTGCAACCACTACAGTTACTGCTTTTGACGATTACCAATTTCAAGAAAGCGACGAATACAATTTTGGCAAATTTGGCAAACTATGGTGGGGTTATCGTATGGGCAATAGCTTTGGCAATAGCAAAAGCTTTAGTTTTAACGTACCAAATATTGTTAGTACAGTGCCAGCACAAGTTACGGCTTACGTTGGTGCTGTGGGCTCTAGTGGTTATAGTACCATTACACTTAGTGCCAATGGCCAAAACCTAGGCAATGCAAGCCTACAGTATATTGGTAACGAATTCTATGACCCAACCATTCGTGCAAAAAAATTAAGTAGCCCGCTTTCTACCACCAATAGCACTATAGATGTTAACGTTGATTTTGCGGGCGGCAACGATTTTACTAGTGGCTATATCGATTACGTTTCTGTGTATACACGCAGACAACTAGTGCAAAACGGAACGGCAATGCGTTTTAGAGATTGGCAAAGCGTTGGTGCTGGAGCTGTAGCACAATACAACTTGCAAAGTAGCTCCACGCCAAACGTGTGGGATATTACAGACCCACTTCGTCCATTAAGTATGGCACTTACAAGTAGTGGCACGACACATAGTTTTAAGCAAAGCGCCAGCACACTGCACGAATTTATTAGCTGGGATGGCTCACAGTTTGTCGAACCAAGCTATGTAGGTACAGTAGCCAATCAAGATTTACATGGGCTAGGTGCAGTGGATTTAGTAGTGATTACACATAGCAATTTTACAACAGAAGCCAATAGACTGGCACAGTATCACAGCACAAAAAATGGTTTACGTACTGTAGTTGTAAATGTGCAGCAAGTGTATAACGAGTTTAGTGCAGGCAGCCAAGACCTAGCAGCCTTGCGCAACTTTACAAAAATGTTTTACGACAGAGCAAGTACTGCTGCTGATATGCCTAAAAGTATATTGCTTTTTGGCGATGCTAGCTACGATTATAAGGGTCGCATTAGCACCTTTGGCAATTTTGTACCAAGCCACGAAACGCGCGAAAGCATTAGTAAGATTACTGGCTTTTGTAGCGACGATTTTTTTGGCATGCTGGACGATAACGAAAACATCAACAACTTTGATATTGCTAACACCATAGACATCGGTGTTGGTCGTATTCCTTGCAAAACTGCTGCTGAAGCAAAAGCTGTAGTAGACAAAATAATTAACTACGAAAGCGCAAATAGCTATGGCGCTTGGAAAAACAATTTAACCTTCTGTAGTGATAATGGCGACAACAGTGTACATGCTGTTGATGCCGAAATCATGAGCAGTACAGCTGCAGCAAATTTCCCTGAAGGCAATATGTATAAAATACATGTAGATGGCTATCCGCTAGAAGCTACTGCTGCTGGGGCTCGCGCGCCACAGGCTAAACAAGCCCTTGATGCCAATATGTATAACGGTACGCTTATTGTAAACTATAATGGCCATGGTGGTCCAGCTGCATGGTGCGAAGAAAGATTGTTTACCGAAGGCGACATTGCCAACTATACCAACTATAATAAGTTGCCACTTTTTATTACTGCTACATGCGATTTTGCTCCCTTCAATCAACCAGAAACATATAGTGCGGGCGAAAAACTTTTGCTTTACGACAAAGGTGGTGCCATTGCTTTAATGACAACCACACAGTTGGTTTATCAAGCTGAAAATAGAATAATGAACCGCGACTATATGAGCGTGGCATTTACCAAGCAAGCCAATGGCAAAATACCTAGCCTGGGTGAAGCTTATAGGCTTAGTAAAAACATCACTTACGTTAATGCTGTACCAGAATATACAGGTTCTAATTTTAGAAAATTTGCCTTACTAGGCGATCCCGCATTGCACCTTGCCATCCCGCAGCTTAAAGTTGTAGCAGATAGTTTGAATGGCAAAAGTTTAGCGCTCTTAGCAGATACATTGAGGGCATTAAACAAGTATACACTTAGCGGCAGAGTACTTGATGAGAATGGTGCAACAAATACGGCGTTTAATGGCACAGTTAATATTAGCATCTTCGACAAAAAGCGCAAGTTGCAAACTTTAGCCAATACCAATAACAGTCCAAAGATTAATTACACGTTACAAAATGCTGTTGTATTTCGTGGTAGTGCAACCGTTATCAATGGTAAGTACAGCGTAAGTTTTATTGTGCCAAAAGACATTGACTATAGCATAGGCAAAGGCAAAATAAGTATGTATGCTTATAGCAGCGCAATTGATGCTACTGGTGCAGACACCAACATTGTAATTGGCGGCGTAGGCAACACTACCATTACTGACAATGAAGGGCCTATTGTAAAGCCGTTTATGAACAATAATAAGTTTATCAATGGTGGCATGACAGCGCCTAATAGTACTTTGTACATTGAGCTAGAAGACGATAACGGCATAAACACTACAGGCAATAGCGTAGGCCATGATATCACAGCAATTTTGGATGGCAACACAGCCGAGCCAATTGTGCTCAACACCTTCTACGAAGCCGCAAAAGACGACTATACCAAAGGTGTAGTACGCTATCCTTTTAAAGGTCTAAAGCCGGGCTTGCACACTATTACAGTGAAGGCTTGGGATGTGTTGAACAATAGTGGAACAGGTAGCGTAGATTTTGTTGTGCAAGAAAGTACTGAGGCTCAAATCGATAGGGTTTATAACTACCCAAATCCGTTTACGACAAGTACCAATTTTTGCTTTGACCACAATCAAAGTGGTGCAACGCTATACATCACAGTAGAAATCTATGCAGTGAGCGGCGCACTTGTTAAAACTATCCAAAATATACGATTTGGCGAAAGTAGCCGAATTGACGATATTGCATGGGATGGTACCGACCAAATGGGCGAAAAGCTTGGGCGTGGCACGTACTTGTACAAAATTTATTATAAAAGTAACATTGGAAAAAGTGCTTTCAAGTACCAAAAGCTAGTAATTTTATAGTATTATTGCAGCGCGCAAACACAAGCAATTACCAAAAAACGCGTTATACATTTATTGAGCAACATCTACTTCAGAAAACGAATAGAAGAATAATGATGAGTAAGAAAATTTCATTGGCAATTTTGACTGCAATGAGCCTAGCGAGTGCTGCAAATGCGCAAACAGGTATTAATGGTCAAAACAATGGTTTTAGAACAATTACCACAGCTGTACCTTTTTTACGTATTGGTCCTGATGCACGTGGCGGCGCTATGGGCGACTGTGGTGTTGCAACCGATGCCGATGTAAACGACCAACACTGGAATATTGGCAAAATGGCTATGAATAGCAAAAACCAAGGTTTGAGTATCACATACACACCATGGTTGCGCGACCTAGTACCAGATATCAACTTGGCATATCTGAGCTACTTTAAGAAGTTTGGCGAAGACAATAATCAAAGCTTTAGTGCTAGCCTACGTTACTTTAATTTAGGTCAAATTGATTATACAAGTATTGATGCTGTTAGCCTTGGTACTGGTTACCCGCGTGAGTATGCCATAGATGCAGGTTATAGCCGCAAGCTTAGCACTTTTATGAGTGTGGGAGTAAGTGGTCGTTTAATACATAGTAATATCGCTAATGGCCCAAGTGCTACGCCAAGTAACGTAGTACGCCCTGCTACTACAATGGCTACAGATATCGGCTTTTTTTACAGTAAACCACTAAAGGTAAATGATGAGGAAAGTGGTAATAAAGTAAATTTTGGTGCAGCTATCACTAATCTTGGTGGTAAAATAAGCTACAACCAAACACGTCGAGACTTTTTGCCTACTAATCTTGCACTAGGTGGTGCGTATACGCATGTAATTGACGAGTTCAATAAAGTAACTGGTACAGTAGAGTTTAATAAGTTATTGGTACCAAGTCTTGCATTAGTTGTAGATCCTAGCACAGGTGATACAGTTTTGCGCACTCGTGATAATGTAAGCGTAATCAATGGTTTCTTCAGTTCATTTGGTGATGCACCAGGTGGCTTTGGCGAAGAAATGCGCGAGGTAAACCTTAGCGGTGGTGCTGAGTATAGCTACCAAAACCAGTTCTTTGCGCGTGCGGGTTATTTCTATGAGCATCAAACAAAGGGTGCACGTAAGTACGGCACAGTTGGTTTAGGTTTCAAATACAATGTATTCCAATTGAACTTCAGCTACCTAATTCCAAGTGGTAGTGGTATTGCTCGCAATCCATTGAGCAATACATTGCGCTTTAGCTTAATGTTTGACTTCGACAAAATGGCGAAGAAGAAAGAAGAAGAAGATGCTAAAGGCGAAGAGTAATATTTAGCTAATTGAAAATAATTGAGGAGCGACCAGCATAATGTTGGTCGCTTTTTTTTGCTACCACATTAATGCTACTTAACTTGTTTTGTTGCACTATAAGCCAAAAAATAATAATTCTTCTTCTGCATAAACTGCTCTACAAATTGCTGTTCGTTAAACGGTGCTTTTTGCTTTAGCCATGCAGCCATCGTCGTAATATTATAATTGATGCTTGCAAAATAAATGAATATCATTTGTGGTGTAGTACCGTATACATCACTAGCACCTAAACCATGTTCAAAAATTACTAAACACTTGGTGCGTGCTATTGTTTGCTTAGCGCCTTGTAATACTTGGTACTCACCACCTTCCACATCAATTTTAATTAGTGTAATGGCAGTTTGTGCCTCAATCATATTGTCAAGCAAATTTGTTGCAACAGTAATTTGTTGATCCTGCTCTTCTGGCCTATCATACTGCCGCTTAAGCATGCCGCTGTAAGCCGGATTAGAGCTTACATAGTTAAACCTTGTACTGCCCAGCTTATCGCTTAATGCTAGTTCGTGTATGTGCACATTGGGGTGCTGTGCATATTTGCTTACTAAGGCACGATACATATTTGGTATTGGTTCAAAACCATAGTGCTGCCCTTGTGGCGCGCGCTGCAGAAACTCGTCCATGATTTCGCCTTTATGGCAACCAATATCTATGCAATTGCTACTAGCAGAAAGCACCACATTAAGCACACGCTTAGTATCTCTATCGTACTGCTGATTTTTGGTAAACGCTATAGGCAGTCGTTTAATTAAATTTTTAATGGCCTGCTTCACTGTGCTTGTGCAAGTTATACCAATTCCAATTATAAAATAGGCAAGGCTATTTGATATTTTTACCTAACCACCAAACGACCACCGCAGAAAGCTGAGCGAAAGGCTGGTCCCAAAGTCTTGTGCATAAAAAAGCCGGCACCCTAATAGATAGTGATGCCGGCTTATGTTTTTTTACTAATTAACTTTATTGCTTGATAAACTTAGCTGTATGTCCAGCTTTTGTACGAATAAGGTAAACACCACTTGTAAGTGTGCTTACATCCAAGCTATAATTATTACTTGCTGCATTTGTTTTAGCTACTACTGTACCAAGTGAATTTGTAACAACTAAATCACCAAGTACATTTTTTCCACTAATGGCAACTACACTTGTAGCAGGATTAGGCAATAAACTCAATGTTGCTGATGTTGTATTATTAACAGCAACTATTTTTGAATAAGTACTTTTTCCATCGTTGTCAATCATTTTAAGACGATAGTAAGCTACGTTACTAGTTAGTTCGTCATTGTAAGTGTATTGTGCAATTGCATTATTAGTTGCATTTACTGTCCCAATCTTCGTGAATTGCTTATTATCTAGGCTCCTCTCGATGTCGTATGCAAACATATTAGCTTCGTTAAGGCTTGTCCAAGAAAGCTTTGTTGTACCGTTGGCAGTGCTAGCTCCAAAATCTTTTAGAGAAACTCCAAGCGGCGGTGTAGCGCTAACACTTATACTGCCGAGCGCTGCTTCATTTGCTGGGTTAGCATTTATGCCTAAAATGGTAAATCCTAATTGTGCAATTAAACCTGGTGTGCTTGGTATAGCTGCACTCACAGTAAAGGGGTTACCTGTTGCTGGCAATGGTGTAGTAGTGTACAATACTGTAGCATACCCCATGCTAGGGTCTAAAACCTTGATAAATGCTGTAGCTGTATAGGCTGCATCTAGGCTATTAGCATCTACTTGGCCTTCGAAAGTTACTGTTTGACCACCCAATGCTGTAGATTCAACATACGAATTGGCCTCCATGATCTTATTGCCATTGCCTGCGCCGTCGCTCCAATACGCGTCCAAAGGATCATATGTATTAAAATTTGGCTGTAAGATAACTGCATCATTAGGTACATCTAAGGTTGTCTTTACATCGGCTAAGCCCCAAGGACCACCAAATTGGTAACCCATGCCTAAGTCAAACACATTCATATAGCCTACCCATGTTGCACTAGGATCTACCGTAACTGTTATTTGCGCTTTTGCAGAAAAGCTCATTGCAATCAGCGCCGCTGCAACGAAAAGTTGTTTTGTAAAATTTTTGATCATAATTGTTATTTTGGTTTTTTGATTAATAAACTTGTTTATGGTTCATTTAATCATGGGGGGATTATAATAAACGTACTCGATATGCAAAAAGAGTGCCAATCTTGCTAGTAGTAACTGAATTTGACCTACTAAACGCCGCAACTAACCGCAGCTATATTGCTAAGTACTTGAACTACTAATTTGCTGCTAGCACCTTAGTGGTTGTATAAATATTGTTTTGCTTTATACGAACAATAAACATTCCGCTAGCTTGTAAATTAATGTCAATCGGTGTATTTGTAGCAATGTGTGTTGAACTACGATAGATAGATCGTCCTAGCATATCAAATACTTCTAAGCCATCTACTTTTTTGTGCAACGTCGACAAAATTTGCATGTTACCATTTGCAACGGTAACAACTAAATCTTGTGCTTGCATATTATTAATACTGAGTGGCACGCAAGCTTCGCAAGTTTCCCAAACATTGCAGTAAGTAGCACTGCTTGTTGCAACTGTAGCTTTACGGTTTGTAAACTGCGCATTGCCATTAGTACACGCACCAGCAGGATCTAAAACTTCTTTGGTGCCAACGCCATTTACAAATAAATATTCTATTGGTGTGTTAGGCGGTATTAGTAATGTTGTTTCATAAACATCTAAAGTTGCATTATAGGCCATTGGGTACCCAGGGAAATTTGTCCAATTACTCCATGATCCAAAAACGTATACAGGCATAGAATCTGGACGATGCACTTGGAAAGTAATATTAACTGGCGGTGGTGGTGGTACACATGTAACACACGAAGCCCAATTTGTACAAACAGTTGTGTCTGCGCCAGCTAGATTCAATACACGATTTGTGTACTGTTGATTGCCGTTTGTGCAAAGCCAAGCTGGATCTAGCGTTTCAAATGTTGGTGTGTTACCGTTTACATACTTGAATTCGTAGGTTGCATTTGGTGAAAGTGGTACTACAAGTTCGTATCTATTGCCACCCACGCTTGTCATTTGTGCACCAGGAAAATTACTCCAGTTGTTCCAACTGCCAAACAAGTACACAGGAGTAGAATCTGTGTTTTCTACCTGAAATGTTACATCTACATCAGTAGGCGGAGGGGTAACCGTGCAAGTATTGCAGCTACTCCAAGTATAGCATATTGCTGTATCGTTGCCGCCTAAATTAAGTACGTGGTTTGTATACTGTTGGTTGCCATTAGTACATGGCCAAGCTGGATCTAGTGTCTCAAGCGTTGGCGTTGCGCCGTTTACAAACTTAAACTCGTAAGTTGTATTTGGTGGCAAAGGCATTGTAACTGTATACTTGTTTGGTGCTATCATACTCATACTAGCGCCTGGAAAGTTGCTCCAGTTCCAACTACCAATAATTGATACTGGTGTAGAATCTGGGCTTTCAACCTGAAATGTAACGTTTACAGGTGTAGGCGGCGGAGGCGGAGGTGTGATGGTACATGTATTGCATGTTTGCCATGTATAGCAGATACCAGTATCTGCGGTGCCCAAATTAAATACACGATTCGTGTATTGTACATTGCCATTTGTACAAGACCATGTAGAATTAAGTTGTTCTTTTACATTGTTGCCACTAGAATCACGAACGTACAAAAACTCGTATGTTGCACTTGGTGGCATAGCAATTGTAGCAGAATACTTTCCGGGCGCTACCATTGTCATGGGTGTACCTGGCCAGTTGCTCCAGTTTGTCCAGCTGCCAAATACATATACAGGCGTTGAAGTAGGATTCTCTACCTGAAAAGTGACATTCTGCGTTTGTGCATTAGTTGCAATTGTGCAAAAAACTAATAACGTAAAAATGTGTAAAAATGCTTTCATCTCTTAACTGCTAAATTAAATTTTTTTTTTTCTAAATTGATACTATTGATATTTATTAACTACTAGTTTAAGTATTATAATGGTATGTACTTAAGGTTTGACATAATTACCTCATGCTCGGCATTATTGCTAGGTGCTGCACCATTAAGTAACCACAAATTAAATCGCAAATTAGTGCTATCGCTTGGTGCTGGAATAATAATAGGATTAGATACCCTGCTACCTTCTATTTTTTGTCGTGCTTGGTTAAACCTAGTAAATGTCCACTCCGATACACGTGGCGTACCAATATGTGAACTACCTGCATAGCTTTCCCAACGAATACTGTCTGGCGTCCACTTAAACATATAAGTCATCGGCTGTTTGATATATTTCGTTGGAATCTTTGGCACATAAGTGCGCTCACTATATGGTGTAGGATTACTAAATATTACAGGTTGTACACTATTGGTTACAAGATTAGTGTCGTTGCTTCCCCAGCGGCTAAACTCTATATCAACTTCGCTATTAGCTTGTGTTTGAAAAGAGTAGTCGTCCCACGTAAAAAATCCAAACACTGCGTTTTTAGAGAAAGTTGTAATGTCGCTTTCACAGGTCACGATATATGTACCGTAGCCAAATACTTTTGTGCTCACAACCTCACTGCATGTCCAAATATTATTCTTCTTAGCAATTTTTAAGTGCAGCCTTCCCGTTGAATCTACCCAAGCAAAATCGGCAGTGCCAGAAAATCTATTTGGCCCTGGCCCTACTGGACTAATTGCATTTTTATACTTGAACTGAAAACCAGAAAATTCAAAATCACCCTTTGGCTGCGGAATAGTATTATCTACCACAACCACCGGTGGATCGCCTTGATGGCAACTAGCAAAGCAACAAAGTGCTACTACCAACATAAAAAATCTACTGCACATAAATTGTTTGTTTAAGATTGTTTACAATTATTTCTACATCGCCAGGCTCTACCACACGTTGCAAATTTTTATTAATAAAAGAAAAATTCTCTGGTGCTATGCTTAGGCTAACCGTTTCTGTCCTTTGCGGCTCTATATTAATCTTTGTATACGCGCAAAGTTTTTTTACGGCAGGTGTAATGCTTGCCACAAGATCGTTATAATAAACTTGCACCACCTCTTTGCCAGCTACATTACTTGTATTGGTTACATCTACTGTTACAACATAATTGCCACCCTTAGCAGTAGGTTTAGTAATTCGTAAGTTGCTATAAACAAACTTACTGTAGCTTAAGCCAAAGCCAAAATCAAATTGTGGCTTGTAAGCATTCATGCTAAAGTCCACATCTAAGTCTTCTGAAGCTTTGTGATCGTAGTGTGTGAAATTATTGACACTTGCTGGGTAAGTAAAAGGCAGCTTGCCACTTGGATTTATCATACCTACAAGGCAATCGGCTATTGCAGAACCACCTTCGTCGCCCGGCAAATAGGCATACACAATTGCTGCTGCCTTATTAGCTACGCTACTAATGATGCGTGGGCGATTAAAGCAGCAAACAAGTATAATTGGCTTGCCAAGTGCAGATAATTCGTTTACTAATTTTATCTGTGCTGCAGACAAACTAAGGTCGTTTATATTGCCAACCATTTCAGTGCTTGGCGTTTCACCAAGGCAAATAACTATTTTATCTGCTTTTTGTGCCAATGCAAGCGTAGCGCCAATATTATACAACGAATCAATACTGCTAGCAGCATCAAAAATAATTTCATTGCTTGTGCTTTGCAATGCTTGGACAATAGTTCGTTTTCCTTTTGTGTTCCATGTAGTATCGATGCCCTGCCAAGTATGCGTCCAAGCGCCGTTTAAGAGATTAAGACTATTTGCCGCTGGGCCGCACACAAACACTTTTTCTCTAAAAATTGGCAATACAGCATTTGCATTTTTAAGCAATGTAATACACTCTGCGGCTGTGTTGTAACTTGCTTTTGCATTGGCACTACTAGCAAAGTTTGGATAGGCATCCTTTGTTATTGGCGTATTAGCAAATAAACCTAATTCGTATTTCAATTGTAGAATACGCTTTACTGAAGCATCAATTCTACTCATTGGGATTTGTTTTTCTTTGATAAGCTCTACCAACAATTTTGTAAATTCAAAATCGTTCGGTGTCATGCTCATATCTATACCAGCCATGATGGCCAACTTTACAGCTTCCTTTTTTGTTTTTGCTACGCGATGAATATTTACCAGCTTATAAATATCTTCCCAGTCGGTTACTGCTACGCCAGTAAACTTTAGCTCTTGGCGTAGTAGCTTTGTAAGAATGTCGTAATTGGCGTGCACAGGTGTGCCATTGATATCGCCACTATTAATCATTACAGTTTTTGCGCCTGCTTTTATTGCTGTTTCAAAAGTCGGTAAGAAATACTCACGAAGCTCTCTATCACTTATCCAAGCTGGTGTACGATCTCTACCGCTTAGTGGCATGCTATAGCCTACAAAGTGTTTCATGCATGCTGCAACATTTGCATTGCTACTATTATTTTGATATCCTTGAATAGCAGCAGTAGTCATTGTTTTTGCGAGATATACATCTTCGCCAAAAGTTTCAAAAAATCTGCTCCATAGCGGCTGCCTTCCTAAATCTAGCACTGGGCTAAAGTTCCATGGTATACCGCTGGCGCGCACCTCGTAAGCAGTAATTTGATATGCCTGCTTCACCAACTCGGGATTCCACGTGGCCGCTTGCGCAATCTGTTGCGGAAACAAAGTAGCACCCATGGTATAGTTGGCACCATGTATAGCATCTATCCCATACAAAATTGGAACCTTGTGCTTACTAAGCTTTAAGTTTTCTGCTTGAATAGTATTGATAATGCTGTGCCAATTATCTAAACTAATTGTACCGCTACCGCAACCTACATTTAGTATAGATCCTATATGATACTTACTAATTGCCTCTTGCAACTTTGCCATATCTAAGGCTTGCGGATACTTTAGTGCACATATACCACCTTGAGCAATAACGCCAAGATCTACTTGCGTCATTTGCCCAGCTTTTTCTTCTATGCTCATGCCACGCACCATAGCATCGATATCTATACTAGGTTTTTTGCTCTGAGCAAATGCAAACAAACTTGCTAGCAGCGTAAAAGCTATAATTGATATGTGTTTAAGTCTTCGCAAATTCTATAGTGGTATAAATTTTATATTATCTAAATAAATATCGCCATCACCTTCTAGCTGAATAAGAAATTGCTTAACACTTTCTGTATTAAAATCTTTTTGTGCAAAATTAAATTTACTTAAAGGAATAGTTACTGTTGTCCATGTACTATCGTTGAACTGACCATTGGACAAAGTTTTTTCGTAGCCATAGTAGGCTTGTACACCATTGTAATCTTCAAAAGCGAATGCTACTGGAAAATTATTAAAGCTGCCGCTTACAGCCTTCACTTGCATTTGCACGGCGCAGTTATCGCTAATATCAGCCATATCTTTTGCCACCCAGTTATTCCAGCCAAAGCCAATACCTATCCACTTGCAGCCGCCTTGCACTTTGTCCCACTTGACGTGCAATGCTGCTTTGTCTGCAAATACATTTTTGTTTTCTGCTTGCATGGTTACACATTGTGCTTCTGGCGACACCCATACAGATTTATCAAAGTCGTCCTTAAAAATATAAATTGCCCTAAAGCCATTGATTTCGTCGACGTTTGCAAGTGGCATTACATCGTATAGATCTTTGTGTTGTACTTGTAATACACTTTTGCAGCTACCTATTGCAAGGCAGCTTAGCATCATACACCATATGGACAATCGTTGCATCAAGGTTTTAGTGGTCCGTTATCTGTAAATACGATGAGGTCTAATTTTGCACTAGCAAAGCCATCGTTTGGATTTGCCAAATGCAGCATTGAAACTTTGCTTAATTTATCAGGGTTATGCAAGCCATTGCCTTTTGGTGTTGCTGGAGCGCCATTTACCAAAGTTGCAAGATCTTTATACTTGACAGAAACGAGTTTCCAGCCTGTCCAATCTACGCGCACTTCATAGTCGTACTGATCTTCTGTATTAGCATCAAATGTACCGTCACCATTTTCGTCTTCGCGTAATTGAAACAATATAAGCGATGGATTGGCAGCAGAAGTACCATAAACTAAGCAATTAAAATAAACTGCATCGGGGTTAGCATTCAATGGAAAAGTTTTTGCTGTACCATAAGCAGTTGCAGGAAAATCTAGCAAGCCTATTAACCAGTCCCAATTTACAGTACCCGCCATATTAAAGTATTTACCTCCTTCCGGCGCAAGCGTATCAGTCTTTACCTGAAAATCCATGTTGGCACCAGTTTGCGAGAACTTTACCCAACCAGGTTTGAGACCAGATTCAAAGTCCGCAATGATATAACCAGGAATTGTTTTGACGCCAATAATTTTTTCGTTTACGGTAAATGTATCGGTGATGTCCTTAATGGTAAGTGTTGCAACACAGTTCTCTTTGCCAAACATTGGAAAAGTAGACGTAGAGCCATCCCAAGTCGCATTCGTAGCATCAATCGTTTTGCTGTTGCCGCTAAATGTTTTTACACTCTTAGATTTTGAACCCGTGACTGTGATTGTCCATTCTACTATTTTGCTAAACTGCGCTGTAAAGACAACATTTTCTGCTTTAGAAAAATCTACACTATCTCTACTTGCCTTAAATGGCGCAAGCACCTTGAACGAACTATAAATATCACTGATGCTTGGTCCGTCGAATTTATCCTTGTCCTTACGACATGCGCCTAAACAAAGTAGTGCTGCAACAGCTAATATGCGATGTGTGTACTTCATAAATTAAAATAGCATATTGTAAATAATAGAAAATTGATTGATATTGTAATCAGCCTTTTGCTTATACCCATCAGCAAAGGTACTGCGTTGATAAAAAGTACTTAAATGAATCTTCGGCGTAAAATTGTAGCGAAGGCCAGCACCACCAATGCTTTGCTGTACGTCGTACTTTTCTTGTGAGAAGAAAATAATGCTATTGTAGCTATTACGCTCTGCTACAAAATCATCGCCACTGGTATTTTGCATTAAGTAAGCACCTAAGATGTCAAAGTCTTTGAAAATTTCGTAACGGATACCAGTATTGAATTGCATATTGCTGTAGCTTACATTTTCTACCTCTGCATTACTTGTGCGTTTAATACTTTGCACATGTGTACCTGCTTGTAGCTCTAGCTTATTTTGCAACTTCAAGTACTTGTGTAGCGGCAGCATTACATTCGCCTTTACAACATTAAACTTGCGCAATGCCAAGGTACCTTGGCCTTGTATCTCCGAAAGATTGTAATAGGTAATACTTGCATCAATATCTTTTTTGTATTGCACACTTGCGTAGCCGCCAAGTCTATTTGCGGTAGCAATACCAAAGGGCATGGCATTATTAAAGAGATTATTTACAGCGGCGGGTCTACTGGTTACTGTACGATTATAAATATTATCATTAGCCAAAACATCTAATAAACCAAGTGGACGCACACCTTGGCTATTCGTATAACGGTCAAAGTAAGCTGGCAAAGCGTTGTAATTTACGTCCTTGCTTTGTGCGCCAATACTTCTAAACTCTGGGCCTACATTAAGGTAGCCTAGACTTGCTGTAAGATGTTGCTTCTCGAAAGTTACTGTACTATAGCCATGAATAAAATAGTCGTTTAGTTTAGGCGCCAAAGTATCGCGGCTAAACTGCTGAGCGCTTGTGCCAAACTCTGCACCAACAGATAATTGCTGATGCGCTGCAACTCTCGTTTTGTATTGTGCATCTACACTATGTACTGTGCTTGCAAACACATTGCTATCGCGAATTGTTCCTAATACATCAAACGTGCTATTGAAGTTATATGCGGCTTTGAGGTGCTTGTTTTTCACCACTTCTACTACAGCGCCAGCCATAAGCCGTTCGGCAACATTATTAAAATTTGTGGCGTTCAACCTTGTAATAAAACTGGTAACATTTAGCTCCTCTATACCATCCTTAAATGTAAAGCCAAAATCTACATTAGCACCTTGCATACGCCAAGTGTTGTTCTTGTAAAATTTTTCGTACTGCACAATATTATTTTGCAATAAAAACAAAGCTGGCAAACTATCTACTGCGTCTGCATGATGATTGTACAATGTAAAAGGGGTTTGCTTGAGGTTAAGGTCACCCAATTGATAACGAACTTTATTGGCTATTACACCTTTCATATACAATTGGCGCACGTCAAAAGTTACACCACTACCCCAAAAACCACCAAAGCCATTTCTTATTCTAAACATGCCCATTATTTCCGTGCTTTTATTTGGCTTGATATTGACACCCATATCAACTAAGGCATAACCACCTGTATTGCGTGGAGCAGTAGTTGTATCTGCAAGACTATCGCGTACGGCCAGTTGATTGTTGCTCATCACAGATCTTGCACCACCTATGAAGCTTACCTTTTTTTCTTTCTGTGCAAATACTTGTACACTGCATAACAGCAGCAGCACAATTAAATTTATATGTAAGTACTTTCTCACTGTTATCTAAAAAAATGCTTTTAATTCAACGCTTGTTTCCCATCCTTTATACCTGTCCAAGGCAAAACTCTTATCTGCATAACGCATCCAACGTTGCCGTATGTACAAGCCAACATTTTTACTCAATTGCACATCGGCCCCTGTTGCAAAGCTGTAGCCTGTTTGATTTTTAGGTCTACCGCTTTGTAAATCTACTTGTGTGGCATAGTTTGCTACAATGCGTTCGTAGCTTACATAGTTATTCCATACCAACATACTGTTTAGTTTAAGATACATTTCCAACTGGTGATCGTATGTGCGCAATAAACTGGCATTAGTAAAGTCAAAAAGTGCATTGAATTTATTTTGAACGCTATTAAAATTACCTAAGTAGAAAATGTAAAGATCTTTTTGTGCAATTTTGGTTTTGAACTTGCTATTTAATTCTATCGTGTTGAAATACTTACGATACAAAGGACTGCCATTAGAATCTACTTGCGTAAGGTTGACTGTTTCTATCACATTGCGATAAATCTTATTAAGATTCTTATACGGCCCTACATTACTTGGAAAATCCCAACGCCAAAAATGCGACAAAGCAATATTGTTAAATGGATGACTGTAGGTTAGTTGGTTTGATAAATTTTCTATCTCTGCACTATTACCATAGCCGATAGAATTTTTGAACTTGCCAAAATTGAGCTGTGCATTTACTTCTACACCTTGCCTATTATTAGAAAGCTGCCCGATTGGAAGCACAGCACTAGACACAGGCAACAACACTGGCTGGTTGAGCACATTGACTTGCGTAGTTTGCTGTATACTACTATTAATAAAAACAGAACTATTATTAAAAACTTGAGGACTAATCCGAAAAGCATGTACCTCTAATGCATGATGCTTGCCAATATTACGGGATGCCTTTATTGAAATTGCTTCCCCGTATTGGGATGTAACGTTGTCTGTAAACCTGCGTCCTAAGCCAAATTCTCCGTACACTTTTACTTTGCCAAATTGCTGTTGATACTCGATTGTATGCATATTAAAGCCAACAGATTGCTTGGCCATACTATCCACAAAACTGCGATTGTTAAATGAATTGAAGCTTACAAAATCTTCAACATTAAACGTTTTCTTTATTTTGCCACCTAACGAATTATTAGGCAATGGTGCCAAGCCACCATCAAATTGCGTTTTGCCATACATGCCACTTATTTCTAAACGATTGGGCAATTGTGTGCCTTCTACTATAATGCCTTGAAAAGCTTGATTGCCCCAACGCTGATCTTGATTAATAGCACCAGCGCTATAAAAGGTTTCGTAGCGACTATCAACCTTTGGTGTATTGGGATCCCATGGGTTGCGCTCGTACAAACTATAACGATTGTAACCTTTGTTGGCTTGAAAAGTAAATGGTGACAAAGTATACCAATTAATACCGCCTGTACGAATATTAAAGTTGCCGATGTCTGTGCTGATATTGCCGTATAAACTTATACCAAGATTAAGGCCTTTTACATTTTCTAATTGCCCTTGCCCCGTCATTTGGCTCCACATGAACAAGTCGGTGCCAAAACTTGTTTTGCTACTTGTGGTACCAGCAATATTGAGCATCAATTGCGGAATTTGTGCATCATCTCCAACAAAAATATTGTGGCGATTGTTTTCTAAATGCGCATAAGTTTCTTGCATTCTGCGCACATTTGTCACAAAACGGTAGTACCCATTAATTTGCAAACCTTCCAATACTTCTTGCGCTGCCTTTGGAAAATTTCCTTTATGTGCTAGTGGCGCTTCTTTTTTTAGAAAGGTGTCTATTGGCAACAAAGAACTCGCAAGTGTACGCTGTGCATCTTGTGCAAAGCATATTTTACCTAAGAGCAGCAATACAAAGATTAATATGTGGCTATGCTTTATCACTACCTACTGATTGAATGCCTCCATATCTGTGTACTTAAATTGAACAAATCGTACTTGTTTGTCGCCAGCCTCGCGTGCAACTACCTTAAATGGAATATTGGTGTACGCAATTTTGTTGTTGTGATAAATGCTTACAAACAGCCTATAATTACCAGCGTTCTTAGGTGCACGAAAATTAATGACGCGCGGATTACTTGTTGGTTTTATTAAACCTGCAATTTCAACAGCTTCTTCCTCTTGATCGCCACCACTTTTTTTATCGGTACTTTCTTGTAAAATGCGCCACTTATATTGTGCAGCAGCATTGCTTGCTAATGTCACGGTTACAACTGCATCATTTTTTTCTTCTGCTTTAAGTATAATGTTATCTGTGGCTAGCTTACCATTTAGCTTAAGGCTTACGATACTTGGGGCAGGATTAGTTGGCGCTTTACCTGTAAACGCTAGTTGCAATGCGTCAATAGGTTCTGTGGCAATATTGTCTTTACTAAATAAACCATACCAAGTTTCTGTGTATTCTTGCTTTGCTCCCCATAAAAAAGCATACGAACCAAGGCAATAGTTTTGATCACTTGCAATATACTTTGTGTAACGCTCCTCGTAAACAGCGCGCTTTTCGGTACTGCTTTGTTCTATTGCTACACCCCAACTTGTATTTGGGCTTTCCCAATGTCCATTTGGTCCCCACTCAGTAATCATATAGGGTCCTTGCCAACCATACTTCTTGATATTTTGAGGCACATTGCCAATATCGCCGTACGTATTTACACAGTAAATATCTATATCTGGGCAACGTGCTTTGATGTGCTCTACTTCTAAGCTATCCAAACCAGCTGTTACGGTACTGGTAGGATGATTGGGGTCTACACTATGAATGTATTTTGCGATATCTTGTACAGCATTCCAACACATAGGATTGGTGTACTGCAAATCGAGTTCGTTGCCAATTCCCCACATCAATAATGCTGGATGGTTCTTGTATTTATCTACAACAGACTTAAAATAGTTTAATTGCGCTTTTACCTTGGCAGCATTGCTGTAGTCAAATCCATGTCGCTCATGCTGCAGCCAAAAACCTAGCATTACGGTTAGCCCGCGCTTTTGCGCTTCGTCTAAAATCATTTGGGCATCGTCTACACCCCAAGTACGTAGCGAATTGGCGCCTATTGCAACCATGTCATCAAAGTTTACGATACCGCCTACACCTTTTACATAATAAGGTTGCCCGTTGCGCATCAGTTGAAAACCACTTTCTGTTTTTTGTATGGTAGTTTGCGCATTAGTTACCAATGAGCCAAAGCAACACATTGTCAATAAAATTTTGCAAAAGAAAGCGGTATAAGTACTTGCCCTCGCACTGACTTTTGTAGATAATATCGCAATAGTGTTTTGCATCTTTATTTTTGCCATACTTTAGCCTTCTGCTAACGAAGAAAACACGAATATTGGACTTAGTGTCACTTGTACACTAACGCAATACTACGAAACTTTTAATATATGAGTATCAAAAAAAATCTGAACATAAGTTCAAATGCTGCACTTAACCCACATATATCGGTAGACTGTGTAGTATTTGGCTTTGACTTAGAAAAGCTTATGGTACTGACGATTGAGCGAGGTGCGGATGCGCAGGGCAAAAAGCTCAGATTGGCGTTACCCGGCGACTTAATATTGGATACCCAAGACCTTGATCAGAATGCAAATCGGATATTGTACGAACTCACCGGCCTTAAAAACATCTATCTTGAACAAATAGGCGCCTTTGGCGACCCTAACCGTACAGAAACCAAAGGCGATAAAGATTGGTTGAAGTTCATTCGTCAGGAACCAAGTGCGCGTGTTGTGACGATTGCCTACTACTCTTTAGTTCAAATGAGTGATAGCGCCCTTAATCCTTCTTCTTTTGCAAAGTCGGCACAATGGCTGCCTGTTTATGATATTGAAGAACTCGCCTTTGACCATTTAGAAATTTTACAGGCGGGCTTAAACAAGTTGCGTAGCGATATTCAAGCAAAACCAATTGGCTTGCACCTATTACCTAAGAAGTTTACTATCACACAGCTCAATCTTTTGTACGAAGCAATTCTTAATCGCAAAATAGACAAGCGCAACTTTAGAAGAAAAATTGCAAAGCTTGGCATACTTGACGAGCTCACTGAAAAAGAAACAGCAGTGGCGCATAAGCCAAGTACCTATGTGCAATTCAATCTAAAGAAGTATCAGAAGTTGTTGAAAGCAGCGCAAGAGAATTTTAGGTTTTAGCTAAGCAACAGATTATCCGTTCCTGCTTGTTCCAACTTCTACTACGGCAACTGCTCTCGTACAACTAAAGTTGTGCTATTAAAGCAATTTTGAAGAATCACCAATCTATCTGGCAACAAACCATTAAAGCGTGCAAAGCCGTTTAAGTCGCAGTCGTATTGGGTATAACCATTGAGTGTTGCTGTGCCTGGCACCGCGGCTAGCAATGCTGCTCTATCACTGATGCTGGCAGAATTATATGTAACGATACTTGCTGTACTTGCACTTGATAAATTACAATTGCCTGCGTATAGCGTGCGCTTCATACCTACTTGCCTTGTTGCACCTGTAGCAGGTGATGGATTATGCAATGGACTAGACTTCGTATAAAGTGCCGTACTTGATTCTGTAAAATCTAGCGTTGCAACCATATCATTAATTGGTAGAGCAGCAGCTGTCATTATACCTAAGTGATTACGATGGCGAATCGCAACAAAATAATTACCTGCTAGTGCTGTGCTAAAATACACTGGACTTATACCATCTACATCCACCACATCGCCGTCGCGTTGCAATAGTGCTGCACGTGTTGCAACTACTACTGTTGGCGTAGTTGCATGACGTAATTCTAACAATACCCAATCCACAATAGCATTGTTGCCGCTTGCACTTAGTACTGAGCTGCTAATTGTTTCTGTTCCAGTATGTGCGACGCCTTGGTTGTATGGCGCAGCACCATAAGGTTGTGTAAGAGGTATCAAATTCTTTTGTCGTAAAGAATCGGTCATAGCAAGCATTGCCGTGAGGTACGGACCATTCAGCAGAACTTTTGCAGCAATAATAGGACGATCAATAACTGTAATACTAATTGTACTATTAGCTATACAACCATTAATGCTAGTAGCTTGTACTGTGTATATGCCAGAATTGACAGCAAATACTTGCGCATTAAATGTTGTACCAACAGCGCTCAAACCACCAGGTGCATTCCACACTGCACTTGCAATAGGCTCATTGCCACTTACGCTTAAGGCCAACATATCTTGCGTATTGACTGTAGTGGTACTAGCAGTTATGGTCACGCTAAATGTATTTGCTGCTGAGATACTAACGATTGTTGTAGTGGTTGCCATAGTGGCATCGGTAACTGTACAAGTATATGTGCCCGCAGTTAAATTACTAAATACACCAGGGCTTGTTTGCAAACCAGTATTTGGCAATAAAGCATAACTAATTGGTGCAATACCACCGCTTGCAAACACTATAATACTACCATTGCTACTTGTAGCACAACTTGGCGCTGTACTGTGCGCACTGTCCATCTGAACCAGTGGAATAATGGTTAGTGTAACTGTGGCGGTATTTGTACAGCCGTAATTGCTTGCACCTGTAACGGTGTAGATTGTTGTAACGGCAGGTTGCGCGGATACCATTGCACCAATAGTGGCACTAAGCGTTGCAGCGTTTGCCCATGTGTAAGTACTTGCTCCAGAAGCCAGCAATACCGCAGAATTTCCAACCAATACACTTGTAGGTGTAGCGTTTGCCGAAACCGTTGGCCTTGCAAGGGCATTGATTGCAACGACCGTACTTGCAGTTTGCCCAAACACATCTGTTGCTACTACAGTATAACTACCAGCAGCGCCAATAATACTATCGTTCACTAAGCCAGTTTGCCATTGATAGGTATATGGTGCGTCACCACCAGCTGCATTTGCAATCGCAATACCATTGGCTAAGGTATCACATGCAGGAATCACGCTAGCGCTTACTATCATGTTGCCTAATACAATCACGCTATCGTTGTCGTCGTAGGTGGCTTCTAAACTTGTTGTATTGATAATTTCAGCAATAATATTTGTTTTTGCATCGGCTACCGTCCACGGCATATTAAAGATAACACTATCATTTGCCGGCACTTGCACATGAGTAAGACCGATTAAAATAGTATCGTTGGCATTATCGATGTAACTAAAGCGTACATCTGCCTCGGCATAGCTATCGCCACTATTACCAACATTACCTGTAATAGCAATTTGATCGCCAATATTTGGAACAACATTCGTAGCAAATATTTTCTTGAAATACATATTTGGTAATTCGCCTACTATAATGGCGCGTGTAGCTTCGTTGTTAAGTTCGTTGAGTTCGACTACTTCTGCATCATGGTCGATAATAGCGCGAACAATATGTACACCAGGTATAGTGCTGCTCCAAGTCGTTGCAAAGTGATGTGTATTGTTATCATTAGTAGTTAACCCAAATACTTGCGCACTATCGATATTAGTATTATTTACACGCAACATCAATTCCATTGTGTCGGCAATATTTTGTACCCCCACATTATCGTAGCTAATATCAAAGGTTACCGCCTGCCCTACATTAGGATTGAGCAAACTAGGATTGATATATTGGCTTAGTATGCGCATATCAGGCTGTTCAAGTACTGTAACAGTGCGAACCATTACATTGTTTGATTCATTGCACTCTGTATAGGCATTGTTTGCATCGACCGTAAAGGTAAAAGTGTAGATGCCAGCATTGGCAAATACAAAAGTATTTGCAGCAGAAATCATCAAAGGACAAATGCAATTCTGCGTAGCACTTGGCACAATAATGTTACCTAAATCTTGCATACCACTTATACCAGGCCCACTAACGCTTACATTAACTGCTACATTTTGCGCAGTGTACAAATTGGCAGTACCCAATGCTAGGTAAGGCACTGCCGCTTGATTTTTGATGTAAACGATATCCCAAAAGTTTACACCGTAGCAAAGCGCAGCAGGAAAAAGATCAACGCACATATTTCCTACAGCCATGTTATTGCCTTCACTGAATTCATTGTATGCATTAGTTGGATCAACAGTAGCACTAATGGTTTGTGTTGCCGGAGGAGGTGCTGTAATCGTTGTACTTACTGTGGCATTTGCGCCAGCGGCCAAACCACCTGTATGTATTACAGTGTAACTTGTGCCGCCACTTAAGTTAAATACTACATCTATTGGCGTAGTTATTGCCGCGTTACCAACATTGCCAATTGTTGCTGTAACAGTTAAGGTACCGCTGTACTGTGCGTTACTACTAGCTACATCTACAGCCATACAACCGCCAATCACTAGGTCGGGTTTGCAAGCCGTAGCTGTAAATATCACACCACTGTTGTTATTACTCTCGTTGAGTTCAGCAATACTATTGGTATAGTCCGCTTGCAATGCATATGTATAATAGTTTAAACCAGCATCATAGCTAAACGGAATACTTACACTACTATATGAATTAGCAGCAACGACAGCGATTGTATGTATAACCGAATCGACAAGCACACCATTTTTACTACGATATAATTTACAGTTTACACCAAATGCTGGTGATCCTCCACCGTTGACTACTGTAAAACTAACACTTGTTGGTAAGTTACACTCGCTGTAATAGCCGTTAGAACCAAGTGTGCTTGATAAATCCGGCAAAGGACTTATTACATTAATGAGCGCCACCGTGCCATTATTTGATTCATTTAATTCGTTCACTACATTGTACGCATCTGCTTGTACTGTAATTGCGGCAGTACCAATTGTATTGTACACGATATTGCTAAAGCCTACAGAGTAGCTTGCACCAGGTGCAAGAGCTGGAACAGTAAAACTTGGTATACTAAGCGAGCCACCCGTCTGAGAAACAGCAGTGTACATGGCAGTACCTGTTGTAAAGCAACCATTATTAGTAATAGTGATTGTACCGCTCACAGAGTCGCCAACAAAAATTGTATTTGACGAAAATCCAGCATAGCTTGTATGCGGGCTTAGTGCTATGCTTGCTGTAATATCTGCAAAACATGGCGGTGCTACGTACACAATAGTAAATGTTGTTGTAGTATCGCCATCTAAAGTGTAATCGGTAACATGCACTTGCATGTGATACAAACCTGGATTGAGCGGCTTTGGAAAACTCATGGCATAATTGCCTTGCGAATTGGTATAACCTGTAAACTGTGCGCCAGTTTCTACAATTGATGCACTTACAGTGGCGCCTGCCACACTGCTGTCTAATAGTGGTACTGCAACGCCGCTATAGTGTGCTTTTCCGCTTAAGGTTAAATTAAAATTTGCAATAGTTGTGCTTACTTGTGGGGTAACTTCGGCTGTTACAACGATGCGGCCCGGCAAATTATAGTTGCCATTTACAAACGGTCGCACGGCGGTATTATCAAGCTCGTTTGTTTCTGGAATAGCATTGGCATAATCAACATATACCTGCATTGGGCACCACGACGGTACGCTAGGTGTAGTAATGTTCCAGCTCACCTGCATACTACTATGCGGTGCAATTGTGGCTACCGTAATGTCAGGGTACACAAGGGTAGTATCGTATTGATTGCGTAAATGCACGACAAAATTGTTGCCCGGAAAATCGCTTACATTGTGTATCGTTGCGAACACAGTTAGCGGAGATCCAGTGCTTGGATTGCTTGTGCTGAATGTAATATCATTGGCAAAAATTTGTAAATCAGGATAGACAACCACGTCAGGATAATTGAAAGGACCAAAATTCACTGCACATGATTGGACATTCGTTTGAATAATTGTTTGGTAGTTCGCACCGATAGGTAAGGCATTGATAGTGCCTATGTATTTTTTTCCGTCAGAAGTAATACTGTCTGATACATCGGCGGCACTTAATAAAATTGTTCTATCGCTGGCACCAGTGTAAACGCCATTGGCTTCAAAGTCTAAAATTGCACGCGGATAGCTAGCAGGTGGCATGGCATTGCTACTATCAACATACATTACTTCAAATGTAAATGTAGTGTAAGTACTTCCTTGTAATGGGCTTACTACTGCATTGGCATATACACCACTACTAAATGTAAAGTATTGCGAATTTGGCTTGATGGCAGGATTATTATCGTTGCAATCGCCAGCAATACTATCTAGCGAAGAAGGCAGATAAGCATTAGCCGGTTGCAAACACTGAATAATAGTTGCCCCAGTGCCATAGCCATCGCCATCTGCATCTATATACCAAACTTGACTAGGATATTCATTGGCATTGGCGTCATTACAGTCGGTACTATTACTTACATGACCAACTGGCGCTGTGCAAGCCTGCTGTGTATTGTTGATATTGCCATAGGAATCGCCATCACTATCGGCATAATAAGTATTAAGCACAACATTGGCATCAGCGGCATCGATATCGCCATCGCAATCGTTGTCTAAACCATCACAGATTTCTACTGCGCCTGGATAAACCGTTGCAGCGTTGTCGTTGCAGTCCGTACTATTGCTTACATAGCCGCTTGGTTGCGAACATGCATTGATTGTGTTTGTTGCGTTCCCAAAACCATCGCCGTCAAAATCGCGATAGAATACTGTCGTTACGCCTTCGTCTATAAGACCATCGCAATCGTTATCTACATTATCGCAAACTTCAGTAGCAAGTGGATTTATTAAGCTGTTATTATCGTTGCAATCGCCTGCTGTTGTAATATACCCGCTAGGTTGAGTACAAGCAGCAAGTACTGCCGCTGTATTGCCAAAACCATCGCCATCAATATCAGGGTAGTAATTGGTAAGTAATGCTTCGTCTGTTTGACCATTGCAGTTGTTATCTATGCCATCACACACTTCAGTGGCTAGTGGGTTGATAGCAGCATTGCCATCGTTGCAATCACCACTCAGTGCTACATAGTTAGCTGGTGCAGAACATGCAATTGTAGTAGTACTTACAACACCATAGCCATCATTATCGCCGTCAAAATAGTAAGTAAACAACAAGCCTTCATCGACAGCGCCGTCACAGTCGTTGTCTATGCCATCGCAAATTTCTGTTGCACCTGGGTAAGCAGTAGCAGCATTGTCGTTGCAATCTGTTGTGCTTGCAATAAGTTCGCTAGCAGCAAATGCATTAGGAGGTCGTGTACATGATGCAATCGCAGGCGCAATACCATAATCGTCGCCATCAGCATCTACATACCACAACTGGCCAGGTTTTTCCAAGGCGTTATTATCATTGCAATCCAAGCCATTGTTGACATAGCCATTGGGTTGCACGCAGGTACGTAAGGTGTCGTTGATATTGCCATAGCCATCATTATCAAAATCTCTAAACCACTTATCGCACAAAATTGTAAAACCTTGACTGTCCACTAAACCCCATTGTCCTGCATTGTCTAAAGCACGTACATACAACTTGTGTGTGCCAGTACCGACACTAGTTGGTATGGCGATATTACCTGTGTACTCTGCAGTACCAGCAGTTGTAAGTGTAAGATTAATTGGTGTACCAGCTCCTACACCAGGATCGGTATCTACAAAATACTCTGCGAGAATTGGTGTAGTATTAATAAAGAAATGTTTTGCCTCTGTAGCGCTGTATCTACCTGAAAAATCTCTTGTGCGAACATATAGCACGTGCTTGCCACCTGGCAAACCAGCAGTGCTGATATTGCCATTAAAAACTGCACTATCGGCTGCGGCATTCAAGGCAATTGCAATACCATTACCCACGCCTGGGTCGGTATCAAAAAAGTATTCGCCTCCAGCAATCACTGCACCACTTTGATTAATAAAAAAAGGCTGCATATCTACTAAGCCCCATGAGCCATAAAGATTGCGTCCTCTTACAAATACTTTATGTGCGCCAAAATTTAACCCTGCGGTAGAAATTTTCCCTAGATAGATTGCTGTATCATTTTGCGTAGTCAGTGGTAAGGCTATGCCATTGCCTACGCCTGGGTCGGCATCAAAATAATACTCAAGTGCGGTAATGCTTGCTCCGTTGCTAAGAATATAAAAAGCTTGCTCTTGCGTTAAACCCCATTTAGGTGCACCTGCAATTACTTTTGCAAAGCGTACAAACACCTTGTGTGCGCCAGGTGCTAAGCTTGTAGGCACTTGAATTTGCCCTGCAATTTCTGCAGAGTCGGCGTTGTAGCTAGTAACCGCAATTGTAGTTGCGTTGCCCACGCCTGGATCCGTATCGAAGAAATACTCAGCTGTGCTTATTTGCCCTAGCGCCACAAAGGGCAGCAGCAAACATGCTAGCGAGCTTACGATAAAGCGTAACTTGATCATAGTTGTAACAGCGTTTTAGTGAAGAATCGGCGTTACAGATTAGTTGCGCACCTTTGCTTTAATATAAATTTGTAAGCTATCGCCCGAGTTTACACTTGTAGGACCGCTTAGCGTAAAGGTTTTGATGTATGGATTACGCGGCATACCATTTTGGTTGTAGTCGCCTGTTGTTCCACCATAGATGCCCACTTGTGTACCATCATTGCCATAGGTAAGAAATGGCGAAGTAGCCTGTAGGTGATAGTCAGTTGCATAATTGAAAAATGCACCTGAGCCAATTGGTGTTACAAACAATGGGTCTACACCAACGCTATTAGTACCATTTGGAAAAGTTGTAACACCGCCAAAGCCAACGTTGTTACTATAAACCATAGAACCATTTACTGCAGTAGGTACCTGTCGGTAGAAAATGTTGTTATACACGTAACCATTATTGCAGTAGTTGAAAGTCCATGGGTTATCGCCAAGGAAGATATTGTTGATGATATAATTATAACCAATGTAGCTGTAACCTAAATAAATAAGCTCGCCGTTAAAAATATTATTCCTAAAAATACCGTCTCCAAATGAGTGTCCTCCTAGATCTACATTGCTACCATTAAAACTAAATACGTTGCCATCAAAAATCCAAGCATTGGCACCACCTGCCTGTACGTAAAATTGGTAATTAATTCTACAAAGTGCAATGGTTACACTATCTACATTGGTTTGCCCTGATGGGATATAAGGCGCGTAAACATCTAGGCCAAACACTTTAGACCCTGTACTACCGATATTAAAAGCAATATAGTCCACTTGTGCTTTTACGGGATTTTGCTTGTCAGTAGGATTGTGGCCCGGTCCGATTATAGTAAGCCTTTTACTAAGCGAGAAAGTATTGTAGTTTATTGGACTGCCTTGCACCAAGATGGTGTCGCCATTGCTACTGGCTGCTTGACAAGCCGAAAAGCTTGTGAATTGCCCTGGACTAGGCACGTTATTGTTAAGCGTGCGTGTTGTTGCAAAAGCGTTGCAACTAAGTACTAAAAATGCGATGGTAGTGAGTAATTTGGTCATGGTACTAATATTTTAGATAGCAAAACTACCTTGACATTAGACCGTGGGCAATACTACATATGGAGTATTTATCTTGTTACATTGTTGCATTGCTGAATTGTCGCATTGTTAGCGCCAATATGGTCAAATCAACTAAATACATCTTTCAAATTGATGATTGCCCCGTCTAAGACATTTATACTAATGTCGCAATCATTGCTGTAGATTTTTCTCAAAGCATATTTTTCTTCCACGAGATCAAACACGCTTATCGTCTCGTCGCTTGGCTGTACAATCCAATATTCTTGCACGCCGTTTTCTTCATACAATGCGTATTTATCTTCTAATTCTCGGCGTGTATTGCCAGGACTAACAATTTCAATAATCAGATTCGGTGCACCCATGCAACCGCGCTCATCTAACTTGGTAAGATCGCATACTACACATATGTCTGGCTGTACAACTGTATATACTTCGCTGTCTTTTGTAGTCGTTGCGCTCAGTCTAACATCAAATGGTGCGGCATATATTCTGCATTTCCCTTTCTTGACGCACCTCCTTAATTCTACATATAAGTTACCTGAAATGTATTGATGCCGTTCAGATGGTGCAGGGCTCATTTTATAAATTAAACCCTTAATTAATTCTACCCTTTCGGCAAATCGCCAAAGCAAGTAGTCAGCGTATGAATACTTCTTAGTTAAATCGAGCGATTTAAAATCCGTAACCATCACACAAAGTTACACAAATTGATTGTAACCCAAAAACCATAGCATTGCTTGTATTGCCGCAAATAGCGCTAATACACGTGCTGCCCGCCATTAATTGCATAGTTAGCACCAGTAATATAAGCAGCATCTTCGCTTGCTAAAAAGGATACAAGATGTGCTATTTCGTTTGTGCCGCCAAGACGTCCCATTGGAATTTGTTCTACAATTTTATTACGCACTTCTTCTTTGATAGCCATTACCATATCCGTAGCGATATAACCTGGCGAAATTGTATTAACCGTAACGCCCTTCTTCGCTAGCTCCATTGCGAGACTTTTTGTAAAGCCATGCATACCAGCTTTTGCCGCAGAGTAGTTTGTTTGACCAAATTGTCCACGCTGCCCGTTAACTGAAGAAATATTGATGATACGACCGAAGCCTTGAGCTATCATGCCATCAATAACTGCTTTTGTTGTATTAAAAACACTGTACAAATTTGTTTTGATTACTTCATCCCATTGCTCGAAGCTCATTTTCCAAAAAGGCGTATCGCGTGTAATACCAGCATTGTTGACAAGCACTGCAATCTCACCATAGGTTTCTTGCACTTTGGCAATCATATTTTGCACGGATGAAAATTCATTGACGTCACCTTGCGCCATAATCATTTCATAGCCTTCTTGCTTCATTTTGAGGTTCCACTCTTGCGCTTTTTCTTCGCTTCTATAATTGGCCACTACTTGATAGCCATCTTTGCTGAGTTTTTGGCACATAGCCGTTCCTAGTCCACCTGTTGCCCCTGTTACTAATGCTAGTTTCTTATTCATACGACAATTATTTTAGAAACCACAAGGTAGGAAAGTATTGTTGAATTGTTGAATTGTTGCATTGTTATATTGTTGATTGCTGGTTGTTGATTGTTGGATAGCTGGATTGCATTGCTAAATTGTTGAATTGCTAAATTGTTGGTTGCTGATTGTTGATTGTTGGATTACATTTTTGAATTGTTGGATTGCTGGTTGTTGATTGTTGGTTGCTAATTGATGGATTGCTGAATTGCTAGACCACTGGAGTCACTTAACTAAACCATTGGCAATCGACCTTTTACCAATCAACTCATTAACTTTCGAATACTTGCTAGATGACAAAACAAAACCACTGGTACTACAAACGTTGGCAATAAACTAAAAGGCCAATGCAAGATGGCAATATTTGGTTGATCAAAGGCCAATTGCTGTAGAGGAGATGGTGCAGAAAGTAAACCGTGCACAATAATGTTGATGAGTAAAGCTAAACACGCAAAATTCCAAACAAGTAACAATCGCTTGTGCACAGCTGTCTGTGTAAATGCTACCATTACAATAAGCGGCGCCGTAAGCCCTGCTAAAATATCGAAGTTTCGTCCTGTAAAGGTCATTAATTCTGGAATTACTTTTTGTGCAGCTAAAAAATACAGGACTATTTCTACCGGTACACGTACAACATGAACATAATGCAAGTGCTTGAGCGATAAACTATCAATAAATGATATACCCCTTTTAGTGATAAATAAGCAAGCAATGCAAATAAATGCAGGCAATATACCTAGCACTAAAATTCTTGGTGGCATTGTGCCTGTATTGCTGCTATATATGCCTTTCAAAGCAAGCGCACTTTGAACGATTAGCCACACCACTAGACAAAGCAAGATAATACCAACTAGCTGAGTAGCGAGCTTATCCCCACGACGAATAGCTTGCATAAGCAAAACAAGGCAAAGCAATGTTGTGAGGATAAAACAAATGGCAATATAGTTTGGCAAATCTTGCATGACTTGCAATCTACACATTTTGCAAATTATTTCGAATTAAAAAGGCGGCCTTGTTGCAAAAGCCGCCTAAGATGTTATGGTTTGTGTTCCAAGCCTAATCGCTTAGTTGCATAACACTATCATTCCAATGACCATTGTATTTTTTTCGCTATCTACTACCACCGTTACTCGTGGCATATCATCAGTATCAGAAAGTATGTAAGAAAGCTTACTTCCTTCTGTTTTTTCTTCCTGCTTCCAACTTTTACTTTCTACAAGAGCATTTTTGAGATGTACGTATGCTTTAGCTGCCATAATGCAGTTGTCAGAGTCAATGGTGTAGTAAAAGCTTGCGGCACCACTTTCTTTACCTGGCTCACCAACTAGTATTAGTGTGGTACTATCGGCGCCATTATTTTCGGCACAGGTATAAATTCCGCCACGATCTAGTTGCTTTACCATTCGCCCTTTTAGGGACGACACTCCACCTTCTGCCTGACAGGCTGCAATAACTTCTACAAATTTTGTTGCTATAATTACCGATTTAGTATCGTTATCGTCACTGTTTGTTTGTGCTTGCGCTGTATTTGCGGATGCAAATAACACAGCAATAATTGCCAAGCTTTGCCCTAGTTTATGTAATAACATGATGTAACTTTTTTGTTCAAAAAAAATTTGCACAGCTACTGCCTAGCCGCAAAGCATAAGCACAACAAGCGTCATCGTCATTTTTTCTGAATCAATTACCACCATTACACGAGGTACACCAGAATCATCAGACAATGTATAGGTTAACTTACCATCTTCAGTTTTGTCCTCGTGCTTCCAGTTCTTTTTTTCTATGATCAGATTCTTAAGCACACCATAGCCTTTGCCAGCAATTGTGCAGCTTTCTTCGCCAATGGTATAGTGATAAATTGCCGTGCCCATTTCTTTGCCTTTATCGCCAACAAGAATTAAGGTGGTACTATCAGCACCCATGGTTTCTTTACAGGTGTAGATACCGAGGCTATCATTAGCTTGTACAGTTTGTCCTTTTAGTGAGGCAACACCACCTGGTGCATCGCACGAAGCTATTACATCCACTAGATTTGATGCCATTGCCACAGCTTTCGTATCTAAATCCTCGGAGCTACTTTGTGCTTGTAGGTTAAATGTTGATGCAATTAATAAGGCAACCATTGCTAAGCCCTTGAGTAGTTTGTTTGTAAACATGATCTTGAAATTTGATACAAAGGTGTATCCTAGGGCATACGGCTACAATACTCACAATAGAGTATTTATGCAAAACACACATAATGCACGTCTAGTGCGTTAGTTATTCCTTATCAAATTGAGCACGCTTACCTACAGCTGCCATACGTACAATTTGTTCTAGTCGTTTTTGCCTTGTAGCATCAGTTTTAGCACTTTGCAACCATTCTAATATGGCACGCTTAACAGTTCTACTAAAACTTTCAAAATGCTGTTGCGCTTTTTTATCCTTTTTAAACAAACTTGCAAGATCTATTGGCACAAGTAAATTCTCAACGTCATTTAATGCATCCCATGTGCCATTTTGTTTGGCTAGTTCTATTGAAGCTAAACCTTCGGGCGCAATTAAGCCTTCTGCCAACAAGCGTTCTACCTTTTGCTTGTTAACTCGACTCCAATTGCTTTTAGGGCTGCGACGTGCAAAGTACTGATAGCGGCTTTTGTCGTCGCGCTTATTGGGCACAGCATCTATCCAACCAAAACAAATCGCTTGATCAACGGCTTCCGAATAGGTGAGGCTTGGCACACCACTATCTTTATTGTATATAATAAGCCAAACGCTATCTTCTTTTGTGCCGTTTTTTTCTAACCATTTACGCCAAGCATTACTGTCTTTTGCGCTTACGGCAAGTTTGTCTTTATAGATTTCCTGTGCCATACATACTAACTTGGTAATGGGCCTTTGTAGATGCCACATGCATTTTGCCAAAAGCAATCCTTGTGCACATGAAGGTCAAAAGATGCATGCTTGTTTACTGTCATCAACAACAATGGTTGCTCGTGCTTGGCTTGCAAACACTTATTGTCCCACAGCCAATACTGGTCGTTTATGGATGGAACAAATTTTTTGATTTGGTCTTCGCGAAGCACAGCATATTTGCCTGCTGGCAGTACTACTTTAATAACACCATTGGCATCGGCAGTTACTTTTTTATATATTTTGCTGCTACGCTTGCTGCCCTTTACGATATAGTATACTGCGCCGATATGTGGTTTTTGTTTTGCAAGTTCTTCTAAGAGTTCGTCATCGGGGGCTGCACCGCCACAATAGCTGCTGCTTTGCGTACAATTAATGGTGGCCGTAAAATACTTTACTTGCGCATTGACTGTCTGTTGAAATGCAAAAAGCATTATCAAAAAAATACTATTGCGGAGCATGAACTTCATTACTTCAAAGGTAAAACAAATTGTAAGATGATTTGCTGCACGAGGGTTTGCGAAAATAGTGTGAGTGTGTTTAACTGCAAACACTATTCAACCACTAAGGCACTAAGACTCACGAAGGATTTCTATGTGACCTAATTGCGTACTTTGCGAAAAACTTTGCGGCCCTCTGCGGTTAAGCACACGCACTCGCAAACCCAAACTCACACCCAAACACAAACCCTATTCACACCCAAACACAAACCCTATTCGCGCCCAAACCCAAACACTATACCGCGGTCTCTGCGGTTTAAACCACCCCACACAACCAATCAAACGAAAAAGCCCTCAAGTTTTTACACTCGAGGGCTTTGCATTTTTTGTTGTAAGGTTTTTAGTCTACACGACGTCCGCCTTTTAATTCAGCTGCTAGTTTTTCGAACTCTTCCATCTTACCATCGCGCAACAATGCTGCTTGCTCTGGCCATGTGGTAGGATCGTTTAACTTATTGCCACCTGCTTCTAGTACAGCTCTAATATCTTCAGCACTCATACTAGCAACTTGTGCAAAGCTAGTAATGCCACCTTCGTTAAGTATACGCTCAATTACTGGGCCAATACCCTCAACAATTTTCAAATCGTCGACTTGTGCTGGCGCTACTGGTGCTGCAGCAACTGCTGGAGCTTCTTCAACTGCTGCTGGTGTCTCTTCCACTGCTGCTGGAGCTTCTTCAACTGCTGCTGGTGTCTCTTCCACTACTGGCGTAGCCTCAGCAACAGGTGCCGGTTTTTCTTCTACTGCCGGCGCTGCTGGTGCACTTGGCGCTTCAGCTTGCTTTATTTCAACAGAAGTACCTGCACGCATTTGTGCTAAGCGCGTATTCTCGTCGCGCGCACGAACAACATCTGCTTCAGCTAATTTCAACTGACGCTTTAAGTCCGCTATTTCTTGATTACTCTTTGTATTGGCATCGTTTACTGCAACATTGATTGCCATCTTAGCCGTTTCGCTATCTTTCTTCAAACGCTCTGCTTCAAACTTTGCGTCGCCAAGTTCTTTCTTTAAGGCTGCGATTGTATCACGAAGTTCTGCGGCATTAGCGCTTGCAATTTTATCGTCGGAACTAGATTGCGCGCTATAAACTGTTTTAGGTCCTGCTTGCAAACGATCGTTTTCAGCCTGTAAACTTGCATTGGTCATGCGAGCCGCTTGTAAATCGTTTTCTAATTTTTCTACTTGCTTTTTAATAGCACCAAGATCGCTGCCACTTAATTGCGCACTCAAACGGCTGCGCTCGCTATTAGCATTTTCAAAATCATCGCGATACTTATCTGCTTCTGCTTTAGATGCATCTAATGCGCGAGTAAGGCCATGTATGCGTGTCTTTAGGGTTTCTACTTCACTGTTCAAAGTAGTTGCAGCCTTAGCGCGCTCTTTTGCCGCAGTTGCTTCTGCAATATGTGCGGCAGCTTTGTCTTGCTCTGCTTTAAGTTCTAGGCGAAGATTTTTAATCTTGTTATTAAGGTTATCTATTTCGCCGTCATTTTTTGGAGCAGCTACTGCAAAGGCTTGTGCATCGTTGCCTTTCTTTCTTTTGGCATCACTAGCTAGTTTGGCATTGCGCTCGCGCTCTGCAGCTAAGTCTGCTGTAAGTTTGTCGTTGGCAGCTTGCAAATCAGTGCTACCACTGCCGCCGCTACCGCCCATAAAGCCACGTAAAAGGTAGCCCAATAATGCTGCGCCAAGTAGTCCTACTAAAATTGGCAAGAGGTTGTCCATGCAAAAAAGTGAAGCGATGAGTGTTGTGTTCATGATGATTTATTGGTAAATTGTTGGTTGTTGATTGTTGGTTGTCAATTGTTGATTGACTTGTTGTATTGTTATATATCTTGTTATATTGTTGAATTGTTGAATTGTTGTTGTGTGTGTATAGTGAGTGGGTGAGTGTTTGGGTGTGGGTGTGCTATTTAGTGATTTTAATTTCTACACGGCGGTTTTGAGCGCGGCCAGCATCAGTGGCATTGTCGCCAATTGGCTCTTTGTCGGCTTTACCTTCTGTAGTAAGATTGGCTTCTACAGCACCGTCTTTTACAAGTAAACCTTTGATTTGCGCAGCACGATCTTGACTAAGCTTTAGATTGCTTTCGAATTTGCCCTTATTATCTGTATGACCAATAATAGCAGCCTTTTCGCCACTTGCCTTTAAGCGTGCACCTAGTTTAATAAGATAATCATCTACTTCTTTGCTAAGCGTTTTATTGGCGCTACCAGTAGGGAAGTAAATAAGTATATCATTACTATCTGTTGCAACAACGCCGCCTTCTGCCTTTGGTGTGGCAACAGTATCTAGTGCTGCAATGCTTGAGGCATCAAATGGCGCAGTGGCATTATCTAAATTATCGCGCAATTCGCCAATAGTGGTAAAACGACTTTTGTTTAAACTAGCATCTGCAGCCAAAAACAATTGCTTGATAGAATCTGCGCGTGCGATACCAAGGTTTTGAAATTTAGTCGGGTTTTGTTCTTTGCTGCCATAATAGCCAACAATATTTAGGCGCTTGCCTGCACGTACTAGGTTAAGCAAGCTATCGCGCATGTTTGTCCAATTGGCACCTGTAATAGCACCAGCACTGCCTGCATTAAAAGTAATGCTAGCATTGCCATCGCCAGTTGTAGTGGTTGGAGCAGCTGTGTCGGTGGCAAGTTTATCGCAGTCGCAATTTTCTTTATTGCTGCACCACCACCAGTTACAAAACAAGATCCAGCCCAATAAGGCCAGGAGTGTAAGTAGAGCTTTAGTGTTCATTTAATTTATAAGTGCTTTAATTTTTTCTTTGTAGGCAGCGAAAGGTACAACAAATGTGCACTATGCAAAAGCCTAGACCCTAAAAATTTGCCGCCAGCAGCCACAATAGCCCATAGCAAGGGCTTTATAGTATTATATTTGTGTTATGACGGAGCGCCTAGAAAGCCTAATACAGCATGGTGTAGCCATAAAAGACGAAAATAATAAGTACCTGAAGTGGCTAAAAACAAAGAAGCCCGCCAAACTGGACCTTACCATGCAAGCTGCTCATAATGAAGCTTTTGAGCAGATAGATTGTTTAGACTGCGCCAATTGTTGCAAAACCACCTCTCCCATTTTTTATAGCAAAGACATAGAGCGTGCCGCCAAAGCACTGCGCATGAAAGCGGTAGATTTTGAGCGACAATATTTACGAATTGACGAAGACGGCGATTATGTTTTGCAAAGTAGCCCTTGCACATTTTTAGACAGCGACAACTATTGCGGCATTTACGATAGCCGCCCCACTGCTTGCCGCGAGTACCCACATACCGATAGAAAAAATTTTATACAAATTACAGAACTTACCTATCGCAATACTTTGGTTTGCCCTGCTGTGGTGAGTATCTTGGAGAAAGTGAAAGAGGTGTTTGTAAAGCCGTAGCTACTACAATATTGAAACAAGCAATTACCCAGCTACTTAAGGTTTGTAACCTTAAGTAAGCGTCATTTGGACTTTGTCAACCTTATTATAAGCTTTTGTATTGGGTGGCTAAAAGCCACAATACACTTTGTAAGGTCACAGACCTTACGAAGCAAGCCTTAGAAAGCAAAGTTGATAAATTTGGTAAAATGTGGGCATAAATCTATTATTGCTAATCTAATGAGCCAATTGGCAAAGCTCGACAATGAAAATTGAAGACATAATATTTGACAATGACGATAAAAATTTATTTTTAATTGATGATTTACAACTGAAAGCAGACGCTATTCGATATTCAATTTTGCCCAAGCTTGAAATCATAAATAATGAAGTGATTTCACGAATTTCAGAAATGTACGATTTTGATTTTTTTCAAAATTGCACTGTAGGAAAATCTCCACAGTTTAGAACTTCAAAAGGGCAGAGAACCAAACCTGTTAAGTATGACTATAAACGGGCCGCAATTTGGCTGTATGGCCAGAGAACTAAGAATAAATGGAAAGGATTAAAACGCTCTGACAATAGTGAAGCACAAATCACAGCTACAATTTTAGGGATGGAATTATGTGAATTAGGGTTAAATAATTTTCTATTTTACGGCTATGTAAAGAATTTTTCTGTGGAAACACACAGAAAATTTTATGACTATATAGACAAAGAATTGATGAATATTTTGTCGCTTACCAATAGGGCTAATGTGAAATTTCATAGAGAATTTGAAAACATAATTTCAATACACAACAACCTTAAAGCTAAATTTGAGCATAAGCATTACGAAGTATTATTTTGTTCAAGACCCTATGAATTTCCAATAGCCTATGAACAAATAAATGAAATAATCTATTCAAATGTAATGCTGTTTCCTATTCTCAATGCTTTTCTTAATTTATCACTAGGTGTTGAACCAAACATTGGAAACGATATTGACAAGTTAGAAAAAAATCTCGCAAATTACTATTTGAAGTATTTCTCACAAAACGACAAGCCTTCTAAACAAAATGAACTTACAGATCTAGAAACCGTAAAGGCAATAGCTGCAAACAAGATCAAGGTGCAAGCAGGAATTAGATGGCAAGTATTTAAGAGAGATCATTGGCAATGTGTATCTTGTGGAAGGAGTGCAGATGATAATATTATTTTGCATATTGACCATATTATTCCTCGTTCGAAGGGAGGCAAAAATGAAATGGACAATTATCAGACACTTTGTGAAACATGCAACGTAGGTAAAAGCAATAGTGATGACACAGATCTGCGAAGAAAGTAGTATCCAGCTAATTTCGTTTGTAACCTTAAGTAAGCGTCATTTGGACTTTGTCCATAGTAATACAAACTTTTGTATTTTGTGGCTAAAAGCCACATTACACTTTCGTAAGGTCAAAGACCTTACGAAACGAGTTAGCTTACTGCACAACTACTCTGCCTATATACTTTTTGCGACCACTTACAAGTTGCAAATAATACACACCTGCGGTATAGTTTGCACTTGCAATAGTGCACTCTTTACTGCCAGCAGAAATAGGTATTGTCTCAAGTAGTTTGCTCTCGCTGCTATAGATCTTTAGCATTGCCTTGCTGCCTTGTAGCGTGGCAGGCACAAGTACTTTGCAATTGCCACTTACAGGGTTTGGATATACTATCAAAGTACTATTAGCAGTGCTTGCATTGCTAAGCGCTAAAGGAAAATTGGTTAAACTGTACCACCAACCACCCTCTGCAGAATCTGCCAAACACGACATCGCTAAAGGTGTACCTTCGGGCAATGTATACTTCCTTGTAGATCCTTTTAGCCATAATTCAGTTGGCGTAGGTATTAGCATACTACAATCGTCAAAACCTTTTGTATCTATTTTAGTGCGAGCGCGGAGTACCAAATTTGTGTCTGCTTTGCCAATAAAAACTGTTGTGCCAGCAGGTGCACCCGTAGTGTCTACTGTACCCATGTCGCCAAAATGAGCATGTTGGCTATACGCAAACCACAAATCGCCTTGGTAAATGCAAGCTTGTAATTTGTTTACAACACCAGGAGGAAAAAAACTCTGACGAGTAGGGTCAGGATGCCAATCTGCTCCATAACTTTTGCAATCTAATAAGCTGCCACTCGCATCCAACTTCATTAGCATAATATTATTGGCATACTCAGGTACAGGAGACTGCAACGAATCAGTAGAATTACGGTAGGTTTGCGGCGGGCCTATATAGCCACTAACACCTACGCTTAAATAGCCAGTACCACTTGGATTAACAAAGCTATATACACCGCCACTAAATAAACCACTTTGTGCATAATGGTAACGCGACCAAATTGTGTTACCATTAGTGTCAATCAACCAATGCTTTGGGCACACCACAGGCTGTTGAGGAAACTGAGAAAAAGTATCTGTTTCAATAGTGCCCGTTATTAGTAATGTACCAGGCGTAATCCCTTCAATGAGGCCTTTCAAACCATCAATAGACCTTTCTTCACTAAAAATAGTCCATTGCTTTTGCAAATTAGCATTATACTTAACTAAAAATGCATCAGGCGTGTTTCCAGCTGCATGTGTAAAGCTACCTGTTGCACTATTGGTTTCTCCTAACACGTAAATGGATCCTGTACTACTTTCAAAAATAGTGCTTGTGCTTGCCCCGTTTGGCCCAGCCAATACATCTTGCTGCAAAATATTGCCTGTAGCACTATCAAGTATTACCACCCATTGCTGCTGGCCATAGCCAGGTGCTATACCAGTAAGGTCACCATCGGTACTTGCTGTTTGTATTACCAAAAGTAAATTACCGTTGTGAAGTTCTAAAGATTTTACAATATAGTCATCCTTGCTGCCACCAAAAGTTTTTTGCCATCTTATTGTTGTGTCAAGAAATTTACCGTACTTAGTTATTACAGCATCATAATCCGGCAATTGCGAAGTGCCTTTATTGCGCCCAGCTGGCACATACATATTACCCTCTGGTGTGATATATGCAATAAAAAAACGCAAGTTGGTATCCGTATAGTCATAATTTGTAATACCCAACTTACAATTCAAGTGAATACTATCTGTAATATTGGGTTGAGCATGTGCTGGCAACGTGCCCAAGTGTAATAGCAATGCGCAGGATACATATAAAATATAGTGTGATATTATGCGTATCATTATGGCAAAGGTATTGGTTAGTTGATTGTCCTATTCATTCTAGTAAAGTATTGCAAGTACCCAAATACAAATAGCTGTTCCTACTTAAACGCCCTAATCCTCTTCAACAAATCATTGAGCTGCTGTTCGGTATTATAGATATGTGTACTTACACGTATTGCATTCAGGTTGCTCTCGGGTACATAGCGCGTTATTATGCCATCGTTTTGCAATTCTGTCCAAAGCTTTTTTGTGTCGGCTTTCTTAAACCTAAAGCTTGTAATAGCAGCGCGGCTTTGCTTTTCTTCTGGTGTTAGTATTTGTATATCATTGCCAATGGCTTTGAGACCTTCGTAAAAGTATTGGGTTAAGCCTTTTACATATTGCTCTACATTGGCCTTGCCATAGTTTTGAAATAATTGTGTGGCGGCAGTAACGCTGCTCAACAAAGCGCCGCTTTGTGTACCCAACATAAAGTTGTGGCCAGTTACTTCGCGCATAGTTAAGGTGCCTGTGCCTTTACTGGTTTCAAATTCTTTAATGCCTTCTGCGCCTAAAAATACTTGCTTAATTTTTCCAACGCTGCCTGGCCTTGCATAAAAATAACCTGTGCCTTGTGCCGCCAATAACCACTTGTGGCAGCAGCCCGCATAAAAGTCGCAACCCAAGTCGGCGAGGTTTACATCTAACATACCCGCAGTATGTGCCCCATCTATGCAAGTGGTAATGTTTTTTGCTTTAGCTAATGCACAAATAGCTTTAATCGGTAATACTTGTCCATTGGTGCAAGTAATATGTGGCACCGCAATTACTTTGGTTTTTGCAGTAATCAATTTTTTAATCGCTGCTAAGGTTTGTTCTGCAGTATTGCCCAAACTAAAACTGCGAATTACCAATTTGCTTTGTTGTGCTCTGTACAACCAAGGTGCGGCATTGCCAACATGCTCTTGGTCGGTAATAATTACTTCGTCGCCAGCTTTTAGCTTTAAACCTTGCGCCATCATGTTGATGCCTTCGGTAGTGCTATGTGTAATACCAATGGTATCTGCTGCTACACCAAAGTAAGCTGCTAAACTATCTATAGCTTCTTGCTTACGCCTGCCGTATAAACCACGTTGGGTTACATCTTGCAGGCCATCTAGCATGGCATCTACTACAGGCTTTGGGCTTGGGCCCATCGTGCCGTTGTTGAGATAAACAATATTGCTATCTAAACCCATAATGGATTTAGCATTGGATAACTGTAGGTCATAGTTATCGGGTTGTCTTGTTGCGGCGCTCCATTTAGGTAATGCTACGGCAGCAACTGCGGCTGCACTTTGCAACAAAAAATTACGACGTGAACTCATAAGTGATGGCAATTTACAATTGAAGGGATTGATTTTGTGGTAAAGTTAAGCAGAAGTATTTATCCACTTGATAAATAGCAAAGATTTTTATTAAGCGTGCATTGGCTAGAGGTGCTAGTGTACTTGCAAGTACAGTATACTAAAAATTCTTGGTGATCCTTAGTGCCTTAGTGGTTGAATAGGGCGCGTGAATAGGGCGTGAATAGGGTTTGTGTGTGAGTTTGAGTGTGCGTGTGCCTAACCGCGGAGCGCGCAAAGTTTTTCGCAGAGGACGCAAAAGAAGATATTTCTTTATCCCACAAAGAGAGCGAAGGAAACAAAGGAAATGTAGTTTCTATCCCAGATTTCTTGGCAGTCCTCTGCAGCTTCCCTGCTGCAACTTTGCGCCATAAACACTTCAAAAGGCTGATATGTTTTTTGTATCAATCTTCTAAGTGCAAGCGCTTATATTTGCCTTAATGCAACAGCTACAAAATTACGCACTCGGCCAATGGATTAATGGCGGCGAAAAAGAGACGCTCCACAATGCAATTACTGGCGAACCTATATACTACGCTGGCAATCAAGATCTTGACTTTGCAGCCATGATGCATTATGCCCGCACAACTGGTGGACCTGCATTACGCAAACTTACATTTTATGATAGAGGTATGTTGCTCAAGCAATTGGCTTTCTACCTCATGGAGCGCAAAGAGGCGTTTTATAAAATTAGCGCCTTTACTGGTGCCACACGCAGCGACTCTTGGGTAGATATAGAAGGTGGAATCGGCAATTTATTTGCATATGCAAGTTTACGTCGTCAGTTTCCAGATCTACCATACCATGTAGATGGCGAGTTGGCAAAACTTAGCCGTCAAGGTAGTTTTATTGGCCATCATATCATGACACCTAAACGCGGTGTAGCCATTCATATCAATGCATTTAATTTTCCAGTATGGGGCATGCTAGAAAAAATTGCAGTGAACTTACTCGCTGGTGTACCTGCTATTGTAAAACCTGCTGCATTAACAAGCTATCTTACCGAAGCAGTTTTCAAAGAAATTATTGCAAGTAAAATTTTACCGGAAGGCAGCCTGCAGCTTATTTGCGGTAGCGTACGAGGCATTTTAGATCATGTACAAAGCGAAGATGTTGTAACCTTTACAGGTAGTGCAGACACTGGCCGTATGCTCAAAGCAACACCACGTCTTATAGAGCAAAGCGTACCATTCAATATGGAAGCCGATAGCCTCAACTGTTGCGTACTTGCAGAAGATGCTGTACCTGGCACTGCAGAGTTTGATATTTTTATCAAAGAAGTTGTGCGAGAAGTAACTACAAAAGCGGGGCAAAAATGTACTGCTATTCGTAGAATAATTGTACCTCATAATTTAGTAGAAGATGTGCAAATTGCCTTAGGTAAACGTTTGGCTGGCACTACCATTGGTGATCCTAGTGTAGAAGGTGTACGCATGGGTCCGCTTGCAGGTGTAAGCCAGCGTGCAGATGTGCTAGCACAAGTGCAAAAGCTTAAAGCATCGCAAGAAATAATTATAGGTAACGAAACCGATTTTACTGTACAAGGTGCAGATAAAGATAAAGGCGCTTTTATGAGCCCACTTATTTTCTTAAACGATGCGCCATTTACTAAAACAGATGCACACGATATAGAATGCTTTGGCCCGGTGAGCACAATTATGCCATACAAAACACTTGATGAAGCCATAGAATTGAGTCGTATGGGTAAAGGCAGTTTGGTTAGTAGTATTGTAACCAACAATGAAGCAACTGCGCGCGACTATACATTGGGTGCAGCTAGCATGCACGGTCGTATTTTAATTTTAAACGAAGCCTGCAGCAAAGAAAGCACGGGCCACGGTAGTCCAATGCCATTATTGGTACATGGTGGACCTGGACGTGCCGGAGGAGGCGAAGAAATGGGTGGCAAGCGTGGTGTGATGCATTATTTACAACGCACTGCTATACAAGGTTCGCCAACAATGCTAACTGCCATTACCAATATCTACCAACAAGGTGCTAAGGGTAATGTAGATGGTGTACATCCTTTTAAAAAAATGTTCAACGAATTGCGTGTAGGCGATCAGCTGCTTACGGCGCAACGCGAAATTACTAGTGAGGACATCAATCGTTTTGCCGACCTAAGTGGCGATCATTTTTATGCGCACAAAACTGACACCAATTTTGAAGGCACGATGTTTACACACCAAGTTGCGCATGGTTATTTTATTATGAGTGTGGCCGCAGGTTTGTTTGTAGATAGCTACGATATTAATCCTGTGTTGCTTAACTATGGCATAGATGAATTGCGTTTTACAAAACCTGTTTACCCCGGCACTAAAGTGCAAGTGCGTTTTACATGCAAAGAAAAAATGCGCAACGAAACTAAAGGTGAGGGTGATATACCAAAAGGTATTGTAAAGTGGCTAGTAGAAATACTAGACGAAACTGATGAACCACTAGTGGGTATTGCTACGATATTGACGATGGTGAAGGAGTAGTTTTCTTCTGTTTTAATTGTATCACCCCGTTCGGGGGTTTAGGTGCGCTGTACTATATCGTTTTTATTATCATTTCACCCGCGCTGCGGGTTCATGCTGGTAATTTATAGCATTGTGGCATCGTTGAAATAGTTTACATAGGATTCGAGAAATCAAATTTTCGTAGAAGCGTACTACAACTTTTTACTTATGTAATTACGGTCTTATTAAAGATATGTTTGGGCACTTGTGCCACCCTCTCCGCGGGTTTGGTTACTATGTACGACAGTGTTTTTATAGTCCTTTTACCCGCGCTGCGGGTTCATGCGGATAATTTATCGAATTGTGGTATCGTTCAAATAGTTTACACAGGATTCGAGTAATCAAATTTTCATAGAAGCGCGATACAACTTTTCGCATAAGTAATTGTCGTCTTTTTAGAGATAAGTTTGGATACTTGTGTCACCCCCTCCAGGGGTTTAGGTGAGCTGCTTATGTAGTTGTTATAGTTATTTCACCCGCGCTGCGGGTTCATTTCAAAGATCTGAGCTAGTAGCTGAATTACGATTATTTATGATTGGCCTTAGCAAGTTAAATTATTAAGTGCATCAACTACCTGAATGCTACGATACGTTCAAGCAATTAATGGTTGCAACAAAACAAGTTTGGATACAAAATAGCGCCAACAATTCTTGACTTTATTTGGCTAAGTCTTTACTTTTGAAGTCTAAACAAAACAAACACAAGATGAAAATTCTAAAGGGATTACTATTTGCCGTGCTAGCAATCGTTGCCATCGCATTATTAGCTGCTGCGGTTTTACCAAAAACCTATTCAATCAAAGAGTCGGTTGTAATCAATGCGCCAAAAGCTAAAATTGCCGATTACTTTAAGTACCTCAAAAATACAGAGCAATATAGCACATGGGTATTGGACGATAAATCGCCAACAGTGCGTAAGTACGAAGGCATAGACGGTAGCGTTGGCGCTAAGCAAATATGGAGCGGTGGTGATATGGGTGATGGCACAATGACCATTGCTTCTGTAACAGACGATAGTCTGGGCATTATACTAGAATTCACAACGCCGATACCCTCAAAGGATATTTCATCGTATGTGTACGAAGCGCAAGACAGTATGCACACAAAAGTTACGAGCAATTTTTATGGTAATTCTAAATGGCCATTTAATATTATGAGTGTACTATTAGGCAAGGGCATAATATCTAAGGCAGAACGTCGCAGTCTTGAAATTGCAAAAGGTATCTTAGAAAAATAGCAGGATTGCACCGCATCTTACTCGAAGGTACGCTTCTCACAAAACGAAGAGACTAAGGTTCTTTTTTGCCAAATTGCTTGCTCAACCGCGGAGCGAAAGTGTAAAATATCGGCCGCATTAACAATTTCTGCGGCTAAATAGCATTATCTTCGTTTTAGATATGCGTGGTGTTTATCTTCCTAGTTTACTTGTCTTGCTATTGCTATGCCATCGTAGTGCTAGTGGTCAGCCCAATATTGTTGAGGGTAGCCTACTTAAAGCGTCTTGCACAGTGCCATGCAAAATGCTGCATGCTACTTTCGATAAACCACAGCTTACTAATCAGTACACTTTAGATTCGGGTGCCTATGCCCCACTTGCCCATGTCAATGGTACCTCGCTTGTAATTGGCGACGATTCCTTTAGCAATGTGGTGCCTATAGGATTTACGTTTTGCTTTTATGGCCAAAGCTATAATAACTGTGTTATCAGCACCAACGGTGTAATTAGCTTTAGTACAGGCTTTGCCAATAGCTTTTGCAGCTTCAATACTTCCAACCCATTGCCGTATAGTAGTGCAACGTTTCCGGCTAATAGTATTTGTGGTCCGTATACAGATATGGATTTCAAAAGTAATTCCGTACTTAAGTATGAAACCATCGGCACTTCACCCAATAGAAAATTTTTGGTGAGCTATAATAATATGCGCCTCTTTTCTACCCAATGCAGCAATGCAGAGTGCACGTTTCAGGTAATTCTACACGAAACAAGCAATATTATTGAAAGCCATATCCTCAAAAAAGATACATGTACAGCGGCTGGTACAAGCAGCCCCATTAACTATGCAACCCTAGGCATACAAAATGCCAATGCTACGCAAATGCTTGTTGCACCATTTCGAAACGCAAGCATTTGGTCTTTGAATAATAAGTCGTATAAATTTCTACCAAGTGGCGGCCCCGCATACACTATTGTTTGGACGCGCAATGGTAGTCCAATAATTGCTAATCCGCCTGATAGTGCATATGTATGTTTGGATATGCTACTTGATACTAATCGTGTAGTGCTTAGCTACTCGCAAACTTGCCCGAGTTTAACAAGGCGCGATACGCTTATTTTTTGGCAAGAATGGCCAGTACCCGCTGCGTCTACTATTGTGATGCCTGATTGTGTTAATCCTACAAGTGGTAGCATTACGCAAATGTCTACTAGTAATTATGGCCCTTTGCAGTACTCGCTAAGTGGTGGTGCATGGAGCAGTAATTTTACTTATTCAGGACTTACACAAGGCGTTTATAGCGTGATGGCCAAAGACACGTTTGGCTGTATTGACACCACAGTTTTTCAATTACAAAATAGCAGCACTATTGGCATTTCTCTAGATTCTTTAGTGCTTACCAATTGCGATACAAGTATCCACTCTGGTTATTTGCGTGTGGCAGCCACAGGTGGCACGGCTCCATATACTTATGTATGGAACACTGGTGCTACTACTTCTGGCATTGGCAATCTTGCCATAGGTAACTACACCGTTACTGTTACAGATGCAGTAGGTTGTACAAAAAGTGCAGTTTATTATCTTGATAAAGAATCGCTAATTGTGGAAGATAGTATTGCAGAGCCGCCTTGTGGTGGACTAGGTGGGCTAATTTGGCTAGATGTAATTGGCGGTACACCCTCCTACGCGTTTTCGTGGAGTAATGGCGATACGCTTAATTACATCGACAGCCTTAGTGTAGGTATTACTTACTTCTGCACTATTTCAGATGCCGTAGGCTGTACAAAGCAATATGCATTTACCACAAGTACAGATAGCAGTTTGGCCATCTATGCCAATATTATCAAGCCTACTTGCGATATGAGTAATGGTATTGTTACGGTAACCGTTACTAATAGCAGTCTAACGCCTTTTACCTACCTATGGAGTGGTGGCTCCACTAACGATAGCTTGCTTGGTGTAGATAGTAACCTGTATTGGGTAACTGTAACAGATATGTCTGGGTGCAGTGGCACGCTAAACTTTGCTGTGGACGACACGTTAGACTTTGATTTGTATACAGCAAGTACTGCGCCAAAGTGCGGCGTAGCCAATGGTAGTATTATTACAAGTGTAGCCAATACAATGGGGCCGCACGTATATGCATGGAGTACTGGCGCAAGCACCGATACGATTGGCAATCTTGCTGGTGGCAGTTATACGCTTACAGTAACAGATGCCAATGGTTGTATGGAAACACGGGTTATTACAGTACCGCCTTCGCCTGCGCCAAATATTAGTTTGTTTACCATCAATGCTCACTGCGATACTGTGCTTGGTAGTATTACATCTACCACTTCGGGCTTAACTTCGCCAATACAATATACGTGGAATACTGGCGCTACCACAAGCAGCCTTACCCAATTACAACCAGGGTTTTATAGTGTACTTGCTATTGATGTTAATGGTTGTAGCAGCAGTACGTACGTCAATCTAGCCGATGTTGGCACGCCGTACTTGCAAGTAGTAGATTTTGTGCCGCCACTATGCGCTGGTGATAGTACTGGTTTAGTGACACTGGCTGGCATACAAGGTTTTGGCCCATACAAGTATAGCACAGACGGCATTAACTACGATGTAGGCGCTACACTTACCAACTTTGCTGCTGGCACCTACACCATCTATATTATTGATCAATACGGTTGTGTAAATGATACGACACTATTTTTTGATCCGGATAGTAAACCCATATTTACCCATCCACCTGTAGATACACTGCTATGCTTTGACGATAGGTTTGATTTGCCAGTAGTTGCGAGTGGTGGTGTAAGTCCTTACAAATACATCGTCAATAATGTGTTGATTGGTAATGTAAACGTCATACCTAATTTGGGCAGAGGTCTTCAGCAAATTATACTTGTAGATTCTCTCGGCTGTATGTATGTTGAAACGATTGACGTCATTGCACCACAAGAAGCACTTAATATTAGTTTTGCAGGCGATGATGTGCCTTGCTTTGAAACGAATACAGGTAGCATTATTGCTACAGCCAATGGTGGTTGGGGCAACTATACATACAGCTGGGCTCACGATACGAGCACAAGCGCCATTCTAGCTAATCTTACTGCTGGCACGTATACGCTTAGTGTGCGAGATGGGCGTGGCTGTGTGGCTAGTTTTTTGAATGAAGTATTTCAAGAAACCTGCTGCGAATACAGTTTGCCAAATGCATTTACACCTAATGCCGATGCTACTAATGACGACATCAATGCACTTGGCTTAGGTAACTTAGAAAGCTACGAATTGTTTATCTATAGCCGTTGGGGACAATTATTATACAAGACAACAAATAGCACAGATGCTTGGGATGGCACCTATAATGGAAAGGCTTTAGAGCCAGATACGTACTTCTATTTGATGCGCTATAAATGCATAGAGGATAAGAATGTGCATATTAGTAAAGGCGAGTTTTTGTTGATGAAGTAAGTTGTGTTTGGTTGTGGGTTAGGGCATTTTTAACCGCAAAAACCGCAAAGATTTACGCAGAGATCGCAACTTGGGTTTGTGGTTGGGTGTGAGTTTGAGTGTGCTGAACCACAAAGGAAATAAAAGGCACATGGGATAAATCGTTAATTACAACTATTAAGTGTAAATTGAAGCAAAAGCCTATCTTGAAAACGCGGTGAAAAAACTTTGTGCAGCTCTGTGCCTACTTTGTGGAACTTTGTGCAACTAATATCTACGATGCAACTGTCACAATTACTTTCCAGCATCGCCATCTAAATCGATAGCATCCTCTTTCATACTAGCGTGCAAATCGGGTTCGTTGAACTGTACTGGCTTGCTACTCTTTTTGCGCATACGCATGTTGAGCATTTCTACCACAAAGCTAAATAACATACCGAAGTACAAATAGTTCTTAACGTGTAGCTTTTCTGCCTCTTCTGGCGCCCAACCTTCCATAAATAATACCATACCTACCATCACTAGAAAGCTTAGTGCCAACATTTTAATTGTAGGATGCTGATCAATAAATGTTGCAATGCGGCCACTGAACATAAACATCACAAACATGGCTATTGACACTGCTACAATCATTATCTCGATATGTTCGGCAATGCCTACAGCAGTAATAATACTATCAAAACTAAACACAAGATCCACAGCCACTATCTGCGCCATTAGCTTGGCAAAAGTGCCACCCGCTTTTGCAGTAGAGGAGCCATGATGTTCTTCACCCTCCAACTTAGCGTGAATTTCGCCAACCGTTTTCCATACCAAAAACAAACCACCTACAAGCATAATAAGCGCTTTCAAACTAATCCCTTTATCTATCACTGGAATCGTAAACAAAGTCGTGTTGCCGTGCTTAATTAACCATGTTAAACTCATTAGCAATGCAACACGTGTAATAATACCACCTATCATCCAAAATAGGCGTGCACGCTTCTGATCTTCTTTGCGCATGCGACCCATTATAATGCTCACAAAAATGACATTATCAATACCTAGTACAATTTCTAGAATAACTAGGGTAAGTAAACTAATAAGACCCGCCGATGAAAAAACTTCGTTCATTGTTGATGTATAGAAGTGCAAATATAGTGCATGCCCTCAATGTGCCATAAAAGCAATGGATGAGGGGTTGCTATATTCAACAAATGGTAACCTAAACCCTAGCTAGCCAAGGCTTTACAAATATTTTTGGCAATACCTGGTCCACTATAAATAAAGCCCGTATACACTTGCACAAGACTGGCTCCCGCATCTAGTTTTTCTTTGGCATCTTTCTCATTAAAAATACCACCAACAGCTATAATTGGCAAAGTGCCATTTGTTTTTGTAGCAATATACTGTACTATTTCTGTGCTGCGCTTTTTTACAGGTTTACCACTTAGTCCACCTTGACCCATATCGCTTACCATTTCGCTTGGACTTTGCAAACCATCTCTACTAATGGTTGTATTGGTTGCTACAATACCCGCTAGTGGTACAGATTGTGCTATATCAATAATATCGTCGAGCTGTGTATCAGTTACATCCGGCGCAATTTTTAATAGAATCGGTTTTGGCTCTGGGTGCATTAAATTTCTATTTTGCAACTCTAAGAGCAACTTTTGCAGTGGCTCTTTATCTTGTAGCTCACGCAAATTTGGCGTGTTGGGGCTACTTACATTCACCACAAAATAATCTACATAGTTGAATAGTTTTTCGAAGCAATAGATGTAGTCATCTAACGCATTTTCGTTGGGTGTTGTTTTATTTTTTCCAATATTGCCACCAATAATAATATTGTCAGGTTTATTTTTTAATCGTTCTACCGCTGCGTCCACTCCTTCGTTGTTAAAACCCATACGATTGACGATGGCACAATCTGCTGGCAAGCGAAACAGACGTGGTTTCTCATTGCCATCTTGGGCGCGCGGCGTCACTGTACCAATTTCAATAAAGCCAAAACCAAGGCAGCTTAACTCATCTAGGTATTTTGCATCTTTATCAAAGCCAGCAGCCAAGCCAACAGGATTCTTAAACGTTAATCCAAAAATATTACGTTCTAAACTTTTATGCGCATAGCTATAGTTGCTTGTAAGATAACGCTTGCCCAAGCCCGTATTATAGGCTTTGGCTAACCAGTTCAGTACTTTATGATGTACATCTTCGGGGTCGTAGCGAAACAGAATTTTCTTTACAAGTTTATACATGCCATGCAAAGGTAGTAGCTAGGCCACACAAATGAAAGAATCATCTACGATTTAGCAAGGCATTATGGCTGAAATATTGCAATCGCAAATAATTGATAATTAGAATTGCTATAACTTTACCACATGCCACTACCAGCCTATCAACAAGTGCTTAATTATATTAATGGTGCTTATGTTGCGCCGCAAGAAGGCAAGTTTGCAGATAATGTAAATCCTGCTACAGGCGAGGTTTTTGGCAGCATCGCTAGTAGTACCGCGGCTGATGTTCAATTGGCTGTAGAAGCGGCACAAGCTGCGCAAATAGCTTGGCAAAACACAAGTACAGAGCAGCGTTTTACAATACTCAATCGCATTGCAGATTTGATAGACCAGTATCACGAAGAATTGGCTTTGGCAGAGTGTACCGATAATGGTAAGCCGCTGTGGCTGTGCAAAATGGTAGATATTCCGCGTGCAAGTAGCAATTTTCGTTTTTTTGCCACTGGCATTATGCACTTTGCAAGCGAAAGCCATAGCATGGGTGCAAAAGCTGTCAACTATACGCTGCGCCAGCCTGTAGGTGTTGTGGGTTGTATTAGTCCTTGGAACTTGCCGCTATATTTGTTTACATGGAAAATTGCACCCGCCCTTGCAGCAGGTAATTGTGTGATTGCAAAGCCTAGCGAGGTGACGCCTGTTACAGCATATTTACTTGCTCAAATTGCTACAGAGGCTGGTTTGCCTGCAGGTGTACTTAATATTTTGCACGGTACTGGTCCAGAATGTGGCGCTGCTATTGTTGCACATAAAGCGATTAAAGCAATTAGTTTCACTGGCAGTACTAGAGCCGGCGAAGATATTGCGCGTACTGCTGCGCCGATGTTTAAGAAATTGAGCTTAGAGCTTGGCGGTAAAAATCCTTGTATTGTTTTTGATGATTGCGATTGGGACAAAACCATGCGCACTGTTGTACAAAGTAGTTTTAGCAATCAAGGGCAAATATGCTTGTGCAGTAGCAGATTACTAATTCACGAAAGTATCTATGACAAATTCAAAGCAGAATTTGTTGCACGTGTACAAAAGCTAACAGTAGGGTCTCCGCTTGATGATAGCAGCAAGCAAGGTGCTGTAGTAAGTGAACTACACTTCAATAAAATACTTGGTTGCATTGAATTAGCTAAGCAAGAAGGTGCAACAGTGCTTTGTGGCGGCCATGCCATTACGCTAGAAGGCGAACATAGCAAAGGTTTTTACGTAGCGCCCACGGTACTAGAAAATCTTGGTCCGAACTGTCGCACAAACATGGAAGAAATTTTTGGACCTGTGGTTACACTACAAAAATTTAGCACTACAGAAGATGCTATTGCTTTGGCTAACGCAAGTACTTATGGCCTTGCAGCTACTGTATGGACGCAGAATATTTCTACTGCTCAGCATGTTGCTAATAACGTAAACTGCGGCATTGTGTGGGTCAACTGCTGGTTGCTGCGCGATTTGCGCACACCTTTTGGTGGCATGCTCAATAGTGGTGTCGGTAGAGAAGGTGGTTGGGATGCCCTAAAGTTTTTTACAGAAGTAAAGAATGTATGCGTAGAGATTTAAGCATCTACTCAACACCTGCATAAGCCTGCTCTAGCCCTGCAATATCAAACTTGTGCATGCTTAGCATGGCATCAAGTACAGCTTTTACTTTTTTGGGATTTTCATCGCGCATCATTTCGTTAAAGCGCAGAGGCACAATTTGCCAACTTACACCCCACTTATCTGTTACCCATCCGCAAGGCTTTGCTGTGCCTTCTGCTGCAAAAAAATCGTAGTATTTGTCTACTTCTGCTTGGTCGCGGCAATGCACAAAAAAACTAATTGTATCTGTTGGAGCAAAACCGGGGCTATCAAATGCCATGATGTTGAGACCGCATAAACTAAAACCTGCAAAGCGTACTTTATTACTCGCAAAGCTGGTATTATCTTTCCATTGATAATCGGCCTGCTGCTCCCAATACATCAGCATTTCTATGCCACTCTTTGGAAAAAGATTGACATAGGCATTAATCGCTTCCTCTGCACAATTATTAAAAATAATGCAGGGTTGGATTTTTGAATTAAAATTAATCTCTGTCATCAGCCTATTATGGCAGGCTTAACAAGAAACCGATGCTAAAGTTTGCATCCCAATCAAATACAAATGTGTCGCAACCAGTTGCATCTTTTAATGCCTTGTAAATATTAAGGCCACATTTAAGCTTAGCATCTGTGCCAGCAGTGTAACTGCTTGGCTCACCCAATACGGTATAACGCTCTTCGCCTTGGCGAACTTGCTTAGCCATTTGAAACGGCACACCACCAATTATAAAACATACACTACGCTTGTTAGAAGGTACTAATGCAGCAGCAGCTTTTACCTGCCCAGCTACATCAGCATCACTCATTTGCTTCTCGTAGTACTTGGCACCTGGCGCTTCTTTAGAAGAAATAGCTTCGCCGTTTGGCCAACTAATTTTTGTGTTACCGCTGCCAATGTCTACTACAAAACTATTGTCGTAGTATTCTTTTGGCAATACGCTCTTTAGCGCTAGCTTACCCTCTTGCTCAGGCGTTACAAGGTTTACCACATAACCCATCTTCTTTAGCTCGTCGGCGATTACTTTTGTTTTTTCCACTTTTTGTGCGCCGCTGCTGATTACAAAATGCACATTACGGCTACTTACACCTTTGGCAGAAATATTAGCGATATAGTCGCGTAAACCTTTACGAATATCTTCTGTCGTTGCAAGATTTTCGTACACAAAGCTTTTACCAAATTCTTTCATAATCACTTTGTAACGCTTGTCCTTATCTACATTAATTACAAATGCATTAAAGCCTGTTGCGCCTACTTCTACAATACCTTTTAGCGTGCCGCCAATTGGGTCTTGCGGCTGATAGTTAAAGCTACGACCACCATTGCTCGCTGCTTTAGTATCGCCACCGCTACTTGTATTCTTAGAAGCTGTGCTGCCGCCTTCGCCATTGCCACCTGCGTTATTATTGCCTGGCATGCTAGGGCTTTCCACTGTGCTGCTGCCACCACCTTTGAACCAGCCATTTTGCACACCAAGATATCCAATAAGTAAAAGTGGTGCTGCAATTACGATTGCCTTAAAGGGCCAACGCAATGTTGACCAAGTTGATTTTCTGCTTTCCATTGTGTAATAAAAAAAATTATACTGTTATTTTTTCTTAGTAATACTTTGTTTAGTCCAAAAGATTGAATCCTTTATCTACTTTTTGCTCGCTTGTTAATTCATGCGAAGCCTCTGCAATTTCGCCAACATTTAAGCTCATTAAACGGCCTTCGCTTACTTGCTTGCTAAACGACTCTAATTCGCTTTGGCTAGCAGTGCCCGTCATAGACACATTACTGTTTTGGTCTAAGAACTCGAGGTTGCTGCGTATGCTCGCAATGTTTTGGCTAATTGCGCCTGTTGCAGCATTCATAGCCTCAGTAAAACGCCAGCTTTCTTTTACATTAAACACATCTGCCAAACCTTCTGTTGCACTTTTCATTTTGGTAGTGGCTTCCATTTTCTTTTCGATAATGCCAATACTACTACCCAATGCATTTACATAAATGCGTGCAGCACTTTCGTTGTCGCGCAGTACTTCTAGTACTTTACTAAACTGATTAGCATATTGTGCATATTGGCGACCATTTTGCTCGCTTGCCTCACCTTCTTGCTTGCGTAAAGTAGCAGTTACACGTACCTCGTTGGCTTGACGCTTTAAGGCATTGGCGCGTTCTTTTTGTCCGGCACCATCTAGCTCTGCTGCTTCTTTTTCTAGTGCAGCGCTTTCTTGTGTAAGCTTTACCACTTGCTGATAGCGCGTTTCAGCTTCGCTTTTACTCTTCTCGGCATCTGTAATCAAATTGATACGCACACCATCTACACTTGCAATTTTTTCTTTTACTTTTTTCAAAGTATCCTTTGCATCGTTGTTTAAGATTTGTAAAGTTTCTATCGGATTACGACGAATCATTTCTTTCTCGCCTTTGAACAATAAAGTTTTACCTGCGTTATGCAAGAACTTTACGATACGTGGTGCAAGTAGGATAAGCACAAGTAAAGAGATACCCCATACTACAAGCTTAACCATTTTTTCTACCGTGCCTAGAATATTATCTAGGTTCGTTAAAAACCAATAAGAGCCTAGTAACAAAGCCCCCCAAAATAATACATTGGCAAAAACCTTTTTGCTTTCTGGGCTTTGCACCGTAGTGCGAATTTGATTACCCAATACTTTAAATATGGGCAAGCTTTGCACTTCGGCAGGAAGTGTTTTGGTATCAATTGTTTTTAGTTCTGTACTCATTAATACAAAGTTTAGATTGTGAAGGTAATTGTTGTTAAGTAATATCTGTAATTTCTAAAAGCAAATTTTCTATGCTGGTATCGCTTTGTCGGCAAGGCTTAATAACTGTGCAATTTCACCCAATACCACTTGTACTGCAGCTTCGCCTTCTGCAACTTTGCGGTCTATATCTTGTACTGTGCTATCGTTGGCGCTATTCAGTTGTGCCAGTTGCTGCTCCTTATCGTTGAGGGTACTTTGCAAGGCTGCTATTTGTTGTTTGATGCCATCTACTTCTTGCTGCAAACTTGTGAGGGAACTTTGCTTTTGCTGCAAGTGGTTTTGCTTCATCTGCAATTTTTGTTGCACATCTTGCTCAAGAGCAGTACGAAGCTGTGTAGCATAATTATTGCCACTGCTTATAATATGTTGCTTGCTTAAGGTGTTGCCGCTTGCAACTTTTAGTGCAAGAAAAGCATTGCTTACATTTTGTTCGCTCAAGGCACCCATGGCACTAGTGGCATCCCACAATTCCATAAAGTCTATACCGGGCGCATTCATTTTATCGAGCAGTTCGTGTACTTTTTGCACCATAGTACCACTTGCTGCAACATTACTTGCACTTGTTGTATTTGTAACGGGTGTAGCGGCTACTGGAGCTGCATTTGTTGTACTTGCTGCAGGTGGTGTTTGCCCTTCAAAAAGTACGTTTTTTAGTTTGCCTAAAATATTATCGAACGTTGTTGCCATATTGCTGAAACTGTGCTCGCAAAATTAGTAGCATTTAGCGATAGTACAAGCTAGGTGTGGGCGGTGGTTGTGGGGCGTGATAAACGGAGTGTGGCAGAGCGGGATAATAGAGCGAGAGCGGAGAGCAAAGAGCGAAGTGAGATATGCAAGATGAAAGACCAAGTGAAACAACAGGCTACTTTTTATATAATTGCTTTGAAAGAAACGTGGTGGTTACACAGATATCGTAACCTTTACGGACTAGTCCATTAGCTAGTTTTCTATCTGTAGTCCAAATTTTGTGTCCGAATGTGCGATTTATTGCAACAAAAAAGGCATCATCAATATCGATGTCTTGCACGATAGCGATAGCTTGCAAAATCCTCTTCTTGGGAATATCTTCTAGCTCAATAAATTTGATTTTACTCTTAAGATAGGTGAACTCTGACTTCAATTCACTTCTACTTAATGTAGAATTAGCCAGTATCTTCCCAAAGTGATTTTCTACTTCATCTAGCAAAAAGCTAGGCGCCATAAATTGCAACCTGCTTTTTGACTTAAAAATATTTGCAATCGTGCCCTTTGGACTAATAAGAGCACTAACAATTATGCTGCTATCTGTAATTACTATCATTCAAGAGTTTTTTTAGGTACTTATCCGTAATGCTCTTGTTGATAGATTTACTAATTTCCTTAACCGCCTGTGCTTTCGTTTTGTAAGCCTTTGGCTTGGTTTTAATAGGTACTAATAAAGTCATCACACTGCAAAGATACAATTTTTATTAATCTCATAGCAAGTGCAGCTTGTTATTTGACAGAGCGGGGAACAGAGCAGGACACAGTGCGAAGAGCGAGAGCGGAGAACAAAGAGCGGAGGCAAATAACCTAGCGGTCAATCTTTCGGCGCGCAGCTTGTCAAGGTTTGCTTCAGCTTGTGCAAGGGTGTATGGTTGGCGTTGCATTTCTGCGATGGCCTTTAAGCCTTCCTCTTTGTGTTTATTGCGGTAGTCTTGAAATTTTTTGGGGATTGGTTTTAGTTGGGGCTGCATTGCTTTTGACTTGACAGTGTGTGGTTTCTAATATCAAAATTTTAGAGCAAGTATTCCTACATCTTCTTCGCCACACCTACATACCCGCTAGGCGTTATCTTCTTCAACTCTTTCTTCACCTCCGCACTTACCTTAAGTGTATCAATAAAAGCATGCAAACTTTCGCGATTGATTTGCGCAGCGCCTCTCGTTAAATCTTTAAGTGCCTCGTATGGCTTAGGAAAATTTTCGCGACGTAAAACAGTTTGAATAGCTTCTGCAACTACAGCCCAGTTATTGTCGAGATCTTGTGCAATTTTTGCTTCGTTGACAACTAATTTGCTGATGCCTTTTCGTAAACTGTTTAAAGCAATTTGCATGTGCGCCAAAGGCACGCCGATATTACGCAAAACAGTGCTATCGGTAAGGTCGCGCTGCAAACGGCTGATTGGCAATTTTGTAGCAAAGTGTTCTAATAGCGCATTCGCAATACCTAAGTTGCCTTCTGCATTTTCAAAGTCTATTGGATTTACTTTATGTGGCATGGCACTGCTACCTACTTCGCCAGCTTTGGTTCTTTGCTTAAAGTAGTCCATGCTTACGTACGTCCAAATATCTCTGCTAAAGTCTATGAGAATAGTATTGATGCGCTTTAATGCATCGCATTGTGCAGCAAACATATCGTAGTGTTCAATTTGCGTTGTGTATTGGCTGCGTGTAAGACCAAGAATTTCGTTTACAAATGTATCGGCAAAGGCTTCCCAATTTACTTTTGGATATGCAACCACGTGCGCATTGAAATTGCCTGTTGCACCGCCAAACTTGGCATGATGATTCAATTGCTCTAAAGTACCAATTTGGTTGCCAAGGCGTTCTACAAAAACCATCATCTCTTTACCTAATGCAGTTGGACTAGCCGACTGACCATGTGTGCGAGCTAGCATACTAATATCTTTCCAAGCTTTTGCTTCTTCTAGCAAAATATCTAATACTTGAATCAACTCTGGCAAATACACTTCTTCTAATGCATCGCGCCATAGCATCGGTATTGCAGTATTATTGATATCCTGACTGGTTAAACCAAAGTGTACAAACTCGGCATACTTTTCTAGCTTGAGCGTAGGCAGTCTTTTTTTAATAAAATACTCAACAGCTTTTACATCGTGATTAGTGGTTTTTTCTGTGTTTTTTATTTCTTGTGCATCCTTTGCGCTAAAATTCTGATAGATGAGGTGCAAGGCTTTGATTTGCTTTGCATTGAGCTTTATAATATCAATCTTACTAAGTTCTATAAAGTATAGAATTTCCACCTTTACACGATACTGCATTAAGGCATGCTCGCTCATGTACTTTTGTAGGCTTTGTGTTTGTGAAGCGTAACGGCCGTCTACTGGGCTAATGGCTGTAAGTGCGTGTGTATTGCTCATTGTAAATCTGGTTGCAAAGGTAGCTTATAGGTTAATACTTTTGCTATGATATGAACGAAGGATTTTAATGGCACTATATCCGTGGAGCTATTGCATAAGGTTGAACCACCAAGGCACTAAGGGTATTGTTCAAAGTGCAGGTATTCCGTTATGGTCAAAAAACATGTTCTTAGCGTTCTCTGCGAAAAACTTTGCAGTCTTTGCGGTTCAACACACCCACACATTATCCTATTCCTACGCATATAATTTTTTAATCACAAAGTATCTAAGCAACCTAGCAAGTAAACTCTAGTTCATTTGTTGCCTTCATGGTTAAAAATTTGCCTGCTCTGTTTGTGCCTCTTGCATAAGGCTGAACCACCAAGGCACTAAGGGTATTGGTCAAAATGAAGGGATTATATTAGGGTTAAAAAACTTATACTTAGCGTCGTCCTACGCATAACACTATGCGGCCTGCACTGCGTAACACACCCACACGCAAACCCAAACACTATTCCTCTGCGTGCTCTGCGAAAAACTTTGCGGTCTTCGCGGTTAAATACACACCAACGCCCACTAATCACCCTCTTGTAAAATCTCAGCACATTCCTATACCATAGCCCTTTACTTTTACCAAGTTATGAGCGAAGGCAAAATACGTGTTGGTATGGTTAATTACCTTAATACGCTGCCGCTTCGCTATGGCCTAGAACGTATGGCGCAAAGCGGTGCCATAAGCTTGCTGCAAGATTATCCTGCTCGCATTGCAGATGCCCTCCTTCACAAGCAAATAGACTTGGGTCTTGTACCAGTAGCTGCTATGCTAAAATTGCCTGATGCTAAAATTATTGGACAGCATTGTATCAGCGCCGATGGTGCTGTGGCAAGTGTGGCATTATTTAGCCAAGTACCACTGCAAGATATTCGCAGCATTATGCTCGATTATCAAAGTCGCACTAGTGTGCGCTTAGTACAAATTTTATGCAAACATCATTGGCAGATTAATCCCAACTTCGTACAAGCAAGCAACGACTTTATCGACCATGTGCAAAACGATACGGCCGCAGTCATTATAGGCGACCGTGCTTTACAACACAAACACAAATTTGCTTACGAGTATGACCTATCAGCTGCGTGGAAAGAGCTGACTAGCCTCCCTTTTGTGTTTGCAGTATGGCTTAGTCCTCAAGATATTTCGCCCGCCTTTTGCGACGCCTTTGATGCAGCAAATGGCGAAGGCTTGGCTCATCTTAGCGATATTGTAGCCGCCAATCCCTACCCTTACTACGATTTGCACCAATACCTCAGCAAGAATATTCAATACACCTTAACAGCCGAAAAGCGCATTTCCATTGAGCAATTTCTTGCTTATAGCCTTTAATACACCGTTTTTGGGCTGTATTTCGTATAAATTAATAAAGATGCACAACAAAGGGCGCTAATTTTACGTCTATGTAAGTGGGTTTAGACCATTTCCACAACACGATGAACAAGTTTTTGAAGCATATTATACTGCCCCTGCAGTGCGTGGCATTTTTACTACTAGCAGTAACTAGCAGCAAGGCACAAGTTGTTATAAACGAATACAGTGCTAGTAACCTCACACTTATTGCAGATTTTGCAGGCGACTACGAAGATTATATAGAGCTGTACAATACGAGTGCCGTTGCAGTAAATCTTAGCGGCTACTATTTGAGCGATAATAAAAACAATATCACCAAATGGCAAATACCCGCAGGCGTAAACATTGCAGCGAATGGCAAGCGCATGGTGTATTGCAGCGGTAAAGACACAGTGGTGCTTGGTGCACAAATTCATACCAACTTCAAGTTAAAGCAATGCCATAACGAACAAATTATTTTAAGCGATGCTAGCGGCAATGTTGTAGATAGCTTCACCGTAAAACGCACACAGAGTAATCATAGTAGAGGCCGCACAACTGATGGTGCTGCGACATGGAGTGTATTTATTAGTCCAACACCTTTAGCACCTAATAATACTGGCCATCCCGAATATGTGGCAAAGCCAACCGCTAATGTTGCTGCAGGTTTTTACAATAGCACACAAAATGTTACACTCAGTTGTACCGAACCAAACGCTACAATTTATTATACGCTAGATGGTAAATCACCAACCACGTCAAGTACAGTATATACCACGCCTATCGTAATTGCAAACACACGTGTGCTTCGTTTCTTTGCTGTGAGTAATACCAATACGAAGGCGCCTAGCTTTATAGAAACTAATACTTATCTTATCAATACCAATCACAAATTTGCCGTGCTATCTTTCTGCGGCAATTTTATTGATACAGCCAACTTTAGTGGCTTGTTCTACACGCATGGCGAAATAGAGCAGTACGGCGAAATGTTTGACAGCCTCAAAAACCAACAATGGGAAACTGGCGGCTATGCACGCGGCCATGGTAATGATAGTTGGGCTTACAATCAAAAGGGCTTTAGAGTTGGTGCAATGGATGAGTATGGCTATATCGCAGAGTATCAGGGCAAACATTTTGCCAATACACCGCGTGATAGCTTTAATGTACTAATTATAAAGGCAGGCGCAAGCGATAACTATCCTGGCAATAACAACGGTGCTCATATGCGCGATGCATTTTGCCAAAGCTACAGCATTAGGCATAACCTTGTTTTCGACGAACGCAGCTACCAACCATGTGTTGTTTATATCAATGGCAACTATTGGGGCTTATACGAAATTCGCGAACGTGTAGATAGCGACTTTACAGAATACTATTACGATCAACCAGAGAAAAAAGTAGACCTTCTGCGTATGTGGGGTGGGCAATGGGCAGAGTATGGTAGTGATACTGGCTGGACCAATCTTAAGAATTTTATTTTGGCCAACGATATGACCCTATCATCTAATCTAGCCATAGTAGATACCTATTTAGATTCAATTGGTTTCTGCGATTTTCATATCTACAATAATTATGTTGTTAATACCGACCACATGAATTACAATACCATGTGGTGGCGTGGTACAAAAGGTGCTGGCGTACCTTGGCATTATGCGCAGTGGGATCAAGATAATACGTTTGGTTTAGGTCAGAACTTTAGCGGCTGGCCAAATACGGGCGGCAGCGTTGATCCTTGCGCTGGGATGGATCTCTTTAGCGACACCGCTAGTTGGAATTCTATCTATCATACGATTATGCTCAACAAGCTCATGACGAATGCACAGTTCAAAAAACGTTATCGCGATCGTTATGTAGAACTAGTAGGTCGTTGCCTTAACTGCGATAGTTTACTTGCGTACCTCGATTATTTTGAGGGCATGCTATTGCAAGAAATGCCACAGCAATGTGCTAGATGGGGCGGCTCAGTAGCCGGTTGGCAACAAAATGTGCAAGGAATTCGTCAGTTTATTTTAGATAGATGTGCCTTAGTTGGTAGCGCCAGCGATTCGTGCTTTGATATTCGCGACAATATAGTCAACGTGGTGCCTGCTGGTGCGGGTAAGGTTGCTTTAGGTAGTTATGTCTACCCTCACTATCCTTTCAAAGGTGTGATGGTATTGGATAGTTTGTACGATATGTCGGCTATTGCTAATCCCGGTTATGTGTTTTCGCATTGGTTAAAGTTCAAAACCGCCAATATTATTTCACCAAGCATGAGCAGTGCCAATGTATTTTTCGACTTCAAGGAATCAGATAGTATTGTGGCAGTGTTTATCTTGCAACCAAAAGATAGTTTTAATGTAACCATCAGTAATGATGCGCCATATGCTGGCACTGTGCTTGTAGATGGTACAACTGTGGTTGGCCTTGCACCTGTTACATTCCGTTGGGAAGAAAATACAGCGCATACGCTTGTGGCCTCACCTGATAATCCTGCAGCGCATGTTTTTGTAAACTATACAAAACAAGCCAATGGCAATAGTATTACGCCATCGCTTACAGATACAAGTGTTATTTACAATATGGGCAAAAGCAACGATAATGTAGTTGCACATTGGGACACCACTTATTTTATTCAACGCTATGTGTACTTGCCTAATGCCTTTACACCAAACGGCGATGGTGTAAACGATGCCTTTGGTAATTTGCTAAAATTCAATCCGCAAATTGTAGAAGCAACTATGATGGTTGTAGATCGCTTTGGCAATATTGTGTACGATGGCGATGTAAAGAAAGATGCATGGAATGGCACCTACAAGGGTAAGCCTTGCAACCAAGATGTGTACTTCTACTACATTCAGTTACGCATAGAAGAAGGCGATATTATCAAGTATCAGGGTGATGTGCAGTTGATGAGGTAGTGGATTGGTTTTTATACCAACGCACACGTTCTATATACCAAACACTAATATTCAAAGTCCAGTCAATGCGCCGTAAGTATTAATTTGCAGCTTACAATGCAAGCACAAAAGCTACCAATCAAGTACAAGTTACTGCAGTGCGCCTTTTGGCTGCTGGTAGCGGGCTGGCATTACCACGATTTAAGTGCTTACAACTACAAAGGCGCAATGCTGCCCAAACTGAGTTGTGTGATTGCATCGGCTATGTTTGCTAGCTATAGCATTCTATATATTGTTGTGCCACGTTTTCTTTTCAAACGAAAAATGCACTGGTTTGTTATTAGTGCGCTGGCAGTGCTATTCGCAAGTGGCATATTTAATCATATAACCCATAGCATCTTTGTATTTAAAAGCGACCATCCATTTCGCTTTCAGGTGGTTAGTACAATCGCTTCTATGGTAGATAGCGCCGTGGCTACTTCAATCTTTCTTGGTGTAGTGCTTACCTATCGCACTTTAGACGAACGCAAAAAGCAGCACGAACTAGACAAGCAATTACTTGTACAAGAAATACAGTCGCTGCGGCAACAAATGAATCCACACTTTTTGTTTAATGCGCTTAATAGTATCTATGTCACTATGGGTACTAGCCCCGAATTGGCGAGAACCTATTTAATGCAGTTTTCTGAATTACTGCGCCACCAACTGTACGAATCGCAAAACAGCACTGTTGGCATTGAAAGTGAAGTAGAATTTGTAAAAAAATATGTGGCGCTTGAAAGTATTCGTAAAGACAGTTCGCTAGATATCAATACAAATTACGACATACAAGATCATCAAATGCTTGTACCGCCAATGATATTGCAGCCTCTAGTGGAAAATGCCTTCAAGTACGTTAGCCATCAAAAGCCTGCAAGCATTAGTATCAACATCAGCTGCGCCAATAGCCAACTCATGTGTAATATTTGCAATACCTACGATGCACCGCTTACCTCAAAAGGCAATGCACTTGGCCACAAAAATATACGCAGACGACTAGATGTACTTTTTCCGAATAAATACAAATTTGACATTGCCACCACAGCCGACCAGTACTGTGTAAAGCTACAAATCAACGCATAAGACATGAATTGTATAATCGTAGACGACGAACCAATAGCGCGCGAAGGCATGCAGGCCCTGCTAAAAAAGTATAAAGATGTTACAGTATTAGCAGAGTGCAGAAGCGTGGCAGAACTGCAAAGGGTATTGAGCGCGCAAACACCGGACGTGATTTTTTTGGATATAGAAATGCCAACCACAAGTGGCTTAGATTTTTTACGCGAAAGGCAAAATAATATCCCCGTTGTAATTACCACGGCCTATCACCAACATGCATTAGACGGCTATGCTTTAGATGTAGTAGACTATCTTGTAAAACCTATTAGCGCAGAACGCATAGATAAAACATTGCAAAAACTAAAAGAGTTTATTGCTTTCAAAAACTACACTGGCGAGCAGAGCAACTACATCTTTATTAAATGCGACAAGCAATTTGAAAAAGTGTACTTCGATGATATCTTGTATGTAGAAGCACTTCGCAATTATGTTTATTTCCACTTAGCACAGCGTCGATTGCTACACTACGCTTCGCTATCCTCAGTATTAGAACGCCTACCTGCTACCCTATTCAAGCGCATCCACAAAAGCTACATCATCAACATGCAAAAGGTAGAGCATCTAAGCCCAGGCTTTGTTACTATCAAACAAACGGAATTGCCGTATAGTAGAAATATGCGGGAAGAGTTGAAGTTGGCGTTGTTGGGGTAAAAGTGCGACTACTGCTTAGTGAATTTAAAATCGCGAGGTATCCCATCAATTACTAGCCGTGCAAAATATAGGCCTGCTGGTAAGGCCTCTGTATCAAATTGAAACTCGCTGTAATTACTGTGCTGTTTTATTTGCACTTGTACTTGTTGTTCTAGCCCCATTGCATTAAGCATTGACGCCTTTGCATCTGCATTAATTTTGGCAAAGATTCGTACGTTCACAAATTTGCTTGCTGGATTAGGGTACACCACTGATTCCTTTGCATTTGAAGGCCAGCCCATTTTTTGACTAGAACCAATATAGATAATTCCACCAAAAACAGTTGAATCCCAAATCCAATCTGGATGTAACTTAACCTCAGACGTTGAATCTGATGTTTGTGTAACAACAAAAGCGTTCATATAATATTCTACGCTATCGTCATCAGGCACACTAAGTGTATCTGTGTAGTTATCTACAAAAACGGTATCAGCAATCTCTGTTAAGTAATCTGGTATTGTGTCTGCCATTCGATTCTGAAACCTATTATAGTGGGGTACCGCCTTGCAATCGTAACGTTCAATTTTAGCATCTAGTACACCACCAGGCTGTACTTTAAAACCAGGCTTTAGAGTAATACTACTGCCCGCACGCATTATGGCTGAGCCGTTTGAAGCAATAGTAGCATTATCGCTTTCGATTGTAAACACAGCCTTGCGAACAACAGGTCTAGTGGCATCACCTAAGATCTGTGCATTATTTGAAGTTTGTGGGTAGTTGCCCTGAAACAGTCTTTCCATCCTATTGGTTGTGCCATTTGCCGTGAACTTCAACCGAAACAGGTTATAAGCTAACATATAATCAATTCCCGCATATTGCGAGCTAAGATTCTCAAGACCTTTTCCTGGATTTGCTTTTACATCATTTACATTACCAATCATAATTTCTAAATCATCAGGTGTGTGGTTCCAACGGTCTTGGCGGTTCCAGGGAGCTGAGATTGGTTGTTGGGTGTTAATTTCAAAATTTTCACAATCCTTATATACTCCTGCGCCATTCACCTGGTAACAACAACCATAGCATTTCATTTTAGCAAATTCATTTAGCCAGAAACTGGCACCATTAGTGGGGTTGTAATTATTGAAAATCGAGCCCATGAGATCATACAACTGAAAACCCAAAAAATTTGAGGGGTCGGCTAATGTCCTTCGTCCTGAAAAGTCTGAGCCGTAGCCGCCAGGCACTATTAGTGGCGTGCTAGTAATTCTTGCTTGCCCAGTAATTGCAATTAACCTAGCATAATTCGCAAAATTAAACTCATGATTAGCGGGCGGTACAGGATTCTTGAAAGTGCCAATCGTTGTTGGATCTAAAGTCACTACAAGGTTCAAGTTAAATGGCAACCCATTAATATCTACAGTTGGTAGAAGCACTGTAAATGTAAATGGTGCAGATAGATTAGGATGCATACGCCAATAACCAACATATAAGTTTGTTATTAAACTACCAATTGATTGGCTTGCATTTGTACTGTGAGATATTCCCGAAATCATCTTGCCTATACGTGCTGCAGGTGCACTAATTGTTAGCATCAATGGCCCTTTGCACACTGGATCGCCATTGGGGTCAACTAATATCCATGATCCACGTGGTGTACCATTGGAATTAGTTTGTCCCAAGCTAGCGTAGGTTAAAATACGGTCGCTAATTTGAGCTGCTCTTTGATGCAAGTTTATGCCATTAACGGTAACACTGGCACCAACAAATTTTTTAACAAATACTAGACCAAAAAGTATGCCTGTAAGTTCGTCCCCACTAGCTACATTAACACGCAGTTGAGAAGGTTTATGAGTTAAAATTGAGGTGCCTTGTACTTTTGCAAACATTGGATCACATTGTCTTAGCGCGATTGGATCGTAAATCGGGTCATTAAAATTGCCATCCCAGTCCGCTGCAACTGGACATGAAAAATTACTATAAATTAAATCTGTCTTTTTATCAGAGTGCGTTAAGGCAAAATCCTCTGGTACATCATCGCGTAGCATAAAACCATCAGTCAGGCTACCTACACCATAGCTTGCTTCAGCAGAGGCATCTAAACGTTCAAACATTAGCATCATATCCAAAATTTCTTGTTCAGTCGCAAGTGTATTAGCACCATCTTTTGCGAGCAGCGCCCATTCAGTTGATAATACTGCTAGGTAATACCCAGCAGTAATCATGGGGTTTTCGCCGTATCTAAGAATACCCTCTAACTGAGGATCGCTTAACTCGCGTGGGTCTAATTGTGTTTGACCGTTTGAGTTATTTACAGGAGTGATGCTTACTGTCCTACCAAATTGACTAAAACAGGGTCCAGAAATTCCGGCATTTGTGCCACCCAAATCAAACATATAGGGCCAGAAACCAGCATCCCTAGATTTAAGTCGTGTATGGGGCATAAGGCTTTCTCCTGCCGCATTGCCATGGTAAATCATGCCACTAAAGTTCTCCCGATCTGCATCGTAACCTACAACACGTGCTCTCATGTTCCAGTACTTCATTTCGGCCTCTGCTAAAATTTGTGCATTGCTTTGAGCATTAGCAGTATTGGCAAATTGTGCTACCAATAGCATTACAATTATGGTGTTTTGCTTAATAAACATTTTGCACTAATTTGTTTTTAATATCCATGTTACAAGTGTGTCCGGTTGTTGCATGCTCAACTTCATTCGTGAGCTAGATAAACTAATGTAGTCAATGTAGTAATTGTGAGCTACATTGTCGATTCTTCTGCCGTAATTAGCCACGCCAAACATCATATAATTAGGTAAGTAGGTAACAAAGTCACCATACGTAAGGGGGCCTCCTTGCGAATAGGCCGGTGCAGAATAAAAATTTGTCAGGACACAATCTGGCATATAGATGAGCACGTAATAATAACCGTACTTTGGAGAATTATAATAAGCTCGAGCCATAGAGTCTTCCGCATGTGTACCAGACGCTTCCATTTGCTGTAATTGAGGTTCCACATAAAATTCAAAGCTACCACCAACATCAGCTAAAACACTTTGTGTTACATCTAAGCCATTAATGAGCACACTATCTACAAACCAATGCTTGCCCTTTACTACGTTAATGGTACTTGTAATAGGTTGAGTATCCTCTTTGTAGGTTTTTGGCGTGCAGGTAGTCGTTTTGGGTTTAAAGCAACTCGTCAATAAAGTTAGTGTTGCAAAACACACTACTATGTTGCGTGTTAAAAATCTCATTTTTGCTGCTCCTCCAAAGCTTTTAGTCGTGCCTCAAGTTCGATGATATATAGTGTAAGCTCTTCAATTTTTTGTAAAAGCAAAGCATCCATTTTTGCGACATCAATACCTTGCTGTACAACCTTTTCAGCACTAGGTACATCTGGCAGATGTTTGTTCTTTCTAATATAGGTGCTTAATTGCGGTAGGGGCATTAGCTTGTAATTAGGTGCAAACACAAAATCGCTCCAATCCGCTGAATTCTTTAAGGCTACCTTTACTTGTTCAGCTAATATACCGTCGGCAACATACAAGCCATATTTTGCGGTAGTATTTGGCGTATTACCTCCCAAAATTAACCTGCCATCATCTGTTAAAACCATTAGTGTTTTCCATGTGGCAGCAATATTGTCATACTGCAAAAAATTAAAACTCTTATTGCCAGCATTACTTCCGTAGCTTACAAAGGTAATTTCGCCATGTCTTGCATGGTTTCTGCCATACAATTCAATGGTAGGTCCATTGGTTGAACCTTGATCAGCTGCAAGCGTAAATACACTGTTAGCAGTATGCGCTAAAATATTGCGACTAGTGGTGCCAACTGGATACAACGAAATATTTCCACCTACAGTAAGTGTACTCACAGGGTTGCTTAAGTTTGAATAGGCGCCAATACCAAACTTATCGTTGATATTAGTAAGTCGCAAGCCAACGCCGGGTAATGTGGTAAATTGTGCCTTTGCATCTAAGTTGCTCAAAAAGCATGCAAACATCATACTAGCTGCTAACAATAGGGGGGGGGTAATTCTGAACATTTTAAGACTGTTTTTTGTTAGGACAAATATAAATCATATATAATCAAAGCGCCAAGAATAATTGCAAGAAATTTATGCAATAAGCAACATTTATTTCATTAGTACATATACTTGCTTCAAAACCAAGCAGATAGTGTTTCGACTAAAGTTTCAAACATACTTTATCAAGCCTTAATGGGTTGGCAAAACACTTGGTGTGTAGTAAGCACACCACATGCAACTCAGCCTCACACAACTTGTACTTAGCAAATCATACCTAAGCTTACATACCGCTTACATCATTTATTGCCTCACAAACAAATCGTCTACCGTACATTGTAAGCCATCACACAGGGCTTGTAGTTGTACTACATTAATAATGTATTGCTTGCCTTGCAATACCTTGGTAGCAGTTTGCCTGCTAAAACCATGCTTCAACAAAAATGCATGCTTTGCTACTATATGCCTTTCTTCTAAAAGTGGTAATACACATAAGCGTAAGGCAGTGCCTGCTACATACAATTTGCGTCTTTTTTTGCGTATCATACTAAAAATCTATTTACCTGTAAACGCAAAAATGCCTGCTATCATTACCACCTTTGTGTTAAAATATCTTCATTTTTTTGAACTCGTTATTTGCACATTTTAACCCTTTCTTCGCCTCATTTAATCCGCTACTACCTTCCAAGACAGTTGTACTAGTAAATAGAATTTACCTATTAGTATCTAGAACACAGTAACAATTAAATATAACCACTCTACTAGTAACTAGAACGTGTGGCCTACTAACTAGTACACGCCTACTACAAACTAGTACCGCTGTATGCTTAACTAGTACGGCTGCACCAGTAACTAGTTTTGGCATGAGCGGCAGGTTTGCTGGGGTGTCCCACCGCTAGGCTAGCCTCATAAAATCGGTCGCTGGCAAGCCACGCTTGTACGCTGCCTACAAGCACTTTGCACGCAGATAGACTATAGATTTAGCTCAGCCCTTAATCGTCCTTATCGGAAGATAAACTAATTAATCTTCAACCTCACCAACACCTCATATACCGCCTCAATATGCGGCACCGCATCTACAATCATCATAAAGTTTTTGCCCACTTGCTTTAGGCGCGCATTGCGCATGCTACCTTGTATCACTTGCATAATATTATTGAATGTAGCGCCTTCAAAGTATGGGCTTTCTGGGTTAGAAATAAAGTAGAGGCGTAACTGCTTGTTCTTAAATATTAGTTTCTCAAAGCCAAGTTCAACAGCAATCCAACGGCAACGCAAAGCCACAGCAAGTTTTTCTATGCTCTTGGGTAATGGGCCAAAACGATCTATCAGTTCTGCCAAAAATTTCTGTAATTGCTCTTCGTTTTCGCAATCATCAAGTTGGGTATATAAACTTAAACGCTCTGCAATATTTTCTACATAAGCATCTGGTATCAGTAGTTCAACATCGGTATCTATTGTACAATCGGTTACATAGTCGTTTGCATGTTCTAGCTGATCCTTAAACACATCTTTGAATTCGTTGTGCTTTAGTTCGCGAATAGCTTCGTTGAGAATTTTTTGGTACATCTCAAAGCCAATATCGCTAATAAAACCACTTTGCTCGCCGCCCAACAGATTACCTGCTCCACGTATATCTAAGTCGCGCATAGAAATTTGAAAGCCGCTGCCCAATTCGCTAAACTGCTCCAATGTTTGCAAGCGTTTACGACTATCGTTTGGCAATAAACTAATTGGCGGACTTAGCAAATAACAAAACGCTTTTGTATTGCTACGCCCAACGCGGCCACGCAATTGATGCAAATCGCTCATGCCAAATTGGTGTGCATTATTAATGATAATGGTATTAGCATTAGCAATATCTACACCACTTTCTACAATATTGGTACACAACAATACATCAAACTTATGCGACATAAAGTCTAGAATTTTTTCTTCTAACTCATCGCCTGGCAATTGGCCGTGTGCGTATTCTATACTTACATCAGGGCAATATTTTTGTAGCTTCTCTTTTATTTCTGGTAAGTCGTGAATGCGGTTGTGTACAAAGTAAACTTGTCCACCCCGTTCAGTTTCGTAATAGATAGCGTCGCGCAACAACACTTCGTTCCACACAGCAAGCTCGGTATGTACAGGCTGCCTATTTGGTGGCGGTGTATTAATGATACTCAAATCGCGTGCACCCATCAAGCTAAACTGTAAAGTACGCGGAATAGGTGTGGCTGTTAGCGTCAATGTATCAACCAGTGTCTTGATATCACGAATTTTTTCTTTGGCCGCTACACCAAACTTCTGCTCTTCATCAATAATCAGCAAGCCAAGGTCCTTAAAGCGTACATCTTTACTCAACAAGGCATGTGTACCAATCAATATATCAACTGATCCATCTTGTACACTTTGCAGTGTTTCTTTCTTTTGCTTTGTACTCTTAAAGCGATTGATATAGTCTACAGTGCAAGGCATTTCCTTTAGCCTTTGCTTAAATGTTTGATAGTGCTGATACGCCAAGATTGTTGTAGGCACTAGCACAGCAGCTTGTTTACCATTAACCACGCTCTTAAATGCGGCACGTATGGCCAATTCTGTTTTACCAAAACCTACATCACCACATACCAATCTATCCATCGGCGACATAGATTCCATATCGCGTTTAATATCTGCCGTTGCCTTACTTTGATCGGGCGTGTCTTCGTACATGAAGTTGGCCTCAAGCTCGGTTTCTAAATAGGTGTCGGGGTTGTGTGCAAAGCCTTCTTGTGTTTTGCGCTCGGCATATAAACGAATTAAGTTGATAGCAATGTCCTTTACCTTTTTCTTGGTTTTGGCTTTAGTTTTTTCCCAAACACCACTACCAATTTTGTGCAAGCTAGGCTCTGTACCTTCTTTGCCACTATACTTTGTAATTTTATGTAAACTATTGATGTTTACATACAACATATCGTTGTCTTTGTACACAATGCGAATGGCTTCTTGCATTGCACCATTCACTTCTATTTTTTGCAAGCCACTATAGCGCCCCACACCGTGGTCGATATGTACAACAAAATCGCCAGGCACCAGTTCTTTTAGGCTGCGCATGGTTATGGCTTTGCCCTTGCTAAATGCTTGCTTTATTCTATACTTGTGATAGCGCTGAAAAATTTGGTGGTCGGTGTATACGGCAACCTTTACACTGTGATCTACAAAACCTTTGCTAATGCCAATATTGAGCGGCGTAAAAACCACATCCGATTGCATTTCCTCAAAAATATGACGGAGGCGTTCTAGCTGCTTTGCATTCTCTGCACAAATAAAAATTTCGTAGCCTTCGAGTTGCTTTTGCTTGAGGTCGGCAAGTAGCATATCGAAGTTTCTATTAAAGGCAGGCTGCTCTATGGTATTGAGCACAGCTTCTGCTGGCTTTTCGCGCAACACATGTTCTATACTATTGCCACCAAATTCTACAATATTCTTGAGTTCTAGTTTGCGCAGCCAATCTGCAATGTTTTCAAAATCCTCGCGTTGCAATTCTTTCACCACATTATTGGCATCGTCAATACTTACGGTGCTTACTTGAATGCTATCGCTTAAAGTTTGCTGTAGCTTAATGATACGCTCTTTGCAAAATTCTATATCGCTAAACCAAAAAACTGTATTGTCGGGCACATAGTTTAGCAAGGAAACTTTATCGTGCGTTTCAAAACTCGTTTCTACATTAGGTATAATTTGTACGCTAACTAATTTGCGCTCGCTCAGCTGCGTTTCGGGGTCAAAGATGCGAATGGTATCGACTTCATTGCCAAATAATTCTATACGATAAGGCTTATCGTTGCCAAAACTGTAGATGTCTAAAATGCCCCCACGTATAGCGAACTGGCCTGGTTCAAAGGCAAAATCTTCTTTTGTAAAACCAAGGGTCACCAAAAACTCTGCAACAAAATCTAAGTCGATGGTATCGCTTACTTTAATGAGTAAACTGTTTTTGCTAAAACTCGTTTCGTTGACAACCTTTTCAAAAAGTGCTTCGGGGTATGTCACCAAAACTTTCTTATGAAGCTCCTTTGTGGTATTCCATTTCATGAGGGCCTCGCCACGCAACATCAAATGACTGCTATTTAACTCTTGAAAGGCACCAATTTTTTTATAACTATCCGGGAAAAAGCAAATATCTAGGGCATCTGTAATATGCTCGATATCGTTGTGAAAATAGGCAGCCTCATCTTTATTATTGAGCACTACAATATGGTTGAGATTGGTGTGCTCAAACACCGTGCTAAACACAAAAGCCATACTGCTACCGTATGCATTTCTCAGTGAAATTTTTTGTTGGGCAAAAACACTTTCAGCCCCTTTTCTAAAAAGAACGGGGTGTGTTGCGTACAGATCTTTTAGATGCTGCAAATTCATGAAGGATGGCGAAGGTAGGAGGAATATGGCAAGTGCTAGGATAATAAAAAGCACTTCTGAGGGTGTTGCAAATAAGAGTTCGCTAATGAGAATGTTGCAATTTGTTGTAGTGGCAAGTGAGCAGCATTGCATCAGCAGGTGTTGCATACCACAATAGCACTTAGCAGTAAAATGGAAGTTTTCAAACGGCGGGGCGGTATTTGCGAAGGAAGCGGTAAAGAGCTAGCAATCGTGCGCTGGCCCACTTCTATTGCAAATACATTACTTCAAGCGACACCTGCGGTGAGCCTCGAAACACCTAAAATCCTGCATTATTCCCATCATTTGCGTAATAAAGCCTAAACTGCGCCACCTATTAAGCGGTATAGTATACCACTTAATACTTTACTGAGTAAAGAGTATAGTGAGCCACTTGATTGAGTTTTTTTGACTAGAGAATGCAGTCGATGGCAAATAAACTAAAACAGATGTACAAATTAAAAGAGACCTTTCGCTTAGTAATAGCATCCAACTACTAAACCTGCACAACTTCGGTTCCATCGCAATCAAGCCTACTTCTCTTAATTTGTATAACGAGTTTTCTTCTTAAGTTCCTGCCGCTATTGGGATTTTGCTTGTTGGTTTGTTTCCAGCTATGAGGTATTTAGCAATCTTTGCCAACGGTTTTCGTATTTGCGAGGTTGGCGGCCATCGTCCTTTCTATAATCAAAAGCATAATAAAGCCGCCAATCTAGCAAATACGGTGTTGGCAGAGGTGCAGGACTATTTTCAAAACCTGAAACTAATGCCATATTCACCGAAAATTGTATTCCTTTGATAGTTGTTGCCATGTAGGAAGCAAACAAGAGAAACCTTTCCACGTGCACATAGGCTGCCATACAAGGGATACTTTATCGTTGAGCCAAGAATAATGCCCCCAAAGCTATGGTGTGCGGCTCGTTCGTCTTGAATGCTATGCCAGGTTATATTCGAGTCGCGAAGCCATCTAGCATCGTCAATCAGTTTGAAGCTAATGCCGCCCTCAATTTGTAATATTGTTTTCGCCGTTTTTGGTAATATCGATCGCCCTACACACAAACTAAGAAAATACCCGGTTTTAGATTCCAATCCTTGGCCAGTTTGGTGAAAATTGAATCGTGGCGTGTCAAAGCTATAATGTAGAAAATTTATACCCAATACATTCCTGCCCTTATTTTGCCATTCGGCAGAAATACAAGGAATATATAGCGTTTGCGCATTCAGCGTATTTTCAAACTCTTTGTTTCCGAAAACGCCAACAATTGGCATGCTTAGTGATGCACTAATACTTTGACCGTTTGCTTGCATTTCCAAGAAAAACAACATCAAGCTCACATAACACCACTGTAAGAAAGCACTAAAACTCAGTTTAGCGAAAATTAGTTTTAGCATATTTACTACCGTTTAATAATTTTTACTGTTGCAACTAGTCCAGCAACAGCTGCCACGAAAACATATTCTCCTGCCACATAACTACTTAGGTCCAAGTAATTTGGTAAATTCTCGAGATTAGTACCTTGTATGACAATACTCCCGTCATACGCAAGCAAGGCATAATTCCATAAAGTATTTCCAGATTGCTCATTATTTACAAGCTCATGCGATATCTCTACATAGCCTGTTGTAGGGTTCGGGCTGGCGGTTAATTTCAAATTCTTGACTGTTCCTGTGCCGGCTAGCTCGGCACCTCCATTTAGATCAGAACTCAAAATTGGCCATACCCTTACTGCTGTACTAATATTTTGGCAGTTGCCAGCCACTGACACCCAGCTTCCTGCATAGGGATTGGTACCAGAGGACAAAGTTGTAATTCCAGTAATCGTCAGTACATTGTCATTTGGACCTCCCGCAACTGCGGTAATATTTGGAGAGAAAGTCCACACATAATTAGCATTGTTTAAGTTATCACCTATTGCTGCAATAGCAACCGGCAAGTTAATCACAGGACTCCCCAAGGTCCAAGACTGCAATATAGGCAAGTTCAGTAATTGAAGCTCAGCGGCTTGACCTATACCAACTGCTGCCCAAGCATTTGTTGTTGAAACTACTTCAGGGGAGCAGGCTCCAAATATGTTTTGCGCTGCAAGAATTGAGTTTATCTGTGCATCCTCGTATTGCGCATTCGCTGGCATAAAATTTGTATGGTTTTGAAAAACTATTAAGCCTGCGTCAGCCAACCCAATGCCATTGACACTGATATTATCAATAGTGCCTGGAACTGCACCCGCTGAACCATTGCTTAATAAGTAGAAAAAGTAGTTTTGTACACCAGAATTTACGTGAACACCGCATCGATCATTAATACCTGCCGGTATGCAGCCTACAACATTAAACCAACCCGGTCCTTGAAAAAAGCATGGTTGTGAGAAAAGGGGCGGATTTGAAAAACTTCTTGATATAAGATTAGCATCTTCACCAAGTGTCCAATTGGTAATCGCCCCCCCAAACCTAAAAGACTCTGCTAATAAGCCATAAATGTCTGCAAACGATTCATCGAGTGCGCCCGTAATTGATGACATTGGTAACTGCGCTGAGTATTCATCTACGCCATGTCCAAATTCGTGACCAGCAATATCGAATGTTGTAAGGAAGTTACCCACTTGAGATTGCCCAAATGTAATACGATCAACTCCGAGAGACATATTTCTATAATGCGCGTTATTTATTAAAGTATTATCTACAACCACCTGCACTTTATTGCTATTGTTGCCTTGGACACCTACCCAGGTAAAAGTACTTTGAAAAAAATCCCATGCATTCTGACAAACTAAATGTGCTGTTGTTGCGGTTGCGTCGCTTTGTTGCCAGTTATCATCATTATCAGCTACATTGCTCCATACATTAAAGGCAGCACCGTTACCCTTTACTTTTGTGTGTATGTTTCGTAAATTATCATCGGTGTGTAAGATATTGTCATTCTGTATCAGTCGGTGCTTTGTATCAATGGTATTACTGCCATAATACAAAGTCTGCGCAGGGCCGTCATGGCAAAGGTTACTAGTTACTTTTGTCAGTGTATTAGTTGCAGCGTTGATGTAATAAGTAGCGTCAAAATCAATAGTGCTAGCTCTTAACCTAATTTGCCAGCACAGTTCATAGTCGGCCGTATCATATACTCCATTGCCTGTCTTTTTAGCAAATACCAAACTTGGTGCAGGATAGTATGTGCTACTGCCTATGCCTGTCAGCTCGCACAACTCCGCTTCCAATGCGGTGTCCAACCAGTCAAATGCAAGTGAATCTCCAGCCGCTTGGATAGCAGTTGTTATTGCTGCGGAAGCAGAAACAGCGGGTACGGATACCTTATCAAAATACTCAACAATTTTACAGCAGACGTACCTCAGGGTCGTTCCACTTGAATGTACCACAATTTGGCCATACTCAACGGGAATTCCGCTATAGTACTGCTGATAAACAGTGTGCAGCTGTGGATCTTTAACTACATAATTCTTATCGGCATCATTGCTTACCCTTGCAATGGCTAAACTATCTTGTGCTGTAAAATTTGCCATTTCCTTAACTACAGATATGATAGTTGAGGTACTAACACTTGTCCCTTGCTTAGGAATTAAGTATCCAATGCTGTCAAATACAATAAAATTGTCCGTCAAGCTACTAGTTGAATTAGAGATAAAATGTGGAATGCTATTCTGGCTATAAACGGCGCAGTTGCAGCTAAGTAGTAATACTGCTGCCAATGAAAACCTAATTTTAGTAAGCATATTAGTTGATATCGTTTTTACCCTACTCTATCCCGTTCGTAGGTCTTCGTAGCAATTCAAAACAATTAAGAGGCAATTAAGTTCTTCAAGCAGATCACAAATCCATGATCACTGTTTTAATGTCAAACTGTTGTAGCTGTTTTGAGCATCTTTGCCAACGGTAAAGTATTTACGAGGTTGGCGGCCATCTCCGTTTCTCCGTTCAAAGATAAGGTAAAGCCGCCAATCTTGTAAATATGGGGTTGTGAGAGGTTGTGGGCATTGCACAGCGCTAAACACAATCACTGCTTCCAAGAAGCAGTTTAAGATGGAGCAAGTCGCACATCGCTATTTTTCCAATATCGCCTTTAGCCCAAATTCATAGTTGACAATAATAAGCTGGTAATTTGAGTGCTTGCCTAGTAAGGCCGCAACTTCATTTGCGAAGCTATCAGAATGCTTAGGCATTAAGCATGACCAAATTACGACGATAGTAAATTGCTTTTCGTTATTGCAGATAGGCCTTACATAATTCAGATGCTTGCAGAATGTTTGTAAATCCATAATTGCATGAGCAGGCTTAGTAGATGGTTTGCACAGGGTGTCCAAGGTATTTTTCCAAGTGAGCCTGCTGCCAAGCCTTACTAAGTCAGCATCACAATTAGCAATACGTGATAGCAGGCTGCCATCTGCATTTGAATACACAAGCATTTGAATCGGCTGCAAAAATTGGTCAATGTTTACAGAATCTAATGAATAGGCAGCGGCAACATATGAGGGGGCCAAGTAGGCAACAGATGGATTTGCTAGCGAGGAGAATTTGCTTGCAAACTCGATCATCTTAGTAGTGTCCATTGAGACTATATTCTTAGGCCTATAACCCAAATACCATTTTACTACACTGCCTTGCGCATAGCAATTAAATGCAAAAAAAGTGAGCAAGCAAGTGAATTTACACTGCTTGCTCATAGCAAATTTGTTAAAAATCAAAGTATGCTTCGGTTTGATTCATTGTTACAGGATGCATACCCGCAGGGATTGTAAGCTGTGCAACTCCGCTTCCAGCAAGAATACTTGCTGGAAAATCATAAGCAGCATCTAGTTCATACATACCCCCTGCAAAAATACTATTCCAAACTTCTTCGGAAACTTCCGATTTCTTAACAAGGAAACGTGCTGTATTGTCATCATTTACCGTAATGTGAGTGCGCACATGACTGGCATCAAGTATTGGATCACCAGTTGCAGGCCACATGCCACCACTGACTACTATACCAGCCTCCCAGCCTACACTTACTTTTACTTTAAGGCAGATACTTTTCCCATCACAAGGACTAACTGTATTCTTGTCATCAGTTTTGCGCTTGCCTTTTTCATAATCTAACGAAAACGTGACCTTTGGGCCACGTGTCGGGCGCTCTATGCTAGCTGTACTAGTGTCACTTGGTAAGTTACTTTTGGCACAACTCCCCGCTGTCAAAATTAAAGAAAGAACAATAAAGGTTCTAATTGATAAAATATTCATATACTAATTTCTAAGTTTCGCAATTAACGCATGCATTCTACGTCTTACCTTTCTTCATTATTTACACACGCAAGCTGTCAGAGTTAATTCAACGTGTTGCAAAATATTAATCAACTTTACCGCCGCCACTTTTCTCGCTATTAATCAGGTCGTACATCGCGCCTTTTGTTGCCAAAGTGATGCTAGAAGTTTTGTTAGCAATCTTTCACAACGGTAAAGTATTTACGAGGTTGGCGGCCATCTCCGTTTCTCCGTTCAAAGATAGGGTAAAGCCGCCAATCTTGTAAATATGGGGTTGTGAGAGGTTGCGGATGGAAGTGTTGTTAAGTATCTCAATCTTGAATTTGCAACAGTATTGAGGTAATATACGTGAGGGCCTAATCAAAAGTGTACATCAACTGTACTAATGTTGAAAATTTAGTACCACTATTTATGGTTGTTATATTACCAGCATTGAGCGTGCTTGGTATTGTGCCATATAAATCTCGACGAAAAGTAGCAAGGTCTGTCCTAATGGATCTAGCTCCAATCCTGCAACTAGCAGAAAGGCTTATTGAGAAATTATGAGTAATATGGCGAACTACCATTGCTTCACCTAAGAATAGCAGATTAATTCCATGCTTAGATACGTAGTTTGCTCCCCAAATAGCTTGCGAATAAGACGTATCTGAATTTGGTAGATCAGTGTAGAAATGGCTTTTCATGTGGCGACTATCAAACACACCACATAGCCCGTATGTCGAAAATACCGAATACTTTCCTTTGTGGCTATTGAAAACACTGTGGCTAGAAAAAATATCGCATGCATTATGCACGGAGTGGACCTCAAGGCGCATTTTTGTAACCTGCGAAGACAGCCGCTCCCCAATTCGAAATCTCTGATATCGCATTCCAGTCTGCCACGTAGATGAGATGTTCAGGTACATGCCCAGTCCGTAGTCATGAATAAAACTGTAATTTGTTTTATGATCCACAATTGAATTGTAATCTATATAAGTGCCACTATTGATACCATTCGTCGCAGCATAAATATTAATAGATGGAGCATAATTAGCGGATAAGCCAAGCCTAATTTGAGCATTTACAGTAATACTTGCAAATAACACACCCAAGCTTAATAACGACTTTCTCATTGTTCTTTGAACTTAAAAAACATCAAAAGTAGCAATTATTGCACTTACCATAGCCAACCCCAAAGTTCAACATCCATGCCTGTCAAACCGCCATAGTTCATGCTAGCCCCCGAAGTAGTGTTAAAATCAGACCTGACAGGAATACATGTGCCATACTTACTTTCTTTGGAGCAGTAAGTAACATTGCCACTACTGCCACATGATGGCCAAATATTCTCAGTTTTGTTAAACATATTTCTCCGATCCATTTCAAAGTAAAGTATTGTAAGCGCTTCATCTTGTTCCCAAGAAGAGCTTGGAAGATTACTGCCATTGGTAAAACTTGCGAATTGACAAGCGCCACAAGCCGGCGAAATCCAAGTATTTAGTTGGTTATCACTAACCTTTTCAAATGGCTGTCCACTCACGGGGCTAATAATACACTGGGGCTTAATTTGAAATGCAACAAAAGAAATATCTGCACGACCATTACCCCATCCTTCCTTTTTATCAGACACATTTATCTTATTGATGTTAAGAAAAACTCTACTTGATCTCGTACTTCGCGGAGCTAAAAACTGGGGAGCACTTGGAATATTAGCATTTCCATCTACTACCTCATTAATGGAGATTACATAAACTAAATTCTGTTCTGCGTCAGCTTCCGTCAAGCTAATAGGAGTAAATTCTGCGCCATTAATGCTTATCCCTTGCAATACAGATTCGTCTGTAAAGTTGAATGCAATTTTGGGGACTAAGCTCAAATTTTGATTCTCAATAAATGGCACAAACACTTGCACGTAGACCTTGGTGTCAAAGTAATCTAATCCACCTATTGCGTCATCTAAGTATTCAATTAGCTCTGCTTTTCCTTGTTGTATAAGACTAGCATGCATACTAGCATACAAGTTGATTCCAACCTCATCGCATCTAACAGAAAGAGTCTTAATAAGTACATTATCATCTCCATCAAACTTCTTACTCAGCTCTTGCGCTACAATGTTGCGAAATTGTGCATTTTGAGAAATAGCTAGCAAACCATAGCCTGCAGCTCTGATAGTATTATCATAATCGTGTTCAAATTGAGATGCTGAACGTGTTGGACGCTCATTTACAATGACCTCCTTATTTGCATTAGGCTTGGAGCACCCAGTTGCTAAAAATGCTATTACAATACAAAGCACAAGTGGATTTTTTGAAAAATTCATAACTTTAATTACATTTTTTTTAAATTCCTACCTAGCTCAATTCTTTACACACGCGAGCGGTCAGAAAAAATTCAACGTGTTGTAAAATATTAATCAACTTTACCGCCGCCACTTTTCTCGCTATTACTCAGGTCGTACATCGCGCCTTTTGTTGCCAAAGTGATGCTAGAGGTTTTGTTAGCAATCTTTCACAACGGTTAGGTATTTGCGAGGGCGGCGGTTATCAACTCTCTCCTTGCAAAGATAAAAGTTGCCCGCCGCTCTAGCAAATACCGTGTTGTGAGAAGTTGCGGTGGTACAAGTCAAAAATTCTTCACCACAGTTACTTCAAAATTCCAAGCCTTAATTTGCTCACTTGCAAATAAAACGTGGTTATAACATCCATTTATTCCAACATCAACGGTTGGTAACACCGTAGCAAAAATGCCTGCCTGTGTGAATACTGACGGTTTAATGTAAGAAGGGGTACCGCCAAATGACTCTGGCCAATTTGGATTTGGTAAATAACGGTATATTATGTTATAATAATGATGAGTGTAAGCTGCGCCTGCAGACAATCTAGTATAAATACGATTGCTGATAGGCACTATATGCCCTACTTCTATACCTACCATAAATGCGGTAGTACTCGTAATCGTTGAATCTGGATATTTTGTCACATTGCGCACGGTATAGTCACTAATTAATTTGCGAAATTGCAAACCAAATTGCCAGTCATTGCAAGTGTACGAGTACTGCATGGCTGGTATATTCCCTACTGGCCAAAAATTAATTTTATCGGTGGCTTTATTCATAAAATCGTGGCGAAAATCAAAGCCGATACTAGCACGATGATGCAAATTGTGACTAGCAATACGAGTTTGTCCTTTAGCAAATGTAAAAAGCAAAATTGAAATGAATAAGATGCCTAATTGCCTTATGATGCTTGGCGATATACGTAGATGCATATTTATTGCTTGACAAATTGAACAACTTGATAATTGTAGCCCTGACGCACCAAAACATAATATGTGCCTACACTAAGACTGCTAATATCTAAAGAGTCTGGTAAATTGCCAAAATAATCTGTAGATATTTGTACTTGGCCATCACTTTCATAGATCACTACCTCTATTGGATTTGAACTTTGCAAATCAATGTAATCTGCTGTCAAACTTATTTGGTTACGAGCAGGGTTAGGAAATAATCGTAAACTACCGCCACCAGGGCCAGTTGTACTTGTGTTGCCACCATGCACAACGACCTTTGATAAATCGACGAATCTTAGCGTTACGGATGCTGTGGCACATTGACTAGTTGCTTGAATAGTGGACGTTTGATAGTTCCCATTCAGATTCGTAATTTGAAAATTCTCACTATTATTTCCAAATGTAGAAGTCGACCATAGGCCGTTATATTGCCAATTATATGGACCGTTGTCGCCAGACGCAGTAATTGTTATTGGTGAGCTCAATGTGTAGCCCCACATTGACCAGTACAATATCACTGGTGGTTGTGTAACTGTTAGTGGTTGATATGGTGTACCTAAATTTACACATGCCCAAGCATTGATATTCGAAATGTGTTCTTGTGAACATGCCCCAAAAAGTTGCGCTGAAGCAGCAAGCGAAGCTTGCCAAGCATCAACATAAGTTGCATTTTGAGTAAGGTTTAGTAGTGCAGTATATGCTATTCTACTGGCTTTGTCTGAACCAATACCCGTAACGCTTCTATTAGCAAATGTACCATCTGGTGCACCGGCACTTCCTTCTGATAGTAGGTAATACCAATAGCTTTGCACACCTGCGTTTATGTATATATCATCGTTGCCAGACTGACAACTGCCAGGTGTAATCCAATTCGTGCCATTGAATGCATTTGCTTGCCCACTACCTGTGCATGCAAATGGTAAGCTAGATGTTGGGTGGTTGATTTTGCGCAATAAAATACAATCTTCACCACATGACCAGTCAATCTGTGTACCTCCTAGAGCAAACTTTTCAACTTCTCTTCCAAAAATATCACAAAAACTTTCATTCAAGGCACCTGCTACGCCAGTAGGATTGAGGTTCGCCGTCTTTTCCACAACTCCATGTGCAAATTCATGCCCTAAAATATCAATACCATCCAAGTAGATGCCTTGATAAGAACCTACCCTAATTTCAGACCAAGGTCCCCAGTATTGCGCACCAGGCCACGTTGGGTCGGTAACTAGGGCTTGTACTTTAGTCTGTTGACCTGCGTTATCCCAGCCATCTCTGTTATGCGTAGTTTTGAAGTAATCCCATGCTTGTGTAACACACCAGTGTGTTGTTACCACATCCTGCTGCGTAGAACCCCAAACATCATCGGGGTCAACAAATTGATTAAGATTGTTACCTCCAAAAGGTTTTAGTGCTCCATTGTTTTGGTGTCTAGCTTTTTTTGTCCAAATCTTACGATTTACTATATCATCAGTACGTAAAATGTGATGTGACCAAATTCCTCCACGCCATTCAGTATCTACATACTTATTAGCTCCGTATGAATGATTCAGATTTGACGTGCCGTGTTTAGCAACATCCTCTGTCTTAAAAATTATGCCTGTAATTGCATCAACGTAAATTGTTTTCGCTGCAGTAGTCGCTAAAACTAACACTTTATAGGCTAACCTAAACTCGTTAGCCGAATAATCATCGGAACTTGAATTTTTAGCTATAAGCAATTGCGGTGTGGGTGCGGAATATAGCGCCAAGTTATCTTCGCTTGAATCCAGTTCATTAATTAAAACAGAATCTTGCCACAAAAAAAGAGTACCGCTTGGAAAACTTGCTAGCGCATTGCTTAGTGCTGTGCTAGAATTAACAATTGGCGTGACAGCAAGAGATAGTCCACTAACAAGTTTGGCGTTTAACCTGACAATATTGTCGTTCTTACCATGGCATACCATTTCAGCATATTGCACTTCAAGGCCCTTATAGGTTTGTTGCCATTTCTCATGTACAAGTGCGGCGTCAGTCGTAAAATAATTAGCATTGTCTACATAACTCTGTTTAAGTACAAAAGCATCGTCTACCCCAAGTCCAAAGTCAGCTTTGTGATTAGGTGCAAAATTCGTGAGCGCAATAGTAGTGCCGGGCTTAGTCGACAACCAGCCTTGTGTATGTACAATGTGAAAATTACTTGCAATAAACTCATTGCTTCCGGAACAAAAATACTGCACAGTATTCTGTGCAAAAACATGGTTGATGGTTACTAAAATTAAACAAGCACATGCAACTACGGCCTTATAAAAACTATTAGGGAAATTTGACATAATAAAAAAACTTTGTATGCACCCTCTGTGTCACCACTATCGCGTCGGGCATTCTGCGTCCTACCTCACTCAATTCTTTATACGGGCAAGTTGTCAGATATAATTCAACCCGTTGTAAAAAACTGGGAGAACCTTTTTGCCGCTGCTCTTCTTGCTATTACTGGGGTCGTACATCGCGCCTTTTGTTGCCAGAGCTG
>JBJORA010000027.1:0-18236 GCA_046049675.1 Bacteroidota bacterium | reverse complement strand
TACAAGTAACTGGTGTATTAGCAATTGTAGCTGTTAAAGCGAGTGGTTGCGTAATTGTAGTAACAACGCTTGTTGTACAACCTTTACTATCTGTGATGGTACAACTATAAGTGCCTTGAGGCTGATTGCTAATAACATCTGTAGTACTTACATTGGGCGTCCAACTATAAGTATATCCACCATTACCATCTACAGCGGTCACTGTTGCGCTACCCGTACTTAAGCCGTTACACGTAACAGGGGTATTGGCAATTGTAGCTGTTAAAGCTAGTGGTTGTGTAATCGTAGTAACTACGCTTGTTGTACAACCTTTGCTATCTGTAATAGTACAACTATAGGTGCCTTGAGGCTGATTGCTAATAATATTTGTAGTACTTACATTTGGTATCCAACTATAAGTATAACCACCATTACCATCTACAGCAGTAACCGTAGCACTACCTGTGCTTAAACCGTTACACGTTGCTGGGGTATTGGCAATTGTAGCACTAAGTACTACAGGCTCGGTAATCGTAGTTGTAACACTTGTAGAACATCCTTTACTATCTGTAATAATACAACTATATATGCCTTGTGGTTGATTGCTGATTGTATTCGTCGTGCTTACATTTGGCGTCCAACTGTAATTGTTACTACCGTTGCCACCAACTGCAGTAATCGTTGCGCTTCCAGTACTTAAGCCATAGCATGTAACAGGTGTATTTGCAATTGTAGCAGTTAGCGCTATCGGCTCTGTAATTGTAGTACTAACACTTGTTGTACAACCTTTGCTATCTGTAATCGTACAACTATAGGTTCCTTGTGGTTGATTGCTAATAATATTTGTAGAACTTACATTTGGTGTCCAACTATAAGTATAACCACCATTGCCATCTACAGCAGTTACTGTTGCACTACCTGTGCTTAAGCCGTTACAGGTAACTGGCGTATTCGCAATAGTAGCCGTTAATACCAATGGCTGCGCAATAGTAGTTGCAACACTTGTTGTACAACCTTTACTATCCGTAATTGTACAACTATAAGTGCCTTGAGGCTGATTACTAATAATATTTGTAGTACTTACGTTTGGTGTCCAGCTATAAGTATAGCCACCATTGCCATCTACAGCGGTAACCGTTGCACTACCTGTGCTTAAACCGTTACATGTAACTGGTGTATTGGCAATCGTGGCTGTTAAAACAATAGGCTCAGTGATAGTAGTGCTCACACTAGTAGTACAACCTTTGGCATCAGTGATTGTGCAGCTATATGTACCAGCAACAAGATTAGAAATACTTGCGCTTGAACCAATATTTGGTGTCCATGCATAACTGTAGGCGCTAGTACCGCCAGATGCAGTTACCGCAATAGTACCTGTGGCAGTGCCAAAACAAGTGACTGGCGTGTTAGAAATAGTAGCTGTCAAAGGTGCACTTGGTTGCGCGATATTAATACTGCTAGAACTAGTACAACCTTTTGCATCAGTTACATTAATCGTATATGTGCCAGCAGCTAAATTTGTCGCAGTAGCGCTAGAACCTCCACTTGGCGACCATGCATAAGTATATGCAGTAGTACCACCTGTAACTGTCACATCAGCTGAGCCTGTACTTTCTCCAAAACATCCAACGCTATTAATTACATTACCAGTAGCTACGAGAGGAGCAGGTTGTGTAATGGTAATATTAGTTGAACTTGTACATCCTTTGCTATCAGTGACAGTCACGACATAGTTATTTGCTATCAGACCAGAAGCAGAACTAGCAGTACCAGCACCGCCAGACCAACTATAAGTGTATGCAACAGTACCGCCAACAGCAGAAACCGCAGCCGCGCCATTGCTCAAACCGTTACATGTAACATGTGTAGTAGAAGAAATGCTAGCAGCAAGTGCAGCGGCAGGTTGTGTAATGGCAACACTGCTTGTACTAGTGCAACCCTTGCTATCTGTAACAGATAAAGTGTATGTATTTGCAGCTAAGTTACTTGCAGAAGCCGCATTACCACCGCTAGGTGACCATGCATAGGTATAGGAAGAAGTACCGCCAGTAACGGTGCCTGATACACTGCCGATACTCTGACCAAAGCAATTATTATGCACTGGTGTACCAAGCGCTACTGCCAATGCAGCGGCAGGTTGTGTAATAGTAACCGTTGTACTTCTTGTACAACCTTTACTATCTGTTACTATACATGTATACGTACCAGAGCCAACCCCGCTCAACGTAGCAGTTGTTGCGCCACCAGGTGACCAAGCATAAGAATAGCCCGGCGTGCCTCCACCAGCAGTAACTGTTGCGGCACCATTAGTAAATCCAAAACATGTAACATGCGTTGGGGCACCCATAGTTGCTGTTAAGGTTGGTGGTTGGGTAATCGTTACAAAAGTTGTTTTTGTACACAAATTAGCATCTTTTACAGTTAGTGTATAGTTGCCAGCTGCAACAGCTGATAAGTTTGCAGAAGTTTGATTTGGTGTGCTATTCCATGTATAGGTATAACTTGGAACGCCTCCGCTCGTAGTACTTGTTGCACCACCAGTTAAACCACCAAAACAGTTCACATGTTGTGGCGTTGCACTTGTTACAATAACTGGAGGCTGGGTAATTGTAAATACGAAACTTGCTGTATTGTTACAATAGTCCACAACAGTGGCTGTATATGTCTGCGCTGTTAATCCGAGCACAGTAAACTGGCTATTATTCTTAATAACAGCAGCATTAGGAGAAATTGACATCACATACAAACCATAACCATTCAAGGCACTTAAATAAGCTTTTCCTGTAGCTGCTCCATTACACTTTACATGCAGCATGCTGTCTAATGCAAGTGTCAAATTGCTTGGTGTAACAATTGGAATAATAGCAGTTTGAATACAATTATTAGTATCCTTTACATTAATAGTATAGCTGCCTACACCAAGATTTGTAAATTGAGTACCATATTGATATGCACCGCCGTTCAAATTATATTTATATGGTGGAATACCGCCACTTGCAGTAACATCAATAGTGGCATTAACCACACCTGTACAATTAATAATAAAAGATGTATTGTAGGTTAATGGTGGGTCATTGCCATTCATCGTTAAAGTAATTGCTCCACAGGCAACTGTAGAATCAAAAATTGTAGGATAGCTGCCGCAGGCATAACCTGTAAAAACTCTAAATACTGTTTCGGTACAACCGTTTAAATTAAACTCAACATCAATATTTCTAAGTTGCCCAGCAGCAAGATTGCCTAGTTGATAAAATCCGCTAATTGGTGCAACTGTTACACCATTTACCTTCAAGTTATTTATGGTAGAGGCACCAGAAATAGGCTGCAAGTAAACCCATGTATTGGTACTGATTTGCGAATTACTATTATTAGTTACACTAAACGAGCCATTGGCTTTTGTAAAATTAATATTCAAAGGCCCACCACCACTGATAGTTAAATTCGGTCCTTCAAAAACGATATTCTGTGTGTAGTACCAATAGGTATAGCCATGGTTGTAGCCATAATACGAGCCATACGTGCCATTTACCTGCAAGCTATCATAGTTCCATGCACCTGCATCTTTGTATGTGTTGTGTACAGACCATGTGGCATTACCACCACTGCCATTATTGCCACTAATACATGTGGGTTCAACTTCAAATGCAAGCCAAGTTTCACCAAGTTCATCAAGATTATCCATAGTGCCACCAGCAAATTTGTACTTATTAAACATCTTAAAGTAGTAGGTAATACCTGTTTGCACAGTACCTGCCGAACCTACAGGATTTAGTGTTGTACTTTGGTATGAAGAATAGTAATGCGAGGTTGCCGTAGCACTATTATTTTTGTACTTAAAGCCTGGAGGTAGTTTAATAATGAACGAGTCCGCATTTAAAAAGTTTCTATGCTCATATGGATACGGATTCCATGCATAACCATGACGGGTGCGGTTATATGTGACGAGCTGATTTACTGTACAGGCCTTTAAAGTTTGGTCGGGAGTTGTATAGCTATCTTGCCAATAGCCCAATATGGTTACCGCAGCACCAGCAGAATCGCAGGCACGCCATCCGCCAGATGGATAGTACCCAGGTGCAGGATTAAGCACATCGGCACTGTATGACCTAATCTTCCACTGATCACTAGGTGTATACCAATAACCAAATTCTGACTCTACCACGCCCACCCTAATTGGCGCCTCGATATAGATGGAGTCGTATTCTTGTAGAAGCAGGTCGCCGTCCCAATTATTATTGTAAAAAGTATCAATACTTGTAAGGTTGATTGTAAATCTACCTGGCGCATATTCTACAACCGGTAAATAAAAAATTGTAGCAAAAGGGTTTGGCGCACTGCTTCTAGGAAAAACATAAATTGATGCTAATCCACCTGAGCTGTATTTATCATTTGGCGCAATATAGTCTACTAGCAAATGAGGAAAAGGAGTGCCACTGCCTATGCCACTTGTTCGCGGAAACACCTTGATGGCTTGCTTAATTAATATCGTATCTCTACCAGAGGCCCTATCAGTGCGCACCTTGGTAAGATCTATCGAACCAAAACCATCCGCTATCAAATTATTGTCGTTGTCCGGCAAACCAAATGTTTTACGTGCTATCGAAGCTTGCACTGTGGTAGCACCACCAGTAGGGCAACCCTGCGTGCAGTGCACTGTCACAGGTACCGTTTTTCTACCAATTTCAACAGGACAAGCACCCGGGCAAGTTGTATCAGGAATATGCCAGGCTACAATTTCAAAGCTTTGATTAGGTGTTGCACAAGTGCCACAGACAACATTTGCACTAATTCTCAATTCGTCACCATTATAGCCGTATACATTAGTGGACTTTAAGACATTAAAAGTAGCAATGGTACTGCTTACAGGTGTAATGGTATAGGTATGTGCCGGATTGCTATTATAGTAAAAAGTTGCAGTAGTGCCGAAAGTAACACAGGCTGGTTTACGAATCTCTATCCAAGTTTTACCAACATTACTATATCCAAAGTGCGCGTAAACACAGTTATAATTAAAGGTAAAGGGTTGACCATTATAGATGTCGGTTGGTGTATTAAAACTACCATCAAATATAGTAAACAAACCCGACCCTGCAGTGCCACCAAGCCATACAGAAAAATTCTTCCAATTGGTTGTAAATTGATTGATACCACATTGATCGCTGTATCGTACTTGATATGTTTCGGCATTTTCGCCAAAATAATTATTGCCTACACCGTACAGGCAAGGGATATACGTACAGGTGTTAGCTTTGTAACTTCGCAAAACAACCTTAAAAGAGTCCAGGCCTTGCAGTGTATCGGGAATGTTTAAAGTGAATAAATATGGTTTAGGTGTAGTGCCACCTCCAGAACAATTTGCCCAAGAATTTGCACCTATTGCACTAAACCAACTACCTGGTATATTTACTGTAGTACCATTGCTTTTCAATAACTTAAATGCTGATGTATCCCAATTAACAAGTTCATGATACACCCCAGACCAGTAATAACGTGCATCTAGTTTAATTGCAGAGGCAGGGCCAGTACCCGTATTCTTGATGGTTATCGTATCTAATTGTGGTGTGCCGTCATAACAAATTTTACTACGTTTTATTGAAGTAGTAATCAAGGGTGCAGCACTGTTAATTACAGCCGCAGTGGTTAATGGTGAACCAGGTATACAAATGTCTGCCGTACAACCCCAATAAGGTTTAAGCACACGAATAAGCTTGGTACAACTCGCAATTTTTACATTGTAGCACACGCGTAGTACTTCTCCAGTTTCCCAAAATAAATCGCCATCACCAATCGTAGCAACATCCGCTGCCGTTAGCCAAAGCGTATCACCTATTAGAGTGCCCTTACTCGGAACAGTCATAATTTTTACGCCTTTACCAACAGTATCCATTACCACAAAGGCCTTAGTATTTGGTGTCGTAAAGCTAATAGCATTCTGACTTACATTGACGAACGTATCGCATTGTGAAAAAATATTGCCCAAATTGCCCACGTAATATGCAGCACTACTATTTGTTGCATCGATAGCACCTGCTAAAATATTTACGAGAGGTAAAGCTGGAATTGAACTATTTGGAGAGCTTGCACCACTTGAGTGGTTTAACTGGATAAACACAGTTTCATTTGAAACACTTAAGCCGCAGTGTGCTTTTACCTTGTACGTAAAGGTTACCCATTCACCAACGGGAATATCCTGAAAAGTAAATATCGGTGCCTGTAGATTTGTAATGTTAGACTCAACAACCGTTTTTAATGGATTGCTCGTTGTTGTTTCTAGCATTGATCCAGCGATATAGGTTAAGCTACTTGGTAAGGCAATACTCACAAAACAGTTACTCAAAGTGCTTGTAGTATTGTTCTTGATACTCACCTGAAAAGTTGTATCTGTACAAACCAATACATTGCTTACAGCGGTACTTTGGGCACCATTGTTAAACCATTGCACTTGAGCAAAAGCCGACAAGGAGCTAAGCATTAGCATCGCAACAACAGCAATAGAAGACAGATATAGTTTAGTTGGTCTTCTGTGTAAAAATATTTTGTTCATATATCCGTAGAATCGCTTATTCCTTAAAAATTCTTGAAAAAATCTAGAAAAATCGCGATATGCTCACGAAGATAGTACTATCAAAAGGGAATTCGCAAGCTAGGTGATACTAGTCAAACCCTTTGCTGGCTTGCGTTTTGCGCATTTTTGCCCTACGAAAAAACTGGTACGAGAGCAGTTGGATTTTCGTTAGTGAATACATTAAGAAAACTAAAAATTACCAAAATCGCCTTATTGATAATCAACTAGTTACATATTTTGCCAATTGCTTAAATATTGCTTTTTGGCTATTTGTGCAAAAAAGTTGCAAAAAAGCGGTATTGTTACCAAATGGTTAATTTTTGTACATCTCCCTCAAATCGTACCGCTTGTCAAAAAACTAAAGCGGCAAGTAGCTACTAAGCTACCTTTGGACAAATTTTACAGCCTTAGCGCTATGAGTCTACAAATTGCCACAAGCATTAGCAGTGCCCTTAGAGAATTAATGGCTAATAAGCTGCGCACAAGCCTTAGTTTGCTTGGTGTATGTATTGGCATTTTTTGCATTGTAGCAGTAAGCAGCGTAGTCGATAGCCTCAAAGATAAAATTCAATCTAGCCTAAGCGAACTAGGCAACGATGTACTCTATATTGGCAAGTATGCTTGGATGCCCGAACCCGGCGAAAAAGAATATCCATGGTGGAAATACAAGGCTCGCCCAATGTGTACATTGCGAGAAGTAAAGTACTTAAAAGATGCAGTGCCAAGCATAGGTGCTGCTGCAATTACACACAATACTAACAGTAAAGCACAAAGCGATATTGCTGATGTAGATCGTGTAAGTATTGTAGCTACAACTTACGACTTTTCGCAGTTGCAAAACATGGAAATTGTAGATGGCAGATACTTTACGGAACAAGAAATGGCAGGTTCAAACAACGGTGTAATTTTAGGATCAACCACTGCAACAAATTTGTTTGGTACTAGCAATCCTGTTGGTAAAAAAGTAAAGCTTTTTTCTCGCCAATTTAATGTGATTGCCGTGCTCAAAAAGAAGGGCAATACCATGGGCATGAACGACCTTGATAATGCTGCAATTGTATCGTTCAATTATGTCAACTCTTTTCAAAAAATAGACAACCCAAGTAGCGAGTGGGCCGATAATGCTATACTCGTAAAACCTAAGCCTGGCATGAGTTTTAGCGAAATTTGTAGCGAAATAAAAGGAGCGTTACGCGCAAAAAGAAAAGTGCGTCCCAACGAAAAAGACAACTTCGCTTTTAACTTTTTAAGCATGGTACAAAAGAGTGTAGAAAGCATATTTGGCACAGTGAATGCAGCAGGACTTTTTATAGGTATTTTTAGTTTACTAGTTGGTGCATTTGGCATTGCCAATATTATGTTTGTAACCGTAAAAGAACGTACAAGTCAAATCGGTTTAAAGAAGGCCATCGGTGCAAAACGCGCCGTGGTGATGACAGAGTTTTTAGTAGAATCTGTTGTGCTTAGTTTGCTCGGTGGACTACTTGGTATTCTGCTTGTTTTTATGCTTACAAAGATTGCAGCTAGCTCGCTTGATTTTCCGATACGCTTAAGTGCAGGCAATTTTATTTTTGGCATTTCTGTTAGCACAGTTGTTGGTTTTGTAGCAGGTTTTATTCCAGCTTTAAGAGCAGCTTCACTTAATCCGGTTACTGCAATTAGAAGTTAGTGATTGCACAAAGTGCCACCAGAAAAACAATGTACCTGAAAGCTGTAACTGCTATATTACATAAACCTCTTAGTGCCTTCGTGGTTTAAAAAAGCTATTGTACAAAGTGCCACAAATATTTCACCACGTTGCATCAAGAAAATACAATCAATGTGCTTTGATACTGCATAAACCTCTTAGTGCCTTCGTGGTAAAACAAAAACTCAGTAGTCACGATCTTCCGTGTTCAAAAAATCCAGCAACAAACTCAATGCCTTCTTTCTATGACTAAACAAGTTCTTTTCCGCCATTGGCATTTGCGCAAAAGTTTTATCGCTGCCCTTAGGCACAAAAATCGGATCATACCCAAAACCTGCTTCCCCGCGTGCCTCACTGATAATGGTCCCCTCGCAAATGCCCGTAAATTGGTGCTGCTTACCATCGCGCATTAAGGTAATCACCGTCTTAAAATGCGCATCTCTATCAGCTACGCCATTTAATTGATGCAAAAGCTTAGCCATATTATCCGCAGCATTCGCATTTTCGCCAGCATAACGTGCACTGTATACACCTGGCTCCCCATTGAGGCTTGGCACAATAAGGCCAGTATCTTCACTAAAGCAATCAAGCTTGTAGTTGTCAAAAATAAACTGTGCCTTTGTTGCAGAATTTTCTTCTATCGTGTCAAAAGGCTCGGCAATTGGCTCGGTAATGCCAATACTTGCTAGACTTTTAACAACAATACCTTCTGGTAAAGCGCTTGCAATCTCGCGCACTTTATTTTCGTTATGTGTGGCAAATACTAGTTCCATTAAGCGATATCAAACATTTGCTTTAGCGCAGCCCACAAATTCTTCTTGTATTGCGGGTTTTGCGCCAGATAATTGAGGCTATGGCTAAAAATGAGTTGTGTACTTGACATGGTTTTTAGTGCATAGATCTCGGTCACTAAATTCATTGTGGCACTAATTACAGGCACATCAAATGCAATCAACTTAGCAGGCTGCCATGTCTTAATGGCGCTCATTACGGCTTCTTCTACATGATGTGGAGGAACTGTGTATATATATGTATCGTCTTGGCTAATGCCACAACTGCTCAAAATCTTGTGCAGGGTTTCTAAATTGGCGTCGTTATGGTCTGTATTTCGAAGTAATACACATATTTTTTTATTGAATAAGCCTTGTACATGCGCCATATCAATCTCTGCGGGCTGTATATACAAGGTTTCGTGGTATAGACTTAATATTTCCATTATTATTGGCTATCAAAATAAAGGGTATATTTGCCCGTTCTTATTTGTTAGAACACAAAAGTAAAAGTTTATGAGCATTGCCACGCAAAAGGTTGCCGATAGCCGAGTAAATCAGCTAGACCCAAAAGATATAAAGTTTGGTAAAATTTACAGCGACCACATGTTGGTGGCCAAATACAGCGACGGTCAATGGCACAAAGCCGAAATCGTACCTTATGGCGACATTAGCATGAGTCCATCTACAACGGTTTTGCATTATGGGCAGGCCATTTTTGAAGGCATTAAGGCTTACAAAAATGTACAAGGCGAAATAAGTATTTTTAGACCAGAAGAAAACCACAAGCGTTTCAACAGAAGTGCAGAGCGTATGGGTATGCCAGATGTGCCAGAAGAAATTTTTATGGATGGCATGCGCGAACTTATTAGCCTTGACAGAAATTGGGTACCCGATAGCGAAGGCTGCAGCTTATATATTCGTCCGTTTATGATTGGCACAGATGCTTTTATTGGTGTAAAGCCAGCTGAAGAATTTGCCTTTTATATTATTACAAGCCCAGCAGGTGCGTATTATGCCGATCCTATTCGCATCTATGTGCATCACGAGTATACACGCGCTTTCCCTGGCGGTATTGGTTTTACAAAGGCTGCGGGCAACTACGGTGCATGTATGTACCCCACAATGCAAGTGCGTAAGCTAGGCTACGATCAGATCTTATGGACTGATGCTGTAGAACACAAATATGTGCAAGAAATAGGCACGATGAATGTATTTTTTGTTTTAAACGGTGTTGTTGTAACGCCAGATCTTACAGAAGGTACGATTCTACAAGGCGTAACACGCGATAGTATTATCACTTTGCTTCAAACAGAGGGATATACTGTAGAAGAGCGTCCACTAAGCATCGATGAAATTGTAGAAGCCCACGCTAATGGCCAATTACAAGAAATTTTTGGTGCAGGTACAGCCGCAGTTGTAGCCCCGATAAAAGAGATTCACTATAACGGTGTTGATATGCAAGCTAATCATGCTGGCGATGGCCCTGTTACAAAGTTGATAAGCACTACCCTAGCCGATATCCGTTACGGTCGCAAAGAAGATTTACGTGGCTGGATGTATAAGGTTTGCTAGAGATTTAAATTTCAACTCGCATTAACTTATTGCCTACGTAAATTGCAGACTAAGGGTCGCATCCGAAAGGTTGAAGCTAATTTGTGCATATAACAAAATATATTAGCTTTGTTGCTAAGTAGGTCCCTTCAAACATTATTGTCATGCGAATTCAACAACAGCTTGCCACACTGCTATTACTGCTACCATTATGTATTAATGCTCAAAATAAGCGCGGCAATATTTGGCTGAGCGGAGGTTTTGGCGGTCAAATTATTTTTGCTGGCGATACTAGCAGGCCTACTACACGCTTCATGTACAATACCAGCACACCAAATGTGGGCAAAATTGGCCTAAACGTTGGCCATAGTAATATATGTGATAGCGCCACTGGCAAGCTGTTGTTTTTCTGTAATGGTGCACGCATATTTGACACGACAGGTGCTGTAATGCCCGATGGCGATAGCCTGTGTAGTCCATATTGTTTTAACCAAGGCACTGGCTATCAATTATTTAATCAAAGCATAATTCTACCCAAAGAGGGCACTACCTATTATGTGTTTAATACCAACTTTACCGACTCCTCAATTGTTTACGAAGCCTCACTACCTCCTGGTGGCAATCTCTGTGGTGAAGAACTGCGTTATCATGTTGTAGATATGGCAGCGCGCAATGGATTAGGTATAGTAACCCAACGGAATGCCATTGCTTGTAGCACTTTGTGTATTAAACCTAGTGGGCTACATGCGGTAAGGCATGCAAATGGGCAAGATTGGTGGTTGCTAATGCAAGGTAACGGTAGGCATCTTACAATTGACAGTTTTGTGGTTACAAGATTTTTAGTAAGTCCAAGCGGTATAAGTGGCCCGTATGAGCAAAACCTGGGTACAGACAGCGCATCTGGTATATATGAAGCTGGATGGATGGACTTTACACCGGACGGTAAGCGCTGGTTGTTTGGCACTGACAATGCATTTGCCTATGGTAGCTTTGATAGATGTACTGGGCTTATTAGCAACTTTACCTTCAGGCAAAATAGTGTAGATAGCTTCTATTCAAATCTATTTGACACCACCAAATTTTATGATTCGCCTAAAACTGGAGACTATAGTAGTTTTGGAGCGTGCTGGAGCCCAAGCGGACGACTAATCTACATAGTAAAACGCTTAAGCCTCTATCAGTTTGATACTTATGCAGCCGATTCGGCTAGTGCCTGGCATAGACTGATGGGCAAAGACACTACAGATGTGCAAACTTTTACTGAAACAGCCACAGCACGTCGCGGTCCCGATGGAAGAGTATATATCGGCACTTGGCTTGGCGGCACATACGGTCATAGCGCGTGGCAAGTAATCGATAGGCCAGATAGCATTGGTACCGCTTGCAGCGTGCAAGTACGTGGTCTAAGACCAGGCCCGCCATTGTATAACACTGGATACCTCGTTGGCATACCAAATATGCCCAATTACAGTCTTGGTGCCGACCCTGAGTACAACCCGAATTGTTGGCCAACTTTTGTTGCCGAATACACCGCCAAGCATGCCCCGCTGCAGGTATATCCCAATCCTAACACTGGCCTGTTCACCTTACACCATACTACGACTAATAACCAATATTCGCAATACAGTATTTACAATTTGCATGGCGCACTTGTGCAACAAGGTGCACTAAGCCTTGGCGGCAGTACTTTTATAGATTTTAGCAAGCAAGCATGTGGCATGTACATTGTAAAAGTTGGCACTGATGTAGTAAAAATTCATAAAGATTAACGTGGTTATAGCATCTAATCAAGCACAACCAATATGCCCCACAATTGACTAAAGTCTGCAAAAAGCGCCTCGAAATACGATAAAAACTGCCGTAATTTCAGCTATTTGCCTTACCTTTGCAGCCCAATAATTAAGAATAAGGTCAATTTTAAGCAATGCCAACTATTCAGCAACTTGTACGCAAAGGTCGTACCATCATCCGTGCTAAGAGCAAAAGTCGTGCTTTAGATGCATGTCCACAACGTCGTGGTGTATGTACGCGTGTTTACACAACTACACCTAAGAAACCAAACTCTGCTTTACGTAAAGTAGCCAAGGTACGTCTTACAAATAAGATAGAAATTATCGCCTATATCCCTGGAGAAGGTCACAACTTACAAGAGCACAGTATCGTATTGGTACGTGGTGGTCGTGTAAAGGATTTGCCAGGTGTACGTTACCATATTGTACGTGGTAGCCTAGATACTGCCGGTGTTAAAGATCGTAAGCAAAGCCGCAGTAAGTACGGTACCAAGAAAGAAAAGGTAAAAAAATAAGTCAAACCGGCCGCTTGCCTGAGTAAAGCAACTCATGCTTGAAGATAATTCTGCGCAAGAAGCCACAACATAAAAAATACAATTTAAAGAAATGAGAAAGCAGCAAGCAAAAAAGCTTCCATTAGCGCCAGATAGTAAGTACGGCGACACACTAGTAACACGTTTCATCAACTGTCTTATGTGGGATGGTAAGAAAAGTACGGCAACACGTATTTTCTACGACGCACTAGACAAGGTAGAAAAAAATGCAGGTGAGCCAGGATACGAAGTATTTAAGCGTGCATTATCTAATGTAACACCAGCTGTAGAAGTTCGTAGCCGCCGTATTGGTGGTGCTACCTTCCAAATTCCAAGTGAGGTTCGTCCAGATCGCAAGATTTCTTTGAGCATCAAATGGTTACTACGTTTCAGCCGCGAGCGCAATGGTAAAACAATGGCCGACAAGTTGAGCAATGAAATCATTGCAGCAGCAAAAGGCGAAGGTGGTGCATTCAAAAAGAAAGAAGATACACACCGTATGGCAGAAGCTAACAAAGCATTTAGCCACTTCAAGGTTTAATCGCAAATTATTACAATTCAAAAGCCACCTATTATTGGGTGGCTTTTTTTGTGAGGATACCTCTAGCACAGGTTACAAACAAGGTGTGGAAACCAATACCCCATCCAATTCGCTATCTTTACAACCTTGGCAACGCATACACAAAGTTTACGCATAGGCCTAGTGCTACAATTGGTTTACACTGCATTGTATGCCGTGCTTACTTTGTACATTGCTGCGCACTTCGGCGCTACGGTACGCGGCTATTTATCTACTTATAGTACTTCGGTATATATTTTTACACTTGTAGGCTGTATGGGCTTGGGCAGTAGCATCACACACTTTGTGGCTCAAGATGCAAAGGCTGCTCGCGCTGTGCTATCGCGAGTACTTGTGTGGAGCACGCTTATTTTTGTGTCTCTTATGGCTATACTCACGCTTAGTTCTACTGTTGGGCTTTCGTGGGCATTTACGGGCACTAGCAACAAAACTGTTATCGCAGCATTAGCCTTGCACGCAGCATGTACAGTTCTATACACGCTACTCACTGCTATTTTTGCTTCGCAACAAAGGTATGCTGAGGCGCTCGTTGTATTAATTATCCAAATTGTATTAAGTCTGGTGTTTGTGTATCTCAATAATACGATTAACCACTCAGGATTTTCGGACATTGACACACACGCATATCTTGTGCACATACTAGCACTATGTTATGCATTGCCAGTGATTGTTTTTGCCGTATATGCCATTAAGCAATTTGGCTTAGCCAAGCAGATGCCGCAGCATTTGATGCAAAATATGCTACACTACGCTAAACAAATATTTACAAGCAACCTCGTTCAAACGCTTGTTGTGCGCAGCGATATTTGGTTTATGACGTGGATTGGTGTTGCAGCAGCACAAACCGGCGCATATAGCATTGCCGCGTTAACGGCACAAATGTGGTGGATACTGCCTAACCAAGCTGCTACCATGTTTTTTACAAAAGCAAGTAAAATACAACACGTCAACACAAAGGCCATTGCAACCTGCACAAGGGCGATACTTTGGTATAGCATGCCCATACTCTTACTTGCAGCGGCTTGTAGCTTTTACATTGTGCCTATAGTTCTTGGCGAAGGCTATACCACCACGCCTACCTACTTTTTATTGCTTGTGCCTGGTGTAATTATGCTTTCAGCTAGCTTGCTGATAAGCGCGTGGCATGCAGCCAACGATAAGATACGCATTAATCTCAATGGTAGTTTACTTGGACTTGGGATATGTGTACTTGGCTATATTTTGCATATTCCAAGTGGTCAGGCAATGGCGGCAGCAATCGTTTCTAGCATTGCATACACCGCTACCTGCTTGTATTATTTTGCTGCGTTTTGCAAGCAATACGACATGCGTATGGGCGATCTACTCTTACCAAAAGGCATTAGTCCATCGCAAGTAAAAGAAGCATGGTGGTTGCTTAATCGCGAGGTCTAATTTGTAAAGTATTTTTTGCTGCTGTAAATAACTGCAACAGATAAATTGCAAATAAGGTCACTACAAAATACTCTCTATTAAAGGTCTTTTGAGCTGGCATTACGGTCGTTTCGTAGCCTGTATAGATAAACACTGTACCTACAATAAGCAATAGCAAATAAACCATATGAATTGGCTTTAGTACTTGTTGTTTAGCTGCTTGCCATAAGGCTGCAAAGCTGCTTACTGCAAACAATTTTTGCAAGCCGATTGCCACAACAGGAATGATAAGAAGATTAGGCAAAGCAAATAAGCGTGATTCTCTTGCATAGGCGAAAGCTAATACTGTAAAACTATTGATCGTCATACAGATCAAATAGACTTGTACTAGTCTTGTAATTTTTTCTTCGCTACTTTTTAGAGAAGCTAAACGCCAAGTGGCAAATGCTAAAAATCCACAGGCTAAAAACCAGCTTACGAGGCTCTCTTTAGCAAATGCCATATCCTTAAAATTAAACTCTCGCCATAGTGTCGTTCTTGTAGATTGCAGCGCGATATCATCATGGCTAAAAGTATGTGGATGGCATAGATATAAGTAAATAAAATAAACGACAACAGCAGTGCCAAGTAAGGCAGATGCCTGTACAATTCCTTGCACAATTTGCTTTTGCTTAAATGCATGTATAACATACACGAATGCAAAAGGTAGCACCATCAAAAAACTACTATCGCGCGCTATACAAGCGGCGGCAAATGCGCACACACTTAAAACAAACCGCTGCCGCAAACTTGCTAAAACACCCAGCAACAGCAGGACATATTGCGCTGGCTCGTCGTATGTATAGTTTGTAATATAGTACATGCATACTATACTAAACATACTATAAAACAACAGTATACTTAGAACTGCTGCATTACCATTATTGCTTAACACATAGGTAATGCGATGCAGTAGTACGCCACAAATTACAAGCAGCAGCATACTGTATGTAAGAAATACATATGCAATATGTATACCCGTAGCCGCATTGATGAACTTTACTGGCTCTGTAACAAAACTGCGTGTTTCAAAAATTGGTGTTGTATCGTGCCAGATAATTTCATTGGCTATTTCCTCCTTGCCTAATTGGGGTATTTTACCCGTCAAAGAACTATTGGGCTTTTTGAGTAATGTATCCTTGCGTGGAAAAAATTGCCAAGTAAACACAGCAAGTGTACAAATAAGGCTCAGCACAATAGCAAAGCCAATACTTTTATGTGGTAAAAATGCCAAAGCCCAAAAGTAGGCAAACTATTGCACACACTTTTGGGCTTTGAAAAATCTATGCTAAAGCACTAGGGCCAGAGTGGCGCTATCTGCTTGTCTTTAGGATACTTTACGCTATAGCTCACGCGTACCTTCTTGGTTTCGCCTGGCGCTATGTCTAGCTTCCAAGTAAGGATGCCCGTTTCAGTGTTTACCATGGCGCCGCTATCTTCTAGCAATTGAATTTCAATCTCTTTGTTAGTGCTTAATGGATACTGATCTTTAAGCAACATATTGATGGCTTCTTTGCGTGTGTTTTTTACACGTAGTTCGTAAGTAACGGTGTGCATGCGATTAGTGCCCACCATTTTTGCACTACAGAAATCTTGCAATTTCTCGCGCTTTACTACAATTTTCTTATCGCGTCCAAGACTTAAATTAAGTGTGTCTTGTGTGCTTACAGGATCAATAAAGCCTTTACCAATATAAGTGCCATCAAAAATAATATTCGCTGGGCCAGGCACAAGATTTAGGCTTTCCCAATCAGCCACTTCTGCAAGTAAAAATGCATCCTTATCCATTTTAGGCACTGCATAGTATTTGTACAACACTGGCAACTCATACTCCTTCATTGTTACGGCGTGTGCTTTATTGTCGCTTGGAATATCATAGGCAAGGTCTATATCAAATACGGCATTTAAAGCTGTTTCGCTTACAGTTGTAAAATCACTTACGCTTGCCGCTTCGCCATCAGCCGTGCCACCATCTGCACTAAAACTCTGGATAGTATTAGTTAATGATGGCGGTGGAACAGGCGCTTGCTGGTTGTAATATGCACCTTGTTTCGCTTTATACATTGGCGTATAGTAATTCAAAAACCAAGCACTTAAAATTGGCGCCGTGCCACCTTGGCTTGGATTGCCAGTACTAATGCTAAGCTTTACTTTGTTCCAATCTAGGCCAGTGTTTTGCACCACATTGGCTTTGTATAAAATCTTTAAATTGCTCTTGGTATCTTTTGCTTTGAGGTCATACATCGGCGACCATGCAGCAGTATAGCTAATATATCCAATGCTAAATGTTGTAGCCGTTGCAGCATCGGCCATCACTTGTAAAACAATTTCACCCTTAGCATCATTTACGCCTTGCGCATTAAGCTCTGCCAATTGCTGTTGTAGTTTATTGATATACTCGCTTTGCTTGCTTTGCTTTTCTTGCAGGCCGGCGATTTTTATAGATAGTTCTGTTTGCTTGCTAAGGTAGTAGTCTACCATTTTCTGCAATTCTGCTACGTTTAAACCTACATTATCGCCACGTACAATCTTGTTGGCGTCCAAAACACTAATTGTATTTTGATGAATGGCAATTTGACTACCAATGCTTGTCAATTCCTTGCTCGCAGCCTTCAAAGAATCTTCCAGCCTCAATACAGCAGCACTTTTTGGTTTTGCTTCAATAAACTCACGACGAAAAGATACGCTCATAATCGTAAGGTCGGCTGTACTGCCCACTTGAATCGTGTTTTCGTCTAATACACTGCTAACATTTTTAATCACTACTTCACTGCTACCAGACGGAATATTGGCTTTGGCGCTATGGCTCAATTCTGCGCCATTTGAGTAAACAGTTACTGATTGCAATGTACTTGTAGTGCTAACAGTTTGCGCTGTAAGGCTTACACTAGCAAGCACACATAAGGTGATGAATAAACTTAAAAACTTTCTCATATAGTGCTAAGATGCAAAGGTTGCTGTATTGCATAAAAGTATGTGGCTTTATTTGGTAATGATTTGCTAATTGTGCTGCGCAACGACATCGTAAATACTTAGTGAACCCGTTATGCCACTTTGTAAGCCATTTGCGGCTTTTTGCGCAATAACGCTTAAGAAGCTGATAAGGACATAGTTTTATGAATGATGATCCGCTAAGCTATACCAAGTAGCAACTAATAAATAGTTTGCAACATAATTTTTAGTGGTAGGTTTTGTGTTAGCGGTCTTGTACGTGTGCGCATGGGTCTTCTTTTCTTTTGCCTTGATGCAAAAGAAACAAAAAATCAAGACTTAGAAATATGTTCGCGAAAATCAAGCTCACGCACTAGGCTACGCAGCTGAGGCGCCAAGGCTTCGCATCAATCAAT
>JBJORA010000026.1:0-47714 GCA_046049675.1 Bacteroidota bacterium | reverse complement strand
CAGTGCATATCACATAATACTCGCAATTTGACTTGGGCAAGCATATAGACATTTGATTAAATTCTGGATAGTCGTCATAAAATTTTCTACCTAGCGGTACATTAATTGGTTGCATTCCCGTGAGAGAATAGCCCCTTTTATCGTATATAAAAGAGCCACTACATACCAGAGCTAATTTGCCAAACGTGTCGCAAATATTACTGCCACCATCTATTATCACGCACCCTGGTATAGGGGGGCCGTAGCGCAAAGTATCAACAATTGGTAGTTCACTAGTTCTAAAATCAATTGTTATACTATTTAGACCCATTACCCATTGCTTACCATGCATAGCAGAGGCGCTATCATAGAGATGCACTTGTGCGGATGTGTGAAAACACAACAGTAGGTATATGACTATGCAAATAATGTTACGCACTAATTGATAATTACCTCGGTAGAAAAGATGAAAGTTGCTGTTCAGGTATTTCCACCCTGTTTTTGTATATAAAAGATGGTGATTGGGTTTGGTATTGATGCATCATACTCACTGCAAAATACGTTACATTTTGATAGATAGCTTAGCAGTCTGTAATGGTATACCTACAATCAGATACCTTCATCATCATTTGCTAATCAAAGATAATGCAAATAGTTTTAATATGCCAGCGCCGCCAACATCTCCGCAATTTTTTTATCCCACAACAACTGCTGCTCACGGTTTACACTGTGTTGCGTGGCTTCGTCGTATTGATGTTGTAAATCGAGGGTAAGTTGCTGATAATAATGAAACACCTCTGATGCCTCAGCTTGAATATTCTTGGCTTGCCATTGCCGTGCTTGCACAGAGTCTTTAAACTGTTGGTAAATGCACCAGGCTATATCTAGATGGCCTTGTTCGTGTGCTAATAGCGAATCGCTTACCGTACTTTTTTTCTTGCTACCAAGTTCGTCGAAATAAAACCTTAGGGTAAACTTAATAGTGCTTTTATCGTCTACTGTTCTAATGCTTAAGCCATAGCCAAATTGTGTAGATGTTAAAGCACTATAGCCATTGTCTTCGGGCATAACACCTTTGAAGTTTTGCCAGGTTAAGTGTTTTGTATATGGTAATTGATTGGCTTGTAGTTTAGCCTGTTCAGTGACAACTACTTTTACATTTTGCGCATACGCACACATAGATGCACAAAGCATCAGCAATAAACTAAGGTTTGTAAGCGCTCGCAGCCTCATCATACGTCAATACGTGCCTATCCTTTTTTGTAGCATAGATATCTCTTATATCAATAAGTATACCAGTTTCTTCTACGCCACCAAAGTCGGCATTGACAGCCGTTTCAAAGGTTTTCATTGTAGCACTTAAATTCATGTAACTATTAATCAGTGGCGGAATATTTTCGCCAAGCTCTTTTACTCTATGCGTCAATAGCAAATGTCCCTCTTTGTATGGCTGACCAACCAAGCTTTGTGCAAAGTCGCTTACATCATGTACAATGTCTTTACGCATGCCAGCTTTTGTAGTAACCAACTTTCCCTTATCGGGAAAATAGTGTTGCATAAACGCTATGATAGAATCGCGTGCTACTTGATTGAAGGTGGCATACATCGTTACCTTACCATAAAAATATTTAAGATTTTTATGTGCCACCATCAAGGCACCAAGGCCATCCCACAAATTATCTAAGCTAAACAAACCTTTGCGGTTGCCATCCTTACTTTGATATTTTGGTTGTATAAAAGAACGACCTAGCTCTATCGTATGTGGCAAATAATTATTTACAAATGCCTCGCTGAAATTAAAGTAGTGCAAGGTGCTTAAATGCAAGTTGCCATTTTCATCACGCGCTTTACTGCAATCTATATAGCGATAGCCACCTACAATTTCGTGATCTTCAGGATTCCAAACCACCATTTGCTGGTAGCAATATTTACCTGTATCGTGTTCGTCTAAATCAACTGGCTTGCCTGTGCCACCGCCACCTTCTCTAAAAGACAACTCTCGTAGTCTGCCAATTTCTTGTAACACATTGGGCGCATTATGTTGGTTTACAACATAAATTTCATTGTCACCTTTATTGGTTTTACGCATAAAGGTTTGCTCATTAAGCTCTTGCTTAAGTACATCAATTGATATGGGGTTGATGAGCGCTTGCATCTGGGGTTGCTTTTGAGCTTGGCTAAAATAGAACTAAATTGCTTTACTGCCAAGTATAGTTGTTTAACAAGCTGGCATATACACAAAATACGCAGCTTAAGCCTTGTATTTTCTTGCAAATTCTGCAAAATCACTTTCAGGATTTTGTGCCATGTCGTAGATATAAGCTCTAAAGCACGCGGCCCACTGTTGCGCATTAAAGCGCTTGTCTATTGTTTCTGGCGCAATTGGCTTACCAATAGTTATGGTAATCGTAGAACCTTCCATGCCAAACATCTCGTCCGCTAGATACAGCATCTCTATATTGGCTTTTATGCCAATCATTTTTCTAAACTTGCTAAGGCCGTAAAACCAATTGCTCAATCTACCGCTAATATGTACCGGTATTATCGGTTTATTATATTTCTGTGCTTTTACAACAAAGCTCTTATTCCATGCTAAATCTTGTATTACATCGCCTTGCTTGCGGCTAACTAAGCCTGCAGGAAAAACAAGCACTGCCATGTCGCTAGCAAATACTTCTTCTATGCGACGAAGATTATCCATGCTTGTACTGCCTACCTTATTGACGGGCACAAATAGCTCGGCAAAGCCTTGCAAGCGCGTAAGAATATCGTTCACTAAAAAGCGTACATCCTTGCGTCGTCTGCCAATCTGCTGTAGCAGCGAAATACCATCCATCGCACCAATAGGGTGATTACTAACTAAAATGCAACCACCTTCAGTTGGTACATTTTCAAGCCCCTTGCATACAATCTTTAGTCCTAGTTCTTCTATGGTTGCATCGCAATAGTCTAATCCTCTTAAGTGATGTGCTCTGCTTTGAAAAGCATTAAGTCTATCTTCGTGGATAATGCGCTTAAGCCACGAAATTAAAAATCCTGGCATCCATTTATAGGCACCAGGATTTTTATCTTTTAATATTTTTGCTACGTCTATAAACTTGTTCATCTGCGAACAGTTGTTTGCTTAGTCGTAGAATTATTTACCAAAAATTCCTTTAATCTTATTAAGGGCATCTTTAGCCATCTCTTCAGCTTTATCTTCTAAGGCATCAAATTTTTCTTCTGCTTTATCTTTAAGCGCTTCCAAATTATCCTTATCCATAAAGTTGCTGATTTTTTCTTTTGCGTCGCCTGCAAGGTCAACGATTTTATCTTTAGCAGCACCTGCCATATCGCTAGCTTTGTCTAGCAAACCTTCTTCTTTTGCTGGCTCTGCACTTGCACCTAATTTAGCTGCTGCTTCTGCCATGCCTGCACTACCACCTGCCATTATCTTGTCGATATTATCTGCAAATGCTGGAGGTACCATGCTCTTTACATGGCTAACTACGGTGTTGAATGCTTTTGTGGCTTGTTCTGTACTGATGCCTGCTTCTGTAACGATTTTCTGTATAAGTTCTTGCATGTTTCTTTTTTTTACTAGTGTTCAAAGTTAGGCTACTTTAAGGTAGCTAAACTTACTTTTTTCTAATTTTTCTTTGGCGTATTTCAAATCCACCACAAAATAGTCGTCGTTGGTTTGGCTTGGCAGTTCAAACATTGCATCGTTAAGCACTACCTCGCAAATACTTCTTAAACCACGGCCGCCCAATTTGAATTCTAAGCTTTTTTGTACAATATACTCTAGGGCTTCTTCGTCAAAGTAAAGACGTATACCTTCTATTTCAAATAAACGCTTGTATTGCTTAATCAAAGCATTCTTTGGCTCGGTAAGAATTAACTTAAGCGCATTGCTATCCAAAGGCTTTAAGTAAGTTACCACCGGCAATCTACCTAGCAATTCTGGTATTAAACCAAAAGTGCGAATGTCGGCGCTATTCACAAACTCAATCAACTCTTCTTTCTCGAGCTTACGACTTTCGTTGCTACTTTTAAAACCAATTGAACTACTGCTTACACGACGCGCAATTACTTTGTCAATGCCTTCAAATGCGCCACCACAAATAAATAGGATATTCTCAGTGTTAATCTTTACCATTTTTTGCTCAGGGTGCTTACGTCCGCCTTGTGGTGGTACAAGTACCTCTGTACCTTCCAACAACTTGAGCATACCTTGCTGCACACCTTCGCCACTTACATCGCGTGTAATGCTCGGGTTGTCGCCCTTGCGCGCTATCTTGTCGATCTCGTCGATAAATACAATGCCCTTTTCTGCAGCCTCTACATCGTAGTCGGCTGCTTGTAACAAGCGACTCAAAATGCTTTCTACATCTTCGCCAACATAACCTGCTTCGGTAAATACGGTTGCATCCACAATGGCAAAAGGCACATTGAGTAATTTGGCTACAGTGCGCGCTAACAGTGTTTTACCTGTACCAGTTTCACCAATCATGATAATGTTGCTTTTTTCAATTTCAACATCATCCTTACGTGGCTGTCCTAAACGTTTGTAGTGATTGTATATCGCAACACTTAGTACTTTTTTAGCGGCATCCTGACCAATAACGTACTCGTTTAGCTTTTCAAAAATATCTTTTGGCTTTAGCTTGAATGTATTGCTTGTTGTTGCGTTTGGTTTATTGCCGCCTCCATTCTCTTCTGCAAGGCTACCAAGGTTCATGCCTGTTTCGCGCTCAATTATATAAACCGCGCTATTAACGCAGCTTTCGCAAATATGACCCTTTGCTCCACTCACCAATATTTCTACATCAGCTTTGCCTTTTAAGCAAAACGAGCAGAATATTTCCTTATCCTTAGCCATTTGGCAAAAATACGAATTTTGTGCAGGGTATTTATGCCCGCAACTGTAATAAATTTACTAAAATTTACAACTCGCTAAAACTCAAACCACCATTTTGACGGAAGCAGTCTAACCTATGCTTGTTGCAAGCTTATCTACAATACCGTAGGCAACAGCTTCGTTGGCATCCATCCAGTAATCGCGGTCGAAATCTGTAAGGATTTGCTCTAAACTCTTACCACAATTATCTGCAAGTATCTGTGCACCAATTAACTTGGTTTTACGAATTTGCTCTGCTTGGATTTCTAAGTCCATGCTGGTACCGCGCATCATGCCACCAAGACTTGGCTGATGAATCATTACCTCGCCGTGCGGATATATGCTGCGCTCGCCTTTATGACCCGCACTTAGTAAAATACTGCCCATGCTAGCAGCCAAACCCATGCAAATCGTATGTACAGGACTTGTAATCATTTTCATGGTATCATGAATAACCATGCCACTTGTTACAACACCGCCAGGGCTATTGATGTAAAAAGTAATAGGCTTGCCTGGATCTTTTGCTTCTAGGTACATCAGTCTGTTTACAACAGCACGCGCACTTTTATCGTCTACTACACCCCATAAAAAAACCTTACGCTGCTCGATGAATTTTTTCTCAAACTGCATTTCTGGTGCAGCCGTCATTTCTGGCTTTACTGCTGCTTCATTTTCCTCATCTTCGTCATCGTCGTTAGTAATTATAAACGGCATTTGATGCTTTATATATTCCATTGTATTAAATGCTTTAATTGTGTTTTAGTCTTTCTTCAGTTTTTTTGGATGCGCTGTTAGTACTTCATCTACCAAGCCATAAGCTTTTGCTTCTTCAGCGCTCATCCACTTGTCGCGGCTACTGTCTTTTGCAACCTGCTCAGCTGTTTGACCACTATGATGACTAATGATGTCGTACAACTCGGTACGTAAGCGTTTCATTTCTGCTGTAACAATTTCTATATCACTTGCTTGGCCACCTATACCGCCACTTGGTTGATGAATCATGATACGGCTATGCTTTAAAGCTGTACGCTTGCCTTTGCTGCCAGCGCACATCAATACTGCACCCATGCTTGCCGCCATGCCAGTGCATATTGTTGCAATTTCTGGCTGTATTACATTCATTGTATCATAAATGCCAAGGCCTGCATAAACGCTACCACCAGGACTGTTCAAATACATTTGTATATCGCGTGTACGATCGGCACTTTCTAGAAACAACAATTGTGCTGTTACAATATTTGCAACATAATCGTTGATTGGTTCGCCTAGAAAAATAATACGATCCATCATCAATCTACTAAATACATCCATCTGCGCAATATTAAGTGGGCGCTCTTCAATGATGTATGGTGTAAGATTTGTGAAATCGTTATTGAGGTGCGTAGCATATTGGTCAAATGTATTGCTACTAATGCCACGATGTTTGATGGCGTATTTTCTGAATTCGTTTTGCATTTTTTATCTATTGCTTTTTGTACGCTCGGTATTAAGCTTTGGTACAGCAGTTCCAAAACTATACCTTTTTATTTTATGTGACAAAAAAGCAGAACACGCTACTTATCATAAGTCATAACAAGCTACAGATGCGCAATATGTGCCAAAATGCTATGGTTTATATATTTCCTTCCATAACTGCTGCAGCCTTGCTAATGTAGCAGCCTCTGCGGTATTCTGCCCAGGCTGGTATAGGCGGGTTCCAAGCAGCTCGCTTGGCATATACTGCTGTTCTACAAAATTGCCGGGTTCGTTATGTGGGTAAATATAAGCCTTGCCATAGCCTTCTGCTTTCATGAGTTGCGTAGGGGCGTTTCGCAAATGAAGGGGAACAGGCAAATTGCCCGTCTTATTAACAAGGGCAAGTGCATCATCTATGGCGAGGTAGGCGCTATTACTTTTGACTGAACAAGCTAAATAGATAACCACCTGCGACAGCACGATACGTGCCTCTGGATAGCCAATATGGTGCACAGCATTGTAACATTCATTCGCTAGTAATAATGCATTGGGATTGGCATTGCCAATATCTTCCGAAGCAAAAATTACCATGCGACGTGCAATAAAAAGAGGGTCTTCTCCGCCGGCAATCATACGCGCTAGCCAATACACCGCTGCATTAGGGTCGCTGCCACGCATACTTTTTATAAAGGCGCTAATCACATCGTAATGCCAGTCGCCTCCCTTGTCAAACTGTGCAATATTTTTTTGCAGAATACTTGCTACGTGGGTATTGGCAATTAATACATGCTTGTCAGCAGAAGATTGCACGAGTAGCTCTATAATATTGAGCATCTTGCGTGCATCACCACCACTGTATTGCAGCAAAGCCTCTGTCTCTTTAATGTCAAAATTATATTGCTGTAGAATACTGTCCGTACTAATTACTCTTTGCAAAAGTTCAAGCAACGCATCATTGCTCACACTATGCAGCACATACACTTGGCACCGACTAAGCAAGGCATTGATTACCTCAAAACTTGGGTTCTCCGTAGTGGCACCTATGAGTATTATTTTGCCTTCTTCTACTGCTCTAAGTAAGCTATCTTGTTGCGCCTTGTTGAAGCGATGTATTTCATCTAGAAATAAAACAATTTGTCCTTCTATACTAGCTCTGTCTATAGCAGCACGTACTTCTTTTACATTGCTATCAATCGCACTTAGATGTACAAAACTTTTGCCAGCACTACTAGCCAATACTTTTGCAATGGTGGTTTTGCCAACACCTGGTGGTCCCCATAAGATCATACTTACTAGTTCGCCATTGCTCAATAAGCGATGCAGTGGCGCACCCTCTGCTACCAAGTGGGCTTGTCCTACAATGTCTTGCAAAGTAGTTGGTCTGGCGCGCGAGCTAAGTGGTTCGTTCGTTTGTGTCATTTTGCAATTGTTCTAAAATACGAAGGCCAATTGTACTAATAGCACCTAGTAAAGCAGGCAAAATAATATTGATGAGCCAAAGGCATAAACTAGCTGCCATAATGCCAACACTATTTGTACTAAACACACCAAGTAATGTAATGCTTAGTTCTGCTCGCAATGGCGCCTCAACTAATGCAATGCTTGGCAAAACTGCCATACACCAGAAAATAAGAAATACGGTGGGTAGTGCTTCTATGAAACTAATATCCACTTCAAAAAACAACAGCAATAAAAAAAACTGTGTGCCGAATACCAAGTAGCGAAGGGCGCTGTACAAAATGACCACGGCCAAATCTCGTCTTGAAAAAGAGCGCACAATTCGTATGTACTGCGTTAGTCGTTTAAGAAATTTGATTCTATCTGTTAAACGCGGAATGCCATCAACATGCAAGTATGCGTAGGCAAGTAGCAACAATACTATAATGCTACCAAGTAATAGCCAAGGCAAAAAGCCGATGTAATTATATTGCCAATAACATACAATACCAATAATGCCATAAACAGAAGCTACAATAAACTGAGCCCAACTGCCTAAGATATTGGCGACAATGGCTTGGCCTTTATGAATATTCTTGAGGTATAATATCCTGCCAGCGTATTCACCGATTCTATTTGGGGTAATCAAACTTACACTTACACCCGTAAGTACACTGCGCAAACTTCTTATAAAACTAATATGCTGTATGTGTTGCAGCAGTTTTTGCCACTTCAACGCCTCTAAACTCCAATTGAATAGCATTAAGGCTATGATTGCAAATGCAAGTTTAATTCTATCTGCACTCCAGGCTTGTTGCAAGTGGCTAAGTGCCTCATCAAAATTATCCTGACTACGCAATTGCCTATAAATCACGGCGCTCACCCATACTGCTAGTACAAGGCCGAGACCGTAATTAATCAATTTGCGAAGCACGCTATAATTCATTGCTAAAATTGCGACAACAAAGTAATACAATCTTTGCCGTACTTTTGAACAAAGATGGCCACGGCTTCTAAAATAATACTAGGCATCGACCCCGGTACTGTTATCATGGGATACGGCGTGCTTGCTGTGGATAGCAAACTAAAAGTAAAGCTCACAGAAATGGGCGTGCTAAAACTTTCCAAGTATAAAGATCCAGCAAAACGCTTGCTTATTATCTTAAACAAAGTACAAGAACTTACACGCATTCATCAACCCACACACTTTGCCATTGAAGCACCGTTCTTTGGTAAGAACGTACAAAGTATGCTTAAGCTGGGTAGAGCGCAAGGTGTGGCGATTGCAGCAGCGATGAGTGCTGGCTTAGAAGTTGTAGAATATAGCCCCAAGGCTGTAAAGCAAAGCGTTACTGGTAATGGCAATGCTAGTAAAGAGCAAGTATTTAAGATGCTGCAGCAAGTACTTAATATCGAGGAAGCACCACAGTATTTAGATGCTACAGATGCTGTTAGCGTAGCTTTGTGTCACCACTATTCTACAAGCGGACTGGGTATTCGCATTACTAAAAAAACACAAGGATGGGATGCATTTTTGCTTGCCAATCCAGATAAAATAAAAATGTAGCATTATGAGTAACAGAGCTATTAGAATCATATTTATACTTGCTGTAATTATTGCAGCTTTTAGCGCGTATGTGCAGTACCAATGGATAGAACGTAGTATTGATGTAAGCGCTAAAGACTTTGATCGCAGAGTAAGACACGCTTTACATGATGTGGGCATGTATCTACTAAAAGGTAAGTATGACGACTACAGCGGCAGTATGGATTTTGTAGAAAAGATTAGTGACGAGTACTACATTGTAAAAGTAAATGATCATATCAACTACAGTAGTTTGGAAGCGCTTATCACCCGCGAGTTGAAAGGGCAAGATTTGGAAACAGTGTATGAATTTGGAATCTACGATTGCGAAACCAATAATATGAAACTTGGCAAGCGTGTAAACATGCTTGATCCAGGCGATACAACGAGCAAAGCCACGGCCTTTCCGAAGCGAGATAAGCTTAACTATTATTTTGGCGTAAACTTTCCTGTGCGTGAAAAGTACTTGAGTTCGCAGCTTACAAATTTGAAACTAAGCACAGCAGCATTGTTTGCACTACTTGGTATTATGGCTGCGATTATTTTTGTGGTATTTAGACAAAGGCGCCTGCAAGAAATTCAGAAAGACTTTGTCAATAATATGACCCATGAGTTTAAGACGCCACTGAGCAGTATTACCATCGCCAGCGAAGTGCTCAAGAAGCCTAACATCATCAATCACCCAGAACGATTACTAAACTATGCCACCATTATCAGTAATGAATGCTTGCAGTTGACCAACCAAGTTGAACGTGTACTTCAGATGGCTGCAACCGAAAAGGGCGAGGTGCCGCTTAAACAAGAGAATATTGACATCAATACCATTTGCTCGGAGCTAAGTACAAAATATAGACCTGTGGTGAAGCACAAAGGCGGTGAAATTACATTTACCAGTGCACAAGAAAGTATCACCATTTTTGCCGATCAATTGCACATGCGCAATCTTGTAACTAACTTGATTGACAATGCTATTAAGTACTGCACAGAAGGCCCAGCAGTAAACATTAGTACGGCAGTAGAAGGCTCAAATGTGGTAATTCGAGTAAAAGACAACGGTATTGGCATAAAACCAGAGCACCTAAAGCACATATTTAGTAAATTTTATCGTGTGCCAACAGGCAATGTACACAACGTAAAAGGCTTTGGTTTAGGGCTGAGTTATGTAAAATTGATTGCAAAAAGGCATGGTGGAGAGGTAAATTGCAAAAGTGATTTTGGAAAAGGCACAGAATTTGCTATTTTTATACCAAATAAAAACTAGAGTATGGCTCAAAAGGTAAAGATATTGCTTGTAGAAGATGATACTAGCTTAGGTTATGTTGTGAAAGACAACCTTGAAGACGCTGGTTATGATGTTACCTTATGTGTAGATGGCAGCATCGGCCTTGCTACATTTAATAAGAACTATTTCGACCTATGCCTGCTAGACATTATGCTACCGCACAAGGATGGCATTAGTTTGGCACAAACCATTCGTCGTAAAAACGAACATATCCCAATCATTTTCATGACCGCCAAAAATATGAGCGAAGATAAAATCGCAGGGTTTAAGGCAGGTGCAGACGATTATATTACGAAGCCATTTAACATGGAGGAGCTTTTGATGCGTATAGATGTGTTTATCCGTCGCACAAAGGCTAGTACTGAGCAAATGGAGTTTATGATTGGCAAAACCAAGTTCGATATGGCCAATCTTAGCATTGACGGTCCAAGTATTAATGTAAGACTTACTCAAAAAGAGGCTGACTTGCTCTACTTCTTTTGCCAGAATGCAAACCGCATTGTAAAGCGCGAAGAAGTACTAACTAAAGTATGGGGTAAAGACGACTACTTCTTAGGTAGAAGTATGGATGTGTTTATTACCAAGCTCAGAAAATATCTTAAAGAAGAAACCGATATCGAAATTCAAACGATACATGGTGTAGGCTTTAAGTTTATTAACCCAAGTGCTGCTGAAGAGCCAGCAGAGTAAATATACTTACAACGCTAAGAATTTATTTCTAAGCTATTCCCATCCGCAACAACTGATGGAGGCATTATGCCATCGCCGACAGTATACGCTGCTGAATGCTAGTCATCTCTTCTGCACTTAGCTTAAGCTTAGGTCTTGTAAAGTTGAGGTCATCGGCGCTATTGATTGGCACCAAATGAATATGTGCGTGTGGCACCTCTAAACCAATAACACTAATACCTACCCTATTGCATGGACAAACGCTTTCAATAGCTGCTGCTATAGGTTTTGCAAAGACAAGGGCTTTGCTTAGCAAGTCGTCGGTCAGATCAAAAACTTTATCTATTTCTTGCTTTGGAACAACGAGTGTGTGCCCTTCCACTAAAGGAAAAACATCTAGGAAAGCAATAAACTCCTCTGATTCAGCAATCTTGTAGCAGGGTATTTCACCTGCAATTATTTTTGAAAAAATACTTGCCATAGCAATTACTTTTTATGGCTCAATCTTCTCAATCTTGAACTTCATTAAACCGCTTGGCACAGTAACTTCTGCGATTTCTCCAACAGCTTTACCAAGTAGACCTTTACCAATTGGTGATGTTACGCTGATTTTGCCTAGCTTAATATCTGCCTCGCTTTCGCTAACTACGCGGTAGCTAATTTCTTTTTTAGTGGCAAGATTTGTAATAGTTACCTTACTTAATATCACTACTTTGCTAAGATCCATTTCGCTCATGTCAATCACACGGCTATTGGCCAATGCATTTTCTAGTTGCGCAATTTTTGCCTCGTGCATGCCTTGTGCTTCTTTGGCTGCATCGTATTCAGCATTTTCTTTTAGATCACCTTTTTCGCGCGCTTCGCTAATAGCTTTAGCAATTTCTGCGCGGCCAGCACCTTTAAGCAGTGCAAGTTCTTCCTTCATTGTTGCTAATGTTTCTGCTGTAACGTAAGTAGTACTCATATGGTAGATTATTGATTTGTGTGTATAGACTAAAAAAAAGAAACAACGCCCATTGAAAATAGGCGTTGTCGCAAAGTGTTTTGTAAAATTAGTAAATTAGTTTCTGAAATGCAAACTTACAGAATGTACAGCGCCAACGCGTGTTGGACGGTATGCATAATCTAATTGTACTTTTTGGTCGGTTTTGCCAAAGTTGAACGCCACACCAGCACCAGCACTTAAGCCAGTATAAACTGTTGTAGAAGTAGCAATATCTGCAATACCACTTTCGTAACGATAACCAGCACGCAAAAATAAACTCTCTTTGTATGCATACTCAGCACCTAAACCTAGGTTATCTGCAATAAATGCATTTGAAATAAAGCTACCCATCAACGTAAGGCGGCTAGTTTTAATGCCTGTTAGCATTGCTGTAGATGGTGCAGGCGTTTCGCCTTCCGCTGCAGGAGCAGAAGTAACAGACACCTGATTACCCATGTAGATGTCGTAGCTACTTGCTATCGTAAGCTGAGTAGGCAATTGGAACTTTTCGCTGCGATTTTGCAAAGTAATTTGCTTTGATGGATCATCAGGGCTTGTACCGTTAAAAGCTAAACCGTCACCAGTGAAACGCATATTGCTACCAACATTTTTTAAGAAAACGCCAAAGTGTAGTTCTTCTAAATCGCCGGTACGATATTGTACACCAGCATCAATAGCAAAAGCACCAGCACGTACGTTACTTACACCCTCACTTAAGAAAGTAAAGTTTACACCGGCGTCAATACTTTTTGTAAACGAATGACCGTAACCTACACTTGCGTTAAAGATGCTTGGCTTAAAAGTACCAAGACCACCTTGCGGAGCATCAACGGTTGTAACTGGAACTTCTCCCATATTGATACTCATAACGTGCACACCTAAAACGCCTTTTGTAGATAAGCGATTCGCAAAACCAGCACCAATAATAGACATACCATTGCCGCTTAAGTAAGTGTTATGTGTAGCTGCAACTTCCAATTTTTTGGTACGTGCAAGACCAGCAATATTTAACTTCATGGCTTGTAAGCCAGCTGTATGGCCGCCATTAAGGCCAAATACGCCATTTGTAGCTGCCCAAGGGTTAACCAATAGCTGCGAACCAGCCGCTTGACCTGAACGATCTTTATTACCTGCGAATGCACCTGTAGAAACAGCAACTGTGCAAGCAAGTAGTAATATTTTATTCAATTTCATTTCTTTCTAATTTAATGTTCAATAAAAATATACCTAAGTTTAGAAGCTTGTGATATCTAATGGACGCATTACACCAAACCACTTCAAGATGCGCTCTTTCTCGCCTGTTGCAGTTTTGATTTTAACGTGAATCATATACATACCGCTTGCTACTGGAATGCCTTTGTTGTTCTTCAAATCCCAATCAACAAAACTTGTAGCTGCATCGCTCTTTTGAATTGTCTTTACAAGCGTACCATCTGTAGAATAAATTCTAATAGTAGCGTCTTTTGGTAAGTTGATAATTTTGATACGGCTATCCAAACGATTGTTCTCGTATTCGCTGTAGGCATAATAAGGATTTGGTACAACATTCAAACGATCCAATAATGCATCATCATCATTTGAATAAGTATTACCATCTTGGCCTAGTGCTTGTGGAGCAACCTTATCCATATTAAATTGGTAAACTGGCCAGTAGTCGTTTACTAATGAGTTAGTATTGAAACGAGAGTATGGACGCGTTACACGTAAACGTACACGTGTTTCTGTAGGTATAAGACCATCCTTCCAGCTCAATAATTTAGCACCCGGACGAAGCATTGCTGGGCTTACCCACATCATGCTTGTATACACTTCGCGCTTAGCAACGTGTGAAGGCTCATCTGGTCCTGTTTGATCGTCGTCAATACCAGCAAGGCGAGAACCAATAAAGTCTGCACCCTCCGCATCGTAACGTGTATTAGAGATGTAAACAACATGGTGTCCACCCCAGTTCAATCCTTCTTCAAAGAAAGCACCTGGGCGCTCTACATCAGTTGGATTCCAAATCATATCGCGACCGTTATTTAACGGATCGCCACTGTCTTCGCCAAATACGATATTAAGACGCTCACCTGTTTCGATATTGATAGCATAACCAGGGAACCAGCTATGGCCAACATCAGTTGCATCATATGCAGGAGTACCATCTGGATTAGGATCCTTTAACAAACTAGCATGCTTACGTCTGTTGAATGCATATTGGTTACCCTCACTAAATGGTGGCTTATAACTTGCAGGCCAAGGTAAAGTATCGCCAATATTCATTTCAACCACACTTACTTTAGTCCACTTGCTACGATCATTTGTAAAAACTACATCCACACTATAAACATTGTGGAATAAACCAGGTGCATTTGGACGGTCTGCTGTACTACGGTAGTAAACTAGCTCGTTACCAACATTTTCTGCCGCACTGCTGTTAGGCAATTGCTGACGAGCAGCCATAAAGTAAGGCGCCCATGTACCGCCAAGTACACGCTCGTAAGTTCCCCCTAGGTCTTGGTTTGGCGACCAGTCTTGGAAATTACCGCCGCGCCAATCATCAGTTGGTGCTGATGTACCAGACTTATCACCACTACGGATCCAATTGCGTGGATTTGCATCCTCTGCATCTGGCACACCCGTAAGCCATTGTTTACCGCCATCTTCGTAAGTAATTGTAGCTCCTAAGTAGCCATTCTCAACTGGGTTTAGGTCATCACCCGGGCGTTGCTGTTGATGCACGCCTACAGAAATACCCCAATCTTTAAGGTCTGTAATTGAGCTGCCATATTGCACTAGTAATTGCTCGTTGTATTTTGCTATACTTTGCTCACTATAAATCGTTTCTGTTACACCATTTAAAGTACGATCAATGCGCCAAGTTGTAGAATCTCCTCTAGCGCCTAAACTTGTATCTTTAGAAGGCGTAGTAAATGCTGAACGCACATCCAATGTTACAGTATAGGTACCTGGCTTCAAACTATCAGGACAAGTAATCTTTACGTCGATAGGGCCTGCATTTGGCTTGTAAGTTGGATTAGGCGACCAGAAGTTGGTAAGGATATCTTTTTCGCTTTCTGCTGTAAGATCCATTTGGTTACCACCATTACCACGACCACTTATACGAGTTACCTCGATACCGTCGCCATAACTACTTTGGTTTTGCGTGTAGATATTATCATTAGCTGGCGTTGGCATCACGCGCACAATTTGAATAGGCTCTTTACGACCATTTGTACGGCTTTCGCGATAGCTAGTAGCCTGACCAGAATATGGATTAGAACCAACGAACTGTGCAAAAGTATTACGAGCATAAGCCATTACCACATAGTGATAAGTACGATAGTTTACTAGCGTTTTATTACTACCACTAGCAAACGCATCTGTTGTAATCTCAAAGTTATTGGCAATACCTTGATCTTTACCTGCTACCATAAGCTTAGGAGAGAAGAACGTATTATTTTCAATAGTTGGATCATTTTCAAAATTGAATAAGGTTGTAATACCGTTCTTAACATCGCTTTGGAAAACTATACGCGCTTTATTTTCATCGATACTACCATCTTTATTACGAATTTGAGATAAAGTTACACTCTCGTCCTTCAACTGATAAACGACATAACCTTCAAACTTATAGAAAGAGTCGAGGCTACCTTGTGCAAGTGCGTCAAAGCTAGTTTCTAGGCTTTCAATTACATTAGCAGTATCGCGCGTACCGTACTTTTCTCTGTAGTTATTTGAGCCACGTGGATTATTTAAGTAGAAGGTAAACTTACCATCGTAAGGACGAACAACCACATCAGGCGCCATTGGTCCAAAAGGTAATTTGAAGTTTTCATCAAATAGTTTTTGCGCCTTATCGTCCGCTGCACGAATTTTACCATAACTAGGACAGTTACCGCCAACGCTTGGTACCCAAATCGCACCTACTGTGATATCACTTACTACACCTGGCTCTAATTTGAACGGGCCAGAGCAGTGAATAAAGCGACGATCTGCTGGAGCATTATTACAAGGATTACATTCCTTAAACGCATCAGGATAAGCAAACTTAGTAGTAGCAGCAGCATTTACACCATTACAAGCTTTTGTTAAAGGTTGACCCTTTTTCCATAGGGCCTGCATGAATTGATAATAGTGAATAGCAACGCTTGGGTTTCCAAAATCAGTATTGTCATTATTGTAGAACATGAAGGCGGTCATACCTAGTGTGGTATCTGTGCCCTGTGCAGTTTTTGCTTTTGGACCACGGAAGTAATCCATACCAATCATTGGAATATCGGCACCATAACCACCAGGACCTTCATCAAAGTCGTCGCCATTATAAAGAATACCAAGACCACGATTGATATCACAACCTACTAAGTCGTCAAACGCATATCCCAAGTCAGCATCTGTCCATGTTGCCATAAAGGTGCTATCTAAAGAAGATGTACTTCTGTTAATGATGCGATAGTTATAAAAAGTAGCGTCATTTAATTCGTCGTTCGTAGAAAATGCAAATGCACTTGCGCTAATTTCAACACCGATACCCGGGCTACCTGTTTCTGTTTTAGTATTGCCCTTATCATTGAAAATCCACCAGATATATTGGTCGCCTAAAATGTTTGGATAGTCACCATCGCGATATTCGTAAATACCGTTGCCATTGCGATCAATAAATGGGGCATACTCACGATTAGTTGCTAATGTAAGTGCTGCACCACCCGCACATGCAGCTGTTGGGCTACCTGCGCCTGGCCACTCTTTTAATTCGCTTGGGATGTCGGCATCAGCAGCTGCAATTGCATTTCTAATTTGATTGCTATCTGTTAGTCCAGCATATAAAGATCTAAAACGATTAATATCGCTGGCATTGACTTTCCAGAAACGATCCCAACAGATACAATCAGCATCTGTGATGGTTGCATTACCATCAAGTGGGCCACTCCAATAGTCGTTACCACCCTGACGATAAGTTTGAGCCGCAACTTTCAATTGGCCGCTGCCCTTGTCGTAGCCACCAATCCAAATAGAACCCGCAAAAAGAGCATTCTTCTTGTTAGTACCATCACCTTTAGGAACCTCATAAGCAGCTACGCCCTTTGCACGATCCCACCACATGTCGCCACCATTCATCAGGGTGGCACGCACGTTATTGATATCAAGATCAATGATGGCACTCGTTTGAGCACAGCCAGCTCTGCTTTTGCGCTCTGGCGCTTTCTTTTGACCCACATTAGGCGCTGCTATAGCAGTGCTAGCAGTTAGCGCAACTACTGCAATAGCAGTAAGAAATTTGCACATTGTATTATTTGCTTTCATCTTCATTCTAAAATTTTACAGTTAGTGGATAATATATTTTCAATTAAAAACTAAAGTTGGTACCAATAAACACACGACGTGGATTAACGAAGTTGCCAGGGTTAGTAAAGTACATATTGTAGTAGTTTACAAATGCTTGTTGACTTGTAACGATTGTACTTAACTGCTGCTGACCTTGAGGAGAGTTTAAGTAACCATCATCAGTTGCCAAACCTGTGTAAGGATAAACACCTAATACGTTGCGTGTGTTAAACACATTTTGTACGATAGCATAAACGTTCCATGTGTATTGACGCTTAAGTGTGCGATTTCCTTCTGCATCTTTCTTCGTAAACACTGGTAACATGATGTCTTTGTCTAAACGAATATCCGTATTGTAACTCCAAGGACGACGACTACCATTTACACTACCTACGATAGTATTACCATTAAAGTCACCACCTACGATAGGTACTGCACGAGAAAGCTTAGTATAAGGCTCACCAGCACGTGCTTTGAATAGGATATTAATACCAGCACCATCAAATGGAGAGAATTTGCCAACTTTTGGACCACCATCTGCCTCGCCAAAACCAAAACGATAGTCAAGGTTAGCACTGATGATATGACGGCTGTCAAAATCAAGTGGTAGTACAGTACGTAAGTTTGGTTGACCACTAGATAATAAAGAACGCTGAGATGTAGAACTACTACCTGTACCCTCTGCAAATTGCAATGTGTAAGCTAGGTTAAGACTTGCAGCTGCTTTGCTAGATGGACGTAAGTCGTACAACAAGGTCATACCTTTTGTTGTAGAGAAATCACGGTTGCCAAAAGTTTGGTATTGGTTAGGATATGCATTTACAATATTCATCAACTGAATTTGATTGCGACGTTCCTTATAGTAAGCACTAATTGTTACGGCACTCACCTTATTTAATTGTTGTTGGAAACCTAATTCGTAGTCAACTAGTTTCTCCAAATCAAGGTTTGCATTGTTAATTACTTGCTGACCAGCACGCTCGTTAAAGTAGAAGTAATCATCTGGTGTAACAAAGCTATTGCCAAATGCAGGGCGCTGCGTAACAACGTCGTAGTGTGCATAGAACATACTCTTCACTTGACCTCTTTCGTCGCTTTGTACTGGGAAAGTAAATGAAATACGAGGGCTAATGGCGATACGAGGCTTGTAGTCAGTGAAAGAACGATTAACATCAAAGTTTTCGCTCTTAAGGGCAGTAAGACCATCGTTCTTATCTTGTAGATATGGAGTAGCTGCAACACCGCCAGTGTATTGCTTAAGCGCTTCTGGGTTAGCGATTTCCTTACCAAAGGCATCGTACCATACATCGCCTTGGCGATAACCAACGATTGTTGGTGCACCACTCGCATTATTGCTATTTACATAAACTGTAGCATCTGCAAAACGAGATTTGAAGTCTGCATCATTAATTGGATCAGGAGCAGTAACACTGTTTTGTGTGATTAGCTTATAAGTATTGCTTGTAAGATTGTTTACAGTGCGTGCGGCGAACAAGCTATATGGATCGCGCAATACTTTTTGGTTACCATCAAAACGATCAACACGTACACCTAAACGGAAACGAATATCGCGGAACTTGAAGTTGTCTTGGATATAACCAGCAACGTAAATTGGATTGTAAGGTGCAATTGGACGGGCAAATGCGCCTGTCTCTGCATCTTTCTTACGCCAAAAATCTTCAAAGCTTGCACGACCTTCACTGCGGTTGCCTTTGTGATCATAACCGTAGTATGATACATACTGACCACCTTGCCCGTTTAAGTCATCGGCACTAAACATGTCAATACTATAGTTACTAGGATCAATGCCATCTACATTTAAGTAGTCAGTACCATTTGGATCAAGGCCAAGCTTTTGACGCAAAGCTGTACTAAAGTTTGAACGCGTACCATCTTGTAAACGATTAAAGAAAATACTATCCTTATCACTTACAACAACATTGCCTGCCATTACATCATCATATGTATATGTTTGGCCATTCTTTTTCCAATATGGATTAGCAAAATCAAAATTCTCGATATCGTTATTAGCAAGCTGACGCATTAACGGCCATAGACCGCGAGCTGCTAAGCCATAAGCACGGTTAGTACGCTGCTCGTAGTATAAACCAAACTCAATAGCGTGTGTTGCAGCAACGTCTCTACCAGTAGCTTGCGCTTTCTTTTCATTTGTATTGATATCAAAAGATGCATCAAAGTTTAAGCTAAACTGGTCGTTTTGACTCTTATTGTAACCACCAACAGCAGAACCATAGTTATTAAATAAACTAAAAATGCTATTTGGCACATCGCCATTACGTAGACCACCAATACCTGAAATTTGATCTAGAGAACGAATACGGCCCGGACTATTATCAAATACATAGTTTGTGTAAGCTGCAAAGCCAGGATTGTATGCATCTGTTCTTGTATAGGTAACACCATCTTGGAACTCACCAACAAACTTCAAGCCTTTGATACCGCCTTTAGTGGTATCGTAAGTAAAGAATGGCACTGTGTTGATGTCAAACTTACCAATATAGCCGTAGTTAAAAATGTTTGCGCCATGGCGTGGATTTTGAGATAATGAATTATCACGTTGATAACCCACTTGTACAACATAATATGCGTTACCAATCGTGTTCTTTAGGCCATCCTCATTTTTAGTTTCTTTAGACAAACTTTGTTGAAAACGCACATAACCACGATAGTTGCTTCCAATATTGTCAGCAATAGCTTCAGGCGCAAATAGGCTATTGAAATAGCTCCATCCCTGATTGGCACCATATGAGCCATTACCACCTATTTTCAACTCAATATTACTAGGTAATTTGAAAACAATATTACCATTAGCATTCAAGCCACGAGAACGAGCATTTTCGCGAGCGCGTGCAGTGGTAAAATCATCTGCAGTTAAATACTCTGCACTATTAAAGAATACGGTACGACCTTCTGAATTAACTGCTCTTAGCGGCTCTCTTGCTAAACGCTCTAACACCTCATCTTTGACACGAGGTATTGCATAATAGCTTGGATCGCTATCCTTATCCCAGTTGCCACCGACTGCTACTGAATAACCAATACGCGTTTCCTTCTTTTCTGTTTTTGGATTTACCTTTTTGTATAATGGGCCACGTAGATTGAAAGAGAATTGATTATTGCTGAAACCATCAATACTACGTTGAAGCATAAAGCTACCTGTTGTTTTTTGTGTAAAACTCTTGGTTGTGTAACGTGCAAAACCACCTGATGCATCACCTAAGCTAGCAGCTAAACCACCAATATTTACCTGAATCGCATCAACTGAACCATAGGCCAAAGCTGTGCTACCAGTTACCATCATACCATCAATCATATACCTAGTGCCACCAGTACGACCACCACCCATGCTAATGCCAGAGCCGCTTTTTGCCTGATATACACCTGCACGTAAGCTAATCGCATCACTTGCGTTAGTACTTGCAAGCTTTTCAACCTGTGCAGCAGAAATCACTGGCGGAGTTCCAGGGTTTGCAACTGACATAAAAGGTGCTTTCTTTTTTGTAGTTACACTGATACCACCAACTGACTTAGCTGCTGGCATTACCACGTCTTCAACTGTCGGCTGACCATTTACAATTTGAATATCAGTTCTCTTATAGTCGTTCAGACCAGACTTCTTAACGATTAAGGTGTAAGTACCTGCATCCAAGGGCTTAATATCGTAACGACCCTGCTTCGTTGTAGTAGTTGTGCGGGGAGGTGCATCTCCTTGCTCGAGTGTCACTGTTGCACCACCAACGGCGTTGCCATCCTTGTCACGAACTGTACCCTCAAGCGAGCCTGCCGCCTGTCCGAAGGCTACAATGTTAAGGAGTAGAAATCCTAGAAGTAAACTTAATCTCTTCATCATATTCTCTTTGTTTATACTGATTCGCGCTGTTTGCATTAAACTTTGCGAATGCTGTAAATTTAGCTCAAAGGTATAATAGCGCGTTAAAGTTTCTTCAATATTTTTGTAAAACTAAAGACATGAAGATGTCATATTTTACTGACACTTCAATACGCATGACATACCTCACACGGATTACTTTTTTATTATTATTTAGCCGCAACAATAAGCTGTTTGACCGCAAGCCATGACCTAGCTCACTTAACTGATCCCTATCATAATTTTGCTATCACTAAGCAATATGCTTTTCTAACTGGCCTTGCAATTCAGCACACATCGCCTCTATCGCGTCGTAACTATACCCAGCTATATGTGGCGTAATAATCGCTTGATAATTTAAAAGAGGTTGCAACAAGAGCAAATTGCTTGCTTCATCATTACCTAATTGTTCTTCAAAATCTAATACATCCAAACAAGCCGATTGCAATTGTCCACTAGCAAAGCCATCGAGTATCGCCTTTGTACTTGCAACGGCTCCCCTACTTGTATTCACGAGTGTATGTGCTTGTGCGAAGTTTGCACTATGGTAGTAGTTAGTTGTTTCTTCGTTTAATGGCACATGGTAACTTACAATGTTTGCATGCTCATATAATTGATCTAACGATACTTGCTTGATGCGTGCTCCTTCTTCAACCAAAATTGTTTTGTATTTCTCGTACACTACAATGTCTTTTACAAATGGCAACATTTTTTTTGCGGTGGCCATGCCTGTATTACCATAGCCAATTATGCCAAGTGTACAATCGCGCAATTCTATGCCACGATTAGGTTCGCGCAACCATTGCCCACGCTGTACTTCTGTAGTTGCACGTAATATATTTCTGCGCGATGCCAAAAGCAATGCCAATACATGCTCACCAACGGCATTGGCGATACCTTGTGGACTGCTATAACATGCAATGCCATTTTGCTTTGCGTATACTGTATCGATTATTTCCATACCGCTACCAAGACGTGCTATCCATTGCAAGTGTGCGCAATGCTGTAAGAAGGCAGCATTCATTTTGAGCTTGGTGCTCGTAACAATTCCAATCGCTTGGCTTTGTAATTGCGCATCATTAAAATCTTCACTAATCGTATAGTGCGCCTCTAAAAATTGGCGAAACGATTTACTGATAGATGCTGCTACAAGCACAAGCTTACTCACGATACAAAGGTAGTATTATACATGTCAACAAAATCTTGCACACTTAATTGCTCGGCGCGTTGTCCGAATATATCAGCCTGCAATACATCTGCATTCAAATAACTCTTGAAACAATTGCGTAGCGTTTTGCGCCGTTGCGAAAATGCAATCTTTACAAACTTGCTAAACTGTTTAAAATTGTCGATATTGTATTTGTTGCCATTGTAGTGCATATGCAAAACAGCACTCATTACTTTTGGTGGCGGTGTAAAGCAAGTTGGTGGCACATCAAACAATACGTCTATATCATAATAGCATTGCGCTAATACACTTGTTACACCATAGGTTTTATTGCCGTGCTTACTAGCAAACCTATCTGCCACTTCTTTTTGAAACATACCAACCACATAGGGTACTTGTGCTTTCCAATCCAAAATCTTAAATACGATTTCTGTAGAGATGTTATAGGGAAAGTTACCTACGATAGCAAACTCGCCATCAAAAATCTCTTGCTGCTTTAAGAAGTCACCTTCTATAATTTTGCCAACTAGGCTTGGATAAGTTGTATTCAAATATGCAACCTTCTCTTTATCCAATTCCACGCACTTAAAGTCGTATGGCAATTCTACTAGATACTTTGTAATAGCACCAGGCCCAGGACCAATTTCTAAAAGCTGTGTTCCTTTATACAAAGCAACAGCGTCTACGATGCGTTGGCAAATTGTGGCATCGTGCAAAAAATGTTGACCTAAAGCTTTCTTGGCTGTAAGGTCGTTATTGATATACGTATGCCCTCTTGGTTTTGCCATGGTCGCTAAAATAAAGTTGGCGCTTCGCCATTATCGCCTTCTATGGCAGGTATGGTTTCAATCTCTATCAAATCTCTACCACATAGTTTTGTGCCTACACTTTTCCATCCGGCAACATCAACAAAATCTGTTAGACTAATTTTAGTGATGGTACTATCTTTCTTGGTCTTACCTACCATTATATTTATTTCTGGTGCTGCATGCGTGCTTATCCATTCCAAGAAGTTGTGCTCACCTTCTTTAATAAACATGGTTTTGGCGGCTAATCCTGCAACTTCTAATTTGAAGCGTTTTGCAAAGTATGCTCCTTTATCACCATCGTAATAAATAGCGCTTATAATAGCAGTTGGTTTATACTTTTCTATTAATACTAGTTTCTCAATGTCGTAACGATTAACCATATCAGTATTGGTTACTTCGTACATGCCATCGTTGTACACTGCCAGTATTCTATCGTCTTCGTTGAAACTGCCTAGTAGAGATTCTGTTTCCTCCAAACTAAGGCGGCCAGTGGCATCGTCAAACCAAATTTGCTTACCACCTAAAGTACTCTTGCCTTTGCTCTTTTGCTTGACATTTTTTACAGGATACTTCGTTACTTGGTTACCCATACTGCTGCGACCTTTCATAGCAAGTTCTGCAAAGTCGAATTCCCAAGATTTTATTTTGGCCTTACACTCACGCAGATTAATTGTTACCACTTCGCTCTCGCTATTTGGGTTAGCTGTAAAGTAGTGTAACTTACTCTTATCGCTTCCACGTGTAATGTCGTACTCTTTATTCATAGTAATGCCAGTCACGTTAAAACGCTTGGCATAACTCACGCCCGTTTTACCATCTACATAAATGGCATTATAGCCTGTACGGTCATCGTTTTTCTTAAATACGTCAGCGTGTATAATGTCTTTACCGATAAATACTTTGTCGCTAATTTTTACAACTTTGTATTTACCATCTTTAGTAAAGCCAATAATCAAATCGCTATCGTTACATTCTACTAAAAACTCATCCTTCTTAAGACCAGTACCCACAAAACCATCGGCACGGTTCATATACACTTTTGTGTTAGCAATAGCAATGTGCGACACTGCAATAGTATCAAACACACGAATTTCTGTATGACGCTCACGACCCTTGCCGTACTTCTTAAGTAGCTCGGTAAAGTAGGCTATAGTGTACTCTACTAGTTCGTTGAGGTGTTGCTTGGTTTTCTTAATCTCGTCGTTAAGCTTTTTGATTTGCTCATTCAACTCATCAATATCTAGTTTATAAATACGACGAACTGGTTTTTCGCACAGCTTAATAATATCCTCGCGAGTAATATCGCGCTTAAGCATTTTTTCAAATGGCTTAAATGCCACTGCGATAGCATCCAATACCTTTTCCCAAGTAGCATGCTTCTTTTCTAATTCTTTGTATATTTTTTCTTCAAAGAATATTTTTTCTAAACTTGTGTAGTGCCACTTTTCTTGCAACTCGCCAAGTCTAATTTCAAGCTCGCGTTTAAGTAGATTCTTTGTATTGTCTACACTACTTCTTAGCAATTCGCTAGCGCCAATAAACTTCGGCTGCTCGTTGTCGATAACGCAAATATTAGGACTAATACCCTGCTCGCAACTTGTAAATGCATACAAGGCATCAATCGTTTGATTGACGCTTACGCCCGGTGCTATTTGTACTTCTATTTCTACTTCGGCAGCAGTGTTATCAGTAATTTTTTTAATCTTTATCTTACCAGCATCATTGGCTTTAATAATGCTATCAATTAGCGAGGTAGTAGTTACACCAAACGGTACACTTTTAATCAATACCGTTTTGGCATCGCGCTCTTCTATGCGTGCGCGGACACGAATTTTTCCACCGCGTCTTCCATCGTTGTAATTCTGTACATCTATAAAACCACCTGTTTGAAAATCGGGATAGAGCTCAAACTTTTTGCCACGTAAGTATTTAATTGCCGCCTCTATCACTTCACAGAAATTATGCGGTAGAATTTTTGTGCTTAAACCAACAGCAATACCTTCTGCGCCTTGTACCAATAGCAAAGGAAATTTCATTGGTAAAGTAGTCGGCTCGCGCTTACGACCATCGTAACTTAATTGCCAATCGGTTGTTTTATCATTGAAGGCAATATCAAGTGCAAATTTACTTAGGCGTGTTTCTATATAACGTGGTGCAGCAGCACTGTCGCCTGTGCGTACGTCGCCCCAGTTGCCCTGTGTATCTAATAGTAAATCTTTTTGTCCGATAGCAACAAGTGCATCGCCAATACTCATGTCGCCATGCGGATGGTATTGCATGGTTGCACCAATTACGTTGGCAACTTTGTTAAAGCGGCCATCATCCATTTCGTTGAGTGCATGCAAGATTCTGCGTTGCACAGGTTTAAGGCCATCTTCTAAGGCCGGCACTGCTCTTTCTAGTATTACATAGCTTGCATAGTCTAAAAACCATGCCTGGTACATTCCATCTACATGACCCGAATGGTCAGGGTTTATTTCTTCAAACTCTACTATTTTGGACACTTTAGCAACAATTATTGTTAATGAACCTAAATTATTCACCGCAAAAATGCGTTTGGAATGCGCATTGGCACTAAATTTGTTATACACAAGATTGTTATTAACATGAAGAGAATAATATTAGTAGCCATAGTAGCACTATTTACAATAGCTGCCAAGGCACAGACGGGAGAGATTGTGTTGAACAATCAAAACATTACAACTGCCATTACAGGTAAGTGGAAAGTGGGCAATATTCAACCAAGCGATAAAGTATGCAACCTTACATTTATTAATGTAAAAGGCCCAGGCTTTGGCGAAATTGGTAAGAAGAAAGACGGTAAAGAAGTGGCTGTAGTAAGTAAAATTTACGCAGCAAACAATAACCAAGTTGTGGTAGCTGATGCCGATGGGCAACGCGTAAGCTATAGCATTAAAAGCTTAACAGCTACAACGATGGTTTTAGTAGACGGTGCTGTAAGCATTACGCTTTACAAACAGTAGTCTAGTTTAGATTTAACAAAAATGGAAACGTGCATTGCAATAGCGGTGCACGTTTTTTTGTGCCTGGTACAATGTGTCACTAAGCAATACGTGCTATAAAAAAAGTATTCACATCCCACGTAATGGCTTCCATGCTAGGAAAGACTTGCTCAAAATTTTGCCTGAAAGCCTCAAGCATACCTGCGTCTTTGAAGTAAGCATTGTAAATAATATAACCTTGCGTGGCAAGGCATTGTTTGCACCGTTCTAAAAATGCAGGGCTAGTAACTTGCTGCGGAATATCCATATCTACATATACATCCACTGCTATACAATCGTGCTGCAAAGCATGTGTTGCCATAAAAGCCACGGCATCCGCTTGTATAAGATTAGTTTGCGACAGCAGCTTCGGGTCTACAAATTGCTTTGCGTAGGCTATTACTTTTGCATCTAATTCAACAGCGCTTGTTTGCTGCGGAAGATGCTGATGGTTGTGCTGCAAAATGCGCAAAGCACTCAACATGCCGGCTCCTAGTAATAGAAAATTTTGAGGCAAACGCCAGCCTTTCTCGGCGGCGTACCTGAAACTGTGCTTAAAAGGATTGTAGTATTTGCCAAAACTATAGCACGCTTTATCGGCGCAGAGCATTAGTTCGCCGCGCAAAAGGTCTACGCTGATGGTACCACTAACTGCACTTTGTGACTTAGCTAAATTAATTGGAAGGATGTAGCTCGCAAGTTTGCTAAAAGCATTGATGCTATTGCGCACGACCTACTTCTGTTGTCTGTTTTTGAACAAAGACATTTTGCTCTCGCTACCAGCTAGTAAACGCTGAATATTCTTGTAATGTGTGACAAGCACTGCACAAGCTGCGGCAATTGCAAAACCACGATAGATTAGCGCCTGCTCATGAAAAACAAAGAACAAAATAAGCGGAAAAGTAACGGCAGCCAAAATGCTGCTAAGGCTAACATACTTTGTAGTAAGAAATACAAGTAAAAATACTGAAGCAAGGCACAATGCTGCAATTGGTTGTACTGCGGCAATCATGCCAAACAATGTTGCAATGCCTTTACCACCTTTGAAGTTGGCCCATATTGGAAACACATGGCCAAGCACTGCTGCCATACCAAGTACCACTTGAAAATTTACATAAGCCAAAGGCGTAGTCTCTAGATTATAGCCACTATGAAACAAAATAAGCTTTGTAGCAAGCACGCCCTTAAACACATCGCCAAGCAAAACAACCACACCAGCCTTTTTGCCTAAAGTGCGAAAAGTATTTGTTGCGCCTGCATTGCCACTGCCATGCTCACGAACATCTATATTAAAAAAAGCTTTACCTACAACAATCGCTGTGCTAATAGAGCCCAACAAATATGCAAGTACAACCAGTATTACTTCAAACATTTAATTAAAAGATAATCTGCAAAGTTAAGACATTATTGCAATAAGCCGTATACACATCTACTTTTTTATCATGTGTAAAGCGCACCAATTTAACTCATTACAAGTTCTGTAAATTGTCAGGTCGTACTTTTTGCCATAAGATTCCAAAATTGGAGCGTCGCTGGTAAAAAATCCACTCAACAACAAATGCCCCCCACTGGCTACCCGTTCTGCCATGGCTTGCATATTATCGGTAAGAATATTAAGGTTGATGTTCGCGATGACGATATCATATTGCCTAGCTTCAGTATCGCTAATATTGGCACATACTACCGAACAATTCTCGGCATTGTTCAAGGCAATATTGCTAGTAGTATTATCTACGCAGTTATCGTCGATGTCGCACATGTGCACGAGAGAGGCACCCTGCAACGCCGTGTAAATGCCAAGTACGCCAGTGCCACAACCGTAATCAAATACGGTGGCGTCTTTCAAACGCATGTCGCTAAGTAACTGTAGCATCAGCTTGGTGGTGCTATGATGACCAGTACCGAAGCTCATTTGTGGTGTGATAATAATATTGCAAGCGCTGCTTACAATTGGTTCATGAAAATGTGCACGCACCGCAACTTTGTCGTTAACGATAACTGCCTCGTAGTTTTTCTCCCACTCTTCGTTCCAATTCTTTTGCTCTAAATCGCCAATTGTGTACGAAACTTCTTGTGCAGACGCTATTTGCGCCAGTTCCTCCGCATTAAAATCGCTTTGGAGTACATAAGCTTTTAGCAAATTTTCTTCTTGTAAAAAAGAATCGTAGCCCAAGTTGCTCAGTAAGGCAAGCAATATTTCTTGCTGCTCTTGATTGGTATTGCTAAATACAATTTCTTTGAAAGCTTGTGGCATATGTTTTGGTTTATTTTATCTCGCGCCAAACAATAAACTGCCAACACGTATCATTGTACTTCCTTCAGCTAAAGCCATGGCATAATCACCACTCATGCCCATGCTTATTTCGCGAAACTTATTGTCGAAAGGGAAGTAAGTATCCTTTAGTATTTGAAAATTATTGCGCAGCGTCTTAAACTCTTGCTGCACTTGTGCACTATTATCGGTAAAGCTAGCCATACCCATTATGCCGCAAATATTAATATAGTTGTACTGCTCTTTATTTTGGTGGTACTCATCCAATAGCTCTTGTGCTTCAGTAAGACTCAGTCCAAATTTTGTTTCCTCGGTAGCCACATACAATTGTAGCAGCACACTTACATTTCTATAAATCTTAGCTGCTTCCTTTTGAATTTCTCTCAGCAACTTAATGCTATCTACACTATGAATGAGGTGCACAAAGGGCACGATATACTTTACTTTATTTGTTTGCAAATGCCCAATTAAATGCCACTGAATATCCTTAGGTAAGCTCTCGTACTTATCTACCAACTCTTGTACCTTGTTTTCGCCAAAGTGTCGCTGTCCCTGCAAATACAGGGCTTTGATGTCAGCAACAGGTTTGGTTTTGCTTACAGCAATTAATGTAGCATTGTGCTTTTGTACGTCTTGTAACAGTTGTTGATACATGCTTGGTGGTGCAAATAAAAATTATTTTGCACTAAATTTTGCAAACATGTTCTCAATACGCAATAAATAAACACCAGGTGTTAAACTGCTTGTGTTGATGCTCTCCATATAAGCTGCTTGTGTTACAACCTGTCCGTAAGTATTGAATACTGTATAGGTTTTTCCGTTATAGCTATTAGGCAGTAGAATTTTATTGTTCGCATATTGAAGCGTCAAAGCAGTAGCATTTACATCGCGCACACTTAAGCCAGAACATGCCGTGCTAGTGCCCCAAATGCATTCTACAAATTCAGGGAAATCTACAAACGGATTGCGATTGCCTTGCAAAGTAAACACAGCATTATTACGATTAATTTCTTTTGTGCTCACTGGGTCAAACGTATGCCATGTGCGCAAAATTGCGATTGCATTATTAGTCAAATCTGCACCATTGGCCATTGGCCAGTCGCTCCAGCCAGCATCTTGACCTTCGTAGCGTGTAGCAAAGTATAGAATTGCACGTGCAAAGTCGCCTTTCAAACTATCAATTGGCTCAAAGGTCATGCCGCTATAACTTGGGTAAGTAGTGCTACTGCCAAGCGTAGAACCTTGTTGATAAGTGGAACTTACATTGCTTACTTCGCCAAATGGGAAATCTGCTCTTGCATTGTTGACCCAACCATCGCTTGCAAATAAACTATGCAAATCGCTGCGCATTGGCAAGGCACTATTAAACAGACTTTGTGGCCAAACATGTTCGCGGTTATAGCAGTCGCCTTCTGCACTATAATTACCACATTGGTCGCCAGGGCCAAAAGTATATTCGTACGGCTGAGGTCCACTAGGTACCCAACTATAAACGTCCCATACTTTGCCATTGCTCTTTACATCTGTAGATTGCAAGGCAGTCCAAGTGTCTGTCCATTGCAAAGCACTATGGCCGCTTGTAATAATATTATGTAAAGCAGTTTTTAATTGCGTACCGCTTAAACCTTGTGCCTGATTGTAATAACCATTTGGTATTTGCCCATGAGCAATAGCAACCACACTCAATAACACACAAACCAATTTTGCCCTTAAGCCCATAGTACAAAGGTAGTGATATTGCTAACTATTCATTACTAGAATTATATGCCCACTTCAGATAAGTAGCACCCCACGTAAAACCACCGCCAAATGCGGCCAACACAATATTGTCGCCTTTATTGAGCTGCTTTTCCCATTCCCAAAGGCATAGTGGCAGTGTACCGTTGGTGGTATTGCCATAGCGCTGAATATTGACCATCGTCTTACTTTCTGGCAAACCCATACGCTCGCGTGTAGCGTCAATAATGCGCTTGTTGGCCTGATGCGGTACTAGCCATGCGATGTCGTCGCTGACTAAATTGTTGCGTTCCATAATTTCGTACGCAACATCTGCCATATTGGTTACAGCAAACTTAAACACCGTTTGCCCTTCTTGATAAACATAATGCTCGCCCGCATCTACCGTTTCGTGGCTCGCAGGCTTTGCGCTACCACCAGCCTTTTGATGTAAGTGTGCTCTGCCTGCACCGTCACTGCGCAATACACTATCTACAATTCCAAATCCTTCGGTATTCGGTTCAAGTAATACAGCACCGCCACCGTCACCAAATATGATGCATGTAGTGCGGTCTGTGTAATTGATAATGCTACTCATTTTATCTGCACCCACCACAATTACTTTTTTGTGTGTGCCGCTTTCAATAAACTTACTTGCAGTTGTTAGCGCATACAAAAAGCCACTACATGCTGCATTGATATCGTAACCAAATGCATTCTTTAGTCCAGCTTTGTCACAAATAATATTGGCAGTTGCAGGAAACTGCATGTCTGGTGTAGTCGTTGCACAAATCAATAAATCAATTTCTAAGGGATCAATATTGCGCTTACGCAGAATCTCTTGAACTGCATGCATACCAATTTCGCTGGTACCCATATTTTCGCCCTTAAGTATATGCCTCGTTTTAATACCAGTACGCGATGTTATCCACTCGTCGTTGGTGTCTACCATTTTACTGAGCATTTCATTGTCAAGTATATCTGGCGGTACCCAAGCACCTACGCAAGTAATAGCAGCTGTAATTTTACTCATTATGCCTTGTTTATGGTGGGTAAAGGTAAACCAATGTTGGGCATCGTGTACCAATAGTTTATCACAATTACCATTGCGACAGGCATAGCGGCTTTGCGCTACAAGCACGAGATAGCTAGTATATTTGCACGTTATACATGAATCGCATCTACTTAGATAATGCTGCTACTACAGCCATAGACCCTGAGGTGGTTGAAGCCATGTTGCCATTTTTGACCGAGAAGTTTGGCAATCCTAGCAGTGTATATAGTTATGGCCGCGAAACACGCTTAGCCATAGAACAAGCGCGCAAAAGCGTAGCAAAAACCATTAATGCAAAACCTGCAGAAGTATTTTTTACAAGTGGTGGCACAGAAAGCAGCAATACTGCTATACAAGCTGCGGTTTACGATTTTAATTGCACACGCATCATTAGTAGTCGCATTGAACACCATGCTACTTTACACACAGTAGAATTTTTGAGCCGTATTGGCGATGCAGAAGTGGTGTATGTGAACCTACATGACGATGGCCATGTAGACCTTGCACATTTGGAAACGCTTTTAGCAAGTAGCGACAAGAAGACATTGGTAACACTGATGCATGCCAATAATGAAATCGGCAATTTGCTAGATGCAGAAAAGGTTGGCGACTTATGTGAGCAATACAAGGCTATGTTTCACAGCGATACAGTGCAAACTTTGGCACACTACCCGATAGACGTGCGACAACTTAAAGTACATTTCTTAAGTGGTAGTGGACACAAATTTCACGGACCTAAAGGCATTGGTATTTTATTTGTGCAAGAAGGCTTAGCCATTAGCCCATTGATTAACGGTGGCGGTCAAGAACGCAATGTGCGAGCTGGTACAGAAAATGTATATGGTATTGTTGGATTTGCTAAAGCACTCGAACTAGCCACAGCGCGCTACGAAGAAGACCGCAAGCATATAGAAAATCTTAGAGCTTACATGCAGCAGCAACTTACAGCAGCCATGCCAGATGTAGTGTTTAATGGATGTAATAAAGGTTTGTACACAGTATTAAACGTTGGCTTTACTAATACGAGCAAAGCAGAAATGCTTTTGTACAGTTTAGACATGAAGGGTATTTGTGTAAGCGGCGGTAGTGCTTGTAGTAGCGGCGCCAATAATGCTAGCCACGTGATTGCAGCTTTACCGCATGCACAAAATGTGGTACCGATTCGTTTTAGCTTTTGCCGACAAAATACCACCGAAGAAATAGATACCGTTATTAATACACTTAAAGAACTCATATAAGTATGGAAGGTTTAAGTATTAATACACCTGCTCTATTATTTCCTGCAATTACTTTATTGATGCTAGCCTTTACCAATAGGTTTTTGGTACTAGCTAGTCGTGTGCGAAAACTGCACGACGAATACAACGAAGGCAATAAAGAAAAGCACGTATTGGGGCAAATCAAAAATTTGCGTAGTAGGTTAAACCTTATTCGCTACATGCAAGGTTTTTGCGTAGCGAGTTTTTTGGGCAGTGTAATTTGCATGCTTTTTATTTTTAGACATTTAGAAACTGCTGCTTATATCACTTTTGCAATTAGTTTATTGTTCTTAATTCTAAGCATCCTACTAAGTTTATTAGAAATTAATATGAGCACTCGCGCCATAGAATTAGAGCTAAGTGATATAGAAGAATTGATTGGACAGGGCAATATTATTAAAGACATTTTTAAGCGCGACTAATTGATTACTCTAGATACCGTCAGCTTAATTATTCTTTGTATTACAGCATTAGCAAGTGGCTTTTTAGATGCCGTGGTTGGTGGCGGTGGCTTATTGCAACTGCCGGTGATGCTTATTCTTTTCCCACAGGCAAGTCATGTCAACTTAGTGGCAAGTACAAAAACAGCAAGTATGTTTGGCTCGCTTGCTGCTGCATGGCAATACATGAAGACGGTAAAAATTAACTGGCGCCAAATACTGGTTATAGGCATTTGCGCAGCATTGGCAAGTGTAGGTGGCACGCTGGTGCTAAAGCAAATACCAAGTACCTATTTCAAGTTATTGCTGTGGTTTATTATCGTAGCGCTTATGCTGTACAGTTTGTACAAGAAAGAACTTGGCGCAAATATGGATGCGCAAAAAAGCCTGAACACCACGACACTTGTGCTTGTGGCTTTTGGCATCGGCATAGGTTTTTACAATGGGGCTATCGGGCCAGGTACAGGTTTGCTATTAGTACTAGGTTTAGTAAAATTCTTGCACTTAGATTTCTTGCATGCCAGTGCGTATGGCAAAATATTAAACGCCATTGCAGATTTTGGCGGCGTCGTTTCTTTTTTAATACAAGGTGTAATTGTACCACAGCTTGTACTGCCTTTGCTGATTTGTTTTTTAATTGGCAATACCGTTGGTAGTAAAATGGCTATTGCGCGTGGTAATTCGTTTATACGCAATGCGTTTTTTGTAGTGATGGCATTATTGCTTTGTAGATTAGCTTGGGATGTTGTAAAGGCGATGTAAGTATTAAATTCTAACTACTAGAATAAGTGCCCACTAGCGAGCAACTATGCCTAATTGTTTCCGTCCAACAACCATATACAAAACTGTACCAATGATACTAGTAAAAAGTAATATCGCCAACCATAGCATTCTTGTATCGGACTTAACTCTTGCATTAAGAATTTCAAAAACCGCTAGGGCCAAAAAGAGTACGCCAACGGTCATGCCAACTAGCAACCAATCTTTAGCATATGGCTGATGCTGCAACTTTGCAATAGCACCAACCACTGTGCAAATAGTACCAATCGCAAAACTTGCTTTTAAGGCAGTATCAAAAATCCTATTTATAGCCATTATCAGTATTTTTATAAGTTACCCCTACTCTCTTGCTCGCGCTCAATCGCTTCGAATAAAGCTTTAAAGTTTCCTTTACCAAAACTCTTAGCGCCTTTGCGTTGAATAATTTCGTAGAACATCGTTGGACGGTCTTCTACAGGCTTTGTAAAAATCTGCAATAAATAACCTTCGTTGTCGCGGTCTACCAAAATACCTAGTTCACGTAGTGGTGCAAGGTCTTCATCTATCTTACCAACTCTATCAAGCAAATCGTCATAATAGGTAGTTGGCACTTTTAAGAATTCTACACCGCGATTTTGTAACTCTGTAACTGTAGCAACAATATCGTTTGTTGCAATAGCAATATGTTGTACACCTTCGCCTTCGTAAAAATCTAGATACTCTTCTACTTGGCTCTTCTTTTTACCCTCAGCCGGCTCGTTGATTGGAAACTTTACAAAGCCATTACCATTGCTCATTACCTTACTCATCAAGGCACTATACTCTGTACTGATATCGTTGTCATCAAAGCTTAGAATATTTTTGAAGCCTAAAACGTCTTCATAAAACGTAACCCATGGATTCATTTGATTCCAACCAACATTACCAACGCAATGGTCTACATATTTTAGGCCGACTGGGCTTGGGTTGTAATCTGTTTTGTGAGCACGAAAACCTGGCATAAATGTGCCATTGTAGTTTTTGCGCTCCACAAAAATATGCACCACTTCGCCGTAGGTATGAATACCACTCATGCGAATTTCACCATTATCATCAGTAAGTGTAGTGGGTTGCATATAAGCTTTACCGCCACGTTTTGTGGTTTGCTCAAAAGCATCATATGCATCGTCTACCATCAGTGCTAGTACTTTTACGCCGTCGCCATGCTTTTTAAGATGCTCGCTTATTGGATGGTCGCTACGCAAAGGTGTCGTCAGCATCAAACGAATGCGGTCTTGTACTAACACATAACTTACTCTGTCTTTTACACCCGTTTCAGGACCAGCATAGGCATAATCCTGAAAGCCAAATGCCGTTTTATAATAGTGGGCACTTTGCTTTGCATTGCCACAATAAATTTCAACATAGTCTGTTCCGTGCAACGGTAAAAAATCTTGCTCGGTTGAAACGCTTGGTTGTGCTTGTACCATGGTATCCATATTGGCAAAGTTAGCACCAAACTAGACAAATGTTGCTTTTGTTTATCCATATTATCAAGTGATGTACCGCAGATTTTTAGCAATTTATTTGGTTTCTGTTCACACGGTTTTAGCAGCAAAACCCTCCCAGATGCCAGCAGCCGTAAGACCTTTGCACTGTGAACAAGTTACTTTTTTTGTTGTGTGCATTAACATTGCTGGGTGCCGTCTTATTGCTAACAGCTACACCAAGCCCACACCTAACAAATAGTGCAAAAGAGTATGATAGCTTGTTCGTACAAAAAAGTAAAAACCAATTGAGCTGCTATTACAAACGCAAACTGATTAAAGTATATACATGCAGCACCGGCTCTGTAGCTGGCCATAAGCAAGAGCAAGGCGACAATCGCACACCAGAAGGAATTTACCATATTACAGATAGAAATGCTAACAGCGACTACTACAGAAACTTACATATAGACTATCCCAATGCAGCCGACCGAGCAAGGTGCAAAAAAGCAGGTGTAAAAACAGGTGGTGATATTAAAATACACGGCTACGCAGATTCAGAAGGTAAAACCACCGACATGAACAAACGATTCAGTTATACTTGGGGCTGCGTTGGTGTTACGAATAATGATATGGCAGAGTTGTTTCAGAAAGTAAAGTTGGGTAGTCCGATATTGATTGTGCCGTAGTTGAAAAGGACTAAGCAGCACGACTAAGCTTACCTGATTGCCAGAAAAAATAAATGATTGGCAATGCAAGACTAACAAGACATAGCAGCAAAAAAAGCTTTCCGATTGAATCGCTACCGCTTTGCGCTGCGCTAACTGTTTGATAAACTGCAAAGCAAAAAATAACTACAACGACGAGTTTTAAGTAACGCATCATTTTTGTTGCAATTGTGTAGTGTTGCAGAGCATTGTCTACTGTAATCTTACTTGGATAATTAAAAATGTGAGGAACTTTATTAAGAAGCGTTAGTGCAACCCACATAATAGTTGCAATTGTTGGCAATGTAAAAAGACTTGCCTTAGCGCCAAAACTATCTGCCTTGCCACTAAAATTAAAGTGTGTTGGTATTATATCGGGCAACTTGCTGTACGAAATAACGGCATAAATCCAAAGTTGTACTACAAGCAAAAATGTTAGTAGCTCTATGAATTTGTCAGCACTTGTATGTTCTATTTTGAGTTTTGGGCGTTGTGACATGTTATTTGTACTTCTTTTTGCTACTACTATTGGTCAGAATCTCGTAAAGTTTTACTGCGGGGAAACCTAGTAAAACCAAGAAAAACACGCGAAGCAACTGGCTTGCCATAGTCTTTGGCTGGTTTAGCATTTGGCAGCATTTTGATAATGCGAACAATTGCATCCTGATCCAACATTGCTGAGTTAGTTGTTACTTCAGGATCATCGTATGTGCCATCCTCTCTAATTGTGATCTTAATACCCAAATAAACTGGCTCAGATTTCTCTGGAAGTGTTTGGCTGATAGCAACCATGCGTCGCAGTAGTTCCTTTTTGGGGAAAATTTCAGCATATTCATCATGTGCATCAACTGGCCAAATCCGCGGCTCTGACTTTACATCATCAATAACATAAGGATCTTCATCCTCGTAAATTTCATTTGAAAAAGTTACCGGCAACGTAAAGCGCATTGTGGTTATTGAATCATTGCAGGTTGCGGGTTTAAATTTACCAAGCAGACTCACAAGTCTGATGGCCTCCCTATCAAATGGCGCTCCAGCGCTTTCTTTGATTTTATGAAAACTTGCTTCTCCCGTTTTTGAAACCTCGAATTCAATTAGCACTTTGCCTTGCAAGAAATATCTTGCTTCGCGCTTAGGATATCGCAAATTTTTCTGAAGCAAACTGCATAGTCCAGCAATTCCTCCCGGATACTCGGCATCCTTAAAATTTCTACATTTAACTGCTTCGCTGCTATCAACTTCCTTGGGTGATGTCAAATCTTGCTGCTCTGCTAATTTATCTGACTGAATACTTTGATTCGAGTTTACGACTTGATTTTGTCCCATGCATACACTACAAATCAGTGATGTAATGGTCAATAAAATCAATCCCTTGTATGTTTTCATGAAAGGAGACAATTTAAAATTAACTGAAGTCATTGCTGTCTAAACTGAAATTAAACTTTGATGTTATTACTACTTATCATCAAGCGCCTTCAAGGCAAATTCATCGTTACTAAAAGCAATAAAAATTCTGCTAGCCACAGGCTTGCCATAGTCAACTGCTGGTTTTGCTTTTGGTAGTTTTTTTAGAATACTCACTATTTCTGCTTTCTCGAGATTGGCACTATTAACCACAACTTTTGGACTGTCGTAGGTGCCATCTGCTTTTACTGTAAGCATTACACCGAGGTATACAGCTTCTTTCTCGCGTGGAAGGCTTTTGCAAATCTTAAGCATTTGTTGGTTAAAGTTGTCATCAGCAAATATCACGGCATACTCGTCGTGCGCATCTACAGGTGTAATGCGCGCTTCGGGTACAAATTCATCAACCACAAATTTCTCTGGTGCTTCCTCTCCTAAACCAAACGTAAGTGGTAAAGTTCTGTATGTATTGACTAGTGTATCATTCATCATAGCAGGCGTGAATTTTTTTAATGTTCCAACTACACGCAAGGCTTCTCTATCAAATGGCGCTCCACCACTTTGCATAATTCTAGCATCTTGCACTTCGCCTTTTGTGTTCACCATAAATTCAACAACGACCTTTGCTTCAATACCATATTCTGCTTCGGCAGAGGGATAATTAAGTACATTCTGAATATGCTGCATCATCGCAGCATCGCCACCAATATACACAGCATCTTTGCTAATACCCTTTGCACTGGTAAGAATAGGAGGATCATAAGATTTTGCTGATGGCGGCGCCTCATCAACCGCTTTTACAGCAGTTGATGGTGGTGCTTCCTCAATCTTAGGCAGTGGCTCGCTCTTGGGCACTGCTTCCTTATCTGCCTCTTCACGTAGCGCTTTTCTGCGCGCCATATCTGGGCTAAAATAAATTGGTATGGCAATCTCACTTTTAATTGGCTTACCCGCTTTTGTTGCTGGTTTCCAATTTGGCATTCTACTTACAACACGTATTGCTTCTGCATTAAATGTTTCTGGCAATTGCGTCATACCAACTTTAGCACCACTTACATTGCCTGTTACGCCAACAAAAGCATTGACCGTTACATAACCACTATGCCCTGCTTTTAACTCGCTACTTGGGTATTTGGCATTGTCGTCTAAATAAATTTGCATCGCATCTTCTCCGCCAATGTACTCAGCTTGGGTATCTTCTGGCGTGTCGGGAGCGGTAAATTCTTTATCTTCTCTTTGCTCTGCTTTAGTTTTACGCGTTTGTGCTTGGCTACTTACGCATACAAGCATTGCTACAAGTAGGACAGATACGCTAATGAATATTTTTTTCATTTTACAATAGCGGTTTGATATACTGCTAGCAAAAAAAATGCAAGCAGAAAATTACTTTACCGCAGTTCAAAGTTAAACCAATTCCAATATACTTAAGTCAAGCTCATTCGAAACTTTAAGGCTACAGCTTAGCCAATTAAAGCTAATTGCCTTGCAAAGCCTTTAACGATCTCTCATCATTGGTAAAGCCAACAAAAACATGCGCTGGCACCGGCTTACCATAGTCATAAGCGGGTGTTGCTTTGGGTAGTTTTTTAAGTACTGCAGCAATTTCAGATGGATTAAGATTTGCACTGTTAGACACAACTTGTGGATTGCTGTACGTGCCGTCTTCATTAACTGTAAGCATCACACCAAGATAAACTGTTTGTTCTTTACTGGGTAGAGCTACACAAATTTTATACATTTCATTATTGAAACCAACACCATAAAAAATTCTTGCATACTCATCATGCGGCTCTGTTGGTACAAAACGAATATACGGTGTTGACTCATCGATTAAATATTCAGACCGGTACTCACCGCTATAATCTTCTTCTAGAGTAAAAGTAATGGGCAGCGTATAATATGATTTTGTTGGCGTGTCACCGCACATCGCTGGCGAAAACGAAGAGATTTTTCTCGTTACACGCAATGCTTCCCGATCAAAGGGAGCACCAGCTGTTTGTACAATTCTATGATGTGAAAGCTCACCATTTTCGTTAACTATAAAACCCACGATAACTTTGCCTTGAAAGCCATATTCCATTTCATCATCAGGATACTCCAGATTATCTTGAAGAAATTCTACCAATTTTCCCAAACCGCCAATATAATCTGCATCCTTAGTGAGTTTACATGGTTGTAGATTTGCTGAGTCAGTTGCAAACGGTGGCACTTCAATAGGCCGTGCCGCACGTAAAGTATCTACTTGCTTGTCAGGCTGCTTTTTATCTAGTGCGATTCTATCGGGTGGGCTTTCAGGCACCGCTACTCTCTTTTTACTTGTTTGCGCAGAACTACTTACGTAAAAAAACAGTGTACACACAATTAGTGCAATGCTGAACGATATTTTCTTCATAACATTAATAACGTATTAGGTATTGGCGAACTTATAGAATCAACTTACTCAGCCCAACTCATCACATAACCTTCATCTTCTATACCAACCGCGTATTCCGTTAGTAATAGAGGTCTAAAGGTATCAACCATCACAGCTAATTCTTTTGTTTCTGTTTTACCAATACTTTTTTCAACCGCGCCTGGATGTGGGCCATGTGGAATGCCACTTGGATGTAGCGTAATCATGCCGCGCGTAACATGTTTGCGGCTCATAAAATCGCCATCTACATAGTACAATACCTCATCGCTATCAATATTGCTATGATTATACGGTGCCGGAATACTCTGCGGATGATAATCGTATAAACGTGGCACAAAGCTACAAAGCACAAAGTCCTTGCCGTCAAATGTTTGATGCACCGGCGGTGGTTGATGTACCCTACCCGTTATTGGTTCAAAATCGTGAATACTAAAAATAAAAGGATACTCGCAGCCATCCCAACCCACTACATCAAATGGATGATTGGCGTAAGTAATTGGATACATCAGTCCTTTCTTTTTTGTACGAATTAAAAACTCGCCACTTTCATCAATAGGCGCAACAAATTCTGGTTTGCGAATATCGCGCTCGCAAAATGGTGCATGCTCCATTAACTGGCCATACTTGCTGAGATAACGCTTGGGGAAACGAATTGGCCCAAAACTTTCTACTATAAAAAGTCTATTGTCTGGTGTGTCAAACGTAATTTGATAAATAGCCCCACGTGGAATAACGATATAGTCGCCATAGCTAAACTTAAGGTTGCCGTATTGCGTTTTTACGACGCCTGTACCTTCGTGCACAAAAAGCACTTCGTCGGCATCAGCATTTTTGTAGAAATAATCTGTCATGCTTTGCTGAGGCGCTGCAAGACTAATATGGCAATCGTTGTTGACAAGTACAGGCTTACGACTTTGCAAATAATCGGCAACAGGTTTAATATTAAAACCTTGAAAACTGCGATGCTTTAGAATATTATCAGTTGCAATTTTTGGCGTTACATCTGTAGGCTCTTCCGTGCGAATAATTTGCGTTGGCGGATGCACATGATACAACAAGCTATAGTTACTGCTAAAACCTTCTGTACTAAAAAGTTGCTCGCTGTATAGTTTGCCAGCAGCATCTCTAAACTGTGTATGACGTTTGTGCGGTATTTGCCCTGCGCTATGGTAATTTGGCATATTTAATTACTAATGGTTCACGAAGTTACTACTTGCATGGAAAATTTAGTTAAAGATTTTTGTACATTGTAAATCTGCGGTTATTTGCTAGACACCGCGTTCATTGCAGCGCTACCTTTGGTATATGAAGAAGTGCTTGTTTTTATCCGCATTAGTACTTGTGTGCATTTTAAGTGCTTGCAGCATTGCCAATAAGAAAATTGCATATAGCGCAGTTGTTGTAGATGCCGTAACTGGTAAGCCAATTGCCAACTTGCCGTTTGAGTTTATTCGTAAAGCACCAAGCTATATGCAAAAAGACCAGCTAAATACAAGTGGGACTACCAATGCACAAGGTATGATTGTACTCGATACGCGCGTGGTAGGCGATAGAACATATGCACTTAATATTAATCTTCACAATGGCAACTGCGTACCCGATACTAATAATGTAGTGTACAAATACCTAGCTGGTGGCACTAGTATGCTTGGTGCAGATTTTAACACCGCCAAGGATACAATAAAAATAAGGCCTGCTGGAGCTCTTGCATTTTCTGCATCCGATAACACTTATCAAACACTTGGCACTCAGCATATTATTGTAGAAGTTAATGGCAACCGCGTTTACTGCACAAACCAAATGAATTGGCCAGATATCGTACCAAATTTTCCTCCGCAAGGATTAATTGATGGTAGTGCGGTCTATCTATCGCCACACACGACATACGAATGCAAGTATTACAAGGTTATTAATAACGTGCCGCAACTGTTTAAAACGGAAAACGTTTACGTGCCCAATATGTATTTGAATAATCCGCAAAGTTGTGGCGAACGGTTGCAGTACAGCATTACGCCATAGATAAAAAATTAGGCTTACTACTTTTGTAACTGCTGCATATCTACCAACTTTTTGTAGAAACCTTCTTTTGCCAAGAGCTCGGTGTGCGTACCACGTTCTACAATTCTCCCTTTATCAAGTACTACTATTTCATTGGCATGTTGTACAGTACTTAAGCGATGTGCAATGATAATGCACGTGCGGTCTTGCATTACTTTGGTCAATGCATCTTGTACTAATTTTTCGCTTTCGGTATCAAGACTACTTGTAGCTTCGTCCAGGATAAGAATTGGTGGATTTTTTAGCACAGCACGTGCAATAGTTAATCGCTGCTTTTCTCCGCCACTTAACTTTTGACCGCGGTCGCCAATATTGTCTTCAAAACCAAGTGCCTTGTTTGCAATAAATCCGTGCGCATTAGCAACCTTAGCTGCGTTTTCAATTTGCTGTGCATTGGCTTGCGTATTAGCTAAAGCAATATTATTGGCAATCGTATCATTAAACAAAATTGGCTCTTGGCTTACTACGCCAATTTGATTGCGAATATCAGCAAGCTTGTAGTCTTTTACATTTATACCATCTATCAATACTTCGCCGCTTGTACAATCATGAAAGCGAGGTATCAAATCGGCCAAAGTGCTTTTGCCACTGCCACTGCTGCCTACAAGCGCTATTGTACTGCCTTTAGCGATATGCAAATCTATATGATGCAAAATGGCATGCTTGCCATAACTAAAGCTTACATTTTTTAGTTCAATACTCTTTTGAAATTGTGGCAATGGCTTTGCATCAATTTTCTCTGTAATTGTATCGGTTGCGTGTAAAATACCATTGATACGTTCGAGGCTTGCGCTACCCTTTTGGATATTATAAAAGATTTGCGAGAACTTCTTTAAGGGATCAAGCAATTGTGTAAAAACAAGTATAAATAAGATAAAGGTACTTGCATCAATTTCTTTTGTATGCAATACCAAATAACCACCAACACAAAGAATTACACAAAGCACTAGTATACCAAGTGTTTCACTTAAAGGACTTGCCATTTCTCTTCGAAACGCAATACGATTATTGAGCCGGTTGAGGTAATTATTTTCTTGCATGTACTTGCCCGCCATCAGCTTTTCGGCACCAAATGCTTTGATAATGCGCAAGCCGCCAAGCGTTTCATCAATAATGCTCAGTAAGGTGCCAATGCGCTGGCTATTATCTGTACTATGCTTTTTGAGGCTCTTGCTAACGCGGCCAATTAATATACCAGCAATTGGTAAAAGAACTAGCAGAATAATTAGCAATTTTACGCTGAGCGTAAACATAAATACCAAGTAAAACAAAATGGAAATTGGTGTACTAAACATCAAGTCCATCACACTAATAATACTATCCTCAAACTCTTTTACATCGTTGGTCATGCGTGCCATGACATCGCCTTTACGTTCGTTGGTAAAAAAACCTATTGGCAATTGCAGTAATTTTTGAAAAACATCTTGGCGCAATTTTCTAATAATGCCATTGCGCAAAGGATGTAAAATGTAACGGCTACAAAAAAGAAAGAAATTTTTAAGTATGATGCAAGCTAAAACCAACAAACAGATAAAACCCAAGGCATACATCTTATTGTTTTGATGCGAAATAACAATATCACTTAGCAGGTACTTGAAATACTGTGCAACGCCTTCTTTCGTCAAAACAAAGCCTGGATTTTGTGTAACGAGATCGTCTTTGCCAAATAGCAAGTTAAGAAAAGGCACAAGCATAGCGAGGCTAAGCATACTAAACACCACACTCAATAAATTGCTAAGGCAAAACAGTGCAATGAGCTGATATCTGCCCTTGATATACCCAAATATGGAAGCAATGCGACCCAAGAAGGCTCAAAAGTAAGCTAAAGCCACCTTTTTACTCCGCTAATGGAAAAACTTTATGCGTACTTTTGCAAGCAGAGCATGCAACAGAGCAAAAGGCAAATACAAGTAGCCAAACTAATAAAAGAAGAAATGAATGCCATCTTTCAAAAAGAAGGACTGAATATCGTTAATAATGGCATGATTAGCATAAGCAACGTGATTGTTACCCCTGACTTGCTTGAAGCGCGCGTATACCTAAGCTTCTTTCAAATTGCAGATGCTGACGACATGCTGCTACGTATTCAAGAGCGAACAAGTGAGTTTCGCGGCAAATTGGGTAACGGTTTGCGTCACGCTTTAAGAAATGTACCTGTGCTGCAGTTTTTTGGCGACGACACTTTGGATCATGTATTCAAAATGGAAGAACTGTTTAAGCAAATAGAAGAAGACCGTCTCAAAAACCAAAAGCCAGAATAATTGTGCTAGGCATCATTGCACGCCGATATATTTTTAGTAGCAAGCGCACCAAAGCCATCAACATTATTAGTTGGATTAGCATTGGTGCTATTGCAGTTGGTGCTGCAGCCTTGATTATTGTTTTAAGCAGTTATAATGGTATTGATGCTTTTGTAAAAAATCTCTACACCAGTTTTTATACAGATGTAAAGGTAAGCGCTACTCGAGGCAATTTTTTTGCGGATGACGATGCGCTGTTTCAACAAATACGCACGGTGCCACATGTGATCAGTGTAGGCAAGTGTTTAGAAGAAAAAGCGATGTTGACGAATGGCGATGCGCAGCAAGTGGCTGTGGTGCGTGGCATAGATCAGCAGTACGAAAAAATTACAAAGTTTAAGCAATTTATCAAGTATGGCGATACTGTGTTAAGCGACGATCAACCACGCATTACACTTGGCATTAGCCTTGCCAATACGCTACGCATCAGTGAAAATGCTATTGCACCACTTATATTATATGCATTTACTGGCAAAGGCAATTTGAGCACTAGTCCGCAAGATGCATATACAAGTACGGAGCTATTTGTGAGTAGTATTTTTGCTGTACAAGAAGAATTTGATAGCAAATATGCCATCGTAAGTATTGCTCAAGCGCAAGAGCTTTTTAATAAGCAAGGTGAACTCAGTAGCATAGAAATTGCGGTTGATAACATTAAGAACACTGCTGCAGTTGCACAAGCTGTAAAGGCAATTGTTGCAAAGCAAAACCTAAAAGTAGAAACACGTTTTGAACAGAACAAAACACTGTACTATATTTTGAGTAGCGAGAAATGGATGACCTATGCGATACTTGCACTCATGCTTTTTATTGCAAGTTTTAATATGATTGCGTCGCTTAGTATGTTGGCATTAGAGAAACGGAGAGACATAAGTGTGCTTAAAGCAATGGGTGCACAAACGAGCACCATCACACGTATCTTTATGAGTACAGGAATTGGCATCGGTTTGTTAGGTGCAGTTATCGGATGTAGTATTGCACTCGTTGTATGTTTGCTGCAGCAGCATTTTAGCCTTATAAAAATGCAAGGCGACGATCTTTTGCTACAGGCCTATCCAATAAAAATACTGTGGACTGATTTTGTGCTAGTATTTGTTACCGTATTGATTATTAGTATTTTAGCTTGTATACTACCATCATTGAAGGCAAGTAGGTCGCAAATAAGTTTTAGAAATGACTAACTACATATTAATTATTATCCTACTTTTGACACAACAAAAAATAATATAATGATGAAAAAATCAATCTCAAGTCTGGCTTTAATTTTCCTTGGTACAATGTGTTTTGCGCAATTACGTGTAGGTGTTCAAGCTGGGGCAAGTGTGGTAGGGCCAAACTTAACAGTTACTGGCACAAGCGTAAACTACTCCGACAAAGGTTTCACTTTTGTGTATCCGGGATTAATCTTTGACTACCAAGTTGGTAAAGCCTTTAGCATTCGACCTAGTGCCAACTTTTTACAAACAGGATATGATCTAACAAGCACGCTTGGCACATTAAGTACTAATAGCAAAGTGCGCATAAACAACGTACAAGTTCCGCTTGACTTAGTTGTGCCAATCAAACTAGGCAAGGGTAAATTAGAATTATCGGCTGGTCCAACATTAAGTTTTTCTCTAAATGGCACTAGTACTACTACTGGCGCAGGCATTACTACCCCTGTGCAACAAGATCTAAAGTTTGGAAACGACACGCTAAGTCTTAATGCAATCAATTGGGGAACAAACTTTGGTGCAGGTTATCGCTTTAAGAATGGCGTTGGTATTCGCGCAATGTACAATCTTGCACTTACAGACCAAGCTAATGCTGCAACAGTTGTCAATAAGTACAATGTGCTTACAGCAACTATCAGTTATTTCTTGATTGGTAACAACAACAAATAAAGTTTATTCAATAAGATATCGGAATATCATGCGCGTTGAATTATTCAACCGCTAGAATTTCTGTACCAGCTAGACCACGCAATTCAACAGCGGTAAGGCGTTTTGTATATTCGCCATATTTGCCATTTGTTGTAGTACCAAATACAACTTCGCGACTACCAGTTTCTCTCTCAATATCTATATGAGGGCATAGTACAAAAATGCTTTTGTGTAAGACCAATTTACCCTTGCGCACCTTGTATAAGTTGTAACCATAACTTGTTTCTGCACAATGGCAAGTTTGCTTATACTTTTTGATTGTGCTATCAGTGTAGTTGATTTCTACTTGCGCTTCATTAAAATGACCAGCATATAAAACATCGTCGTATGCACTGCTTTGGCTAAACTTTTTGCTCTTAGCATTATAAAGTAGCACGTAAGAATGTGTAGTCCAATAGCCACAGTTAGTGGTATAGCCATTGTTTACAATAATATCGTCGTAGCCATCCATGTTTAAGTCGGCAAACTGTAGGCTTTCGCTTGGGTTAGCCAGAAACTCATATTCGTCGCCAAGCACAATACGTTGTACACGCTTGTTGGTATAGGTATTTACAACTTCTACTACAGCGCGATAATTGTCGGTTTGTTTTACTTGGCTGCGTGTAAGCACTGCCGAAAAATGTGTTTCAGGAACATCTTTTTCAATACGCTCTTGTGCGAATACGCTGAAACTACATGCAACGGCAAATAAGCCAAAAATTATTTTCTTCACGATAGTGGTTTTTTGAATTCGTAAAGATAAGTGCTAGCGAGAATATGCCACACAAAATTGGCAAAATTGCCCTACGAATCAGTAAAATGCTATGCTAGTGCAGGTTTTGCAGCAAAGCTTTCCCTACTAATTTAGCATTAGCCTTGCATTTTGCGCGTAATGGCAACTACCCAAGCACGCGGAAAAAATCTCACGCTATTCGCTAATAAGTAATTCATAAGGCCATGAATTGCCACTGCCTTGCCTCGCATCATTGCCTTGTAACCAAATTCTGCCACCTCTTTAGATGTAGGTAGTTTTTTGCCTTTCACAAGTGCACTTTCGTGCATGGCAGCTGCATCCTGAAAACCACTTTCTGTAGCGCCAGGGCATAAGGCCGTTACAGTAACGCCACTTGGTTTTACCTCATTATTGATTGCCTCAGAAAAATGCAACACATAGGCCTTGGTAGCAAAGTAAACCGCCATAGTAGGTCCACTTTGAAAGGCGGCAGTTGAAGCCACATTCATAATACGACCGCTGCCTCGCTTCACCATATCGCGGAGATATAGTTTTGTAAAATGTGTCAATGTGGTGATATTAAGGTTAATCATTTGGTGCTCTTTTTGCCAGTCGCTATCTACAAACATGCCAAAATCGCCAAAGCCTGCATTATTAATCAAATAATCTATCTGAATGCCATTTGCCGTGGTTTCGTCGTACACGTGCTGTGCCGCATTCTCTATCGAAAGGTCTTTTACAATATTATGAACCTGAATTTTGTGCGCTGCTTCTAATTCTGTTTTAATA
>JBJORA010000025.1:0-12906 GCA_046049675.1 Bacteroidota bacterium | reverse complement strand
AAACGAGTCATGAACCTCTGGCGTACAGAGGCAATTGCTCGTTGGCTAAGTCAATTTATTTTTCAAATTAGACTAATGCATATCTGTGCCCTAAAAAAATGGAGTTTTTAAGGGTTGACTATTTACGATAAATCTGAAAAAGACAATTTAACTGACAAGGAATTAGCGGAATTACTCAAGCATGTACCTGAATAATCAGCTAATTTCTTCACGCTTATATAGCAGCTAGATTGACGTTTATCAAGAAAAGCCCTATTTGCTTCGCACTGCTATATTGTATTTGGCGACACAAAAAAAACTGACACCTCAATACTCATTAAACCCCTTCCCCGCATAAATCTTGGGTAAACATTTTTCTAATCGTGATACGCGCGTTGCCTCTTGCTTTGCACCATTGACATGAATTACGTAGCTCTTTTGCTTACCAGGCGTAAGGGCTTCAAAAGCTAACTTAAAATTTTTATCTTTCTTCATCAGAGTGCTAATCGCTACTGGCAATACCAATTCAGATTTAAGCTTGGGTGTTTTGATGCCAGCACGTTCAATCGCTATTGCTTGATGCAAGATGTCTTTTATCTCTGCTTCGTACTTCAAAATGGTTTTGGTATCAGTAAATCGAATTACCCTACTCACTTCGCTGTTCTCCCCAGCTTTGCTAAGCAAGCCAGAAGTATCATCAATCAAATTGCCTTTAAAAAAATTGATAGAGGCATAGTCTTTAAATGCACTCAACATAAATACATTCTTGCCATTATCCGTGTAGGTGGGCATACCCCACTTTGCTTCTTCTGCTACCCCACAATCTTTAATAATGCGGCGCAATAGTGCAAGTTCCTTTGCCCACGTATGTACTTTGCAGTCAGGCGTTGCGCCATACTTGCAACGCATACATCCCTCAATAAAGTAATTGTCTACAATCTTTTGCAAAGCAGAAAGGTTTTATGATGTGACTCCCGAAAAGAAAATACTTGCTACAGCAATAGCTGTAATTACGCAAATCAAATCTACCAGCAACATAATGCCTAAGGTGTATCGCGTATTTTTGATATTGACACTACCAAAGTAAACCGCTAGCACATAAAACGTAGTTTCAGCGCTGCATTGGAATATACAAGTCAATCTACCTACAAAAGAATCAGCACCATAAGTACCCATAGCATCCATCATAAAACCACGTGAGCCACTACTACTAAATGGTCGCAGTAATGCCACCGGCAAGGCATCTGTAATTTCTTTCTTTACACCAACCAAACTAAAGGCATTGGCTACACCGTGCGCAACCACTTCAAACAAACCACTGTTTCTAAAAATAGAAATAGCCGCCATCATACCAAGCATATATGGAAACACGATTGCCCCTGTCTTCAAGCCGCCTTTTGCACCTTCAACAAAACTGCTGAACACATCAGTGCCTTTATCAACAAATAGCTTTTCTCTAAAGAATGCATAAGCGAATGTCATTAATACAATCAACAAAAGCAAGACACTACTCAAGCTACTCGTAAAATGGTTTTTGCCAATAAGGTCTAGATTATTTACATAAAAAAGCAAACCAATAATCCCTGCAACTATTACTGCAAGTGTCGTAACCAGTGTTGCACTCAGTAAATTAACCTTTTGCCTTATACCTACTATAATGAGGGCTGCAATTGTGCCCACAAAACTTGTAATAATGCATGGCAACATTACATCGGCAGGGTTTGCTGCTTTTGCCGCAGCTCTATAGCCGATAATACTCGTGGGTATTAAACACAAACCAGCTGCATGCAAACACATAAACATAATTTGTGGATCGCTTGCTTTATCTTTCGTCGGATTTATTTCCTGCAGGCTTTCCATTGCCTTTAGTCCAAATGGTGTAGCTGCACTATCTAATCCCAAAAAGTTAGCGGCAAAGTTTAAGGTCATGTAGCTAAAACTCTCATGGCCAGCAGGTACACTAGGGAAAATCTTTTCAAAAAATGGACTGCACTTTTTTGCAAGCTTCTCCGCAGCACCGCTATCAATCAGCAATTGCATTAAGCCACAAAAGAAGGCTAGCGTCGCAATTAGTGGCAGTATCATATCAAAAACAACATTCTTACATGTTGGCAATATGCCGTCAGCCGCTTGCTTGCCACTAAATATCTTTACGGTCTTCTTCTCGTACAAAAATGTCGTGTCGGGAATTTTATCGCCATACTTAAATGTCAAAGATGTTTTTTCGCTTTTCTGCAATGTGTCTTGCATAGCAGGGCTTAGGGCAGAAATATATTTTTCAGCAACTAATAGTGGCTCGTCTTTTTTACCATTGAGCATATGGTCTATACTGTAATACTTGCCAGCAAATAGTCCGCCAACTGCCAACACAATAGACACTACAAAAATTGTAAGCCAAAATCTACTTAATGCCATACGATACGTTATAAATATATAAGCTTCTAAGGTAATACTGGCTGTAAGTACATCGCAAGTAAAGCGCGTATAAGTTACTAACAGCGTAGCCTAAGTATGCGCCAATTGCCGATTTTATTTACCTTTACCTAATAACGCTTAAACACTACAATCTATATGTCTTTTTGTAACACTTGCGGGGTAAGTATCTTAAGCACCGACAAATTTTGCCCTCACTGCGGTGCAGCCAACGTCATCAATAATCCACAGGCGCAACAACAACAAGTGCAGTACGTACAAACAAGTAGTAATAATCGCAACCTACTCTATATTGGTATAATTGCAGCAGTAGCAGCAGTTGCAGGCGTGTTTGCTTATATGGCTCTCAACAAACCTACGCCAGCAGCAACACCTATTGCAAATGCCATTCCTGTGAACGAACTTCCTCCAGCTGCCCCTGCAGCGGCACCAACAGCAAGTGTCAATGCTGCCAGTCCAACAACAACAGCACCCGCCACAGCTCAGGCAGCAGCTGCGCCAACAAGCAAAAGCACCACTTTTGAAAGACAAAGTTTGCAGCAAACTGGCAGTACCCCTCAAGAGGAGGCACTGTCGCGCGATGAGTTAAGTACAATTAGCAATATTATGAATAGCTACTTCGAAAACGATAATGAACACAATGCCAAAGTGCTCGACTATTTTAGCTATCCAATCAATAAATATTACAACGAAAAGAATGTGAGCTACGATAGGCTATACGATCTTTATAGCAAAAGCGTGAATGAACTGTCTTACCATAAGCTCACACCCTACCTTGGGACAAGCACAGTGCGCAAAACAGGCAACGGCTATTCAATAATACTAAAAGCCACTTTTGATTGGGAAAAAAATAGCGGCAAAAGTGGTAGCAGAGAACAACTACTGCAATTCAACTTAAACAATGCATATAAAATTACAAGTGTTTACGAAGTTAAATAATATCACAGCACTAGCACTTGTATGCTTGCTTAGTTGCGGCAGCGCCACAAAAGATGGCGACAGCAAGGTGCAGCGTTTGCTACCACCAACAGAACAAAATACTCCGCCGCAAAATCGCGTAGATAGCAGTGCAGCAGCGCCATTAGGTGGATATGCGTTGCAAGACTTCTATGCTAATAAACCAGAATTAGATAAAAAAGTAGAAGCCATCTTTAACGCCATGAGTGTTGAAGAACGCGCTGCGCAAATGATTATGCCAGCTGTTGCCGACAATTCTTATGGCATGCCCATTGAAACATTTTTGCAGTACTACAAAGCAAAAAAAGTAGGTGGCGTAATTTTTTTAAGAGGCACAGCAGCCAACTTCGGCGAATATCAAAAGAAAATTATAGCGGCAGCAAACTTCGGCAAAATCACAAAACCTATCATCAGCGCCGATGCAGAGCCATCACTCATCCACTACAAGTTTAAGGATGTACTGCGAATGACGCCAACCTCTCAACTCAAAACCGCTACTGCAACACAAGAAAGCGCAAATAAAATTTTAGTACAATTGCGCAAGGCAGGTGTAAATACCAACTTTGCACCTGTAGTGGACAACAACAGCAATAAAGCAATTATCGGCAACAGAAGTTTTGGCAGCAATGGCGATACGATTGTTTCCCTATGTGGTGAGTTTATGAAAACACATCACAGGCAAAATGTTGCTACTGTAATAAAGCACTTCCCTGGACACGGCAATGTAAAGGGCGATACACATAAACAACTAGTAAGCATTTATGGCAACCTCACAGAAATTGATAATTTCAAAAGGCTAATTGATGCAGGTGCGCTTGGTGTAATGGTTGGACACTTAGCCATCCAAAAAAATGCGAGATGGAGTACCAACGGACAAGCCTCTACCCTTTCTCGTAACATCGTTACCAGCTTACTACGCGACTCACTTGGCTTCAAAGGTCTTGTATATACCGATGCCATGAATATGGGTGCGGTAAGTAAAGTGCCTAATGCCAGCTTCAAGGCTGCAAGTGCTGGTATTGATATCGTGCTAATGCCACTCAATATCGATTCCTTGCATGCACAAATTGTAAAAGAGCTCAACGCAAAAAGTATGTTGGGCAATCAATTTACTGCAAGCATTAGGCGAATTATTAGAATGAAGATTTGTTTGGGATTGATTTAGGACTTGAGACTTCGCTAGGGTGAATTTAAAAAAGCAAAGTGCGCAAAAGAAATTATCCTACGACTTCCATTTTGCTTGGGCAGTGATTTGTAGTTGGGACTCATGAAATAGAAAGCAGCTAATCAGCTACTTCTCTCCAACGGCACGTTTCATAAATATTGTAATCGTATCCGTCATATTAATATTACGCAATACTAAACTGTCTTTCGCGCTATATAAAATACCATAAACATCTACCTCACCAATACCTGTAAGGGCAGGTCCATCAAGATACAAAACACTATCTTCTTCAATTCTATACATGGCACTATCTGAAGTGCCGTTGCTGCTAATATATACGCGGCTATTTTCACTAAAATTGAAACGTAGACTTTCTTGCAACATTCTTTGTTCGGCAAGATCATTCTCCAAAAGCGCCATTCTAATTTGCTTTAGAGAATCTAAGTCTATATACTTAGCAATCAATGGATCATTGCTACCAGTAGTGTCTATATCAATTTTAGCATTTGCAATTTCGCGCTCAAGATGAGGGTTTTCAACTTTAGCTACTTGCCAAGAACCTACTAAATTAACTTTCTTATTACTGCAAGCAGCAACAATAACTAATAGAAATATATAAAGAAAAAATTTACGCATTATGATAACAGTTTCTGCAACGCGGTTCATATACATCTGTTTCGCCTAAAAGTACACGATCTTCACTGGCACTTTTTCTAAAACTATAATTAGCAATATTGCCACAGCATACACATATGGCATGCAGTTTTGTAATATAATCGGCTCGTGCAAGTATAGAAGGCAGTGGACCGAAAGGCTTACACAAATAATCCATGTCCAAGCCAGCTACAATCACGCGTACATTGCGCATCGCCAAGATCTCGCAAACATTTGGCAATTCTTCGTCAAAAAACTGTGCCTCGTCAATGCCTACTACATCTACATCTTGTGCTAGCAGCAGAATATTTTGGCTACTCTCAACAGGCGTACTGTGAATTTTAGTGGCATTATGGCTCACAACATCTGTTTCGTCGTAGCGCGTGTCAATGCTAGGCTTAAATATTTCTACCCGCAGATTAGCAATTTGCGCACGTTTTAAGCGACGAATCAATTCCTCCGTTTTACCGCTAAACATACTACCGCAAACAACTTCTATCCAGCCGCGGTTCTCATTTTTAATATTTGGTTCAATAAACATTGCTAATGCAAGGCACTTTATCTATTTTTGAAAGATGCCAAAAATACAATTTAGCGCTGCAATACGCTTAGCTTTGTTATCAACACTCAAAACTACTAGCTTGTGCTTGCTTTTGCTCTGCACTAGCCAAGTAGCCCAAGCTGTAGAAGGCATGTGGCTACCCTTTCTGCTACAAAGCCTCAACGAAAAAGAAATGCGTAGTATGGGTATGCAAATCACCGCGAAGGACATCTATAACGAAAGTAAAAGCAGCCTTAAGGACGCCGTTTTATTATTTGGAAGCGGCTGCACTGGCGAAGTCATCAGCAACCAAGGCCTAGTGCTAACCAATCACCACTGCGGATATGGCACTGTGAGTGGCCTAAGCAGTTTACAAAACGACTATTTGCAAAATGGTTTTTGGGCAAAGAACAATGCAGAAGAACTAGCATGCCCAGGTTTAAGCGTAACCTTTATTGTAAAAATTGTGGACGTAACAGATCGCGTAACTGCTGGTTTAAGCGATGATTTGCGAGATACTAGTCGTACCAACGAAGTTGCACGTAGGCAGCAACAATTAATTAAGGAAAACACTAAAGATGGTTACGGCGCTTTTGTTCGCGGCTTCTATGCGGACAATAAATACTTTATGTTTATCACAGAGAAGTTTACTGATGTGCGTTTGGTTGGTTTTCCGCCAAATGGCATTGGCAAGTTTGGTGGTGATACAGACAATTGGGCATGGCCTCGACATACTGGTGACTTTAGTTTATTTAGAATTTATGCAGGCAAAGACAATCGTGCAGCGGCATACAGCAAAGACAATAAACCTTATGTTCCTAAAAAATATTTTAAGATTAACATTAGCGGTGTAAAACCTGGCGACTTTACAATGGTATATGGTTTTCCTGGCCGTACGCAACAAAATCTCACTTCTGCAGGCGTTTCCGAATTGATGAACGTAAGCGACCCAGCGCGCATTCATATCAGAGAAGAATTACTAAAAATAATGGATGCAGATATGCGCAGTGATCGCGCTACCTTTTTACAATATGCAAGTAAGCAAGCTGGTATTGCTAACTACTATAAGAAATGGCAAGGCGAATTACGAGGCCTAAAAATCAATAATGCCATCGCTAAAAAAGAAACAGCTGAAGTTGAATTTACAAATTGGGTTAATGCAGACGCCACAAGAAAAGATAAATACGGCACAGTGCTTCGAGAAATACGTGCACGCTACGATGCACAGCGCCAAGCTATTGAAAAAAATATCTACTTTGATGAGGCGTGGGATAATTGCGATTTACTTTCACAGGCAGAAGTTTTTGCTGAAATGATTACTATTCTTGAACGCACAAAGAACATGGATAGCATCGCCAAATTCAAGCAGCAATGGAAGGATTTGTATGCAAGCATTAACCCTGCTACTGAGAAAAAAATCGCACTCAAAATGGTTTCACTGATGAAAGCGAGATTTGGAAGTTTACCGCTGAGTGTTTACAACAATGCAGAAGAACTGTACAACACAAGTTTAGTTACTGATGAAGCACGTATGCTAGCCATTTTTGATGAGCAAGATTTAGACTTGGTGATAAAGAAACTAAAAAACGACCCTGGCTATAAAGCGGCACAAGAAGTAGCCGATGTACGGGTAGATAATTTTGAAGAATTTAGAGCTAATCAATTTGAGTTAATTGCATTGTACCACACATATGTGCAAGCAAAATTTGCGATGGCAAATGGTAAAGCAATTTATCCTGATGCTAATAGCACTTTGCGTGTAAGCTATGGTAAAGTGGAAGGACTAACGCCGCAGGATGGCATGCAATATTCTCACTATACAACACTTGACGGTCAAATCGCAAAACACGATACAAGCATAGAAGAATTTATAGTGCCAGAAAAACTATTTACGCTTTGGCGAAACAAAGATTATGGCAGATATGCTATGCCAAACGGGCAAATGCCACTTGCATTTCTTGCAAGTAATCATACAACAGGTGGTAATAGTGGTAGCCCGGTACTCAATGCACGTGGCGAATTGATCGGCACAAACTTCGATCGCATTTACGAAGGCACCATGAGCGATGTGATGTACGATATAAACCTTTGCAGAAACATCACACTAGATATCCGTTATACCTTGTTTATTATCGAGAAATTTGGTGACGCGGGTTGGCTGCTTAATGAAATGACTATCGTGGACACACCTGTTGCAAAAACAGCGATGAAAGCAACAAAAAAGCCTACAAAGCCTGCTCAACGCAGAGCATAATGCTAGCTAGAGCAAATTTAGCTAGTATTAGCACGTTAAATAATTCTAAGTCACAGGCCAATATGCGCCAATGGCAAAGCTTTTGCCGTATTTTTACGCATCAAGTTTCTTAAAGGCATATTCAAGTGGCTCTTTGTGCTAGTACTCGTGCTACTCTTGGCGGTAGTAGGTGCTTACTTTGCTATACAACGCAGCGATGTACAAAACTGGCTTGCACAAAAAGTAACAAGCAAAATTTCTGAAAAATTAGGCACTAAGGTTAGCGTCGATAATATTCAAATCGACTTTTTGAACCATGTCAATTTGCGTGGCTTTTTTGCAGAAGACCAGCAAAAAGACACCCTACTCTATGCTGGCAATTTGCAACTGAAATTCACAGATTGGTTTTTCCTTAATAATCAGAAGCCCGTGGTGTCTTACCTTGCTTTAGAGGATGCCTACGTCAACATCAATCGTGGAGAAGACTCTGCCACACATCCATGGAACTTTCAATACATCATCGACAAGCTTGCAAGCGGTGGCAACGCAAAGCCTAAAACTGCGCAAAACGATACTGCAAAATCTGACCCATTTGAGCTTGATGTAAAACTTGTGAAGCTTAATCGTGTTCGCATTAATAGCATCGATAAGTGGCAAGGCCAAAACCTTGTGGCTAATGTTGGTGCGCTTGAACTAGATGCTCAAAACATTGATGTCAAGCAAAAACTAATTGACATTGCTGCTATAAATATTAGCGATACCAAATTCAACTACGCAGACTATCAGGGCGGCAAGCCACGCAAGAAAAAAGATAGTATAGACAACACGCCATTTAACCCTGACCTATGGACATTGAAGGTTGGCGACCTCAACGTTGAAAAAACATTTTTTACGTACGACCACAACTTTGATAAGCCACGTGTTGGTATGTTTGACGAACAACATATTGCTGTTAGCGATATCAATATTGGCATCAAAGGCATTTCAGTTGTTGGCGATACACTAGATGCAGATATTAAGAAGTTCTACGCTAAGGAAAGATGCGGACTTCAAATTAAATCCTTGCGTGCACATACGAAGCTAAGTCCTGTTCGCACAACACTAAGTAATATTGAACTTGTTACAAATAACAGTAGGATAAGTGACAACTACGAAATGATCTATAGTCGCTTCCCAGATTTTCAGCACTATATAGATCGTGTAATTATGAAGGCTAGCTTTGAGAATTGCTCGATAGCCATGAGCGACCTCGCCTATTTTGCGCCTACGCTTCGCGATCTTACTGTAAAGCAAGTAACGCTAAAGCGTGGCACATTCTTTGGCACTGTAAGAGATTTTCAAGCTGATAAAGTAGATTTACTTGTAGGCAACAGTCGCTTGGATGGTAACCTACGCATGAAAGGCTTGCCCGACATTGAGAAAACATACATCACAATGCAAGCTAAGCAGCTAAGCACAAGCGGCAATGAACTAGTAAAACTTGTGCCTCAAGCTAAAACAGATGCAGTAGCATGGAACAATTTGAGCAGTATTAAATTCAGTGGTGATTATACAGGTTATATTAGAGACTTTAAAGTAAATGGCACGCTACGCACCAATCAAGGCGATGTTGTAAGCAATTTGCATTTGAAATTTCCTAAAGAAAAAGGTGCACAACCAAGCTACGAAGGCTATTTCAATACTTCTAACCTCAAGCTAGGAGCCATAGTAAAGCAAGATGCAATTGGAACAATAAGTGCCGATGGCAACATAAAGGGTGAAGGATTCGACTTAGAAAATCTAAACAGCTATTTCAACGGCAAAGTAAGATATATAGAAACCAAGCAATACAATTTTAGAGATATTGCTGTCAATGGTACGTTCAAGAATAAAAAGTTTGATGGTAAAATCAATGCCAATGATCCTAACCTAGCAATGAACTTTGAAGGTGCGCTAGACCTCAGTCAGAAAGTCCCGCATTATAAATTGCGTACAGAACTTACAAGATTCAACCTAAAAGAACTTGGCCTTACAAAGCAGAATATTTCAGGTGCGGCCAAAATGGACCTCAATTTTACTGCAACGAACATAGACGATTTTCTTGGCAATGCTAAGCTAACTAAATTAAAGCTGAACGACGGTAAACATGTTATTGAATTAGATAGCGCAATCCTCACAAGTAGTCAAGACAATGGCATACGCACGCTTAACCTAGCAAGTGATGCAGCTGACGCGCGCATTGCTGGTAAATTTAATATAGCCCAACTGCCAAATGCGATGCAATTTTATATGGCAAACTATCTGCCTTCGTATATTGATAAGCCACGCATTCAGGGACAGCAACAATTTGACTTTACCTTAGTAACAAAAAATATAGAGCCGCTACTTGAAACCTTTGTACCAAAGCTAAGCGGCTGCAACAATGCACATATTGCTGGCACACTTGATATGCCACAGCAGTTTCTACATGCCACTGTTAAAGCTCCTAGTGTAATGTATGATGGCATTTACGTGAATAGCATAGATATTCAAAGCGATGGTAACTACGATACACTTGTCACATCAGGCACCACTGGCGTTTTTGCTGTAGACGGAAAAGAAATTATACCAAATAGTAACTTCAAAACCATTTTGCAACATGATAGCGGCTATGTAACGCTTTTAACCTCTGGCGGCACTTATGAAGTGCGTGATGCAAAAATTGTTGCAAAAGGATACGCATTAGATGGTAAATTATTTGTAGGTATAGAGCCGAGTGAATTCTACGCAATAGATCAAAAATGGCATTTACGAAGTACCGATGATATCATTATCAATGGCTCTCAAATACAAATACAAGACGTATATGTAGAAAATGGCTTGCAGCAACTAATCGTTAATACTAGAGGTGCAAATAACGAAAATTTGGAAGTCGCTTTTCAAAACCTAGACTTAACTGCAACACAGTATTTCAATAAAGCTACTGACTTAACTGGCCGTGCTAGTGGCACCTTCTTTATCAATAAGTATCAAACAGAGCGCGTTTATAGCGGAAACATCTCTACTACCAATATCAATCTCAACGGCGAACTTGTTGGCAAGTTAAAAGCGGAAGCAGAGTATGATGAAGCCAATAAGAAGATTATTCTTAAACCTAATTCAGGCATCGAATACGAAGGGAACTATACAAGTTTATATGGCGAAGTAGATGTGAGCCAAGAAGACGCCTTACTAGATTTACATGCCAAGTTAGATAATACTAATTTGCGTATCGCTGAGTCTTTCCTAAACGAGTTTATTAGTAATACAGAAGGCCGTGCCAATGGCAATATCGATATCAAAGGCCCGGTGAGTAACTATGATGTTGATGGCAACGTTACAATAAGCGATGCAAAAACCAAAGTAAACTACTTAGGTACAACGTATTATATAGACAATGCTAAAGTAAAACTCAACGAAGGAGTAATAGATTTTGGCGAAAGTATTTTATACGATGCACCAAGAGATGCAGCTGGCACACGCAACGAAGCCAAAATTACGATAGGGAAAGTAACGCACGACCATTTTGCCGACCTTGGCTTTGACATCATTCTTGTATCAGAGCGATTCCAATTCTTGAATACAACTGCTAACGACAATAGCGACTACTATGGTCCTGTGATTGCTGATGGTTCATTAGTCATTAGCGGACCAATAGACAATCTAAATCTGTCTTTGATAGGTACTACGCTTAAAGGAACCCATTTGCATATCCCTGTTACAGACGAATATGATAATGGCACTTACGACTTTATAACCTTTACACAATTTGGTGATAGTTTAACCAATAGCGACAACAGTAATGCACGCGCCGCTACAAAAGAAAAGATATTGAAAGTAGAGTTAATTGTAGCTGTAACGCCTGAGGCTGAGATTTCTATCATACTAGACAATCGCACTAAGGAAATGATCTATGGCCGCGGAGAGGGTTATTTGCGTATCAATATTGACTTGGGCAAAGAGTTTACAATGGATGGTACTATCACAACTAAGGATAGTAGTTACTACGATTATAAGTTTAGAGGCCTTACCGCCAAACGTATAGATATTCTTCCGGGCGGCACTATTTCTTGGAGTGGCGACCCACTTAAGGCAAGCCTCAATTTGGATGCGAGTTACAAGGTGCCTAACAAATTAAGTATCGCACCATTAATAACAAGCGAAACAGAAAAAGCAAACGCTACGCAAGAATATCCAACTTATGTAAATATCCACTTGGCGGGATACATGCTAAATCCTGAAATTACGTACGATATCTTGCAGCCAGATAATACCGATAGAACTAATGCGGCAAATGCAAAGCTGATGGAATTGCGACGCAACGAGCAGGAAATGATTGCGCAAGTTGGTTCGCTATTATTAGCTGATCAGTTTTTCCCTTCTAATGCAAATGTGGATGCTTCTAGTATTACCACAAGCTTGATTAACAATTTTGGCAGCACGTTAACGCCAACCTTAAGTAACTTAATCAACAATGGTATGAGTCGCGTATTGGGTAGTAATATTGGTCGCATTAATATTAAATACAATAACCAAGCAACACAGCTATCTAGCGGCAGTTTGCTAACTAATAGCAACGACAACCTAAGTATTTCTTACGCACAAGGCTTTTGGAACGATCGTGTGCAATTAGAGTTTGATCAAAAAATTACTTATAATCGTACAAAAAACGACATCAACTGGCATCCAACCAATACCGATTTTAAGTTGCAATATCTTGTACGTCGCGATGGTAGGTTAAGGGCTAGCGTGTTTGGCAATAACATAGCAAGTGCAACTACCAAAACTGGCCAAGAATATCGCTTCGGTGCTAGCTTGCTTTATCGTCGTAACTATAATAGTCTTTACGAAATGTTTGGTCGCAACGAGCCGTATGCCGTGGATAAAATACTCGATAGTAGTAGCCTCTTGCTTGCTCCATTTGATTCTGCACGTGGCACAAACTAA
>JBJORA010000024.1:0-6265 GCA_046049675.1 Bacteroidota bacterium | reverse complement strand
AACAATAGAACTTCCAAGATTTTAACAATCCAACAAAGCCTCAATATCATGCAAGCCCTTATCTTTAGCATCGCAAAAAGATGAAGGTTCTAAGAAACATAATATTGCTAGTGGTACTATGCATTACTGCTATGGCGTTTATGCCAAAGCCACACGCTGTGCAAGTATTTTCGCATGAGCAAGTTGATACCAATAAGAAAAAGGCAGCTGCAAAACCTGCTGCTGCCACAGCAACGCAAGTGCCACAGTTTGAACCAATGCTTGGTTGTAGCTTAAAGAGTGGCACTTATAGCAAGCGCGATATTTTGTCGGCACTATCACAACCGCTCTGTGTAAAATCGACAAACGGGCAAAAAACATATAAAGTTGTAAGCTACGATTTTACCTATGCCGAGCAAGGTATTTTTGAAGATAGCCTAGGCGTACCAACACGAATGATAGACTATATCTACGAAGAATGCCGTGGCGATAGCGTAAAAGTGCGTTGGCAAAAGGCTTTAGTGGATCGCCTAATTAAAATGGATACTTTGAAGTTTACGCAAATCGTTTTGCTATACGAAGGCAAAGCCACAAAGATTAAAGATAATGTAGTGGTGGTGGTGAAGTAATATGCATACTAGCCCAACGTTATGCCTAGTATTGGCAAGCACTTGTACTGCACAATTATCTTACTGTATTATTTAAGTTTTTATTAGCAAAATCAATGCGAGGTACGAGCATTAGATTTTGCAATCCCGACGCAAAGAATGAGCAGTCGGAAAGGACTAATACCTCGGAGCTCTGCTCCGATTCCGTTGAATGTTTCCAAAGCTCTGCTTTGGGGTTCATACCTTGTGATTTCTACAAAGTATCTAAAGGGCTAGCCACATGGCGCACATTATTATTGGCTACTTGTGTGTAAACAAGTGTAGTGTTGATATTAGTATGGCCAAGTAGCTGCTGTATAAAACTAATATCGGTACCAGCTTGTAGCAAGTGTGTAGCATAGGAGTGGCGCAGGCCATGTATGCCAATTGTTTTATTGATGCCGGCTTTTAACATTGCCGTTTTAAATACCTGTTGCGCCGATCGGGCAGAATACTGGCCGCCCACTTGCCCTTCAAAAAGATAAACTTGCGGCCTATACAATTTATAATACTCGCGCAAATCGTTAAGTAAAGTGTAGGGCAGGTTTACCATTCTATCTTTTTTACCTTTGGCGTTAGCTATAAGTACCTGCATGTCGGCACTATTAATATGCTCTAGTTTAAGTGCAATAATTTCTGACACGCGCAAGCCCATGCCATACACGAGTTGTAGCATAAGTTTATGTTTAGGATTATCTATAACAGCAAATAGTTTTTTTACATCTGCCTTACTAAGTGCTTTGGGTAATTTAGATGGTTTATTTGGGCGCGGTACATTTACCATAAACTGCTCGCGGTGCAATACTTGCTCGTAGTAGAGTTTAATAGCATTAATATGGCTATGCACGGTTGACTCCGTATACCCAAGTTTTGTAATACAATAGTGGAAATAAGAATTAATGCGCTCTGGCGTAAAGCTGTGGGCAGGTGTACCTTTTATGCGACGAAGAAATAAAGCAAAGCCAGCCGTATAACTGCGCAATGTACTTTTACTAAAAGCTTTTTGTTGTAAATATTGATAATATTTTTTTAGCTCAGCTTGATTTATAGGGTGCACACGTGGCAAATGTGCCTCATGATGCTCTTTTAGCGGTATGCCTAAAATGCTGCGATACTGCGGCAGATCTTTAAGGTACCACATTTTTTTGCTACTACTAAATTGCACGGGAAACCTTTCTTTTAAGGCCTTAATTTTTGCAAGATCTTTTTCAAAATAAAACTGTATGCATGCTTGGTCGCGATGCTCGCCTAGTACGATGCTATAATCTGTGATATTCATTTTGCGCAATCGCTAAAGGTGTATTTGAGAGCTGCAAAAGTAGGCGATTTAATGCTGGAAGTGTTGGTTTTGCTGAGTATTTTATTATTAGTAGAATTTTTTTCAAAATATTTTTGGTGGAAAGAAAACATGCGTGTAATATTGTGTTGTGAAAAATTGCTAACCACCACCATCTAGCATCACAACGGCATCAAAAGGCGCGGTGTACGACCTGATTAGTAGCGAAAGTTGTAGTAGTTGTTGGTTCTCCCAGTTTTTTACAACAGGTTGAATTATATCTGACAACTTGCCTGTATAAAGAACGGAGAGAGGTAGGACGGAGAACACCTGACGTTATAGGTGTACAAATATTTTTTTATGAAGAAGTATATAGTTCAAATTACAGCATGTGTTTTTGCAATGAGTGCCTTATTAAGTAGCTGCAGCAAAGACACGTTAACAAGGCAACAAACTGTCCAAAGCGGTACTCGCTTAACACGTGCACCAAAGGTTAAAGTGAAAGCTCATGCAGAGTACGGTACAAAAAGGGAAGCTAAATTTAATGAGAATCATGATGCAACATGGGGTACAAATTTTAGTAATGGAGAGCCTTGTCAGGGCAAGAGTTTCTGTGTAGAAGTAAAAATTGAAGTTTCGCTTGGCATAGCAAAAGAAACAGTAGTATCCGGCGGTTTAATGCCTGCAGCAGGCCAACTATTAACAGACAATTCGTCCTTCTTACATGTTTGCCGAGATGCAACTGGCAATTTTTACATTGAGATTAATTCTGATGAAATTTTACCAGCTACTGCGCAGAGAATTTTTGCAAATGGGGTATATGTGCAAGACCAGTCGTATGCAATGCCTGCATTTATCACTCAAGCCTTTGGCGTACAATCACTAATTTTGCCTGCAGGCAGTCATCCTGTTACTATTGATAATGGAAAGATTATTTTCTATTTTTAGGTTTTTATACAAAAGAAATTCATTATCATGGCAATTTTTTGTTGCCATGATAATGTTCTTGAGTGCTTGTGATACTAAACTACTTTTGCTTAGTAGTCCTAATTTTATTAACGCCAATTTTAGTAATGTTTCTGGTAGCGGGAGTATTGACTATTCCAAATTTTGTACTTTAGTGCGAGATCGATATTCTAGCTCCGATTCAGCAGCATTGGAGGAAATTCTAACGTGTCAAAACACAGGTGTTATGTTTGATTCACTTGGGCGCATAAAGGATCTTCTTGGAAGCAATTATGTTGGCAATTCAAAGTCACTATCACTAGCACTGGATCGCCACAAGTTTGAGCGACCAATTACAGTGAGCACTTCTGCTAATCGGCTGCCTGAAGTATTGAACGTGAAAATTGGCGATATTCTGCCGCTCTTAAACATGTCAGGAATGAGAAAATTGCCATTAGATACTAACAAGATTCTTATTCTTATTGTTCCGAAATATGCAGATAAAAAGTACATCCGAAAGCTGAAAGAAGCTAATTGGCATGACGCAATTGAAAGAAATAGGTATTCATTTTTTTTCATAGTAAAGTAATGAGAACTCTAGCTGCTGCAATATTATTAGTATTTTTACTTGCCAGTTGTGGTATAATTGCAAAGTACAAAGTTGGTTTAAGCCTAAAGCCGCACATTGTAGGCGATAATAAAATCATTGCGTGTACTAATGACATTTTTGCCGATACAATAGCAGCTATCGGAAAGTTCAGTAAGGCATATCTTTTAGATATGTTAATGGATAGTACTTTGTATGACCCGAAAGACGCTATTACAAGGGCAGAGTTTGCTCAGTATATTGCTCAGCCACTGAATTGTCTTTTCTTTGATAAGCAGAACGATTTGGTTGCTGCTTATACAATCTGTTATGCAGACCTACATGGGAGACGTTTGACCTGGAGTGAGTATTTGTCAAAAACAGAGTTGGTGAAAAATATTACTGTCAAGCAGAATGTAACTTTTGCAACAATCAGGCGACATATCACAATTTTAAAGGAAGGCGTGGTTGATAGCACTAGAAAGAATGCAGTATTGGTTTGGAGCAAGGCTGGAGGTAGACAAACCAACTATTTCCTACGAGAATTTTATACTTATCTACGAAAGCACCAATATAATGTTTATGTTGTCAATTGCGATGAAGCACTGGCTTATGTAGATTTTGGCAGGTAAAATTCCACTTTAGACTTCTAAGCCACATGTACAACTACTCTATAGTGCCAAATAATCTGTTTTTTTAGTTTTCATAATGCTAGCGCAGTTATTATAACAGTTGTAAATTTAGGACGCAACCTCTCACAACACCGTATTTACAAGATTTGCGGCTTTACCTTATCTTTGAACTGAGAAACGGAGATGGCCGCCAACCTCGTAAATACTTTATCGTTAGCTGTAATCCCAAGAGACACCCTACGAACATTGAACATTCCGAAAAAAAAGACAGAAAAGCCAACGCTTCGTAAAATTAAAAGAGGTGCAAGCCAACGCACAAAGCCAACGCTTTTGCACCACATTTAATTTTACCCCAACGCACCCAAGCCCACCCACCACCCTGCAAGTGGACAAAGTGAATTTTGAAACAACATAGTAGCAGACAAGCCATTTAAAAAATGTAAATTTGCAACTCAATTTATAACTGCATTACAATATGAGTGAAGACCAAAAAAGAGTATTAGAACAGCAACTTTGGAACATTGCCAACACCCTTCGTGGCAAAATGAATGCAGACGAATTCCGAGATTATATTTTAGGATTTATATTCTACAAATACTTGAGTGAGAAAATGGAAATTTTTGCCAACGGAATTTTAAAGCAAGACAAAATAAAATTCCGTCACATAAACCCAAAACTTAAAGACAGCCAAGAATATCTCAATGCCATACAAGAAGAAGCATTGGAAAAATTGGGCTACTTCCTTAAACCCGAAGAATTGTTTACCGAGGTTTCTAAACGAGGCAATGGTAATAACAGCGAAGAAGATTTATTTGATGTTTCTAAAACAAACTTTATCCTTGAAGACCTACAAAAAATACTCACCAACATTCAGTTGAGTACAATGGGAACCGACAGCGAAGACGATTTTGACAATCTCTTTGAGGATATGGATTTGAACAGCACCAAATTGGGCAAAAGCCCAGAGCAACGAAACGAAATCATAGCCAAAGTGTTATTTCATTTAGACAAAATTGATTTTAAACTTGAAAATACAGAGTTGGATGTTTTGGGCGATGCCTACGAATATTTGATAGGACAATTTGCAAGTGGTGCAGGCAAAAAAGCAGGCGAATTTTATACACCACAAGAGGTAAGTAAAATATTAGCTAAAATTGTAACCACAGGAAAACAAAAACTAAAATCGGTTTATGACCCTACTTGTGGCTCGGGTTCGTTGTTGCTACGAGTAGCCAAAGAAGTAAAAGAAGTAAACAACTTTTACGGTCAAGAAATGAACCGTACTACTTACAACCTTGCCCGTATGAATATGATATTACACGGTGTGCATTATCGCAAGTTTGACATTAAGCAAGAAGACACACTTGAACACCCACAACACTTAAATGATTTACCTTTTGAAGCCATTGTAGCCAATCCACCTTTTTCGGCAGAATGGAGTGCAAACCCATTGTTTACAAGTGATGACCGTTTTAGCCAATACGGAAGACTTGCACCAGGTGGTAAGGCTGATTTTGCATTTGTTTGCCATATGATACACCATTTGGCAGAAAACGGAACGATGGCAATTGTGTTACCTCACGGTGTTCTTTATAGAGGAGGTTCAGAAAATCATATCATTCGTTACTTAATTGAAAACAGAAATTATTTAGACTGTATAATCGGACTTCCACCAAATATATTTTATGGAACATCTATTCCTACTTGTATTTTAGTTTTCAAAAAATGCAGAGAAAATCCAAACGACATTCTATTTATTGATGCAAGTGAAAATTTTGAAAAGGCAAAAAATCAAAATAAGCTCGGTGCAAACGATGTGTTTAATATTATTGATACCTTCCAAAATAGAAAGGAAACTGAAAAATATAGCAGAAAAGTTTCAATTTCAGAAATTGCAAGAAATGAATTTAATTTAAACTTTCCGAGATATATAAACAAGTTCAAGTTAACCAAAGAGATTAACCTTGATTTTGTATGTGATTTTCTAAATAAAATAAATACCCAATCAATCCAAACTGAAAAAAGATTACAGGCTTTATGTGAAGAATTGAAAATACCAAATCCTGTTGGCTCAAATACTGACCTTCTAAAATTATACAAGGAAGGAGTAATGCAAAAAATATTTAGCAAGAAAATTAGATTTAAAGATAAGTCGGGTTTAGATTTCCCCAGTTGGACTAAAATGAAACTTGGTGATATT
>JBJORA010000023.1:0-44878 GCA_046049675.1 Bacteroidota bacterium | reverse complement strand
TACGCTTGGCAACTTGGCGAGATCGTATTTAGCCTTGAAATTCAGATTAGAAGCTGCTCGTTAGTTTGCGCTGAGATGTAATTTGTCTCAACTAAGGTCATTTGTTTGATTACAAGCTTTTCTAAATGGCCAGCAAAAGTAATGTCAAAATGGCAGTAAAGAAAAATTTGATGAGGAGTTGCGGATCGAAAATACACGGTTACTTTAATGCAACTATGTAGCATTAATTTGAATTGGTAGTCACACTTCTATGGTTCCTAGCCTCTACTTTTTACGCTGACTTTTTTACGGCCGAACAGATCATATTATTAATTAGTGCAATGTGTCCAGTAAAACTTGAGTCCTTTTTGCAACCCTGAAGTATGATTCCAGTGGTTTGCGCCAAGTTAATTTTATACCCGAAAGGGATCCATAAGAACTTGCCTTGCTCAAGCCCTAATGCCTAAAATTTACCCTCGTAAATCAAATTTTGGGCAAATTTCTGAATAAACCTACGCCATAATCTTACCAAATCCGAGCTAAATAAGTTTTGTTTTCAAGCAAATAATGAGGATTTTTGTACTCAAATCAAGCAGTTTCTAGCCTTGCAAAACACCTTTAAGCACCAAATTCGTCCCCTAATTCCGCTATTAGCTTTAACTGCATACAGCTTGATTGGCTGGGCAGGACATATTTTTCTAGCCGTAAAACAGCGCACATTCCAAACCTTTCTGGGCCATTCTTACGAGTACTATGTTGCTTTTTTGCTGATTGTATTGAATTTTCTGGTGTTTGTATTTGCTAGACCTTACTACAAATTTAGCTTTGCTATCACCTTGGTTTTGGGCTTATTTGGATTAGCGTATTTTACACCAGGAATAGATACTATTATCCTTACGCTCGGCCGTCTGGAAATCTCATTTCAGCCTATTATATTAGTATTCATTGCGCTAACATATCTGCTCAATATGCCTGCTGTACATGGTACTTTGCGCAAAATGTTTGAGCCTAGCCCTGAGGAGGCTATCAGAATTGAGGCCGACAATAAGCTTCAAAACCTCGCGAAATTCAAAGAGAAGTTCCAATATTATTCGATTGAAAAGCTTCAAAATGTGATAGATAAAGAGGGTTTTGTAGAAGATGCCAAAGAGGCTGCAAGACAACTTTTGCAGGAAAAACAACAGTCTTAATCAGCAAAGCGAAAAACCTCACTGAGGCTAAATCTCCTTTTACACCGCCAAAACCTGCCTGCCAACAATCCCCATAAACTGAACTGACGACTGCCTTTTCAGCTCAAATAGTCCTGTTAAGCTACCAAAGGCTGGCATAATGATTTGATTTTTTGAAACAGCAAAACATGGCAATTTCATGCTTTGACGCGGTGCAGTACTAACGCGAATGCCTGGGTGTATATGCCCGCAGATATTGTAGCCTTGCGGACTTTCTTGCGGTTCGTGCGTGAGTGTGATGTCGCCGATTTGCATTTGCTTTTGCACCTCAAGTTGCATACTAGCATAGGTTTTACTGTGCAATACATCGTGATTTCCTTCTATTAGGATAAACTTTGTATCAGCATTTTTTTTCATAAATGCAGCCAAAGGTTCAACCATAAAGGTGTGGCGACTATGAAAAAGGTCGCCCAAGAAAAGTACTTGCTTGGCTTGCGTTGCAGCAATAATCTCGCCCAATTTATCCAAATCTTGCATTTCTGGTGTTTGTGGCAGGGCAATGCCTTTGCTTCTAAAATGAGCACTTTTGCCAAAATGCAAATCTGCCACGAGTAGGCTATGCTGCGATGGCCACAGGATTACCTTTTCAGGTAAAAGCTGCAGTGTTTCGCCGCCAAATACAATGTCATATGGCTTTCCACTAAGCAAGTCGTGCAAGATATAGTGTTTGAATAAATGAGCTATGGAACTTTTAGTAACAACATTAAATACCAACTATTTTGTCCACTTGACTCAAAGGACTAAAATTTTGTCTAATGTGCCGCAAATTTTGATTTGCTATGCGAAATCGCTAAACTTTTTAGGCTAGTGTTGTCAATGGTATTAATATTGCTGCATGGCAATACATGCGGTAATTGTGGCTGGAGGTACGGGTTCGCGGATGGGCAATGCCTTACCAAAGCAATTTTTGCCTTTGGCAGGTAAACCCATCATGTATTACTGCATAAAGCATTTTTTAGATGCATTTGGTGACGATGTACAACTCACTATTGTAATGCATCCATCCTATACGAGTCACTTTAATGATGTATTGCTTTGTTTTGCGAAAGGCCTCAATGCCAATATTGTTGCTGGAGGTGAAACCCGCTTTGAAAGCGTAAAAAATGGCATCATGAGTATAGATGGCGATGCACAAGACATCGTAATGGTGCACGATGCGGCTAGACCTTTTGCTAATGCCGAATTGCTCAAGCAACTGCATCAAGCCGTTTTGCAACACGGTTCAGCCTTGCCGGTGCTACCAATTGCAGAAAGTATGCGCCTGGTAAAGGACAATACTTCAGAACCTATTGTACGAGAGCATTATAGAATTGTACAAACGCCACAATGCTTTACGCTACAAACTTTGCTAGAAGCTTTTTCGCAGCCATATCAAAGTACTTTCACCGATGAGGCTACAGTAGTACAAACCAGTGGAGGAGATGTACATCTGGTAGAAGGTATGGCCCAAAATATTAAGCTTACTACACCGCAAGATTTAGCATACGCAGAATTTCTTTTGCAACAGACAAAGTAAATATTATAAACCAAATTGGGCTAACTTGTCTGGTGCACTAAAAATATCAAATCCTTTAGTATTGACATTTACAGTAATTGTGCTAAGTAATCGCTGACCCTTTGGTGCCGTGGAATTGATATAGCTAGCGTAGGCTTTGCTATACACCAAGGGTACGTTGAATGTAATTATTTCCTTTAAAACTGCTAATTGCAAACCAGCATCGTAAAGCGCTTCGCCTTGTACAGGTAAATTTGGATAGCGATTTGTGATATAACATGCATCTACAAATGGACGTATTTGCACAGGTAATTTGATAGGGATATCGCTACGCAAATTAATGGCAAGCAGTAAATCGTTGGCGCTACCAACAGGTTTTGCAAGCTTGTAAGTATTGATTTTCATGCCGCCTTCTTCATTTAGAATCTGGCGTGTAAGCAAATTGTCAAACTCGCTGCGTCCTATAAAATAGTGGCTAAAAGTATAGTCATTGTCGGCAGTAGTTGTACCTGCAAGCGCATAAGATGTGTTGTAAATGGCATTTGTATTATATGGTAAATATTTGCCCGCAAAAATTCTTCCATACAAAGCTTTATTTGGTTTGTAATAGTCTAGCTTAAAGTTAAAGGTGGCACGCAGTTTTGCAAAGCTTTCACCTGCTTGGGCTTGTACATTGTAGCTGTAAGGATTAAAAACTGTTCTGTGATAGTGTGTAAAAGTTGCTTGCAAATACTGCTGCCAGCGTGCAGGCTCTCTAAACACCGCATAGGTTGTGTCGGTAAGTCTATTGTAGCCAAAGTCGTGCTTGTCTATAAAGATATGTTCTAGCTTTACTGCACTTCCTATATCTTTCCTATACTCGTTACGCTTGCGCCAAGTGATAGTTGCGCTAGTATTTACTCTGCTTACTCTTGCAAAAATTTGTTTGCTAATATTTTGACTACTGCCATTATAATTAAACGTTATGCCATGCACTGCAAAGTCTATTGTTTTGATTTGTGGATGCTTTGGTGCTATGCTGTATGTAAGGGCAGCGGCACCATTGAGGGTCTTGCTGTTTAAACCAAAATTCGGCGCTAGGTAAAATTTCAAACGAGGCTCATAGAAGTTGAGGTTGTGAACAACAAAGCCTAGGCCAAGGCCATCGTAGAAATTATACTGTGCGGTAGGTAGCCAATACAGTTCCTTCGTTTGTAGCATGGTTTTACCATAGCCACGCTTTAGTTTGAAACGCGGTGAGTTCTTCAGTGCTTTACTTCGCCATAGGTTGTTGACGCGCATGCCATCTACTGTATAGTAATGGGGATCAAGCATGGCATAAATAAGCTCGTTGTTAGCGATAGTAATTTCTTGTTTGCCTAGAAATGGCTTTAGAATCATTGTATCGCGTGTACCGTCGCGCTGGCGTGTAAGCAAACTTACGGGTAAGGCTGTGGTGCCTTTATGCTCAACAGCTATACTATAACCGCCATCAACTTTTTTTACGTGTTTAATCTTAAAGTCGCTTGTTTCTCGCTTATTGATACCGTCTTCAAATGCCCATCCAAGTTTTTGTTTACTTATAGTCTCAAACACTTGCTGCATATCAGCCGGTTGTGGGTGCTTAAATTTATACAAGCTATAGTAGGCTTGCATGCAACTGTCGTAGGTGCTTTTGCCTAAGTGCATTTCAAGCTGCCCTAGTATATTGCCCCAAGCATTATAGACGTTGCCGTAGTAATTATTTTCTGTAAGCAACTCGCTGCTTGTATTAATTGGTTGTGCATTATTGTAGCGTATGCTGTGCAGGCCACTTGATCGAACATCATATATACTGCGTGTATGCTTATCGCCATAATACGCAGCCTCGCAACGCTGATCGTAAAATGTATTGCATCCTTCATCCAAAAAAGCATGGGCACGTTCGTTACTTGCAAGAATACCTTGAAACCAGTTATGTCCTACCTCGTGAATGATGGTAGCATAATTATCAAACGTATCGCGGCTGCCGCTGATGTACGTGATCATCGGATACTCCATGCCATTGCTAGCATGCATGCCGCCATCTACTGCTGTTGCGCTTACATATGGATAGTTGCCCACACGTTGGCTATAGTATTCCAAGGTATGCGTGATTACTTTTGCGCCATTGACCCAAAGGCGTTTATTCTCTGGCAAGTAATAGATGTAACCATATTTTGTTTGACCGCCAATTGTTGTACTCGCTTTTTGCACCACAAATCTTCTGTCGGCAAACCACGCAAAATCTATCACACTGTCTTGAACAAATTCTACAGTTTTAGTACCAGTTAGTGGCTGCACAATTTCTTGCAAAGCGCTACTGTCGCCACTCGCAATACGTTTTTCTAATGCGATGCGTTTATCGATAAATGTTTGCTCGCTAGGTGTTGTGCAAACACCTGTAGCTGCAACAACATAGTTATTGGGTACTGTTATTTTTACATTGTACTTACCAAAGTCGGCATAGAATTCGCCTTGGTCTAAATAGGGTAGTGGATGCCAACCATCTTTATCGTACACTGCCAGCTTTGGATACCATTGCGTAAGGTGAAAGCCTTTACCAACACGCCCCATGCGACTAAATTCCTTGCCAATGTACACGGTAAATGGTGTGCTGATTGCTATGCTAGTATGCGGTAATAATGCTTCGGGTAAATCAACAATATAAATATCGGGATTGCCATTGTACTCGCTATGCAAAGCAACTGAGCCATTTACAGTAAAGTTTAAGTCGCGCATAGCGCTTCTATCTTTTGCCTTGCTGTAATAGTGGTCTGTTTTGCCATTCTCTACCGCTTGTTTTGCAAATGCGCTTTTGTCGGTACGATATGCATTGGGATATGCATGTACAAAGATGTATCGCAGCGTATCATTGCTATTGTTGTAATAAGTAATATTGCAATCACCGCTTAGTGTTGAACTAGTGTCGTTGAGGTTTACAGCAATTTCATAATCGCAACGTTGCTGCCACGATTGTGCTGAAACGCTACTTGCAAAAAGTACGCAGATTATTAACAGGGTATAGTGGTTTCTTATTCTTTTCATTTTATTTTCCTCTTCCTTGTAAAATAACCAACAGTGTATAGAACATAATTTTTGTATCCAAAGCAAGGCTACAATTCTTTATATACAACAAATCGTAACGCATTCGTTCTTTCATTTCTTCAACTGTACTAGCGTATCCAAACTTTACCATACCCCAACTGCTTAAGCCTGGCTTTACTTTGTGCAAATATTTATAGTGTGGATGTGTAGTAACAATTTGATCTACAAAATACTTTCGTTCTGGACGAGGTCCTACTAGGCTCATTTCGCCTTTGAGCACATTGTAGAATTGCGGAATTTCGTCAATGCGCCACTTACGCATTACCTTGCCCCAGTTTGTAATACGCGGGTCGTTTTCTTTGCTTAATGCTGGACCATCTTTTTCAGCATCGGTATGCATACTTCTAAACTTTAGAATATGAAAAGGTTTGCCATAAATACCAACACGTTCTTGCCTGAAGATGATTGGACCGCTGCCGCTAGCCTTTACACGCAAAGCAGCGTATAAATAAAGTGGACTAAAAAAGAACATCACTAAACTGCTAGCAACAATATCAACACTGCGCTTAATCACACGTTGCCAATCCGGCATAAGCTCTGGATAAATTTCAATGAGTACAGCACCAAGTACATTGCTAGTTTTTACGCTTCCGCTAATTATATCGTAGAGGTCAGGTGAAATTTTTACAACAGTCGGTTTATAACTTAAGGCTGTTAGAATATCTTGTAAACGGTGGTGCTGTTCGGTTTCAATTGCAATAAGTACTTCTTGCACATCGTGTTGTTGTACAATCTGTTCTAATTGCTGGATGCTACCTAGCAGTGGTAGCTTTTGGAGTAATGTGCCCGTTGTATTTGTATGGTCGGCTACGTAACCCACGATTAGATTGGGTAACGGAACTTTGTTGTTTACCACCTCTGCGCATAGTCGTTCGGCTTCTGCATCATTACCAACAATAAGTGTTTTGAATGTAAAAGCGCGACGCTTAATATCGCGCTTGGCTTTTTGCAAAACCATACTTCTAAAGATGGAGGTTAACGTAAACTGTATGGCCCAAAAGAACAAAAAGGTCTTACTAAAGTAACTATACTGATGCACATCGTCGTTAACTACAATAAAGAAAAAGATGAGTAATACGCCGATGAGTGTGCTGACTAGGGTACGAATAATTTCACTTAGCCTACTTTTACGGTAAATGTTGAAATAGCTTCCACAGTGATGGTGCAGTAGTATCCAACAAAGCGGAATAGTGATTAGCGCATTAAACCAATCTTTGCCACTTAGCCATTGCAAGGCTTCTCCAAGGCTGAGCATTTCGCCATTGGTCTTACGGTAAATTACAAATAATAGCCAAGCAATTGCTGCACTGAAATAGTCTGCAATTAGATAGAGTAATATGCCTGCTCGTACTTGCTTAGTCATTTAGTTGATGCCAATAAGCTTAATATTATCTAAGCACATCTCGCCTTCAAGCGAATCCTTTGGCAATTCTGATCGTATAAGTAATTGAAAACTTTCTGCGCCAACACTACTTTGTAAGGCGCCTATATTAAAGTAGATTTTGTTCCATGTGTTTTTTGCATTGACACCACCCAAGAAATGAGAGCTAATTTGTCCAAGCTTGCTGCCGATAACATACACTTGAAACGGCATGGTGCATTTGTAATTCATTTCTAAGTAGTACACTTTGTTGATTGGTACACTAAAGCTAGATGTAGATACAATTTGATTAACCTTATTGAAAGTATCTACTTTAAGGTATCCACTTCCAACACCTTCAAACGTATTGGCTGTGCCAAAGCTGTAATCCATATTTAGATCTATACCTGCATTACGCGGCAGAAATGGATTGGTACTTTCAAAGTCCCAGTTGAATGGCATAATGGTTGCGTCTAAATACGTAAAACTAGGTTGTAACGTTTTTATTGTGCTCTTGCTCCAAGAAATAGGTGTAGAGTAGAAATTATACAAGTCATAACCTTTTTTAGCATTGCTTACACCGTTATCGTTGATACCTGCTCGGATGCTTATTACATCGTTGCTATCTGCAAGGATTGGTATTGTAGCAGGCACTTCGTAGGCGCCTACAAGGGAATTATTGCTATAGACCCATACATCAGTGATGCGGTGGCTTTTAGTAGAGCCATACTTTACATAGTTAGTGCCGTAGATACTTACACTGTCTACTTTAATGTAAAAAGGCACTCGTTCAGTTGGATTAATAATATTGCAAGCAGCCAATCCCACTGCACATAGGATAGCAAGCGATATTATCAAATTCCTCATGCTGCTAAAATAAGCATATTTTCTATGCTTATAGGTCGTTGTGCGTGTTTATTTTGCGTAAAATTTCCTCCGCTAAACTAAGCGCAGCCAGCCCATCGCTTGCACTTACCACAGCTGCAGTGTTGTTTATAACGGCATCTACAAATAAGCGTAATTCCATTTCTATTGCATTGTGCATATGCACTTCTTCTGCACCAATACTTACAATACGTTTTTCGCCCTCAGCATTACGTAATTCAAAGTCTAATGGTCCAGTGGCATCACCTTCGGTATTGATGCGCACTACCTCGTTTGTTTTATTGAGGAAATCTATGCTCACATAGGCATCTTTCTGAAACAATCGCATTTTTCGCATGTTCTTCAGACTAATGCGGCTTGTTGTAATATTGGCAACACAGCCATTCATAAACTCAAGGCGTGCATTAGCGATGTCTATGCTATCGCTAACTACTTTTACACCGCTGGCACTAATACGACGAATGTCGCTGTTAACTAAGCTAAGAATAATGTCTAAGTCGTGGATCATTAAATCAAGCACAACACTCACGTCTGTACCACGAGGATTAAATTGACTTAGGCGATGTACTTCAATAAATACTGGATTACTGAGTAGTGGCTTTACTGCTAGAAAGGCAGGATTCAATCTTTCAACATGGCCAATTTGACAAACCACGTTTGCCTCATGAATCATTTTGATGAGTTGTGCGGCTTCTTCGCTCGTTTCAGTAATAGGTTTTTCTATGAAGATGTGCTTACCGTAGGTAACACATTTTTTTGCAAGGTCAAAATGACTGAGGGTCGGTGTAACGATATCAATTGCATCGCAACTCGCGATTAATTCGTCTTCGTTGGCAAAAGCAGTAATATTAAACTTAGCACTTACTTCCTCACGTGTAGCAGCATTACTATCGTAAAAACCAACAACTTTACATTGCGAAATTTTTAGCAATTGCTCAATATGTATCTTCCCTAAATGTCCTGCCCCTAAAACGCCAATGGCTAACTGCTGCACTGTGTAAAGTTCTATAAAAGTCCCTCGTCCGCAAAACTGTAATACTCACTTGTGTGAGTAACTATTATATGATCTATCAAACTAATGCTAAGGATTTTACCTGCATCGCGCAATTGATAGGTCAATTGTGTGTCCGCTTGGCTTGGTTGTGCATTGCCGCTAGGATGGTTGTGCGCAATAGCAAAAGAGGTTGCTTCAAACATCAATAGCGCCTTAAATACTACACGCGCATCTACGATAGCTTGATTGAAGCCGCCATGGCTAATGAGTTGATGCCCAAGTACACGTGTACCCTTTAACGCAACGATATATACCTTTTCGGTTGTTTCGTGTTGCAATAAGGGTTGAAAATAGTTGACCATGTCTTCCACATGCTTAATGCGCTCAATGGCATTAGTTTGCATGCTTTTACGGCGTGCTATTTCTAATGAAGCAGCGATAGTTACGGCTTTTACAGGGCCGACACCTTTCACGCTTTTGCTTAGCTCATTAATTGACCTTTGCGCTAGTGCACCAAAATTATTATTGTGCATTGCATATAATTGCTTTGCAATTTCTACTGCATTGGCCTCAATAGTGCCTTTACCAATAAGTATAGCAAGCAACTCAGCATCACTTAAGGCTTGAACACCTTTACTAATAGCCTTTTCGCGCGGCTGGTCATCTTCGTTCCAAAATCTAATGCTCGTTTTTTTCATAATTAGAGAGGGTACTGTGTAGTGCTAACACCTGAGGTATAAGCGCAGCACTGCCGTCATTAATAATATTGAAGTGGCAATATGCTTGCCTTTCTTCGTCAGAGATTTGTTTTGATATGCGTTGTTGAATTTGTGCTACACTAAGCTGTGGATTGCGACTAAGTACACGTTGTACGCGTATATCAGCAGCACAATTTACACCAATCACTACATCTACGTGTTTATAAGCACCGCTTTCAATCAGAATAGCAGCTTCTTTAATTGCATAGTGATGTGATGCCTGTTTTGCAAACCAATCTAGCGAGTGTTTTTCAACCGCAGGATGTACGATGCTATTCAGTAATTGTGTATCCGCTTCACTCGCAAAAGCACGTGCTGCTAATATTTGCTTTTGTAAAATGCCATTAGCAAATACATCCTCGCCAAATGCTTTGCATACTGCTTCGCGTACAATAAGATCAGTGGCAATAATATGCTTTGCAAGCGCATCAGCATCTAGTATGGGCACACCAAGCGTGGCAAATATTTTGCAAATGGTACTTTTACCACTTCCTATACCACCTGTAATGCCAACTTTGAGAATTGCAGCCACTAAGCTTTTTCAGTAACAGGAGTAGGGGCGTTGCGCTTTTCCATAGCCTGCGTACTTTCCATGCTAATAGCGTTTGCTTCTACCGTAAAGTAAGTATTACGATCGCCTTCTAACTTCATGGTACCATCTGGGTTGATGGCAATAATTTTACCATGGATGCCGCCGATTGTAACCACTTTTTGTCCCACTGCAATTTGCGCATTAAAGGCTTTTTGTTCTTTTTGCTTTTTGAAATTCGGACGTAGCATAAAAAAGTACATCACCACTACCATAGCTAGTAGAAATAGTGGACTGAATGCTGCGCCGCCGCCTGCTTGCAATAAAATGTATAAACTTGTCATTGTTTTATTTTTTGATTTGTAATGTTATTATTGAACTTCTGCTTGTATAACTAGTCGTAGATCCGAAGGGTAGCCATTAGTAGAGATAAATACTGTTTTCTCTTGTACACCTTGCTTGCCATCGCTATTAAATTTTACTTTTATTTCACCAGTTTCACCTACTGCAATCTCAGTGGTTTTGTATTCGCTTGCCGTACAGCCACAACTCGCTCTGGCACTATTAATGAGCACGGGTCGTTTACCTGTGTTTTTATAGCCAAACGCATATTCTACAACCTCACCTTCTTTGATTTTACCAAAGTTGTGCAAGGTATCTGTAAACGTAAGTGAGCCTAAATCGTGAACGTCCATCGTAGTGCCTTCTTGCGCAGTACGAGGATTGTAAACGATACTGGCATCATTTTTCTTAGCATCATCTTTGCAGGCAACAAATGCGCAAAGCATGGCAGCAATTACGAGCAAATTTTTCATGTTACTTTTTTTGAAAATCGGTTTTATGTATTTTGTTGTCTTTTTCTAGTTCTTTATAAAGCTTGTCTAGTACACCATTTACAAACTGACCACTTTGCATCGTGCTATAACCTTTGGCAATATCTATATACTCGTTGATGCTTACTTTGCACGGTATACTAGGGAAGTAAAGGATTTCTGTAATACCGAGTTGCATGATAATCATATCAACGATGGCGATACGCTCAGGGTCCCAGTTTAATAGTTTTGGCTTGATTAATTCGCTAGTATAGCTGTATCTATCAAAGAAAGTACTAACAAGATCTTCTCCAAATTTATGTTTATCGGCTGCTAGTAGCTTGTTGAAATTTATTGCGCTAATCTTTTCTAAGTTCTTGTTAATCCATGCAATCACCATGTCGTTATCGTCTTCGTAATTGCCGAACATGTCTTGGATGCTTGTAGCATGGCTCTCATTGGTACTGAGTAAGTTTAGGATGTACAAGAAAACCTTTGTGTCTTCCGCTGCATCGTAGGCAGCATTTTCGGTGTACTTCTTATACTCGTTACTTGCTATGAGCTCGATGTAAACACGCTTAATAAAATCAGTATCAATTTTAGAAGACAATTTTGCCACTGCGCAGGCGCTTTCAAAAGAAGCGTTTGCTGCAAGCGCTTCTATAATGGTATTGCGTGCTATTTTGGTATTAACATTGAGGTCGGCAGCTGTAGGGAGGCGTTTGTTACTTTTTGCACTAGCGTCAATAAGGCTGTACTCGCAAGTTTGCTTTATGATGTAGAAATAAGCTGTGGCAAGCTCGCAAGCATCGGCATAGCTTTGTACCAAAGCTTTATGACCTTCTTTGATGCTCCAATCGCTGGTGCTGTTGAGCAATGCATAAATACTTTGCATTGCTTTAATTCTAATATTTCTACGACTAACCATTGCCTTGCTTTACGCTGCTACAAAGAACTGCGCTGCAAAGGTAATTGCTTTGCTTGCTTTTACTTGTGAATGTGCAGGTAAATTATCCATGCTAATAAAACTCATTGTACTACTTTTACCCTGTGAATAGCATATCTTATTTGGCGTTAGGCGACAGTTACACCATTGGCGAATTGGTGGAACCACATCTTAATTTCCCTAACCAGACAAAGGCTTTGTTAGAGGCAAAAGCGTGTACCGTAAAACAGCTTGATATTATTGCAAAAACTGGCTGGACAACCGACGAGTTGATTGGGCCGATGGAAATGCAAGTAAAGCAGCACGATTATGATTGGGTAACGTTACTGATTGGCGTAAATAATCAATACCGCGGCAGAAGCTTAGAGGAGTACGAAATACATTTTAGATACTTAGCCAATAGAGCGCAAACCTTTGCTGCAAATAATGCTAAACGTGTAATTGTGCTAAGTATACCCGACTGGGGCATGACGCCATTTAACAAGGATAGAAATGTTGCAGAAGTTAGCGCAGCCATTGATGCTTATAATTTAATTAATAAATATGTAGCAGATGAACTCGGTATGCCATATATAGATATTACGCCAAGCACACGGCAACATGCACAAGATGCAAGTTTTTTAGCGAGCGATTTGTTGCATCCTGGAGCGGCAGAATATGCTATTTGGGCACAGGAAGTTGCGAAAATAATCTTGCCATAACAAAGCTTACATATCCTTAGCTTTTTGCATTAGGCTTGCCAATTTGTCCTTAGGTAGAATGCGCTGACCAGTGCGGCCTGTGGCAATGGTACGTGCACCAACCGTTGCAACAAAGTCTGTGATGACTTCTCCATTTGCTTGAAACGATGTGAGTGTGCTTGTAAACAAAACTAGCTCGCCGATAAATGCAGGTCCTTTGTGCTGTACTTCTACAAATGTACCTATACCTTCCTCGTGCGATTCTTTCATATCGTGTACAAATAATCGTCCTGCCCATTCCGCATCGCGTGTAATGGCAAATGTGCTTAGTACGTCATGCACAGCTTCATCATCAAAGTGAGCCACATCTTGCCTGGTAACTTCTCTTGTGAATGTTCGTGTATCGCCAATATTTACAGTAGTGTTATTCATGTGATAAGATGCTTTAACGTCCTCCTTGATTTATCCATTCGTACACGCGGTGGCTTTCGTCTGTTGGATCGCGAAATAGGGTAGCCCGCCAGCTTTGATTGTACAATTCGCCAGGCAAATTGCTATGCAATAACTTAAAGTCGCCTGCCAATCGGCCACTTTGGAAGAAAATAAAATAGATGTCGTTGTAGTTGTCTATATTCGGATAGATCCATACTTCGTAGGGTAAGGCGTCGCGCTCGTTGGGTACTTTTTCTACACGTACAGGTGCACCATAGCGTAGATGCACACGGCCTCGGTCTGTTTCATATCCGTTTTGCCCTGCAAAGCCAAAGTTGCGCGCCACATAGTTGAGTTGTTTTGCGTACTCAAGCCAAGCTTGCTCGGGATTACTAGGATTTTGTTCGCTCCAAAAATTAAATAGAAAGTTACGTAAAAGAGAGTCGTTGTTGCTTGCCAATAAATCGTCTACCGCTGAAGCCTGGATTTTATTAAACATAGGCGTCATGGCTGTAGCGTTTCGATGTAACTGTATTGGCGAGTACTTAGCAAGCCAACTATCTTTAGGTGCAATAAGTTTGGCAGTTGTATCGCGCTGTGTTGTAGTGGGTGTAAGTTCTACAAAAAGTTTGCTCTTTACTTTTTGAATTTCTTGTACTTGTTGTTCTACAACAATGCCGCTACGAATGAGGCTTGTATTAAGCAAGTAGTAACCGCTTGGCAGACAATTGATAGGGCATTGCACTTGATGCTGTGTGGCACCTTGCCGCAAATAAATGATCGTGTCAACGTAGTTTAGTTTTTGTTGCAATCTTGGACTGACAACGATGCGCACTGCATCGCCAGCTGCGGCTTCGGTTGTTTCAAAACTGGCACGTAGGCTGTCGTGCCGAGCGCCAAAGAAATAATCGTAGGCAAGTTCGTTTGGCGTAAAGCCATTTTTATATAGTTGCAAAAAGTGAAGTTGTTTGCGTTGCGTTGGGTTGTCGAAAGAAAAGTTGAGCACTGGTCTAAAGTTCGTGTCCGTGCAGTCTGGAACAATACTTATTACTCGCACACTGCTTGGAATTTTGTACTCGCTTAGTTTAGCTTCTCCGAGCATCGCAGTAGTTGTAGGCTTATAGGTGGCTAAATTGCTACTGTTGACAAGACTTGCACTCATCTGCTGAAGATTGCATCGCGCGTCTGAACTCATCGTTGTAAGTCGTACAATATAACTTGAGTCTTGCATTTTATAGCTTGCATACATTTGTACTGTTTGTGCATAACACTGGTTTGTAATTGCACAGCACAACAAAAGACTTAATATTGCACGCATACGGCAAAAGTACAAGTATTGTAATGGCGACTTCTAAAGTTTATGTAAATCTTTTACCATATTGGCCAAGTATTAGCTGGTGTGCTTATGCCATACAACAGCACGAACTGCCACTCGCAAACTTGCCTTACCAAAAGCAATACAAGCTCAATCAATTTAGTATTGCAGCAGCCAATGGGCTTTTGCAATTAAGTGCCCCTTTGCAAGGCGGGCGAGAGCAGCATACGCTTGTAAGTGAAATTTTGTTGAGCAATACCGAGCAATGGCAAAAGCAGCATGCGCAAAGTATAAAAAGCGCTTATGGTAAAGCACCATTTTTTGATGAGTTGTGGCCGCGCATAGCGTCTATCTACGAGCAACAGTTTGAACAGCTAAACGATTTGAATACGGCTATATTAACTTTTGTAATGCAGTGCCTAAAGCACGATTTGCAGGTCGCACCCACAGCAGCAGCTCCACTATGTCTGGCAGAGCCGCTCACAGTTCAATATCAGCAACTATTTCGTGACAGATATGGTTTTTTGCCTAACCTAAGTGTGCTTGACTTGCTGATGTGCGAAGGCGCCTATGCTAAGCAGCTATTAACTAATGCTGTATCCTAATAAATGCTAGCTTATACATGGTCAAATATGCGAGCTAATACACTATTTTTGTCTTTCACGGTTTTTAATACAAACAAGCAAAGCAAAGTTGAACAATTCGTATACCGATCTCGTTAAGCAAACATTCGATTTTCCGCAGGATGGTTTTACAGTACAAGACGATTACTTGCGCTTTAATGGCGTAGATCTCAAGAAGTTGATAGATAAATATGGCACGCCACTTAAGCTGACATATCTACCTAAAATTGGCACACAGATCGCAAGGGCAAAAAAGATGTTTGCCGATGCTATGAAGAAGCATAAGTACGAAGGTTCTTACAACTACTGTTATTGCACAAAGAGTAGTCACTTTAGTTTTATTGTAGAAGAAACATTAAAGAACAATGTTCATCTAGAAACGAGCTTTGCCTACGATATTGAAATCATCAAGAAGCTCTACGAAAAGCGTAAGATCAACAAAGATATTTTTATTATCTGCAATGGCTTCAAGACAAAGCCTTATACGCGCAATATTGCAGGACTCATCAATAATGGCTTCAAAAATGTAATTCCTATTCTTGACAATAAAGATGAATTAAGTGATTACAAAAAGATGATTCGCAGTAAAGACCCTGTGAATATTGGTATTCGCATTGCCGCGGAAGAAGAGCCAACGTTTGACTTCTATACCAGTCGCTTAGGTATTCGTAGTCGCGATATTTTGGAGTTTTATGTAGATCAGATAAAGGGTAGCGACAAGTTTCAATTGAAGATGTTGCACTTCTTTATGAATAAAGGCATTAAAGACGACATCTACTATTGGAGCGAGTTAAATAAAGTTGTAAATCTATACTGTCAGCTAAAGAAGATTGCGCCAGAATTAGATAGCATTAATATTGGTGGTGGTTTGCCAATTAAGCATAGTCTTGCATTTGACTTCGATTACGATTATATCATTGGCGAAATTGTACGCACCATTAAGAAAGCGTGTAAGCAAAATAAAGTACCAGTGCCAAATATTTTTACAGAGTTTGGCAGCTTTACTGTAGGCGAAAGCGGTGCTGTAATCTATTCTGTACTTAATGAAAAAATGCAGAACGATCGTGAGATTTGGTACATGATAGACAGCTCGTTTATTACAACGCTACCAGATACATGGGGCATAGGCGAAAAGTTTTTGATGTTGCCTGTCAATAAATGGGATAAAGAGTATCAAGAAGTACATCTTGGTGGATTGACTTGTGATAGCCACGATTTTTATACTAGCGAAGAGCATATCAATGCTGTGTTTTTGCCAAAGAGCGAAACGGGCACTGGCGAGGAGCCTTTATATATCGGCTTCTTCCACACTGGAGCATATCAAGATCAGTTAAGCGGCTACGGCGGTATTAAGCATTGCATGATTCCAAGTCCTAAGCATATCATTGTGGAGCACGACAAGAATGGCAAGGTGATTGATTGGGTATATGCGAAGGAGCAGAGTTACCAAAGCATGCTTAAGATTTTAGGCTATATCAAGTAAACTGTATGATTAGCTTTCCCAATTGTAAAATTAATTTGGGCCTCAACATCGTTAGCAAACGCAGCGATGGCTATCATAATTTAGAAACTGTATTTTATCCAATAAAGCAATTGCATGATGCATTAGAAATTATACATGCGGATACTTTTGGTTTAACACAAACGGGTATTGTTGCTTGTGAAGATCCCGAGAAGAATCTTGTTGTAAAAGCTTATCGCCACTTGCAGCAAGAGCATGTGTTAGCACCAATTCATATTCATTTGCACAAAGCTATTCCCCACGGCGCTGGCCTTGGTGGAGGAAGTGCTGATGCAACGTTTATGTTGCAATTACTCAATCAATTTTTTGCATTGCAGCTTTCGCAAGAAAAGTTGCTTGCTTTAGCACTACAGCTCGGTAGCGATTGTCCGTTTTTTGTACACAATACTGCTTGTTATGCAGAAGGTAGAGGCGAGCAGATGCTTTTACTTGATGTAGATTTGAGTGGCAAGTATATTGTGATGCTGAAACCGCCCGTGCATATTAGTACAGCACAAGCCTTTGCAGGTATAACACCGCAGGCACCGAAGCAAAATTGTAAAGAAGTTGTCGGTACTAAAGCTATAACAGAGTGGAAGCATCACTTATATAACGATTTTGAACAGACTACTTTTAAGATATCCCCCGACTTTGCGAGTGCTAAACAGATGCTTTATGATGCAGGCGCCGTGTATGCAAGCTTAAGTGGTACGGGTAGTGTGGTGTATGGAATCTTTGAATACCCAATTGAATTACCGCAAGTGCCTAAGGAGTGGTGGTCATGGGCGGGAATACTATAGTGCTCCTTTTTGGCAAATAAAATTTACCCATGTGTCCCTTGTTGCATTATTGCACAAAGCGGCACAATGTCCTCACCAAGATGCTCAAAGGAAAAGTATGGGGGGATTTATTAATTCTTTGCGTCCTCCGTGCAAACCTCCGCGTCCTCCGCGGTAAAAAAGGCGCTTAAGTAAGCCATAAAAAAAGCGCCATCGGTATCCGACAGCGCTTTTGAAAAAGTGTGTTTGTAAAAACTATGCAGCCTTTACTTTCGTAACAATACTCTTGAAAGTTTCTGGCTCATTTAATGCTAAGTCAGCAAGTACCTTACGGTTAAGCTCAATACCTTGCTTGCTTAATGCATTAATGAAAGTGCTGTACTTCATACCTTCTGCACGAACGGCAGCATTGATACGAGCAATCCATAACGTACGATAATCGCGCTTCTTTAATTTACGACCAACAAATTTGTAGGTCATACCTTTTTCTACAACGTTTTTAGCAACGGTGTATACATTTTTGCGCTTACCATAAAAACCTTTGGCTTGCTTTAATATTCTTTTGCGACGAGCTTTACTAGCTACTGAATTTTTTGAACGTGGCATGGTGCTTTATCTTTAATAATGTTATTAATGTTAGACTATTAAACTACTAATAGACGTTTTACGAAGTTCAAGTTAGCATCGTCGATCATGCCTGGTACACGCATACCACGCTTACGGCTAGTAGCCTTCTTCGTTAGTAAGTGGCCGCGACCGCTTTTACGATACTTTATCTTTCCCGTACCTGTTACCTTAAAGGTCTTTTTCGCACGAGAGTGTGTCTTCATCTTTGGCATATCTATGTCAATTTTGGGATTGCAAAGGTAGACAAACGCAAGCACTCTTCCCAAAAAAAATGCGCAAAATCCAATAATTTCGGGCATTTGCCACTACGGCGGCCTCTAAATTGCAGTAAATACGCCTTTTTCTGCGTTTTCTAATTTTCGTCATACCGTATTTGCATGCAGATATGAAGCTATTTTTGCAATCCAAAATCTTCAACCAAAAGACAAAAATGAGAAGTTTTATAACAATGATGGCAATTGCCGTGGCTAGCCATAGCGCTATTGCTCAAACAAGCAAAAAGGCAAAATCAATCAAGAAACCAGCTGCTGCTCGTAGCGCAGCTTCTAAGCCTGGCCCTATGGCACCTGCTAACGGCAAGTATATAGATGTGGCAAACATGAACAGCGCCACTAAGCCTGGCGATAATTTCTACGATTACGCTAACGGAGCGTGGCTACGCGACAATCCCGTACCTGCAAGCGAAACACGTTGGGGTAGCTTTAATATATTGAGCGACAAAACCCAAGCCGTAGTGCGCAGTATCTTAGAAGAATGTGCTAAAACGAGTGGTGCACTTGGCAGCCCCGAGCAAATGGTAGGCGATTTTTATGCGAGTGGCATGAATGAAGCCCAAATTGAAAAGCTGGGAATGACACCTGTGCAGCCATATATGAAAATGGTAGATGCTATTTCAAATTACGAAGGCTTAATTTCTCATTTGGCTGAACGCCAGCGTATGGGCTTAGGTGGTATTTTTGGATACTATGTTGGCGTAGATGATAAGGATGTGAATACTTATGTGTCCAATATGTTTCAAGGCGGTCTTGGATTACCAGATAAAGATTACTACACAAAAACTGACGAGCGTTCTGTAAAAATCCAAAACGGTTACAAGGCGCTGTTGGTGCAAATGGCAAAGTTTGCAGGTGAAGCTAATCCTGAAAAAAGTGCGGAAATTATCTACGGTATAGAGAAGGCTTTAGCAGCGGCAAGTATGGGTCGTGTAGAAATGCGTGATCCGTATAAGTTGTACAACAAAATGACAATGCCAGAGCTAGTGCGTTTGACACGCAATTTTGATTGGACTTCTTTTTTTGCTAAGATGGGCGTAAAGAATCCTGGTGATATTATTGTTGCGCAACCAGAATTTTTGAAAACTGCAATCATCATGTTACGCGAAACACCTGTTGAAGATTGGAAAACATATTTACGCGTACATACTTTGATGGACATGGCACCATACCTCAGTAAAGAGTATGAGAATGCACGTTTTGATTTCTATGGTAAAATATTACGTGGCCAAAAAGAACAAAAGCCACGTTGGAAGCGCGTTAGTGCTGTTGTAGATGGCGGCGTTGGTATGCAAACTGGTAAGATTTATGTAAAGCGCTACTTTACACCAGAAGCAAAAACACGCATGCTGGATTTAGTAAACAATCTGCAGGCAGTATATCGTGAGCGTATTCAGCGCTTAGATTGGATGAGCAACGAAACTAAAACGCAGGCTTTAGCTAAGTTAGATGCATTTACTAAAAAGATTGCTTTCCCTGATAAGTGGCGCGAGTACAAAGGTCTTACTATTGTGCGTGATAATTATGTTCAGAATATAATGAATAGTAATGTTTGCGACTTTGAATACAATATTAGCAAACTTGGCGCACCTGTTGATCGCACAGAGTGGGGTATGACACCGCCAACAATTAATGCATATTACAATCCAAGCTATAATGAGATTGTTTTTCCTGCAGGTATTCTACAATTTCCGTTTTTTGATTTTGGTGCAGACGATGCAGTTAACTATGGTGGTATTGGCGCGGTTATTGGTCACGAAATGACACACGGCTTTGATGACCAAGGTGCGCAATATGCAGCTGATGGTAATTTGAAAGACTGGTGGACAGAAGAAGATAAAGCAAAGTTCAAAGTATTGACTGACGCCATTGTAAAACAATATAACGACTACACAGTGTTAGATACTGTGCACGTTAATGGCGAACTTACGCAAGGCGAAAATATTGCAGACCTTGGGGGTGTAACAATTGCTTACGAGGCATTTACACGTACGAAACAATTTAAGGAAGGCAAAGTGATAGATGGTTTTACACCGGCACAACGTTTCTTTATGAGTTGGGCACAAATTTGGCGCAGTAATTCTACACCAGAAGAAACGGCACAACGTATTGCCACTGACCCGCACAGTCCGGGTGTGTATCGTTGCAATGGTCCATTGACAAACTTTACACCATTTTATGAAGCCTTCGGTATTAAGCCGGGCGATAAAATGTACAAGGCACCATCGGAAAGATTGCTGGTTTGGTAGAATAGTGCATGCGTTAGGGTGTGGGTTTGTGTGTGTTTAACCGCAAAGCGCGCGAAGTTTAGCGCAGAGAACGCAGAATAGTTTTTGTGTTTGGGTCTGCGTTTGTGTTTGTTTAACCGCAATGTTCGCAAAGCTTAGCGCAGAGAACGCAGAATAGTTTTTGGGTTTGGATGTGGGTTTGCGTATGTTTAACCGCAAAGTGCGTGAAGTTTAACGCAGAGCACGCATTATAGTGTTTGGGTGTTTAACCGTGAAATACAGGAAATTTAACGTCTAGAATGCAGAGGGATGTGAAAGCAACTCAAGATTCGTTTGCCTTTCAAATTTGCAGTAAATACTGTGGAGGCATGCTGATCTAAATATGTTTTAGTAGGATTTATAAGTTGTTTACTACGCGTTTAATGCCACCGACATTAAGGCGATACACATTGAAATTGATTAGCAGCACCAACTTGTGGTTGCCAAGCTTTAAGTAGGTGAGGGTTTGAGCAATGTGTACGTTGTTTATTGCTTCAACACTTTTTACTTCTATCACAACTTTGTTTTCTACTAGCAAATCTAATCTATAGCCACAGTCAAGGTGAACTTCTTCATATACGAGTGGCATTGGCTTTTGCCTTGCTACACTTAGCTGCGCCTTATTTAATTCATAATACAAGCACTCTTGATATGCACTTTCTAGTAAACCAGGTCCCAATGCACTATGAACTTTAAGGGCGCATCCAATAATTCTGTGAGATAATTGGTCTTCAGTCATTTTGTTTCACAATTGCATTCAAAAATAAAATGACAAAATGAAAATGTAAAATTTCAAACCTACTTATTAGAACTGATTTACTAGTTAATCTGCGTACGTACTATGATTAGAATCTGTTTACGAAGTAAACCTTTCGCGTACAAATGCTTAAGGTATCTTACGATTAGATTTTTGCACTACCTTAAATAGGCAATCACTGTTTACGAAGTAAACCCTCTGCTTCCTTAGCGTAATTCTTTGTGCGCTTTGCGGTTAAACACACCCCTGCGCATACACACGCAAATACACCCTACTCGTGGCTAGGCGTACCAGCTTACAATGCGAATTTCGCAACAAACAAATTCCCATTAACATCCTCGCCACGCAAAATGTAAACCCCACTAGGCAAGCTAGCAATGTTTATACTCTGCTCGCCTGCATTTATTAATATTTTGTGCGAGCGGCCTTGCATATCAACTACATGTGCAGTTTGTAAAGAAGCATTAAAGTATAGTTGGTTAGCAATTACTGTTGCAGATAATTTTTGAGGTGCTTGATTATTTATACCTGCAGGGATATTGCATGGATTAGCACTTCCAGGCCAAGCACTGAATGTATAGTTTACAGTTGTAAACACACTGTCGTTAATTGTGCTAGTGCCATTAATGTTCACAAGGCTAGCAGTAGATTCGCGCTTTATGTGTAGCAGCATGTCTTGATTATTAGCATCAACGCTTGCCCCTGCTTTTGCAAAGATTTTAATATCATATTGATTAGTATAAAAAATTAAGCGAGCATTTTCGTCAAGGTAAAAAGTAGGCATACTACTCGTGCCAGGGCCAAAGCCATACTTAAGCGTAGCGCCTTTACAAACATAGATATCCCCGTTCATGTATGGGCCTGTACCCGGTTGATTACCTGAATGCACAGAATCTGTGGTATAGCTTTGGAATACATAGGTGCTATCAAAAGGCCCTGTGCTTGTTCCTATGTTTACAGTACGCACTTGTGCGCTTGCGTTTAATGCAAAGGCAAATAGTGCGATGCATAATAAATTGTACTTGTTCATTTTTGATTGTGTTGGTTTTAGCTATAGACGCCTATACTAGGTCGAACGTTAGCATTACAAATATTAGCAATATTTCGCAAACGTTAACTTATTATATTACGTAGGCAATGCTTATACTGTAAATCCTTGCTTGATGCTACTTTTGTGCAATGATTAGTAAATCTACTTTTAAGTTCCTTAAAGATTTGAAAGCCAATAACAACAAGCCTTGGTTTGATGCAAATCGAACAGCTTACGATGCTGCAAGAAGTGAGTATTTTGAACTTGTAGCGCAAGTCATAAAGGCCTTAGAAAAGATAGATCCCAAAATTGCAGCTGCGCAATTGGAGGCAAAAAAATGTGTAAGTAGAATAAATAGAGATATTCGTTTTAGCAAGGACAAAAGCCCTTACAAAACCAATTTTGGCGCTATGTTAAACAGCGATGGCAAAAAAGGTATCAATGCGGGATATTATTTGCATCTTGAACATAGCGATTGTTTTGTAGCAGCGGGTATTTATATGCCAGATGCTAAGCAATTGGCATCTATTCGTCAAGAAATCGATTACAATTTTGCAGCCTTTAAGAAGATTGTGCAAAGCAAAACTTTTTTGGCTAATACAGACAAAGGTTTGTATGCTTACGAGTCGCTGGTTCGTCCACCAAAAGGATATAGCGAAGATAACCCTGCGCTTGAATACCTTAAAATGAAGGGCTTTATTGCTACACGAAAAATCAGTGAACAAGCACTAAGTACTACTCAAGGCGTAAAAGACATTACAACAGCTTTTAAGGCCATGAAAGATGTGGTGGCATTTTTGAATGCTGCGATAGAGGAATAGGAAAGTGGTGGACATTTGTTGTTAATTTGATTCTCGGAAGGCACCTTACAATTTCTACTTTAGAAATAGCAAGAATTTGCTTCAATCGATTATCTTCGTTTGATGAAATATATAGTAACGAGCATACTTGCATGCGTATTCTTTTTTTTCTCTGCCTTTACGCCTAAGGGTGACAGCGGCAGTATTGTTATTAAGGGTAAAACTGTTGGTAGCTATACTGCTACGGAGTGTTTACTAGGTAGCTGCGGCAAATATGAAGTCAATGATGCTGATGGCAATCTAATTTTTAGTGTAGCACATATGCACTACGAAGATCCTGACATGCGAAGCAATGGCAACCCGCAAGGCAATGTCAACTACTACGAATGGACTTTCTACAAAACAGCAACCAAGGTAGAGACCGATTTTATTTTTCGTAGTAAGAAGTTTGTGGAATATTTAGAAACCAATCGCATTTTTGATGAGAATGGCCTTAGCGAGCAAGGTGTAAAAAACTTTGCGCTAAAGCATGGTACTAAGCACGCAGATAAAAGAAGTAGAACAATACATGTGAGGTAGGGGTTAGTATTCCTTAAAAGCAGTAGGCACAAACGAAAACAGTTTTAATGCCGTGACATTTGAAACGATTTGTTTCTCTAGAGCTAAAAGTCAGGCAAATTCGAAATCCACCTTTTTGAAATTATCTCGCATTAAAGTATAAAATTTATCAAACACAATTAAATAAAGAAATCAAAATGAAGCAATTACTATTTAGCATTTTAGCGTTTATGGTACTAGGTACAACAAATGCTCAAACCATTCCTAACTACAAGGACATTAAGTTAGAGACAGAAAAAGACTTTAATGAAGTCGCAGATGCTGCAGCCTTGCAAGCAGTCAATTACCTGTTTGCTACACCATTTGATGATAAAAACCTAGGCAGAATACAATCAGCACAATACCTAATTAAATGGACGGGGGGCACTCCTGCCTATGAATTTGTAATTGATGCTGCTGCAATAAAATTTGCGAAAGACGATAGCGATTTACTTCTAATGTATTTGGCTGCTATGACAAAGTTTGTTTTAGAAAATAAAACAGAAGCAAAGGATAAAGATAAAATTAGGTTTGCCGCATTGAAGATGGTTGCAGACTATGCTAACGACAAAAAAAACAACGTTAAAATGAATAAGCAATTGAAGAAACTAATAGATGCAGAGAAGAAAGGCAAATTAACTGAGTATTTGGAGGACAAGTAAGATGTGCAAGCTTTGCTTCAATTTTCTTAGGCACAGAAGCCACAAGAATCCTTAGTGCAGTTGCGGTATTTATCTCTATGCTTAAGAAAAGCTATTAGTTCATGATAGGCTTCTCAATTTAGCTTGTTTATTAGGTTTTGCAGTCTCTTGAAATAATAACTTCTATAGTTAGCGCCTAAGGAAGCATGAATTACTGTAAAAATTTTGGCCTTTTGTCCAATAGCTAAAAGTCTTTAATGTTTATTATTCTGAGATTGATATTGTAAAAAAATACTTGTGCCACAAACAGTGGTTACACTAGCGAGTAGTATGTATTTTTGTTTTCTTGTCATAAGTAATTTGCTTACGGTAAAGCTGCATTCACACAAATTGGTCTGGCAAAAAGTATCGTTCAATCTCAACGTTCTTGCTTGCTTTGTTTTTTGTCCTATTGTAGGTTTTCTAAGTCATCTAAGTCTTTTAGGCGGCCACTTTCTTTTTTGTTTTTTAACAGATCCCAATACCCAATGAAATTGACTTCTAAACCTTCTAATTCAACGATCTTCTTATTCTTGAAGCATTCAGCAAATTCAACGCCATCTATGTCAGTTAAAAGGTCAATCCTTAACGGTGGATTTCCAAACTGTATAACGTTACCAAGTTTTGTAAAGTCCGTAACTTGTAAGTTAAAAGAACCAAATCCAAAATCCTTAACACACTTTAGGATTTTTTCGGCATTTGCCTCGGATGGTTTAAGCCAGATATCAAGAGCTCCCGTAAATCTTGGATGGCCGTGTATTCCAACCGCATAACCGCCAACTATTAAATATTCAACCCTATGCTTTACTAATAACTCTACAAATTCTTTGAAGTCTGGTGTCAGCATATTGCTTATAATTTATATATTGTTTGCGAAGAACTTCTACAGCCTCTAATTTTTCTAAATCAGATTTTAATTTCCAAAAATTATAGTCAGAAAAACCTTCTTTTAATTTGGAAATCTTCACTACTTTTTCCATTTGAAGAAATTATAACTTTTATCTTAGTTTGATGTTGCCTAAATTAACAATTCTAGGGAGCCACCTAAATTTCTTCAATTTGCAAAATCGCTTACGGTATAAACTGCTTGCCATTATTTTTCTACTAGTTATACCATCATAATTTTACGTAACCTTTTGGCTACAAGCATTATTGATTAAACCAAAATTAGCAATCTATCCTACTAGCTAGTACTTTATGGTGTAAATGCATAGGTGCTACAACTTAATTTGCTACGACCTCGCATTTCTTTTGCGTTACTAAAAATGAGTCATCAAAACTTATACAAGCTTCACCAAAAAGATATTGCGACTACTATGATGGTAAAACAAATTGCATGAAAAATTATGAATTACTTGTCCAAACTCGGTCACCAAAACCGACAACTCGTTTTTATAGAAAACCTTAACACATTCTCGCCAACCGCCTAACTTCTGCGATAGTCTTTTCAGTTTCGTAGAGATATTACATACCAAGCTTATACAAAAATGCGTTAATCAAGTGTGCATTTACACAACTATGGCTTCGCATGCGGCAAGGTGTTGTGAAATCGCAACAACACAATTTACTTTCAAAAAAAAGAACAAATATGAAAAGCGTACTATCATTTCTACTAATCCTTTTTGCTCAGGTTTGCTTTGCGCAAATGAAATTTGGCGTCAACATTAATTTTAATGCAGATACCCTAAAGGTGCGTCATTACGATGCGCCTAGGACGATGAAGCATACGTCAACAATTCTATTGCCGTTTAAGTTTAATGAAACAAACCTAACGAGCAGAAAGTACTTAGACACGCTCAATGATGGCCTGACGCAAGTACTTAGTATTGACTATGTGTACACTGAATACAAGGATAGAAAAACGCAAGAAGATATCAATGCCAAACGCATTATGGAATTGTCTTTGGCTGCACCAAACCTGCTCAATCAAGGCATGACAAAATGGAGATTCATTGAGCAATTAGGTTTTACTAAAGATGAAGACGCGAGAAATCTATTTCATGGTTTTGTAATTACTTACAAACGAGATAGACCAATGTCGATCGCTAGCGTTAGTGAAGCAAAGGCACAACTTTTAGCAACTATGAAAGAACCAAACGATTCGCTATTTACAAGTGTGTTTACAAGAAATCCTCAGTTTACTAAGGAATTAGTAGTAGCAGATTTTACGTGCAGTATGACACCATATTACATGGATATGATGGCGTGGTTTTGCTTACATGAATTTACTAGAGAAATCCCTTTTGCCTTTTTTAACGATGGTGATGGCAAACCTAATGATCAAAAAGTGATTGGGCAAACTGGAGGTGTGCATCAGTTTAAAACAAATAGCCTGGACACACTTGCCAACTATGTTTATGAAACAACCAAGACAGGCTGCAGTGGCGATTGCCCCGAAAATGATATCGAAGCCATATTAAAGGCCATTGAAAAGAATCCCAAAGTGAAAGAGGTTATTTTAATAGCAGACAACTGGAGCGATATGCGGGATTATAATTTGCGCGGCCTCATTACTAAGCCAGTGCATATTATTTTGTGCGGTACGGAATACGGCATCAATCCACAATACCTCAATTTAGCTTACATCACTAAGGGTAGTATCCACACCATGAAAGAAGACCTTCATAATTTGTTCAAGTTCAATGAAGGCAAGGTCTTTACCTTAAATGGACAAGAATTTGTTGTGCGGCAAGGCAGAATTGATAAAGTGAAGAAGATTTGATAGTTTGCATGCTACGTTATCAAGCGAAGACTATTTGAAAGACTTCTTTATATATCTGTTTTGCATATTTACCGGTCGCAGCACTCGATTTACATACACGCAAACTTTGGAGGGAGATTGGGAACTCTTTAAGGCGCGAATGCGAAGCTTTATTGAACAAAGCATTAAACCAGAAATCTCTATTGAAGTGTACGATGATTATATGGTGATAGATGAGTTTTATAATAGTGGGTTTACTAGTATGCGCGACAAACGTCCTGCTATTAGTCACGCACAAACAGAATTGAAAATTGTTCAAAATGAAATTCAGGTTTGTATTGATATAAATAGAGCTTTTGAGCCAATTTTCTATACTATGATTGCTGCCTTGCTGAATGTTCTGGCATTATTATTTAGCATTGTAGGTACAATTTATTTTCTAGCAGATATAGGTTATGTGGAGATAAACTTACTTGCAATCTACATGTTTAATCTAGTACTATTTGGCGCTCTGTTGCTTATTTGGTCATTATCTCGAGAAAAGCATATCTCCATAATGCGGGACATAGACCGAATCTTGAAGTCAGTTAATCGAGGCGACAAATTAGCAAGCTTCGGCAAGATAGTGTAAGCCAACTTGGGCTGTAAAGCATCGTGGCGCGTTGTATCCACCTAACCTAAGTTGCCGCGTTTTCCACACATATTAAGTTTTTGATATTTTTTGCTAACTTTACAAATCATACCTAATTCTTGAGTATTATGGCTTTAAGTCGCTTTTTTCTATTCGTTTCTATGTGCATTATTGCATGTAGCAGTGCAGCCGCCCAAACGGTGTCAGGAACGTTTATACCACTAAGTTGTAATGGCAATACTACGACGATAACTGCTAGCGCAACAGGCTTTGGCGGTACGGTACAATACAGCCTCAATGGTGGTGCTTTGCAAGCAGGCAATAGCTTCGTTGTTAATGTAGGAACTTATACGATTTCTGCAACTGATGGCATTTCGACCGCTACCACAACTGTGGCAGTTACACCCAATTCTGCTAACTATGTAGTAACTCCAACTGTTACAAACATCGCTTGCAATGGCAGCAATACTGGTGCCATAAACGTTACAATAAGCGATCCTACATTTACTTACAATGGTAATATCAACGAAGTAGGTTGGGGTAGTGCAGCTGCTAGTAATGCGGGAGGTGCCGGACCTGGCTTCGGCGCAGGCCATGAACTAAATGCGATGTACGTAAATAGCACTGCCACAGATTTATACATAGGTTTGGCTGGCGACGTGCAAGATCAAAATCGTATTATCATTTTTATAGATTGCAAAGCTGGTGGCTACAATAATGGTAGCTTTAGTAGAACAGGCGCGCCATTTGGTGTCAACTTGTTTAATAGCGGTACCTCGTTTGACCCAGGTTTTGATGCCGATTATGCCTTTACAATTGGTACAAATTCGGGCCATAATAATTTCTTCTTTGATTTATTTCCGTTGACGGCTACTGGCGGCGGAGGCACATATTTGGGTGATAATTTTACAGCTAATGCAGGTACAAGTTTATTTGGCCTTACCACGCCACACAATGGTAGCGCCACACAAGGTTTTGAAGCACGTTTACCATGGAGCCTTTTAGGTGGAGCGCCAACGAGTAACTTCAAAATTTTTGCATTATACAGCAGTGATGGTGGATTTTTAAGCAATCAGTTTTTAACGCCAGCAACGCCAGGCAGTGGCAACTATGGCAGTGGTGTTGTGAGTTTTGGTGCTGCGCCACCTAACCCTTTTACATTAAACAAGTACAGCGTCAATTGGAGCAATGGCGCAACAACAAATAGTCTTAGCGGTTTAAGTGCTGGCACTTACACTTTAACGGTGAGCAACAGTGCTGGCTGTACAAGTACCAGCACCTATAGTATAACACAGCCTGCTGCACTTGTAGCAAGCGCAACTACAACCACAATTGCTTGCCACGGCAATTTAAGTACGGTAACAACTAGTGCAACAGGTGGTGTGTCGCCATATACTGGCACAGGCACGCAGAGTTTAGCTGCTGGCAATTACACGCTAGCTGTGTCAGATTTTAATGGTTGCACCGCCAATACCGTTGTCAACATTACACAACCATCGCAACTCACAGTTGCTACTACAACAACTCACCCGTATTGCTTTGGAGATATTGGAACAGCAAATGCTGTCGCCACAGGCGGTGTTACACCTTATACAGGTGCAGGTGCTTATCAATTTAGTGCTGGTACTTACACGATTAATGTAAGTGATTTCAACGGCTGCACCACTAGTGCTTCTGTAACCATTACCGAGCCACCACAGCTTGTCATCACTACCTCTGTTACACCTATATTATGCTTTGGTGCAAGTACCAATGTGTTGATTTCTGCAATAGGTGGCAGCGGTATCTTAAATGGTACTGGCAACTTTAGTGCAAATGCAGGTTTATATAGTTTTACTGTTTCAGACGGTGCTGGATGCTCAGTTACAACAAATGTTACTATTACACAGCCAGACCCATTGCTTGTGCTGGCAAGCGTAATTGTTGAACCTACTTGTTTTGGTAGCAATGCGACTGTGCAAGTAGATATCTACGGTGGTACACCACAATACAGCGGCGGTGGCACAGTAAGTTTGCCAGCTGGTACACATACAATTACTGTTTCAGATGCGAATAATTGCACAGCATCAACTACTATTACAATTACACAACCACCAAGCTTGCTTACTGCGAGTGGTGCAGTTACTAATATTGCTTGCTTTGGTGGACTAGGCACAGCGACTATAACAGCGACTGGTGGTGTAATGCCATATTCAGGGAATGGTACTTTTAATAATTTGACTGCCGGCAGCTATACCTATACGGTATCCGATGCAGCGGGTTGCAGTGCTACTGCCATTGTAACTATTACCTCACCACTCACTCCGTTTGAAATAACAGCAAGCGTAGTAACTCCTATTGCATGTGCCGGTGGAACTACAAGCATTGATGTAGTCGGCTCGGGCGGCACGCCAATTTATACTGGCAATGTTGGCACGTTTACGAGTAGTGCAGCAGGTACCTATACGTTCACTGCATCGGATAACAATAACTGCAGTTCTTCTATTTCTTTTACCTTAACGGAGCCACCAATTTTAAGTGTTGTTGCAAATGTTTCACCTGCAAATCCACAGACCTTGGGTAATAATGTTTCTTTGCAAGCAACCTCAGCAACTGCAAATACATATGCTTGGACACACAGTGGTAGTAATAATAGCGCCAACAATCCTTTCAATTTTGTAATGCAAAATGGCTATGATGGCATTTATACTATAACTGTCACCAATGCAACAGGTTGCACAAGTACTAGCACCGTAGAAGTTTTGTTGCCTAGTGCAATTTCCCTTGCGGTAAAAGCTATGCTTAGTGGACCATTTAATGTATCCGCTGGCTTAATGCGTGATTCACTTCGTCATAAAAATATGGTACCACTTGTTGAGCCTTATAGCAGTGCACCTTACAACACTGTGTTCGTACGTGTACCTGCAGGTGGGGGAGAAACTACAACTTCTTCAGTTTTGGCTGTGCAGGGCCCAAATGCAATTGTAGACTGGGTATTTGTGCAATTGCGTGACGCTACAACACCAAGCACCGTTGTTGCTAGCCGTGCAGCTTTAATACAACGTGACGGAGATATTGTTGATGAGGATGGAAACAGCCCACTTGAATTTGATATGTTGAGTGCTGGGAACTATTATGTAGCTGTATTGCATAGAAATCACTTGGGCATTATGAGTGCCAATACGATTAGCTTAGCGAATGGCGTTAATACTTGCGATTTAGCAAGCACTTCGAGCACGATGCCTTTATATCTATTACCAAGCAGCACAAATGCCGCATCACGTATACAAAGCAGTTTCAGAACAATGTATGCTGGTAATTGCAGTATCGCGGGCGTGGAATCGAAAATGTTGAGCTATGGTAATACAAGCAATACGGACAAAACACGTTTACAGACTGTAATTGGTACTGCTCCTGGCGGTGTAAATGGTTATAGCATTTTTGATTGCGACCTTAATGGTAATGCGCAGTTTAATGGTTTATTACCTGATCGTTTGGTAATTCTTTCTAACTGCAATAACAGCAATAGTGTGATTGTACGAGCGCAGTTGCCATAGGGTTTTATGCTGCTAGTTTTAAAATTAGGAATTTGATAATGGATTCGACCCATTCTGGGTCGCGTGTTTCCTGAATATCGATCTTCTATAAACATCGGACTCCTTTGGAGTCCTTTCTTAGTTGTATCGGTGCTTATGTTTTATGATAAACCCGTTGTTCTACATTACGAAACACTCTGCGGCCTTAGCATTCAAACACACGCACACCCAATCCCAAACACACTCACTATTCGCGGTTAAACACACCCAAACCCAAACACAAACACACTCACTATTCGCGGTTAAACACACTCAAACCCAAACCCAAACACACTCACTATTCGCGGTTAAACACACTCAAACCCAATCCCAAACACACTCACTATTCGCGGTTAAACACACTCAAACCCAAACACAAACACACTCACTATTCGCGGTAAAACACACTCAAACCCAAGCACAAACCCAAACACAATTCACCCACACCCATATACACTTCGCGCTGCAAATTGTATTTCCAAATTTGTATACTAACTGCGACCACACTCAGGGCATCAATCTAAATGCCTTACGTTTTTTATAGATGATTTGACCTCAAGGAGGTCAAATGTTTATAGATAATTACAGGATGATGCAACCGACCTCTAGGAGGTCGTATTTTGTCCCATCAGTTGCCATTTTGTTTTAATGATTTTTGAAGACACAGCCATTGTTGCGCGTAATTTCTTGCAACATAAAATCAAAAAATGAATACGACCCCTTCAGGGTCGCTGGATGACTATATTCCATTTTCTATAGACATGGGACTCCTTCAGAGTCCTTTGTATGTATAATCGATTTATTGGGCAATCGTAAACCCCTTGACGTTGCTTTGCGAAAAACTCTGCGACCTTAGTAGTTAACCACACTCAAACCCAAACACAAACACACTCACTATTCGCGGTTAAACACACCCAAACTCACTCACAAACTCACACACCATTCGCGCGTACTATTTCAACTCCGCCGCCAAATACTTACCAGTGATGCTTTTCTTAGATTTTGCCACTTGCTCGGGCGTGCCTGCAGCTACCACGTATCCGCCACCACTACCGCCGTCTGGGCCAATGTCAATTAAATGATCAGCAACCTTTAGTACATCTAAATTATGTTCAATAACGAGCACCGTATTACCGCGGTCCACCAAAGTTTGCAGCACATTAATAAGCAAATGGATATCTTGGAAGTGTAAGCCCGTAGTAGGTTCATCTAAGATATAAAAAGACTTACCCGTATCGCGCTTACTTAATTCTGTGGCTAATTTTACGCGTTGCGCCTCTCCACCGCTTAAGGTTAAGGCACTTTGGCCAAGGGTAATATAACCAAGGCCAACATCTGCGAGCGTTTTTATTTTGCGATACAGACTTGGCATCGCTTTGAAAAATTCGCAAGCTTCATCCACAGTCATATTAAGCACATCGCTAATATTCTTGCCCTTGAATTTTATTTCTAAAGTTTCGCGATTATATCGCCTGCCATTACACTTTTCGCAATTCACATATACGTGTGGTAAGAAGTTCATTTCTATCACACGCTGACCACCACCTTCGCACATATCACAACGGCCTCCTTTTACATTAAAGCTAAAGCGCCCTGGTTTATAACCACGAATTTTTGCTTCTGGTATAATGGCAAATAGTTGTCTGATATCGTCAAAGAATTTACAGTAGGTTGCAGGATTACTACGTGGGCTTCTACCGATCGGATTTTGATCTACTTCAATAATCTTATCAATATGTTCTAGTCCTTCAATCTTTGTATAAGGCAGCGGTGCGGTTTTACTTTCGTAGCAATGCTGGCTTAAAATAGGGTAGAGCGTTTCGCGAATAAGTGTGCTTTTGCCGCTACCACTTACACCACTTACGCCTATAAAGGTACCAAGTGGGAATGCGCAGCTTACATTGTGTAAATTATTGCCGCTAGCGCCACTTAGCACAAGTTGTTGGCCGTTGCCCTTACGCCTTTCTTTTGGCACTTCTATACTTTTAGTGCCATTAAGATATTGTACTGTTGCAGTATTTTCCTTTAGTACTTGTTTGGGTGTACCGCTACTTACAATTTGCCCACCATGTATACCAGCACGAGGGCCGATATCAATAAGATGGTCGCTGGCAAGCATAATATCTTTATCGTGCTCTACTACAAGTATGGTATTGCCAGCATCACGTAGTTCTTGCAAAGCCGTAATCAAGCGTTGATTATCGCGCTGATGCAAGCCAATACTAGGTTCATCTAAAATATAAGTGATGCCTTGTAGCTTGCTGCCAATTTGTGTTGCAAGCCTTATGCGTTGACTTTCACCACCACTAAGTGTTTTGCTTGGTCGGTTAAGGCTTAAATAGTTCAAACCTACATTAAGTAAAAAGTCTAAGCGGTCACGAATTTCTTTTAATACAGGCGTAGCAATTTGCAGCTGTTGTTTGTCTAGTTTTTTCTCAATACCAGTAAACCATGTTTGCAAATCATCAAGGTTGAGGTTGCTAAGCTCAGCAATATTTTTGTCTGCTATCTTAAACCACAGACTTTCTTTTTGCAAGCGTGTACCATTGCAGGCTTCGCAAGGATGCTGCTGCATAAACTTTTCTGCCCACTGTTTTACGCCTTCGCTGCTCGTATCGTTAAACCAACGCACGACCATGTTGCAAATTCCTTCCCAACTTAGGGCATACATCTGACGTTCTGTGCCAAAGTCTTCTTCTACTTCTATTGTGCCGTCTTCTTTACCATGCAAAAGCACATTGAGTATTTTGTCGCCAAGCTTGTTGATGGGCGTATCTAGCTTAAACTTGTACTGCTTGCTAATGGCCTTTACTTGATTAAAATGCCAAGCATCGCGAGCAACACCAAGAGGAACAATACCCCCTTCGTTGATGGTTTTGCTAGCATCTGGAATCACAGCCTCAAGGTCTATTTTGTTTGCGATACCAAGGCCTCTGCAGCTCGGACAATAGCCATACGGGCTGTTGAAGCTAAAGGTATTTGGACTTGGTTCTTGGTAGCTTAAACCGCTATCGATACACATTAATCGCTTACTAAGCATAAGCGTCTTATTGGCATCCTTCTTTTGAATGAATACCAGGTCATCGCCCATTTGTAGAGCCTTTTGAACGCTTTGTGAAATGCGTACTTTACTTTCTGCATCTACTTTTACACGATCTATCACTACTTCAATATCGTGTATCTTATAGCGATCCACTTGCAGTTTTTCGCTTAAATCTTGTACCTCGCCATCGATACGCACCTTGAGGAATCCTTTTTTACGGAGGCTTTCAAATAACTCTCTATAGTGGCCTTTTCTGCCTCTAACAAGCGGCGCCATAATCAGCACCAGTTGGTCCTTGTATTGCTTATAGATTTCTGTGGTAATCTGCTCTTCGCTGAGCTGCACCATTGGTTTGCCAGTATTGTAGCTAATGGCTTTGCCGGCACGGGCAAATAGCAGACGCAAAAAGTCGTAAATCTCGGTTACAGTGCCCACAGTACTGCGTGGATTGCGGTTTGTGGTTTTCTGTTCAATGCTAATTACGGGGCTTAAACCGTCTATTTTATCTACATCTGGCCGCTCTAAACTGCCTACAAATTGACGCGCATAGGCACTAAAGCTCTCCATATAGCGCCGTTGTCCTTCTGCGTAAATGGTGTCAAATGCAAGGCTGCTTTTACCGCTACCACTTACACCAGTAATTACGACCAATTGCTGCTTAGGGATATCAATCGATACGTTTTTTAAGTTGTGGACACGTGCACCTTTTACCTCTATAAAATCTGACATTTTTTTGCCTTATGCTGTGTTGCAATGTTCAGTTAAAATGCTGAGCTTTTTGGATAAATTTTATCTCTAATCTATTGGCTGTAAAATCGGCTGTGTTCGTGGCAAAAATGCCGAGTCTTAGGGTGCAAAAAACTTTTATAATTGTGCATATCATATAATTAAAAAGTTGTGTACAATCAATTACCTTTGCGCCACGCTAATTTTAAGCCCTTCACAAGGATAAGCAATGGGATTGTTCAATTTTTTTACGCAGGATATAGCCATAGACCTAGGTACGGCTAATACCCTAATTATACATAACGACCAAGTAGTGGTTGATGAGCCAAGTATTGTGGCTCTAGATCGTACTACCAACAACGTGGTTGCCGTTGGAAAACGCGCCATGATGATGGATGGTAAAACCCACGAAAATCTAAAAACTGTTCGCCCATTAAAAGATGGTGTAATTGCCGACTTTAGTGCTGCCGAAAAAATGATTACGGAGATGATTAAGTTAATCTATCCAAAAAAGCCATTTTTTCCACCTAGTTGGCGCATGGTGATCTGCATACCAAGCAGTATTACTGAAGTAGAAAAGCGTGCTGTAAAGGATAGCGCTGGGCAAGCTGGTGCTAAGGAAGTGTACATGATTTACGAGCCTATGGCTGCTGCCTTAGGTATTGGCATAGATGTTGAGGAGCCTACAGGTAACATGGTCATCGATATCGGTGGTGGTACTACAGGTATTAGCGTGATTTCTTTGAGTGGTATTGTTTGCGATGAAAGTATTCGTATTGCGGGTGACGAGTTCACAGCTGATATTATGGAAGCTATGCGTCGTTACCACAGTTTATTGATAGGTGAGCGTACTGCCGAAACAATCAAGATTCAAGTAGGTAGTGCCCTTAAAAATCTTGACGACGCGCCTGCAGACGTTGCTGTAAACGGTCGCGACCTTGTAACAGGTATTCCAAAGCAAATTATGGTGAGCTACCAAGAAATTGCAGATGCCTTGGATAAGAGCATTTTCAAAATTGAGGAAGCCATTCTAAAAGCATTGGAAAAAACACCACCTGAATTAGCGAGCGATATTTATCGCCGTGGTTTATACCTTACTGGCGGTGGCGCCTTGCTACGTGGCTTAGATAAGCGTATTAGCCACAAGATTAAGTTGCCTGTACACGTTGCAGAAGATCCACTACGTAGTGTAGTTCGCGGCACAGGTATGGCGCTTAAGCATATTGGTAAATACCCATTCTTAATTCAGTAAAATATAGTACCCACGCTAAGCTAGCATAACCGCATTGAACAATTTATTTGAATTTGTACGGCGATATAGTCATGTGCTAGTATTTATTATACTACAAATAATTTGCCTTAAAACTTACTGGCGCAACGTAAGTGCCAATAATAAAAGCAGTAAGTACTGGGATAATAGCAAGAAGTTGCCAGGCAGCGTCGCCCAACAAAAGCGTAATGTAACAAGCTACTTTTTTCTAAAAGAAGAAAACGACAGTTTGCTTGCAGAAAATCGCAGGCTACGAGAAATGCTTTACCAAATGGAGGTCGGCATACCGATTACCGACAGCAATGGTATTGTAACGTACAAGAAAGATACTATCGAACGCGAGTACCGTTATAAATACTTTGCTGCTAAAGTTTTGAATAATACGTTTGATGAAGCCAATAATTACTTGACCATTAATCGCGGTTTTCGCGATGGCATTAAGCGAGGCATGGCTGTAATTGGTAACTCTGGTATCGTTGGCGAAATTAAAAGTGTGGGACCAAACCATAGTGTTGCGGCAAGTATACTAAGCGATCGTAAGCGTGTAAGTGTGCAGTTAAAAGATGGTACACTTGGTTATACCACATGGGACGATTTTGATCCAAACTATGTAACGCTGAACGATATTGCGCCAAGTGCCAAAATGAACAAAGGCGATACCGTATATACGAGCGGATTTAGTATGTTTCCGCCAAATGTAATGGTGGGTCGCTTAGCACATGTAACGCAAACAGGTGTTTATCAGCATTACAAAGTTCGCTTAAGCACCAACTTTAGAAGATTGCATTACGTATATGTGGTGCAAGATATTACGGAACCAATTGTACAACCCTTGCTAGATTCTACCAAAGCAATGGATAATCCAGAAGAAGCTCGCAATAATTAAGATGAACGCATTTGTACTCAATATCATTCGTTTTGCACTAATCATCGCATTTCAAGTTGTAGTGTTTAACGATCATATGCTAAAGTCTAGTACGGTACTAAATAATTTGAGTTTGTTCAAGCCATTTGTATACATCTTGTTTATACTGATGCTGCCTACAAATATTAATAAAATACTCTTGCTTGCTTGTAGCTTAATCGCTGGTATTGCGGTAGATTTATTTGGCAATACTTACGGTTTGCATGCTTGTGCAGCCTTGCTCCTTGGTTTTGCACGACCGCTATTAATTAAAGCCTTTACAAACGTACTACCGAAAGACACAAAGAAAAGCATTACACCGTCTTTGTCCTTTATGGGTTTTGTGCCGTTTATTAGCTATGTAGGCAGCGCAACCATCATCTTTTGCTTGTATTATTATTTGCTTGCAGAGTTTATGGTAAAGCCAGGCGCACACTATTTGTTGAATGTGTTCTTTAGTAGTTTACTTACAATTATTTTATTGCTACTAAGTCAAGTATTTTTTATTAGCGCAGGGCGCAGAAGATAATGTTCTACTTGCACCCAAATATCAAAGTGTTTCGCACGAAAACAATGGGCAATGGTATTAAAGCAAAAGCTGCCATTGAAAAGGGCACACTCTTAGAAGTTAGTCCTGTTGTGGTGATGGATGCGCAAGCTCGCATATTGCTAGATCAAACCTTAATGCACGACTATATTTTTGTGTGGGGCGATAATGAAGATCAATGCTGTGTTGCATTAGGATACATCAGTATTTATAATCATAGTTATAGTGCTAATGCAGAGTACGAAATGGACTTCGACAATAATACCATTACAATTAGCACTGTGCGTGACATAGCAAAAGGCGAAGAAATTACAATTAATTACAACGGCGACCACGACAATAAAAAACCGATTTGGTTTGACGCCAAACCGATTCAGTAAGGCTTAAGCCGCATTATCAAATACTATTGTAAAGGTGCTGCCTTTACCTACTGTACTCTGTACTTTGATGCGTGCATCGTGCGCATCTACCACTTGCTTTACGTAAGTCAATCCTAGGCCAAACCCTTTTACATTGTGCAAGTTGCCGGTATGCGCACGATAGAATTTTTCAAAAATATTATTAATCGTGTCACGACTCATACCTATGCCATTGTCGATAAAACGAATATGAATATCGCCGCTAATATTTTCTGTTTCTATACGTACATGCGGCTGTTCCTTACTATACTTAATCGCATTGTCTAGTAAATTGAATACAATATTGCTAAAGTGTACCTCGTCTGCATTGATAAACGGATTACTAGCTTTTAGCGAAATATCTAAGCTGCCTTGTTTTTCTTCTACTTGTATGGCAGTATTGTCGTACACTGTATTGATTACTTCGTGCACATTAATTTTCTTGAGCGTTAGTTTTAGTTCTTCTTTTTCCATTTGCGCAGCTTGCAGAATTGTTTCTACTTGCTTATTCATGCGCATATTTTCTTCCTTAATTATTTCAGTATACTGGTCTATCTTTTCGCTATCACTACGCACACGTTCGTTGTTGAGCGCAGCAGTTGCCAAACTAATTGTGGCAATTGGTGTTTTAAATTCGTGGGTCATGTTGGCAATAAAGTCGTTCTTTATTTCGCTCAACTTCTTTTGCTTTAAGATGGCACGGATAGTGATAGCAAATGTCGCGATGATCACAGATGTAAATAGCAAGGCACTTAGCAGCAGACCATAAACTTTTTCTTGTACGTACATATCTGGCTGTACAAAGTACACGTAGAGCTTTTCGCGATTTTTGCTATTGTCTTCACTTACTTGCGTCCATACGATGTTAGGATTCTCAAAGTACTCGCTCTTAAATCCGCTACTATACATCACACTACGACCGTATTCATCCTGTAAGCTATACTCAAATTCTAATTTTAGGCCTTGCTCCTCTAACTTAGATTGTACAAGACTCTTCATATCAAAGGTGTTGAAGATGTCTTTTGCACTAATGCCATTTACGCTGCTTTCTTCGCCACCGTTTAGGCGTAACATGTAGCGTCTTTTCTCAGACAAGATTGCATTCTTTACACGCTCCATGGAGGCTAAAGTCTTCGTGCTAAGCTCTTCCTGACGCACCTTTAGGGTATTATTAATCCAGTTTACCTGTATGTAAATAATGCCCAGCAACGAAATTGTAATGAGCGTAACAATTATCGGAAAGGTTTTCTTCATGCTACCGTTGGTAAAGATAGTGTTTTGCGCAATGCCTTAATGCTTTTTGGCAAAGCTTTAGCTACTTCATTTCATTTAGCAGTGCTTGCAATTCTTTCATGCCTTCTTGCGCGGTTTTTTCAATAGCTTGTACGTGTCGCAGCGGTGGCAATTCTGGTATTACTTTATCAACCACATAAACTTGCGCGGTATGTGGTATGCAGCGCACCAAGCCAGCAGCGGGATAAACAGCCAAACTTGTACCCACAACTAAAAATATGTCGGCATCTTCGCAGAGACTCACCGCTGTGTTAATCAAGGGAACATCTTCGCCAAACCAAACAATATGAGGCCTTAGCTGAACACCATTTTTATCGCAATCACCCACATTGATATCGTCGTAAATGGGGTAGTAGTGTGTATCGTCGCTATCGGCTTTCATCTTAAAAATTTCACCATGCAGATGCAATACTTTTGTACTGCCAGCGCGTTCATGTAAGTCGTCTATATTCTGCGTAATGATTTGTACATCAAAATCTTGCTCTAACGCAACCAGTACTTTATGCGCTTCATTAGGTTTTGCCGCTGCCACATCTCTACGTCGCATATTGTAGAAGTCCAATACCATAGCAGGGTCGCGCTTAAACGCATCGTAGGTTGCAACATCTTCTATACGATAGCCATTCCAAAGGCCGTCGCTATCTCTAAAGGTTTTAAGCCCACTTTCTGCACTAATGCCCGCGCCGCTTAATACCACAAGTCGCTTTTTGCTCATGGCTTAAAGATAGTAAAGTGACGGTGTTATTGAACTTAGTACCAAAACTTTTTGAAACGATGTTTGGACATTGTATCTTCTCTAAATCAGGTTTTGATAGCATTTGCAAGCACTTACCTTTGCTATATGCGTTTAGTTTTTTGTTGTCTTATAGCATGCAGCTTTTTATATGGCTGCGGCAGCGATAATAGTGCTAGTCAAAAACCAAGTTCTGATGCTAGCCCTGTAGCACAAACCAATACACATGCTGAAGGTGAAAAATTATTTCGCATGTATTGCGCAAGTTGTCATAACCCACATAAAGATCTAACAGGGCCTGCCTTAAAAGGTACGCTTGCTAAAATGCCTAGTAAAGAGTGGATGTATAATTGGGTTAAAAATCCGCAAGCACTTATTGATGCTAAAGATGCCTATGCACTTAAAATTTATGAGGAGTGGAAGCCTGCCATCATGAACGGATATCCTAATATGACCAACGAGCAAATTGACGCCATCATGGCTTGGGTTGAGGCGCAATAACTGCTAGAATTTGCTAGCGTTTTTTTAGCAACTTAAAGTGATTGTCTACACAAATTGTGTACGCAATACAAACTTATCCACAAAAGCTGAAAAGTATTGATTTTACTGATGTTTCGGGCGTTTTAGATATGCGTATTTAACGCCGTTTTATGTGATGAAATCGCTATAGATTTTGTACCTTCGCACAGCAAAATTTATGGCAGACAATAACAATAATAATAACGACAACACAGAACAAAATTTGCCAGAAGATAACGGACATAACCATGGCCGTATCGTGCAAATAAATATTGAGGAGGAAATGAAAACCGCCTACATCGATTACAGCATGAGCGTAATCGTAGGTCGTGCATTACCCGATGTGCGTGATGGTTTAAAGCCGGTGCATCGCCGCGTACTATATGGTATGAGCGAGCTAGGCAATACATTTGGCAAGCCTTATAAAAAGAGTGCGCGTATTGTGGGTGAAGTACTTGGTAAGTATCACCCGCACGGCGATACAAGTGTATACGATACAATGGTGCGTATGGCACAGCCTTGGAGCCTTCGTTACATGCTTATTGATGGGCAAGGTAACTTTGGTAGTGTGGATGGCGATAGCCCTGCGGCAATGCGTTATACAGAGGTTCGTTTGCAGCGCTTTGCAGAAGCAATGCTAGAGGATCTGGACAAAGACACTGTTGACTTCCAAAACAACTTTGATGATACCTTAAAAGAGCCAACGGTAATGCCAACGCGCATTCCGCAATTGATTGTAAATGGCGCTAGCGGTATTGCTGTAGGTATGGCTACAAATATGTTGCCGCACAATCTTACAGAAGCGATTAATGCCATTATTGATTTTATAGACAATGGTTGCGTAACAGATACAGAGCGCATCATGCAGTTTATGAAAGGCCCCGATTTTCCAACCGGTGGTCTTATCTATGGCGGCGAAGGCATTAAGCAAGCATTTGAAACTGGCCGTGGTCGTATAGTAGTACGTGGTAGAGTAAATGTAGAAACAGATAGTCGTGGTAAAGAGAGTATCGTTATCTACGAATTACCATATCAAGTTAATAAAGCCATCTTACATAAAAAGATAGCTGACTTGGTTAACGAAAAAACCATTGAAGGCATCAGCGATTGTCGCGACGAAAGCGACCGCGATGGTATGCGCTTGGTTGTAGAGTTGAAGCGTGATGCCATGGCTCAGGTTATCATTAACCAGTTATACAAGTATACAGAGCTTCAAACAAGCTATGGTGTAAATAATGTAGCCTTGGTTGGCGGTCGTCCTAAAACGCTAGGCATGCGCGAACTTATTTCTGAGTTTGTGAAGTTTAGAATGGATGTTGTAATACGTCGTGCTAAATACGAACTTGCGGAAGCTCAAAAGAAAGCACATATCTTAAAGGGCTACCTTATTGCGCTTGATCACTTAGACGAAGTGATTCGTATGATACGCCAAAGTGCTACACCAGACGAGGCTAAGGAAAACTTAGTGAATGCAGGTTGGGGCTTAGATGAAATTCAGGCCAAAGCAATATTGGAACTGCGCTTACAACGCCTTACAGGTATGGAGCGTAAGAAGATTATTGAAGAATACGAAGAGATCATGAAGTTGATTACGCACCTCGAAAACTTATTGGCTGATGAGGGTATGCGTTATGATTTAATCAAAACGGAATTACAAGAAGTAAAGCAAAAGTTTGGCGACCAACGTGTTACCGAAATTGAATACTTAGCTGATGAAATCTCTATAGAAGATCTTATCGAGAAAGAAGATATGGTGATTACTGTATCTCACCTTGGTTATATTAAGCGTACAAGTGCAAGTGAATATCGCTCGCAGCGTCGCGGTGGCCGTGGTGCTATGGGTGGCAAAACGCGAGAAGAGGATTATATAGATCAAATCTTTATTGCTAGTACACACGATACCTTGCTATTATTTACAGACCTAGGTAGATGTTATTGGCTAAAGGTTTATCAAATACCAGAAGGCGAAAAGAGCGGCAAGGGTAGAGCAATACAAAACTTGTTGCAATTACCTAGCGACGATAAGATTCGTGCAATTATTAATGTACATAATCTAAAAGACGAAGAATTTGTCAATGGCCACAATATCGTTTTATGTACACGCAACGGTATTATTAAAAAAACTGCACTACAAGACTTTAGTCGTCCGCGCGCAAATGGTATTAACGCTATTACAATTGTAGAAGGCGATAAATTACTAGACGCTGCATTAACAGACGGCAATAGTTATATTACAATGGCAGTGCGCAGCGGTAGAAGTATTCGTTTCCCTGAGGAAAAAGTACGTACTACTGGGCGTGGCGCAATTGGTGTTGCTGGTATAGAAGTAGACGATACTAAGGACGAAGTAGTGGGTATGGTTTGTATAGGTAAAACAGATACAAGCAAAACAATGCTGGTTGTAAGCGAAAAAGGTCTTGGTAAGCGTACCGATATAGAAGAATATCGCATTACCAATCGTGGCGGTAAAGGTGTAAAGACACTCAACGTTACAGAAAAAACAGGCAAGCTAGTTGGTTTGCTTGCTGTAGAAGAAAGCGACGATTTAATTATTACTTGTACAAGCGGTGTTACTATTCGTATGAAGGTATCTGCCATTCGTGAGGCTGGCCGTGCAACGCAAGGTGTGCGCCTGATTAACTTAGACGAAGGCGACGAAATAGCAGCAATTGCAAAGATTCGCGAGCAAGAAGAGGAAGAGCCAGGAGAAGAATTACCACCATTAGCAGAAGGAGAAGTGCGTGTAGTAAGCGCTGATGCTGTTGCAGATACAAATCCAAACAACTTCGAAGATTTGCCAAACGATAGTAGTATTACTGATATAGATGGCACAGAAGCTGAAGATACTGGCGATGAAGAAGCCTAGATTGCTAAGTTTTTTTTAAGATAATATGACCAACAAATAACAAAGCAAATACAAATAGAATTCACATTAATAGCAAATTTGCATCAAAGAACAACAAAAATTGATATGAAGAAGATATTAAGCATAGCTGTAGCAGTTTTTAGCATGTACACAGCACAGGCACAACTACTGCTAGAAAAGGCCCAAGAGGCCATGGCCAAGAACAACCTCGTTGAGGCAAAGCAAGCTATAGATGAGCTTACAGCCAAAGAGCAAAAGAATGCAGCTGTATACTTTACAAAAGCAGCCATCTACCAAACAATGGCTGACGATCCTAAGCTTGCACCACAAGTGCCTAATGGCCATGCGATTGCATTAGAAAACTATCGCAAGTATGCGCAAGTAGATCCAAAGTACAAACCAGCATTGCTTAAGACTAACCTCATCAACTTGATGATTGCAGGTTTTAATACTGGTATTGCACAGTTTAACGAGCGCAAGAACACCGAAGCTGTTGCTACGTTCAAATCGCTAGCGGATATTGTTGGCTTTGACGGTGGTAAGGTACTTGGTACAGATAAGTTTGCTGATACATTGGCTACACAAGCCAAAATGTATTCAGCTTATGCCTTGTACAACGATACAAAGTATGCCGAAGCGCAAACAATCTTTGAAGGTTTAGTAGACAATCCAATTGTGCGCGATGCCGACTTGCTATTGCGTTTAGCGCAATGCTATTCCAACAGCACTGGTTATGATGCAAAGTATCTAAGCGTAATTACAAAAGGTCGCGCTGCTTTCCCAGCCAATAGCGATTTATTGAAGCTAGAAATAGACTATTACGCACAACGCAACGAAAACAAAAAGTTACTTGAATTGCTTGATAATCTTTCCAAATTAGAGCCTACAAATGCAGAAGTGCAATTTAATATTGGTGCTACATGTGATGAGTTAGCAAAAGAAAGTGCTAAAACAGACGCTAAGATGGCAGAAACCTATTCAGCTAAGGCAGTTGCTGCTTACGAAAAAGCAAGCAGTTTAGATCCATCTGAGGGTAATTACTACTATGCTATTGGTTCTCATTTTTACAACCGCGCTGCAGATATGGCACCGGCTATGAATGCTGTTATAGAAGATCAAGCAAAGTACAAGCCACTAGAAGCGCAATTCAAAGAGTTGTTGAAAAAGAGCGCTCCTTATTTAGAGAAAGCAGTTACAGCGTTTGAAAGCAAAGGCCCTGTAAAGAAAGTAAACGAGCAGAA
>JBJORA010000022.1:0-3458 GCA_046049675.1 Bacteroidota bacterium | reverse complement strand
GTTTTTGCAAAAATCTCATCATCGCCACCTGGCTTCCAATCAAATACACTGCTCATTTTACCTTCGCGCGGCGGATACTCATTGGTGTCGTAGTCACCTGGCAACCACCATGCTTTGTGATTGCCTGCTAATCGCATATAGGTATGCTCGTCTTTTACACTAAAATGAAACAAATTTGGCTGCTGCGGAAAACTATATCTAAAGCCAATGCCATCATTAAATACTCGAAAAGTTACTAGCATCTTACGTGGCTTTGAACCATCTTGACGTAGCAAAACACTAAGCTCTTTATAATTATTATTAATAGATGACTCTTCTCCCCACACTGGCGACCATGTGGTGTTCACAGCAGAACTATCAATACGCTCAATCACAAAGCCATCGCGCAAATCGCCGCCTTCAACCAAGGCTAAACCCATTGTACTTGGCTGCACGATTACTTTACCTTTATAGGAAAGTGCATAGCTAGGTGCCCCCTTAAAATCCAAATCAAAACTTAGCAATTGTGTGCCATTGGGCGACGTCATTTTGATTGGTGCCGCGATGCTTGTATGCGCCAAAGCTAAGCATGCTAGCGCTGTAAATCCTTTTATGATTGATTTATACATATTAAAAAAATATCGGCTAAGTTAAGTTTTACTGTGCAAATGGCAAAGCCTAGTTGGCAAGATAGTACCCACAAAAACAAGCTTGCTAGCGTAATCGAGTTAACCTACGTTTTGAAATAATAGCGCGCTCGGTTCTTTGTTGCAGTTCTAAAGTAAGGCTGCCAGCTGAGATGCTTTCGATGCATTCGCGATTGCAATGCCATTGGAAGGTTATTGTATCTGCGTTGGAGATATTGGTGAATGACGCCAAATCGTCATCGCCAAATCCATGTGAACAATAAATTATTTTTCTGCCTTTTGGTAAGAGGTACAAGCCTGTGTTGTATAGGTCAAGATAACTTGTGTCCACTTTAAGGTACTGTTGGCGCACTGGTTGATTGTAACAGTCGATAACCTTTATTACTTGATACGAATTATTCGTTTCTTCACTTTCAATAACGCTGTACTTAAAAACATTTACATTACTATATCGTAGCGTCAAGGTATCATTGAACTCTGTCCAATGACCCCAAGAAAAAAGCTGTCCAACGCAACCAGACGCCTGAGCATCATAAAACTTCCCGTCATCAAACAAACAAAATGATGAACGCATGCTTGGCTGTTCTTCAAAAATTAAGCGATTTTGCGCGCCGCATGGTAAAATTGAAGATGCAAAAGCGAATAGCATAAACAAACCAATAATACGGCAATGAGATGCAGAGAAGGTATGTGCGCGGTTTAGCATTAAGTTGTAATCGTACTATAGAACAAAGATAGAAATATAAATGATTATCCGCAAAGCTGCACCAAGCAGTGACTAGCAAATAGTTTGTAATCTCATGTTTAGGTGTAAGTTTCGTGTTAGGGGTCTTGTACGTGTGTGCATGGGTTTTCCTTTCTTTTGTCTTAGCACAAAAGAAACAAAAAGCCAAGACTTAGAAATATGTTCGCGAAAATCAAGCTCACGCACTAGGCCATCCGCCGCGGCGGACTGAGGCGCCAAGGTTTCGCATCAATCAATGGCTTCGCATTTGGGGCGCTGCACCTGCTGACACAAAGCCCAGCCCTTCCTAGTGCTTGTGAACTGATTTTCTGCTCCATATTTCTAGGTCTGTCCAGCTTCATATTGGCATGCTTTTGTGTGCTGCCAATTGTAACAATGACATTGCTGTTGTGTGCCTAAAGTACGCTCCATAAGAGCGTGCTGTTTGTAGAAATAGGTAAAAGGTTATACGTAGCTCCGTAGGTGCTGGCTGTTAGTTCAAGAAAAAGGCTGCGACGAAAATAATCACCATATTTTAGAAATTGGTGCAGCTTAGCGGACAGTCATTGAAATACAATGTCTAGTAAATGGCATTGCAGCTGTATTCTTCTCAATGATAAAAGTTCAAAGAAGAATTTTATAACTAAAGCAAATCAGTAAAGTTATTGGCTAGGCTAAAACAGCTCGCCTTTCCAAAGCCGTTGTAAAAAATCTTGCCATGGCAAAACCAAAATAGTGTCGTTTACCAAGCGTGCGTAATCCTCTAGGCACACAACAATTTTATGTTGTACACTGTACTCTTCTGCAAATGCTGTTAAGCCTTTGAGGTGCCGTGAATTAATTTGCTTAGCACCTTTAACCTCTATTGCTGCGACAGCATCACCGATAATAAAATCTACTTCAAAACCCGAAGTGGTTCGCCAATAACGGATTGGGTAGTTTTTACTATTGTAAGTGATGTAAGCCTTCAATTCCATGTAAATGAAGTGTTCGAAGGCTGTACCAAAATGTACTGTGCCATATTCGATACCTCTACGTTTCAATAGATAGTTGCAGATACCCACGTCAAAAAAGTAAAACTTAGGCGAACCCACCACACGTCGTTTTGGTGCTTTTTGAAATGGCTCCACAAAATTGCCTATCATTGTATCAACAAGAATATTAAAGTAGGCTTTTACTGCTGTTGCCTTAATACCACATTCGGTTGCGATATTCGTATAGCTCAGTATTTCGGCATTGCTAAATGCGGCATTGTCTAAAAAACGACTAAATGCTGCAACCTCTCTTACCTGCGCCTCAGCAATAATTTCATCCTGCAGATAAGCGCCGATGTAAGAGCCTATCAACCTATCGGCTCTTGTGCTTAAGTAGTGCTTTGGCATTAGTCCATCATTTAGGGCTTTAAGCAAATTGAAATTAGGAATTTCAATAAATGACAGCGGCAATAATTCTGTGCGTATGGCGCGGCCTCCCAGCAAATTAACACCTTGACGCACAATTTTTCGTGGACTAGAACCTGTAAGAATAAATTGAATACGCTTGTTTTCGATTAACCAATGTACTTCATCTAGCAGTATTGGTAATTTTTGAATCTCATCAACGATGACCAATTTAGTGTTTGGGCTGGCTAGAATGCGCTCCCTAAATAATTCTGGAGCACTTAGCAAGCGCCTAAACAAATCGCTCTCTAACAAATCGAATCGCATAGCATCCGGAAAATGTTGATTAAGCATGGTACTCTTGCCTACTTGTCTCACTCCCCACAAAAAGTAGCTATCACCATAGCTCATGTCTAGGTGCTTATATCTACGTATTTGTATTAATTCTTCCATTTGCTAAGAAAAAAGCATACAAATTTACATGTAAAACTACGTAGAAAAGAAATAATTACATGCTTTTTTACTTACAAAATAACAATATTGCATGTAATAATGATAAGAAAACGCATAATTGCATAATTAAATATTTGATTATCAACTGTTTATGTTAAATACTTGGATTTAGCCAATCAGTATTCTTATAAATTAAACCTTATCAAAGCTTGTTACACATGATACGAAGAATCGCTACACATATTGCCAATCTCGTAAAAACAAATATGTCCTTTT
>JBJORA010000021.1:0-33605 GCA_046049675.1 Bacteroidota bacterium | reverse complement strand
CTTCTTGTCACTATACTCAATATTTAGGTCAACCATTTTGGTGATATAGCTAGTATAAAGCAAAGCTAATAAAATCAACCGTTTACACAAATACTAATATCTCTAATGCATAATTCAGGTTCAACAATATAATACGCTTTTCCCCTAACTTTAACCTTCAATATTTATGTCTTCTCGTAAAACATTTCTGCAGCAATCTGCTTTGGCCTTGGGGGGCTTGCTTGTAGGCAAAAAAGCAAATGCAGAAGTTAAAGACCAACCCGATACAACTTTGCCAGCGTCGCAGCCCGTAGTAGTATCTACTTGGCATTTTGGTGTAAAAGCAAATGCAGCGGCTTGGCAAGTGCTCAATAATAAAGGCAGAGCCTTAGATGCTGTAGAAGCAGGTGTGCGCGTACCGGAGGCTGACCCTACAGAGCGCAGTGTTGGCTATGGTGGCCGACCCGACCGTGATGGTCGAGTAACCTTAGATGCATGCATCATGGACGAGAATGCCAATATTGGCGCGGTTGGTTGTTTAGAGCATATCAAACATCCTATATCAGTAGCACGTGCTGTGATGGAAAGAACACCGCATGTAATGCTAGTGGGCGACGGTGCTTTGCAGTTTGCACTAAGCCAGGGTTTTGTAAAAGAAAATTTATTAGTGGCAGCTAGTGAACAAGAATGGCGTAAATGGCTAGAGAAGAGCGAGTATAAACCAATCGTCAATATCGAGAACCATGATACAATTGGGATGATAGCTTTAGATGCTCAAGGTAACCTCAGTGGCGCTTGTACCACCAGTGGTATGGCCTTTAAAATGCACGGCAGGCTTGGCGATTCGCCAATTATTGGTGCAGGACTTTATGTAGATAATGAAGTGGGTGCAGCCACAGCTACTGGGCATGGCGAAGAAGTGATTCGTGCTGCAGGTAGTCATTTAGTTGTTGAATTTATGCGCCAAGGCAAAACACCACATGCTGCATGCGTAGAGGCGGTAAATAGAATAGCGGCGCTTATTAAACGACGCAACAAACGCATAGCAGATATACAAGTTGGTTTTATTGCCATTAATAAAAAAGGTGAAATCGGTGCCCATAGTTTGCAACACGGTTTTGAATACGCAGTGCAAAATGCAAGCGGTAGCAAATTACATAAGGCAAGTTTTTATGGTGTTTAGCAGATTGCTTTTTCTTCTACATCTTTCGTATTAAATTTTAGTTTCAATGTCTTCTTACAAAATAGAAATAGCATGCTTTAACGAAGCATCAGCCATTGTTGCACACAAGGCAGGTGCACACCGTATAGAATTGTGCGACGACATGCAAGCGGGTGGTATAACACCCAATGCTGAAATGTTTAGCAGGTTACGCACACAAATTGATATCCCTATTTATGTGATGATACGACCACGCGGCGGCAATTTTGTTTATAGCGAAATGGAGTTAGTTGAAATGCAGGACAGCATTGTGCAATTTGACAAACTTGGTGCAGATGGCTTTGTATTTGCTTGCTTAAATGAAGATGGCACATTTAATACAGCGCAAAATAAGCGTTTGATAGCCGCAGCAAATGGCAAAGCATGCAGCTGTCATAGAGCCTTTGATGTGCATGCTAACTTTGCACAAAATTTAGAAGACGTGATTGCCTGCGGCTTTAGCACCATATTATGTAGTGGTATTCGTGGTACTGCCATTGACGGACTAGCACAACTAAAGCAAATCGTATCCTTGGCTGGCAATCGAATAAGTATTATGCCCGGCGGTGGTGTGCGCAGTAGCAATTTGCTGCAGCTAAGGCAGGCTTTACCAAGTGTCGCATACTTTCATTCTAGTGCTGTTGACGCAAATGGTATTGCAGATGCCGAGGAAATACAACGGTTACTTAATACTGTGATTTAAGCGAATGCTATTTTTGCACGTTTATGCAAAAATGGAAGTCCAATGCTATTTTTACATATTTATGCAAAAATGGGAGTCTTATGTAATTTTTGCATAATTTTGCTACCATGGCACTGATACAGAGAGCAGCATTGCAGACCCTGCGCGAATTGGCACAGCAGTTTCGCTGTGTGGCAGTGACGGGCCCAAGGCAAAGCGGCAAAACCACATTGCTAAAACAGGCTTTTCCTGCAAAGGTCTATGTAAGCCTTGAAGATCCTGATGTGTTTGAAGAAGCTCAAGCAGATACAAAACGATTTCTGCAAAAATTTAAGCAGGGTGCTATCATTGACGAAGCGCAAAAATTACCTCAGCTCTTTAATTACCTACAAGGCGTTTTAGATGCAAATCCCAGCAAGAAAGGTTTATTTATTTTGAGCGGTTCCAATAATTTTCTACTGCAACAGTCTATTTCGCAATCGCTTGCGGGAAGAGTGGCTTATTTGCAATTATTGCCTTTGAGTTATAGCGAGCTTAGTACAAAGGCCGCAATAGCACAACAGAATAAATTTGAAGTCATGCAGCGCGGCGCCTATCCCGAAATAGTGGTGCAGAAGATAGAGCAAAAGTTGTGGTACGAAAATTACTTGAATACTTATATAGAAAAAGATGTTCGCTTGATTCGTAATATCAATAATGCCGATGCCTTTAAGCGCTTTATTGCTTATTGCGCAGGCTTAGCTGGTCAACAATTACAAATCAACAAAATGGCTAGCGATTTAAGTATAGATGTTCGTACTGTAAACGAATGGCTATCTGTACTGCAAGCGTCTTATATTATTTACTTGGTGCAGCCCTATTTCAATAACTACCTAAAGCGGCTTACCAAAGCACCCAAGTTATATTTTTGCGATACTGGTCTACTTTGCCACTTATTAAAGATTTATAGTGCATCCAAACTGTCAAGCCACGAAAGCAAGGGCGCCATTTTTGAAAACTGGGTCATTACAGAACTGCGCAAAAACCAGTTTAACCAAGGCATGCTTGCCGACCAATACTACTTTAGAGATAGCGCAGGCAACGGAGTGGATTTAATACAAAGCTTACACGAAGAATGGACACCAATTGAAATCAAACTTAATGCGAAGTACGATGCAGGCATGACGAAAGGCTTGCAATGGTATCGAAAACTGTCGCGCATCAATAATGGCATGCTCATCTATGGCGGCGACGCAAGCTTAGAGATTACCGAAGATATGTTTGCTAATAGTTGGCGTGATGTTGCCGATATTGGCTAGAACAAGCATATCCAAGCAACTTATTTCTTGATGTCAAAAGCCAAACCTAAACCTGCTTGTGGCATCCAAGCGTATTGATTTTCTAATGTACCAATTGTGTAGATGCTTTTGAGCATGGCGTTTGCGGTAAGTCTATCCCAAATTCTATACTGCGCACTTGCTGCTGCTAGTAAACCAATCGTGTTATTACGTTTAGTTTCAAGCCAAATAGTTTCCACTGGATTATCATTTTTTAATATTAGTGCCGTAGAAATAAATGGTAGGCCAGCACCAATACTTGCTTTGAATTTAGCATTGCTAACAAAATTGTACATTGGCGTAGCTTCAATAATTGTAGGCGTTTGAGTAATATACATTTGCATTGGCAGATCCTTAAAAGTACCTTGCTTCGCAAGCATTTTAGTTGTAGTAGAAACACCAACTTGCAGTTGCCATTTTGGATTTAAGCCAATATTGCTAAAGACGCTAAAATCGTTCCACCATTGGTTTGGATGCAAACTAAATTGATTGCGTATGGTTTGTGAACCTTCTAATGTTGCGGTATACTGCTTAGCATAACCAATACTTATTTGAGCGCTTGCACTATGTGCCAGCAGAACGATAACAATGAGTGCCGTAAAACTTTTAAGAATTTGCTGCATAGAGATGAATTTGATTGCAATTTACAAATTGTGAATAAAGATATAATATTGGCAAGTGTTAAATCTTGCGCCAATAAATAAACTAATTTTACCTCATGCTTATCAATCGCTTGGGATTACTAGGCAAGTTCTTAGCTTGTAGTTTGGTCCTTTTTGTGACAGCAACATCTTTTAAAAGTTCTAGTAAATTTATTGGAGAATACACCACTAAAGTAAGTAAGTGGCGAGCATTAGTCGATTGGAACCTATACCGCATTAGGTATCCAGAAGGCCAAACACTAAGTATAAGGTCAGATGGCACATTTGTATTAGTCAATCCTTGCTTTAACACTGACTATGGTACATGGGAAGCCGAGGACAATGTAGTAAGACTTCACGTGCTAAAACGTACTATTAGGTCAAGCCTTCAAATGAATGATAGCATGAGGCAGGCTTTTGAGCAATTAGATATACCTGACAGAATTTTGTACAAACATGGTGATGCATTGCGTACTAAAATTAGCAATGCTAACGCAGGGACTTATGATATGCAATTTATGCGGCTGAAGTAATTTGCGCGGAATACATTTTTTCTCCCCTCAATCCGCAAAATTTTCTCGACCTTCGTCAACCTCGCTTATGGTAAAATTATTTGGTAGTGCCGTTTACGGTGTAGAAGCGCAAACCATTACAATAGAAGTTGATGCAGGTAAAGGTGTAGGCTATCACATCGTTGGTTTGCCCGACAATGCAGTAAAAGAAAGTTTACAACGTGTAGAAACTGCCATTAAACACAATGGCTTCGAAATGACGCGCAAAAAAATTGTCATCAATCTTGCGCCAGCCGATATTCGCAAAGCAGGCAGTGCCTACGATTTACCCATAGCCCTTGGCATACTTAGCGCAACAGATCAAATAAATACAGATAAGCTCGACAAGTTTGTAATAATGGGCGAGCTAAGTTTAGATGGTAGCATACAACCCATTAAAGGCGCATTGCCAATAGCTATACAAGCGCGCAAAGAAGAATTTGAAGGACTTATTGTGCCAGAAGCAAATGGTAGAGAAGCAGCCATTGTAAACAACCTCAAAGTGTACGGCATGCAACACTTAAAAGATGTCGTAGACCTGCTCAATGGTTCAAGCACAGCGCATCCCGTTTTTGTAGATACACGCGATGAGTTCTACAATAATCAGTACGATTTTGATATAGACTTTAGCGATGTAAAAGGTCAAGAAAATATCAAGCGGGCTTTGGAAATAAGCGCTGCAGGCGGACACAACGTAATTCTTATCGGTCCTCCTGGTGCAGGCAAAACTATGCTAGCAAAAAGACTGCCAACGATATTGCCGCCGCTTAATTTGCTAGAAGCTTTAGAAACGACCAAGATACACAGTGTAGCTGGTAAGCTACCAGAAAACAGTACACTTGTAAGCCGTCGGCCTTTTCGTGCGCCGCACCATACGATAAGCGATGTAGCGCTTGTGGGCGGAGGCGGCAATCCTGCGCCAGGCGAAATTAGTTTGGCACATAATGGTGTTTTGTTTTTAGACGAATTACCCGAGTTCAAACGCACCGTATTGGAAGTGATGCGTCAACCCATGGAAGAACGCCGTGTAACCATTAGTCGTGCTAAGGTGAGTATAGATTTTCCTGCCAGCTTTATGCTAGTCGCCAGCATGAATCCTTGTCCATGCGGCTATTTTAACCATCCGACAAAAGAATGTAGTTGCGCACCGGGTGTTGTACAGCGCTACTTAAACAAAATTAGCGGCCCCTTGCTCGACCGTATTGATTTACATGTAGAAGTGACGCCGGTTGAAGTAGCAGAACTAAGCAAGCACAATGCCAATGCAGAAAAAAGTCCGACAGTGCGCGAAAGAGTAATACGTGCACGAGAAATACAAACCGAGCGTTATAAATCTGAACCGGGCATCTATAGCAATGCGCAAATGACTACAAATCACCTGCGCGAATACTGTGTGCTCAATACAGCTTGCAGCAACTTATTGAAAAATGCAATTGAGCGTTTAAATCTTAGTGCCCGCGCATATGATCGCATACTCAAAGTAAGTCGCACTATTGCTGACCTTGCTGCTGCCGATCAAATTAATGTAGAGCATTTGGCAGAAGCGATTCAGTACCGAAGTTTAGATCGCGAAAATTGGGGCGCATAGTGGCATCAATGTGTCAATGCTTAAAACAAAAAGCATGGCATCACATTTTTTACTAACTTGCCCATAAGCCGTGCATCGCAAAAAATTTATACGCATCATAGCTGCAAGTGCAGTTGGCATCAGCTTTTTTGCAGGAGCTTGTAAGCGTGCACGGTATGCACTTCGTCGTCGGCAAGATAATAGTGCCGTAGCGCACAAGCTAAGAGAGCAAACATCTATACCAAATCTAGCAGTTAGTGCACAATACGATGTGGTAATTGTTGGCGCAGGCGTAAGCGGATTAAGTGCTGCACGCTATTTGGCAAAACATAGTAAGCAAAAAGTTTTAATGCTGGAGCTTGGCGATACGATTGGTGGCAATGCACGTTGCGGTGAGAATAGTGTAACAAAATATCCTTTGGGAGCACACTATTTACCAGTACCACCTTTGCACTGTACAGAACTGATAGAATTTTTACAAGAAGCAGGTGTTGTACTTGCTTACGATAACGAAGGCCTGCCTGTTTACAATAAAGAGCATTTGGTGTTCGATAATATGGAGCGCTTGTTTATGCATGGCACATGGCAAGATGGTTTAGTGCCGCACAACATGTTGCAAAAAAAAGATAGCGAGCAAATACAACGCTTCTTAGAATTTGTAAACAGCTATCGCTATAAAAAAGATAGCAATGGCAAATACTTGTACGACATACCAGCAAGTAATAGTAGTAAAAATGCGGCCTTTAATAGTTTAGACAAAATAGATGCGCGAACATTTTTGTTGCAGAATAATTACCACAGCGAAGCCTTGCATTGGTATGTCAACTACTGTATGTGCGATGATTACGGAAGCCATTATAGTCAAACCAGCGCATGGGCCATGGTACACTACTATGCATGTCGTATGGGCAAAGGCTCTGCTGGCATTAGCTTCGACGATGAATTGACTTGGCCACAAGGCAATAATTTTTTAGTTGAAAAATTGCAACAACAAAGCAAAGCAGAACTACAACTGCAAGCTTTAGTGCAAAAAATTGAAGGCAAAAAGATTACCTATTATCAAGCAAGGACTAATCAGTATGCGTGTATAGAAGCAAGAAAAATTATTTTAGCTACGCCAGCCCATGTCGTTGGAAAAATATTACCTCAATCCATTGATGCCACACAAATGCAGCACTTTGCGCACTACCCGTGGTTGGTTGCTAATATTACTGTAAAGCCTTTGCCAGAGCAGCCGGGCGTAGAATTGAGTTGGGATAATGTGCTATATGGCAGTACATCTTTGGGCTATGTGGTAGCCAATCATCAGCACTTAAGTCAGAATGTTGGCAATATGGTGTTTACCTATTATAAACCTTATAATGGTGCTTCTGCAAAAACTTTACGACAGCAATTGCGCGAGAAAACCGACCAGCAATTGCAAACCGAAGTAATCAAGGATTTAAAAACTGTATATGCCAATATCGAAGACTATATCGTGGATATGGAACTACATACTTTTGGTCATGCGATGATTGCGCCAAGCCCGCATTTATTAAGTAGTGGTGTAATAGAGGAAATTCGAAAAAATCTACCAGCACATATTACCTTAGCACATACCGACTTTGCAGGCATATCAATTTTTGAAGAAGCATTTTATCAAGGACTAGCAGCCGGCAAATGGGCTAGCACCTAAACAAATTAATCACAGCGAGCAATACGTGCAGCGACAGTATTTATATAACAAGTATTTCGAACTATTGTGGATAGCAGGTCCGCCATTTATTTCGTTTGCTGCCATACTCTTGTTTCACGATTATTTTGAACGTGTACAATCATTGAATACTTGGTGGTGGGTGGTGCTTATTTTGCTCGTGGATGTAGGCCATGTGTATAGCACATTGTATCGCACCTATTTCGATAAAACGCAACGCAGCGAACTTAATTTGTTATTGAAGTTAATCCCAGCCATTTGCTTTATAAGTGCTTTTCTATTATATCAGTTTGGCGCAACTGCTTTTTGGCGCATCGCCGCATATGCAGCAGTATGGCATTTTGTGCGACAACAGTACGGCTTTGTAAAAGTTTATAATAGGCAGTACAAACATAAGTTCTACAATCGTGTAGATATTATCACGGTTTACGCAGCATGCATTTATCCTTTGGTGTATTGGCATGTTCACGGACCATTTCAGTTTACATGGTTTACGGCAAACGACTTTGTTTTCTTACGTCATCCTATATTAGAAGTTATGGCGCGCTACTTGTACTTTGCTATATTGGCTGTGTACGTTATTTCTTTAGTAATGCGTGCGACAGAAAAACAAATGAACGCAAGCATGACCCACCTTGTTATTCTAGGAACGATTCTAAGTTGGTATGCAGGCATTGTGTATTACAATAGCGATTTATGTTTTAGCTTACTCAATGTGGCCAGCCATGGTATACCCTATTTAGCCATTGTGTGGTTGTATGGCAAAAAGCAAACACAAAAACTTGGCGATACAAGCGCGTACAGCAAACTGTACAAACCAATAGGCGTGCTGATATTTTTAGCGATACCTGTACTATTTGGTTTTTTGGAAGAGGGCCTATGGGATGCTTGGTATTGGCACGACCAAGCCCATTTGTTCAAGATGTTTTATGGTGCCAAGGTTTTAGCAAGCAAAGAATTTTTACAAATTGCAATACCAGCTTTGCTTACACCTCAGCTGACGCACTATGTGTTGGATGGTTTTATTTGGAAAGTGAGCAAGGGGCATGTGCCGGAAATGCACTGAAATTGCGAAAGAAAAAGATCAATACATGGCAAACGTTATGTATACTAGTACTCGTATTAGTATAAAAGATAGAAAATGACAAGAAAATTTTTAGGGTTTGCTTTCCTAGCACTTATATGTGTAAACAAGAATAGCGCTGCTCAAAATTATGTTCAGGGAGATATTGATTTATCAATTAGCATTACTGCTACCCATGATAGCAACACCTGCTCCACTATTGCAAATGAGAATTGGTTTTTGGTTATCAATAATAGCTTTGTGGGAGATGTGGTGGAAATAGTTGATATGAATGCAGGCATGTTGCTAACTACAAATACAAATTCAAGTGGTCAAAATCCGTGGTATGTTCCAGTAGCTATAAATACCATCAATTTCATCTACTCGGATAAAGATGTGATAAATGGTTATGCTAATTTTTATAGCGCAAGCATGTACAAAGTTATCTCTGGCTCAGATACGCTTTACAATGTTTTTGCAGCAATGTCGTTTCCTGTGCCAAACCCCTGCCAATACGGCAATGTAAGTGGTAATGTTTACTTAGATTATAATAATGACTGTATCTATAACACTGGCGATAAACCCCTAAATAGTGTTTTAGTAAACACCACATCATATCTTAGTGGCGGCGGCGGCGGTGTGCCGCAATACGAATTCACAAACTCTGCTGGCAACTACAATGCTAAACTCCAAGAGAGCTGGCTTCAAAGTTATACTGTTTCTATTCCTCCAACATATTCCTTTTATTTCCCGTACAGTACCTGTGCAGTACCATCATATTCCTTTACAACACTTCCGCAAACAGGTGTAGACTTTGCACTTAACTGCGGCACAAATGTAGATCTAGCTGCAAGCAACTTTAATTGTGTACTGCCGCGACCGGCTCTTCCATTTTATATATATCCAAGAGTAAGCAATGTTGGATGCGATACAATTAGTGGCGTGCTAACATTGGTGAAGGATAACAGGTGCAACTATAATGCATTGCTAAGCAACAATCCTGCTACCTACGTCAATGGCGATACATTGCAATGGAATTATACAAACCTTACTAATCTTTCAGCCAATGGTTATTGGAATTCGCTTATGAGTGCGGTGCACCTAACGCCCAATAATACTGTAAACATTGGTGATACACTTTGCTTTCAAATATTTACACCAACGCCAAGTAACGACGCTGTACCTAGCAATAACAGCGGTACTATGTGTTTGCCAGTCGTAAACTCCTACGATCCTAACGACAAACATGTATTGCCAAAGGGCGAAGGGCCAAATGGCGATGTGCCGCCGAGTACAACAGATTTTGAGTATCGTGTTAACTTTCAAAACACAGGTACTGCACCAGCAATAAATATTTCTATTGTAGATACCTTGGATGCAAACTTCGACTCTACAACATTTAAGATTGTAGGTGCATCGCACACAATGCATCCAGAGTGGGTAAGACCCAATGTTGTGCGCTTTAGATTTTTTGGCATCAATTTGCCAGATAGCAATGCCAACGAACCTGCAAGCCATGGATTTGTAAGCTATCGCATAAAAGCAAAGCCTAACCAAGCGCTTGGAACACAGTTTACTAATACAGCATATATTTATTTCGATACAAATCCTGCAATTGTAACCAATACTACAAAAAACACATATGCTGTGCCCAATAGTATTAGCACCAGCCTTAATGACTTAAGGGTTAGTGCCTATCCAAATCCGTTTACAGATTATCTAGAGATTGAAGGCCTAGATAATTCAGATCAAATATGTGTTACTGATCTTATGGGTTCTACTATTTATAATGTGCATGCAAACCAAGGTAAGCATCTAGATATGCGCAGCCTATCGCCAGGCATATATATCCTAACAATTCAACATGGCGAAACTAAAAAGGCATTGCGTGTTGTAAAACAGTAAGCCCTTCACTCTAGGACTAGGCGTCTTAATTAGATCAATTTTTAAGACAAGATTTCACCAACAGATGTAAGTTCTTATATTTGTCTTATGAAATTCGTGCTGCTAGCTTTATGTGTGCTTGCTTGTAATGCATGCTTTGCGCAACAGGTATATACTGTTGGCATTATTCCTACTAGCTTAGCTAATCCCGATAACCGTGTTGCAGTGGAATTAGGTCGTGTCGATAAAACAAAAGGTATTGCAGTTTTTTCTAGCCTTGGCTATATTGTTCGCAGTGATGCTTTTACAAAATTTGTGCACCCAGTATATGGACGAGACAACTTTTTAAATGGCAAACAAGGTGGTTTTTTAGGTGATGTACTAGTGAGCGCTCAATTTAGGCCAGAATATTTTGCAGGCTTGTTCTTTCAATACAAATACGCTTCCGCTAGCTTTGATGATGCTTTGGCTAACCCACCTTACTTGGCCGAAAACAATAGATTGCACAAGCAGCGACTCGCTTTTGCGGCAGTTGTTACCAACCATTCTACTTTTCTCAATGAAAAAGTTTACTGTAATTTCAGTGTTGGCTTAGGCGGCAGTTACAAGCAAAATTGGCGCAATGGAGTGAAAGTATCAAACTATATTACTCCTGAAGACGGTGATTATTTGCGCACAGAAACGAATAGTGGTAGTATGATATTCGCGCTTGCAAGACTTAGTTGCGGTATACAAATAGGCGCACGCAAGAAAACGTCTTCATTTAAAGAGAAATAAGTTGAAAAGTAAAATCCTAGCCTTACTTGTAAGCATTCTTGCTTTGCATAGCACAACTGTTGCACAAGTGTACCACTATGCTGGCTTTATGCCGCAAACATACCTCAATCGTGATGCGCGCATTGGCCTTGAACTTGGCCGCACAGATGTAACTAAAAAGTATTCTGTGCAAATCAACTTGTACACTGTATTGCGCAGTGCCGACTACAAAGACCTGATGGATAAAGAAATAAACACATGGGGTGTAAGCAATGTAAAACTAGGTGGCTTTATGACAGAAGGCTTAGGCTTAAAGCATATTAAAGAATACATAGCCATCGGTGGCATGTTGCAATACAGGTCTGTGCGCACAAGTTTTGACAATCCTTTTCTCAACAAAACATTTGAGCCAACAGATAATTTATTGACGAAGCAAAACTATGGCGCTCTATTTGTTTGCAAATTTGCTACTGATATCAATAAACGCAACCTGTACTTTAGTAGCTTAGTTGGCCTAGGTGTAGGTAATGAAACATTTAAAGTCAATGGTGCTAAAACAAATGGTCCATATGGGAATTCTGCAACCGTTATCACTGGCTTAGAGAATATTTCTAAAGTATTGCCCGTGCTGCGATTATCTTTAGGTTGGCGTTTTGGTCAAGCGCGTGCTAAAAGCAAAAGCTAGCTACAAGTCACAGAAAAACCGCAATATACATGCAGTGCAAACACTACTTTTGCAGCGCATGAAAAAGCACATTGGGTACTTTTTTCTTTTACTATTTTGTCTAAACGCTCAGGCGCAAATTGATTTTGCAGCGCTTGCGCAAGATGCCTATAAAGGCGGCAAGCCTATCACACGTTGGTGGTGGTTTGCAAGTACTATCGATAAGCCAAGCATTGCCGACAACTTGTATTGGCTAAAACAACATGGTTTTGGTGGCGTAGAAATTGCTTGGGTATATCCACTTAATCGTATGGACAAAGACACCATTAATTACACGCCTCGTCAAGCATGGTTGAGTCCACAATGGACAGAAATGGTAGCCTATGCCAAAAAATGTGCAGATAGCTTAAATCTTACATGCGATTTTACTTTTGGCAGCCTTTGGCCATTTGGAGACACCAAAGTGCCACGCAAATATGCCACGCAAAAATTCGGCGATAAAAAATGGCGTCAAGAAATTACAGCATCCTGGGATTATCCAAAGAAGGGCTTAGTACTAGACCATCTGAATGTAACCGCTTTTGACCACTATGCAACACGAACAGGCAATGCGCTTCAAGCAGCCATGGCAGGAAGCACAAGCGCACTTTTTTGCGATAGCTGGGAAGTAGAAACAAAATACTTGACGACGCCAAAATTCACTAAAGATTTTAAAGCACGATATCACTACGATATCACATCGCAATTAGATAGTTTGTATTGTATAGAACCCAATGTGCATCGCTATAGATATATGCAACTAGTGGCCGACAAAGTGTTGAACAATTTCTACCAACCATTTACAAATAAAGCACACAGTATGTTTGCCTACAGTCGTGCACAAGTAAGTGGTGCACCGGTTGATGTGATTGAAGCATACAAACGCATTGATATTCCTGAAACAGAAGCGATGCTATACGAACCCAATTTTGCCAATATACCTGCGAGTGCTGCAATGCTTAGCAACAAAAAAATTGTAAGCTGCGAAACCTTTACATGTTTGTATGGATGGCCGCGCGAGTATATACGCAAAGAGCAAGTGGCAGATATGAAATTGGTAGCCGATGCTGTTTTTGCCAATGGCGTGAATCAAATTGTATGGCATGGCAAACCTTATACACCTGCAGGTACCGATAAATGGCGCTTTTATGCAAGTGTACATCTTGGCGATAGCAGTGCCTTTGTCAATGAGGTACGTCCCTTTAACAGCTATCTTACTACGGTGAGCAATTATATGCGCAAGGGCAGTAACTACAACGAGATGGCTTTGTATCTACCACTTGAAGATAATTGGATGAAAGGTGAGCTGCCGATTGAAGAGCAATTTATTTGGGCCTGGGGTTATTACGAACTACGCAATATCTATATGCCACGAGAAATAAAAAAGTTTAGACCATTTTGGGTAAATGCACAAAGCTTGAAAGAAGCACGCATTACAGATAGTGGTATTTACTTTGGCAATAATGCTGCACCGTGCAAAGGTGTTTGCTTTTATATGGAGTACATAGACGCCGAAACGCAAAGCATTATTGAGCAATTGGCCAAGAAAGGTGTGCCGCTTTACTTTAGAAATAACTATAGTATTATATACAACCATACCGATATACCCATGTCGTACGATGTGCATCGCTTGCGCAAAAAGTATAAAAATGTGCATACCAATTGGCAAGATTTAGATACTGTGCAAGGCGTAGTAACAGGCCCTAGCGATATAGACTTTTGGATAAGACAAGATGGCGATACAAAGTATATTTTCTTTGCACAGCCTAAGGCGAGAGCGCTTAAATTTCCTATTGAGTATGGCCAAGCTTATACAGATAGTGCAGATGTACAAGTGCGCATATTTACCATTAAGCATTGCGATAGCACACAAAACATTACACTTAACTTCAAGCCATACCAAAGCATTTTGTTGGAACTACATTGCGATGGCACTTACAAAGAAATAGACATCAATTTTGTGCCGAGTAAACCACTAGTAATAGAGCGCAATAAAGATGAGCGCGTAAAGTGGAAAGTGTATAGTGATAGCAAGAAGCACTAGTCTTTGCAATGCATTTAGTTTTTTTGTTGTGGGTCTAAAAGCAAGCGCCTACATTTACATGGTGAAAAATTGCTTGCTAACGATACTACTCTGCGCCTTAGGCTTACACAGCTTTGCACAAAAGCATAAACTAAAAATTCGTACAAGTATGGGTACAATTATTGTAAAGCTATACGATGATGTGCCATTGCATACAGCCAACTATGTAAAACTTGCAAAAGAACACACTTTAGATAGCACACTATTTCATAGAGTGATACAAAACTTTATGATACAAGGCGGCGACCCAACAACCAAGCATAGCAAACCCGATACAACTTATGGTGACGGCGATTTACCTTATCGCATACCTGCAGAAATAATGCCCGATAAGCATTGTCACAAACGAGGCGTAATGGCAGCAGCGCGCGACGATAATCCTGGTAAAGAAAGTAGTGCATGCCAATTTTATATTGTGCAAGGTAAAATTTTTACCGAAGCAGGTTTAGATTCTGCCATTAAAAAGCGCAATCTAACAGTAACGCCAGAGCGTCGCAAAGTATATACTACAGTTGGCGGTACACCACATTTAGATGGCAACTATACAGTGTTTGGTGAAGTAATTCGTGGCTACAATGTTGTAGAAAAAATAGCTGCAACACCTACTAACAAACAGTACGGCGATAGGCCAGTTACTGATGTTAGAATTTATAGTGTAAGATTAAAAAAGAAGTGGCTATTTTTTTAAGCTGAAGGTTTACAAGGTCTCCCCTGCTTTCATTTTTTCGGCATTCTCAGCAAACTGTAAGGCATCAATCATTTCTTGAATGTCGCCGTTAATAAACGCATCTAAGTTGTACATGGTTTTATTAATACGGTGATCGGTAATACGACCCTGTGGCCAGTTGTATGTACGAATTTTTGCACTACGATCGCCAGTACTTACAAGTGTTTTACGGCTACGTGCAATTTCTTCTTCGTGCTTGCGAACTTCTTCTTCGTAAAGTTTGCTACGCATCATATGAAACGCTTTCTCACGATTGGCTAACTGTGTACGCTCTGTTTGACACATCACCACGGTACCTGTAGGCACGTGGGTAAGAATAACTTTAGTTTCTACCTTATTTACATTCTGTCCACCAGCTCCACCACTGCGCGCGGTTTCCATTTTTACATCGCTTTCGCGCAGTTCAAAATCTACCTCATCAGCTTCCGGCATTGCCGCTACAGTTGCAGCACTCGTATGTATACGACCGCTTGCTTCTGTAACCGGTACACGTTGTACACGATGCACGCCACTTTCGTACTTAAGGGTGCCATATACATCGTCGCCAACAATTTCTAAGATTACTTCTTTGAAACCACCAGTGGTGCCCAGGTTTTCGTCGAGTACACTGGCTTTCCAACCGCGTACGTCGCAGTATTTGAGGTACATACGGTACAAATCGCCCGCAAAAATGCTTGCCTCGTCGCCACCAGTACCAGCGCGAATTTCAAGAATAACGTTCTTTTCGTCCTGTGGATCCTTTGGTACCAGCAGTTGACGAATTAATTCTTCCAATTCTTCTTTTTTAGTTTCTGCAGAGCCAAGATCTTCTTTGGCTAGGCTACGTAGGTCTTCGTCGCTCTCGGTATTAAGTATTTCTTTTGCGAAATCTATGGTATCGAGGCACTGCTTATAGTCTTTGTATGCTTGTGCTATAGGCTCAAGTTTGCGATATTCTTTGCTGAATTCGCTAAACTTCTTTTGGTCGTTTACTACATCCGGGTTGGTAAGGCTTACCCCTACTTGCTCGAATCGTGCAGCTATGGCTTCTATTTTTTCTAGCATAAAGCGCGGCAAAGGTACTAAAACTTAGCAAGACCACAGTATCGCACAGCGCCGCCTTGCATTTTGGTAGCAATATCGTGGGTGCTAAAGGCCCTTATGATGGCATAATTTTCAAAACAAAGCAAACACTTTGCAGAACCAGTCTTTAAGAGCATTTTAACAGCGCAAAGCATGGCCTATTTTACTAAATTTGTGCCACTCGCGCAATGAGGGTAATACTAACAGTTTTAATAATGATGGGGTTTGCGTCTTTACAAAAAGCGTATGCCCAAGATTTGAGCTTTAGTGCCTCTGTAAGTACGACCAAGGTTGGTACGCAAAATCAATTTCAGGTTACATATACGCTTAATAATGCCACAAGATTGGAAGGCTTCAGGCCACCTAATTTTGCTAATTTCATAGTCCTTGCTGGGCCAATTCAAAGCTCATCATTTAGCACAATTAATGGCGCTACGAGTAGCACACATTCATTTGACTACTTTCTACAGCCTAAATCAACTGGAAATTTGATTGTGCCTGGTGCAACAGTTGTCGTTAATGGTAAATTGATAAACAGTAATAGCTGCACCATTACAGTTATAAAAGGGAATCATGCAGGGGCCGCTCAAAAGCAACCGTACGACCCAATGGGCGTGTTTGGAAAACAACAGATAAAGCCCAATGCAAAAACACTTACGCCATCACCACGGCCGAGCTTATCAGCACAAGAACTAAAAGAGAAAGTTTTTACGCGCATAGACATTGATAAAAGCAAAGCCTTTGTAGGAGAGCAAATTACCGTAGAGTATAATGTTTACACCTTGCTCAACATGGAAGCGGCCATACGCAAACCAACAAGCCCCGATGGTTTTTGGGTGCAAGATTTTGCCAAAGAAAAAAATGCACAGCAAAGCGAGCGCGTAGTGATTAACGGCAAACCTTATCGCAAGCATACCATGCGCAAAGTAGCCTTGTTTGCAACAGGTGCAGGCAAACATACCATACCAGCCTTTGATTTAGATGGCGCCATACAAGTAGAAAGCGATAGACCAGATTATCGCGAAAGCAGCGGATTTGGCGGCTTACTTGGCAGTTTGTTGAGCATAAGCGATGTACAAAAGGTGCCGATTTCTATTAGCAGCGACCCCGTGGAAATAGAGATATTGCCATTGCCTGCAAATGCGCCAGAAGACTTTGACGGTAGTGTAGGTAGTTTTACTTTAGAAAGTGCTATCGATAAAGCAGAACTGAGTACCGACGAAACAGCAACACTAGTGTACACACTAAGAGGCTCCGGCAATCTAAAAGCATTGGGTAAACCAAGCATTACTTTTCCGGGTGACTTTGAAGTGTACGAACCCCAAGTGTTTGATACGCTTAGTAATGCCGTTACAGACATTAGTGGTTACAAAATTTTTAAGTACACATTACAGCCGCGCAATGCTGGCGAAATACATATTCCTGCTGCTAGCTTCACTTATTTTGATATTGAAACGCGCCAATACAAAACACTACAAGCACCAGAGTATACTTTAAAAGTAAGCGCTGGTAAAAACGCAAAGCTTGCACCGCGTCGTGGATTGCCGCAGGATATACACGATATTGTTGCCAACGATAATATGCAGAAGAATGTCATTAACCTTTTGGCAGAAAATAAATGGTATTGGTTGGCCTTCCTCTTGCCGTTGGTATTATTTGTGTTGGCTAGCTTTTATGCTCGACAAAAAAGACTAAGCACAAAAACGCCAGAGCAAATTGAGCATACTAAACTCGTAAATGCAGCAGCACAACGCTTAAGCATAGCACACGAAACCTTGCGCGAAGAAAATGCTACTGGTTTTTATAATGAAACCCATAAAGCAGTATGGCTATACATAAGCGATAAGCTTGGCGTGCCGCTTAGTAAACTAAATAAAGAAACTGCAGATGAATTGCTTGCAACAAAATATGTAGACCCAACAACGCGTGCCTTACTTACAAGCACGATGGCGCATTGCGAAGAAATTTTGTACAGCGGCAGTAAAGAACCAAGTGTAAGCGATATGAAGCGCACTTACGACGACGCCATTACAATCATAACCAATATCGAAGAGCAAGTAGCATAAATGAAAAAACGTTTTTACATATGGCTACTGATGTTGTGCTGCTTGCCGCCTTTTGCACAGGCTGGTACAGTAATGTTTGAAGAGGCCAATAAGCTTTATCACAATAGACAATATGTAGAATCGGCAAAACTATATACGCAAATCATCAACGATGGCTTGCATAGCAGCAGTGTGTTTTACAATGCCGGTAATGCGTATTACAAATGCAAGCAATTTGGCATGGCGGTATGGTGCTACGAAAAAGCACTGCAATACGAGCCAGAGAATATTAGTGTACAAGAAAATTTAGCGCTTACTAATGCTAAACTTAAAAATCCGAATACACAACGCAATAGTTTGTTTAATATGGCGTGGTTGAAAGAAGTATTACACTTTCATACCATGAATAAATGGTGTATTGGCGCGCTAGCTTTTTACTTAGTGTTTATGAGTATTCATATCACGAGAAAATTGCGTAAGACGCCTGCATTTTTTATTGTGGTACGTAAACTTGCATTTTGGTTGTTTATCATCTACAGTTTGGGAGCAATGGCTAATTATGTGTTTCAGCGATTGTATCAACATGGTGTTGTATTGCAAACAACTAAAGGCGCATGGCAAGAGCGTAGTGTAAAAACCAAGGGCCAGCCTATAGTTGCTGAGGGTACAGTGGTGCAGGTGCTGGCGTTTGAAAAGAGAACGGCTATTGGCGGCGGTAGATACAAAGTGAAGCTACCGAGTGGCAGTACGGTTTGGGTGGACGCGCAGGTTATACGGGTGTTGTAGGGTTTGTGTTTGGGTTTGTGTGTGAAGTGTACAACAAAATTATCTAAACACCTTCTGCATTACCTCACCCATGCTATTCACATTCAATTTGCTGTAAATACTTTTGATGTGGTTTTTAACGGTGTTGAAGCTTATGCTTAAATCGTCGGCAATCATTTTATAGCTTTTGCCATGCGTAAGCAATTGTAAAATTTCGTTTTCGCGCGGTGTCAATTCTTCAAAATGGACTTCCTTGGTTTTCGGCTGACTAAAATACGCGATTACTTTGCGGGCAACAATTGGCGTCATTGGTGAACCACCTTCAATCACATCTTGAATAGCTTCTAGCAAACGATTTGGACCTGCGCTTTTGAGGATATAACCATCGGCACCAGCTTGTATAGCACTAATAATTTTTTCTTCGTCTTCAAATACTGTTTGCATTAATACATGCTTACCGGGAAAGGCTTGCTTTAACTGACGCACAGCTTCAATGCCATTTACTTTTGGCATATCAATATCCATTAGTACAACATCGGGATCGGTGCTTGTAACATCGTAGATTACATTGGTGCAATTATCGAATGTAGCTAGCACTTGCACTTGCTCAGTATCTTCAAAAAATGCCGTAAGGCTCTCAGTAAGATTTTTGTTGTCGTCGAAAATTACTACGCGTATCATTGCTTTGCTTGTATGGATGTAAAGGTTCAAAAAAAATAGCATACCAGCAAATAGCCCTTGTATACTATGCCGGAAAACTTAACATCACTTTGGTACCTTGCTTTTCTACACTTGTAATTTCTGCTTCGCCGCCAATATTGTGCATACGTTCTTGCATATTCAGTAGGCCATTGCCACGCTTAGGACTATCTATCGTAAAGCCATCACCATTATCGCTGATATGCACTTGCATGCGCTTGTTGTAGTAATCGAGGTGTACGTCTACCTTATTGCCATTGGCGTACTTCAAGCTGTTATTGCAGGCTTCTTTAATGCAGAGCAACAAACTCTTACGTTGCTCGTTACCAAGTATAATTTTCTTTGCAGATTCGCTAATGCTTAGATTTACTTTGTAACCCTTTAGGCGCAAGGCTTCTACCACACTACTTACTTCAAAACGTTTAGAAATACTATCGGCGGTTTCGTTGCGACTGTTAAGGCTCCACACAATATCGTTGAGACTTTCTATAACGTCTTTTAGCACCACTTCGCTGCGCTGCAAATACTTAACACCCTTATCGCTGCTGTATTTTTGCGCAAGATTATTGTAGATATTGAGGCTCGTAAGACTACTGCCAATTTCATCGTGCAAGTCGCTACTGATGCGGTTTTTGATACGTTCTACTTTTTTGATTTGCTCTATACGATAGCGCACGATTGAGCGCACAATCATTGACGCTGCAATTATAAACAGTGCAATCGCCCACCAACGGCGCCACCATGGACTAATCACGATCACAGTAATTGTAATAGGTTTGCTCCATACACCCTTGCTGTTGCAACCCTTTACCCACAACTTGTAATTGCCAATAGGCAAATTATTGAGTTCAATAAAATTTTTCCCGACAACGGTATGCCATTTATTATCAAAACCTTCTAACAAATAGCTGTACACGCATTGCCCTGTATTTGAAAAATCGTTGAGGGAAAAACTAATTTGCAAAAACTTCTCACTGTGTTTAATCTTGATGGTTTGTGGTACACCAAAACTATCTTTATCGATATTATTGGAATGTTTGATAGATACATCCGATTGATCTATTTTAACACTAGTGATATGTATGCTACTATTAAACGAAAGGCCTAAAGCATCCGCTGGTTTAAATACACTAAGACCAGATATACCGCCGAACACCATACGGCCATCGGGCAATATGCAAGAAGCATAGCGATTGAACTCGTTGTCTTGCAAACCATCAATAGCGCTGTATTTGTAAATGGCATTGCTATCTAGATCTATACACGCAAGACCTTTGTTGGTACTTAGCCATACGAACTGCTTATTGCATTGAATTTGGTACACTGTACTATCTGGTAATCCGCCTGCTACAGTATAGTTTTTAGCTTGCAAGGTATTCATATCAAGCGCTACAACACCGTGGCCTTGCGTACCAAGCCAGAGCGTATTATTGTGCAAACTCAAGGCTTGAATGTATTGCGGTAGCTGCAGGTTTTTGGCTTTTATTAGCGTGGCTTGTTTTGCTTTTAGTTGATACGCAACAAGTCCATCCAGGGTGGCAAGATAATATTTGCCTTTGCCATCGCTAAGACCTTCTTGCACAAAATTGGTATTCCGCACGCTTTGTTTAAATAGTTTTGTACTGCTTTGTACTTGCCAATACTTATTGAGTTCGTACAGTACAAGCATACCGCTGTTATCGCTACAAACAACAATATAGCTATTATCGTTTAACGCATCTATAAACTGTATCTGCTGCCCTTGCAATTCAGTTGGCAAGGATATGCTGCGTTCAACGTTCCCCCAAAGTGATAGTTGCGCGACGCTACTGCTATCAATGGCTACAAAAATTTGCCTTCCTACTACAAAGCGTCTGTGAGTAGCTGCAGCAAAAGGTATGTTTTCTTTATAATTGGGAAGCGCAATAAATCGTTGTTGCGATGGCAAAAAGAGTTGCGCATTTTCTTCGTCGATAATATGCACAGTATCGCCACCTAGCATGGTCATGGTGTACAAAGAAGGGTTTGCAGCTGGCGCATAAGAATCAAAAGCCAGGAAATTTTTATTGAACTTAAATACACCATAACCCGGCGTTGCCATCCAAATGGTATTGGCTTGATCTATAAAAACTTCCGTAAGCAATTTTTTTATTTTGAAAAAACGCAGTAGCTGAGGATTGCGCAAGTCTATACTACTTACTACGCCGTTGCTTGTATTGTACATACTTGCACCCTCTGTAGTAAAGCTCCAAATGAGGCTTTTATTGTCTGTAAAACTGCAGCCGCTTTGCATACCAGCAGGGAGCTGCTTTTTTTGTTGCGTGGTCGTATTGTATAAAAAATTATTGCTGCCATCTACAAAATACAATTCGCCATTGTTGAGGCAATACATATTGATGATGGGTTTACTATGCTTAAGCACTTGTTTATTGAGCGCATGCGAACGAGCATCGTAGCAATAGAGATTAGAAGCCACACCAGCAGCGCTTGGTGTATAAGCATATACATTACCTTGTGCATCAATGCCCATGCATAAATCAGCGCCTGCACTGTGTGTGTTGGCCAATTTTACAAATTTAAGCTGGGGAGCCTCATTGCCCTTGCTATGAAACGAACACAGGTAAAGCGTACTATCGATATACATGTATAAGGTACCATCGCTGTGTTGCAGCAAACCAATCTTGTTATCGCCATTGGCCTTAAACGCAGGAAAAGTATTGCAGCGATGCACAAGATGTGTGCGTGTGTTGATGGCATCTATAGTGCCAAATGAACTTAGCGCCAAAACAAAGTAGGGCTTTACAAACAATACTTGATTGATAAAATTGCCACTAAGTGAATTGGTATCGTTGTCGTGGTGATCAAAGCGTTGGTAATCGTAACCATCGTAACGCAGCACACCATGTTTACCAGCAAGCCATATATATCCTTGCTCGTCTTGTGTAATACTTGGTACAAAACCTTGAGGCAAACCAGTATTGGCGTCTAAGTGCTCAAGATTAAGCAGCGGCTTGTTTTGCGCCACGCTGATAAAGCTGCACAATAAAAATGCGCAAAGCCATGTATACATCTGCATACGCGTGTTTAATAAAAAACAAATGCTATTGCGGCGTCTTGTAGTCAATACTTTTCAAAGATATAATGCATTGGCTTATGCAGCGTGCAATTTGTAAGCTTGTAGCGAAGAAAGGCTAGGGGGTATTGACGCTTAAAGACCTAGCTAGGCTTAATACGGCACTTAGAATAGAGTGCCTTGTAAATCTTTTGGCGGGTAAAATACTCCAATAATCATAAAGGGGTTATGCGAAGTAAGATGATGCAATTGCGTTGTACCAAGAAATAGAAAAACATCTTTTGTTTTTGCAAAATTGTCAAAATATTGATGCTTTACTTTAGCGATTGCTTTGCCTTCATCGCCATTGCTGCTCTTAAGGCAATTCCAATACAATTGACCAATTTCCCAGTCTTCTATCATCATGGTACTTAACTTGCCAGTGCAATCTTTAATTTTATAAGAAAATTTGTATGGCAGCTTCCGTACAACCTCAAAAAGTTCTTCTTTTTCATGGTTAAACAAATTTGTGCTTCTATCATGCCTTAGTTTTTCAAGCTTATTTTTATCCCAATCTCTTGCAACAGGCTCAATTGTAAAATCAATTATTTCAGTTGGTTTGAATATAGCAAGAGAAGTCATTATGCTTCTATTTTTTGCATCTGCAATTAATGCTGCCAAATCCTCGTGAACTTTACTTCTAAATAGCACATCCTTGCGACTTTGCCAATTGCTTTTAGTATCTAAACTTTCAATAATTTTTATTTCTGTGTCGTAAGAAACGGGTCTATAACTTTCTTTTCTAAAATCGCTTGTATTCTTAACAAGATCGATCTCAATCCAATCATACTTTTTATACTGCTGCTCAAATGCTTTTTTTCTAAATTGAACAGGATAAATTCTTATCCAAGAACCATCTTCTAATAAGCCAGCCGTGCAAACTAATTCATCGTACTTGCCTGAAATCGTTGGATAAGTCTTTACTGTAATTAATACTTTAGTGATCGCCATACCTAAATATGCTGTACTTTATATTTGAATTCCGGCAGTTGTTGAATGCTCTCTGCTAGATGCTTTCGGTGACATTGGCAAATGTTTGCTTCAAAACATGTAAGAGCAACTCGCGTATGACTCATTAGTAATTGCAATATCTTGTGCTGAGAAGTTTTCGTATCCCTTAAATTGTTGGCACGGTACTGCGCGAAAAGCTTGTCGTAATCATCTTGAGAATTTAATTCGTGACGTTGATGAGACAAAATGCCTAGCTCTGGAAGATGCTCATACGATATGCCCAAACGAATACAAAATCTTTGCAAAGAAGTCTTGCTGAATCCATATTTCATACTTAGAGGATTATTTCTAACATCAATTAGCAATTTGATGTCATTTTTAATTAGGCGGTTAAAATATTCTTCTAGTGAAATACCTTCATAGCCAATCGTGTAGAGAATGCTTTCACTACATTGAGGTTTGCTTTTCTCGATAACACTTAGCTGTTGTGCATTCAAAATTGTAGTAGCAACCTCGCTTTTAGTTGCCCAATATGGAAAATTTACGTAGGTATGCTTCATCAATGTTCTTGCACTCATCTTGCCATAAAGCGCTTTAACCTGCTGTATCAAGCTTTTGTCGGAAGCGCTTAGGCTTTTAAGAAAATCATCTTTAAGTGCAATCTGATAACTACTGGCTAAGTCGGTAATATGTCCTTTACTTGCCATTGTAGTTAGGTCGGCATGTGCAGAAAATGAGTAACAACCGTATTTATATGGTACAAAATCGTACACAGCTTTTTCTTGCATTTTTGTTAACAAGAATAATAGCTTATGAAGGCTAATCTTTTCTAGCTCGCCATCAAAAACTTGTAGCAAGGCTAGAATAATTTTTCTTCGATAATACACTATGCAAAGATACTATCTCGACCTCAAATAATTTTATACTTAGCCATTGCAAATCATACATCTGATACTTTTCTTCTCAATCAGAAATATCAATACTATAGCCACACTTATTGTTGCACCTTTACGCCAATGGCAAGGGGCAAAAACATTGTAATAAGTGGCGCACGCATGCACAATCTAAAAAATGTGCACGTAACCATACCACACAACAAACTTGTAGTAGTTACTGGTGTAAGTGGTAGCGGTAAAAGTAGCCTTACAATGGACACCCTTTTCGCCGAAGGACAGCGACGCTATGTAGAAAGCCTTAGCAGTTATACAAGGCAGTTTATGAAAAGCATGGAAAAGCCCGATGTAGATAATATTGAAGGCCTTTGCCCAGCCATTGCCATAGAACAAAAGGTTACATCGCGCACACCGCGCAGCACTGTTGGTAGTATGACAGAAATAAACGACTACCTCCGTTTGCTTTTTGCCAAAGTTGGTAAAACATTTAGCCCTGTTAGCGGACAACAAGTTACCAAGCACGAAGTACAAGACGTCGTAAACCATATTGTGCAATTACCAGAAGGGACAAAAGTGCAAATGCTGGTACCTTATGCGCCCAATACTAATGTGCCAGAGTATTTGGAAAACTTGATGCACAGTGGTTATAGTAGATTGTACGATGCTAGTGGCAAAACCATTCTGCGTATTGAAGAATTATTAGAAAAAAATACACTCAAGAAGAATACCAAAGACCATTATATACTAATTGATCGTGTAGTGGTACATCCGTTTGAGCAAGACGAACTACACCGTTTGAGCGACAGTATACAAACCTGCTTTGATGAAACTAACGGCTACGCTTATCTAGAATTAGATGGTAAAAAAATTATTTCATTCAGCAATAGGTTTGAGTTAGATGGTTTGCAATTTGACGAGCCAATACCCAATTTATTCAGCAGTAATAATCCGTATGGTGCTTGCCCGCAATGCGAAGGTTTTGGCAGTGTATTGGGCATAGATAACGATTTGGTGATACCCGACAAAAGCCTCAGTGTGTACGAAAGCGCAGTAGCTTGTTGGCGCGGAGAAGCCATGCAGTTTTACCTCAAGCAATTTATACAGCAAAGTCGTGCATACGATTTTCCGATACATAAGCCAGTGCGCGAATTGAGCCGCCCACAATTGGCCTTACTATGGCATGGCAACGACGATGTACAAGGCATAGACCAATTCTTTAAGATGGTGGAAGAAAACTTGTACAAAGTACAATATCGTGTATTGCAAGCGCGTTACCGAGGCCGTGCAATTTGCCCAGGCTGCAATGGTACAAGGCTGCGCAAAGAAGCCTTGTATGTAAAAATAAACGATACGCATATTGGCACGCTTAACGATATGCCTGCAGATGTGCTGCAACAATGGTTAAAGCAACTAAAGCTTGGCGAAATGGATAGCCACATTGCACAACGTATTTTACAAGAATTGCATACACGTGTAGATACTTTGATAGATGTTGGTCTTGGCTATCTTACCTTAAGTCGTACTGCAAATACACTTAGCGGTGGCGAAAGTCAGCGTATACAACTAACGCGCGTTGTGGGTAGCAATCTTACAGATAGTTTGTACATCTTAGACGAACCAAGTATTGGCCTGCATAGCCGTGATACCGAAAACTTGATACGCGTATTAAAGCGCCTAAAAGATTTGGGTAATACAGTTGTAATTGTAGAGCACGACGAGCAAATCATGCGCGAGGCCGACGAGATTATCGATATGGGCCCGCTAGCAAGTATACATGGTGGCGAAGTGGTAGCACAAGGTCATTATAAAACGCTATTAAAGCACAAGCAAAGCCTTACGGGCAAATACTTAAACCAAGCGATGCATGTTACAATACCACATGCCCACAAAGGCAGCGGCAATAAACTAGTATTGGAAGGTTGCTACCAACATAATTTGCGCGATGTAAAAGTAGAATTTCCGCTCAATAGATTATGCGTGGTAACAGGTGTAAGCGGTAGTGGTAAAACAAGTTTGATAAAACATATTTTGTATCCTGCACTGCGCAATCATTTTGGCGACTATAGTGTAAAGCCTGGCGAGTTTACAAAACTAAGCGGCGATGTAAAAGCCTTGACGGGTATAGAATTTGTAGACCAAAATCCTATTGGTAAAAGCAGCCGCAGCAACCCTGCAACATATGTAGGTGTATGGGACGAAGTACGCGACCTTATGGCGGCACAGCAGCTCAGTAAAGTGCGTGGTTATAAACCAGGCGCATTTAGTTTTAATGTAGATGGTGGCCGTTGCGATGCGTGTAAGGGCGAAGGCGAAAAAATTGTAGAAATGCAATTCTTGGCCGATGTACATATTACATGCGATGTATGCACAGGCAAGCGATTTAAAGAAGAAGTTTTAGAAATACAATACCAAGGCAAAAATGTACACGACATTTTGAGCATGAGTGTAGACGAAGCCATAGTACTATTTGCCAAGGAGCGCAAAATTTTAGAAAAGCTAGAAGCGCTCTCGCAAGTAGGTTTGGGTTATATTTCTTTAGGCCAAAGCAGCGATAGCCTAAGTGGTGGCGAAGCACAACGCGTAAAATTGGCGAGTTACTTAGATAAGAGTTTTGCGAGCCAACGTATATTATTTGTATTCGACGAGCCAACGACAGGTTTGCACTTTCATGATATTACAAAACTACTCAACAGCTTTAGCGCCCTACTAGACCAAGGCCATAGCATAATTGTGATTGAGCATAATATGGATGTGATACGCAATGCCGACTATATCATAGACCTTGGCCCTGAGGCTGGTGTTGCAGGCGGCGAAGTGGTTTATGCCGGCGAGGTAGCTGGTATAAAGAAAGCGAAGAAGAGTATTACGGGGAAGTATGTGTAGTCGGTAAAACCATAAATTTCACCGAAATACTAAATACGCATTTGCGATAATGTGTAATTTTATATTGTAATTGATCACATTATGAAACGGATTTATTTATTGGTGCTGCTGTTCCTTGCATTTTCTCTTGAAATTAGTGCACAATTCTACAATCAGTATTTTGATGGTGCAGATACAATTCCTAGTTCAACACTAGGTATACAGCTTGACACGTCCAGTCAAAATGTATGGCAGATAGGTAAGCCACAAAAAACTATCTTTAGTAGCGCCGCAACAATACCTAATGCCATTGTAACAGACACAATTAACCCTTACCCAATAAACAACACATCAATTTTTGTTGCAAAAATTCCCAAGCAGGGTCTATCTACTTTTGCAGTTTTTGCATTGCAATGGAAGCAAAAATTAGATCTTGACTCAGCAACAGACGGTGGTATTATTGAGTCATCACTTGACGGCGGAATCACTTGGGTCAACGCTTTTACAGATCCTAGCGGTAAGAACTTTTATGGATATGACACAGCAAATGCCGTGGTTTTAGCTAATGGCCAACATGCTTTCAGTGGCCTTGACACACTATGGCGAGATATTTGGTTGTGCTATCCAATTGGCTGGCTAAACGCATTGACTGCAGACACACTTTTATTTCGTTTTACACTAAGCTCCGATTCAGTAAATAACAACAAAGAGGGTTGGCTAATAGATAACTTTATGGCTAGAAGTACCGTGGTACACACAATCAAAAATGCCGAGTACAAGAATTACATCAACGTATTTCCAAACCCAGCTAAAGATGTAATAAGAGTAGAACTACAAAGCGTAATAGGATATCATATGATTGAAAAAATGGAGTTGATAGACGAGTTTGGTAAGGTTGTAGATACATGGCAGAATCTACCAACCTCATATAAGATTGCTACTGATAAGTATGCCGAAGGCATATATTACTTAAAGGTTCGAACTAATTTGAAAACAGAAACAGTTCCTATTTCAATTCGAAAGCCCTAATATGGTGACATTTCCTAAAATATAAAGTGCCTTATACAGTAAAGTTATTCTTGTCTGTAAAACCATAAGTTTCACCGATATATTAATTGGGCATTTATTATAATGCGTAATTTTATTTTGTAATTGATCACATTATGAAACGGATTTATGTATCGCTACTTTTTCTCTTAAGTTTTGTGTTGCCAAGCAATGCGCAGTTTTTACAACAGTTTTTTGACGGTGCAGACACACTACCAGAATATTCAGTGCAAATCGCGCTAGATACTGCTAGCCAAAATGTTTGGCAGATTGGCAAGCCGCAGAAAATAATTTTTGATAGTGCCGCTACACAGCCTAATGTGATAGTCACTGATACTATTAATCCTTTTCCAATTAACAATATTTCAAGGTTTATTGCAATCGTACCCGTAATTGCAGCAACAAATGTAACCTTCACATTGCAGTGGAAGCAAAAATTGGATCTTGACTCTGCTAAGGACGGCGGCATTGTGGAGGTGTCTCTTGACCAGGGACTTACTTGGGTAAATTGCATGACCGACCCAAATGTGAAGGACTTCTACGGATTTGACAACAACGATGTCCAGCTCTTGCCAAACGGTGAGTATGGATTTAGTGGTGCGGACTCGCAATGGAAAGATGTTTGGTTATGCTATCCGCCAGGATGGTTAACGCTATCAATCGATACCGTCATGTTTCGATTTACATTAGTTTCTGACAGCACTCAAACTAATCAAGAAGGCTGGATGATTGATAATATATATGCTCGTAAGTCGCTAGGTCATACTATTAAAAATGTTGCTTATACAAGTTACGTCAATATTTTTCCGAATCCTTCTAAAGATATGGTGCAAATAGCTTTGCAGAACGTAGCGGGTTTTCACAAAATCGAGAAAATGGAATTGATTGATGAGGCCGGTAAAGTTGTAGGTACATGGAAAGATCTTCCAACAACTTATAGAATTAAAACAGATAAGTATCCCGATGGCTTGTATTATTTAAAGGTGCAAACCAATTTAAGATCGGAAACTGTGCCTCTATCTATCCGAAAACAATAAACCTTTGATGCGGCGGGTTTACATAGCATTTGCTTTATGCATGGTATTTGTTGCAAGCGTTAGCAGCGATACCAAGAACGAGCCATATGTTTTTCCTGAACTTACATTTTTCCCGCCAATGCCATCGGCAACAGATAACCCTGTTACTATTCAGGGCGCAGAGCTAGGTAGACATTTATTTTATGATACGATACTCAGTGCCACTCGCAATATGTCGTGCGCAAGTTGTCACAAGCAGCAATATGCGTTTAGCGACGGACCACAAGCTTTTAGTAAAGGCAGAAATGGTGTGCTGCAAAAGCGCAATACCTTGCCTCTGTTTAATTTAGCTTGGCATAAAACGATGTTTTGGGATGGAAGAGCTGCAAGTATAGAAGCGCAAATACTGCATCCTGTTCGCGATAGTAATGAATTGAATTTGAATTGGGCTGCAGCGACGCAAAGGGTACAACAAAACCGATGGTACAGAAAACAATTTAGCAAAGTGTTTGGCACCTCGCAAATAGATAGCACGCATATATGCAAAGCCATTGGACAATTTTTGAGGACGATGCTAAGCCATCAATCTAAATACGACCAAGTGCTGATGGGTACAGCAAGCTTTACAAAAGACGAGTACGAAGGATTTATGTTACTCAACGATCAAACCAAGGGCGACTGCCTGCATTGCCACACAACAGATTCAGACCCACTTGGCTCAACCTTTGCATTTAGCAATAATGGTTTAGATGCCATAGCAAACCCAAGTGACTTTTTAGATAAAGGCAGAGGCAATATTACAGGCAGAGCAACAGATAACGGCAAGTTCAAAATTCCAACTTTAAGAAACCTATCATTTACGGCGCCATATATGCACGATGGTCGCTTCAAAACGATAGAAGAGGTTGTGGACTTTTATAGCGAAGGCGTGAAACCAAGTGCTACAATAGATTCTAAAATGGAATTTGCTCATCAAGGTGGTGCAAGATTGAGTGCTGAAGAAAAAAGAAAGATAATTGCATTTCTGCTAACACTATCAGATAGTAGTTTTGTGAAAGATGCGGCTTATACTAGTCCGTATGAGTAGGACTTTTGAAGACCACCTAGCCAAGCCTTGAAACACAAATTTTACCATTCCACATCAATTGCCGTAAATTTACCCCTATCCAACTATGGCATTGTTTCAAACATCTGTCCTGAATAAATATTTAGCCGCGCAGCAGCAAGAAGTGCTAGTGGCGCAATACAATGTGTTTAGGGCTTACTTCCACAACACTACGATACAGGCTAATATCTTAGCCCAAAAAGAAGAGCAATTTCAAGAAGGATTTTTAAGAGAGTTATTTGTAAAAGTATTAGGCTATACCATTAACCCTGAACCTAATTTTAACTTAACTACAGAATTAAAAAATATAAAGGATGCTAAAAAGGCTGATGGTGCAATTATTGATAATGAAAAAGTATTAGCTGTAATAGAACTTAAAGGTACAGACACCACCAACCTTACTAAAATAGAACTACAAGCCTTTGGTTATAAAAATAATCAAGAAGCTTGCAGATATGTAATTACTTCTAACTTTCAAAAGCTAAGATTTTATATAGATAATGCTATTGAATACCAAGAGTGGGATTTGTTTAAGTTAGATGCAGAACAATTTAGCTTATTGTACTTATGCTTGGCACAACCTAATATTTTTGCAGACTTACCAGCTACCATAAAATCAGAAAGTGTAAGTGTAGAAGAAAATGTAACCAAGCAACTGTATAAAGAGTATAGCCAGTTTAGAAAAAACCTATTTAATAATATAGTTACCCTAAACCCTACTATAGATAAACTATTGGTATTTAAAAAAACACAAAAGCTATTAGATAGATTTTTGTTTTTGTTTTTTGCAGAAGATAGGCAACTAGTGCCACCTAATAGTGTAAGGTTAATACTAGACCAATGGAATAACCTAAAAGACCTTGATGCATATGTGCCTTTATATGATAGGTTTAAACTGTATTTTGGCTACTTAAACAATGGGCATAAAGGCAAGCAGCATGATATATTTGCCTATAATGGTGGCTTATTTGCACCAGATGAAATACTAGATACTATTACCATTGATGATAGTGCTTTGTATGATGCCACATTGGCTTTAAGTAATTATGACTATAACACAGAAGTAGATGTAAATATACTAGGGCATATATTTGAGCATAGCCTAACAGAAATTGAAGAACTAGAAAAAGAAATTACAGCCACAGCAATTGCTGAAACTAAAACTAGTAAGAGAAAAAAAGATGGAGTGTTTTATACTCCAAAGTATATTACCAAATACATTGTAGAAAATACTGTTGGTACTTTATGCAAAAACAAAAAAGAGGAATTACAATTACAAGAAGAAGATTACCATAAGCTGACTAAAAAAGCCAAGAAGGAACTCTATAATACCTTACAAACTTATAAAGATTGGCTACTACAAATTACTATTATAGACCCTGCTTGTGGTAGTGGTGCATTCCTCAATCAAGCTTTGGAGTTTTTAATTGCAGAACATAGATGGCTTGCAGAACTAGAAGCTAATGTAACAGGAGCCAGTATAGTATTTGATGTAGAAACCAGTATATTGGAAAACAATTTATTTGGTGTAGATATTAATGAAGAATCTGTAGAAATAGCCAAGCTAAGCCTTTGGCTAAGAACTGCACAAAAAGGCAGAAAACTCAATAGCCTTAATAACAATATAAAATGTGGTAATAGCCTAATAGATGACCCTGCTGTAGTTGGAGATAAAGCTTTTAATTGGAATAATGAATTTCCACATATTTTTGAGAAAGGAGGTTTTGATGTGGTGATTGGGAATCCTCCTTATGTAAATGCAAAAGGAGAAAATTTTAGGCAACAAGAAAAAGATTTTTACTATAAAAATTACCAAACAGCAATTTATCAAATAGATACTTATTTATTGTTTATTGAAAAAGCAAATGCACTATTAAATAGAAATAGATTAGCTAGTTTTATTGTGCCTAATGCATGGATGAATAATTTATTATTAGAAGGAATTAGAAAATATATTTTAGAGAATTTTCAATTAGTAGAAATTGTTAATACTCCAATTGGTGTTTTTGCTGATGCTACTGTTGATACAATTATTTTTAATATAGCCACAAATAAGAATAGAAGTGATGATGTGAAGATTTCTATTGTAAATAATAATACTATTGAGATTTTACAATATACAAACCAAGAAACATTTTACAATAATGATAAATACATTTTAGATATATTTACAAATGACCTTTCAAGAAATTTAAATATTAAAATTGAGGAAAATACTATCCATTTAGGTAAGATTACAGACATGGCTGGAGGAATTAAAGAATATCAGAATGGGAAAGGAAAGCCTAAACAAACTGATAGGGAAAGATTAGAAAATAGGTTTAATTATGATTTTAAAAAAGATGATACATTTTTACCACATTTAACTGGAAGTGAATTCTCAAATTATTTAATTAATTGGAATAGAAAATATTTAAGTTATGGTGAATGGCTTGCAGAACCTAGACAATTAAAATATTTTGAAGGAGAAAGATTAATTATAAGAGAAATCCCTTCAAAAAAGGGGTTGATAGTTGCTTATACAAATGAAATATTTACAATAAAAAATTCTGCACATATATGTAAACATTTAAATGATGAGTATTCATTAAAGTTCATTTTAGCATTGTTAAACTCAACACTTATGGGCTATTATTTCAAATTCAAATTTTCAGAATTTGATGATGTGTTTCCCAAAGCTAAGATTGGGCAATGTAAACAGTTGCCTATAAAAATAACAGCAATAGAGAATCAACAACCCTTCATTAATAAAGCAGAAATTATGCTTTCAAAAAACAAAGACCTCCAACAAACCAACACCCACTTCCAAAAACTCCTCACTTCAAAATTCCCAACCTTAAACATCAATACCAAACTAGAAAAATGGCATGAACTCAACTTTGCAGATTTTAATAAAGAACTCACTAAACAAAAAGTAAAACTAAGCCTACAAGACCAAAGTGAATGGCTCACTTTTTTTGAACAAGAAAAACAAAAAGCCCTAGCCATCAAAAACGAAATTGACGCAACCGACAAGGAGATAGATAAAATGGTGTATGCGTTGTATGGGTTGACTGAGGAGGAGATTAGGATTGTGGAGGGAGTGTAGTTTATTGTGATTTATTCACGGAAAACCACACCTTAACACAAAATATTGGGCTATTTTGAATCAATTCTGTTTACTTTGGTGAAAAAGTCACAAATATGTTAATAAGTTTTCAGGTCAAGAACTTCTTGTCGTTTA
>JBJORA010000020.1:0-14579 GCA_046049675.1 Bacteroidota bacterium | reverse complement strand
AACGAGTCATGAACCTCTGGCGTACAGAGGCAATTGCTCGTTGGCTAAGTCAATTTATTTTTCAAATTAGACTAATGCATATCTGTGCCCTAAAAAAATGGAGTTTTTAAGGGTTGACTACTTAGTTGTTTTACTATCTGCTGTATCAAAAACTTGTCCTATAGTTTTGTTGTTAAGATATCCATTGCTGGTCAGTCTGTAAAGGCATTTATTGCAACAGACGCTACCAATTTTGATAGAATCAGGTTATAAATTGGTGTACTGCTAAAGAATTTTTGTAGTACCGAAATGCTGATTTGATAATCGTGTTGTATCGTCAAACAAGACAGCGGCAGTGCTTATTGATTCAATAAACTTTTAGGTGGGCATTAAATATTTCCCTACCCTATCTTCTCCTTACCAAAATACGGCCACAATACTTTAGGCAAGGCAATAGTACCATCTGCTTGCTGATGATTTTCTAAAAGCGCTGCTACAATGCGTGGTAAAGCTAAGCTGCTGCCATTAAGGCTATGTGCTAAGTGTATTTTACCATCGGCATCTTTATAACGACACTTCATACGATTAGTTTGAAATGTTTCGAAGTTGCTGACGCTACTTACTTCTAACCAACGTTGCTGTGCCGTGCTGTATACTTCAAAGTCGTAAGTAAGTGCACTTGCAAAGCTCATGTCGCCGCCACATAAACGTAGTATGCGATATGGCATTTCTAAACTTGCTACTAGTGCTTCTACATGCGCAACCATAGCATCCAAAACATCATAACTATTTGTGGGAGGTACAATTTGCACAATCTCTACTTTATCAAATTGATGCAAGCGATTGAGGCCACGTACATCTTTACCATAGCTACCAGCCTCACGTCTAAAGCAAGGTGTATAGCCAGTCATTTTGATAGGTAATTGCGCCTCGCTAAGTAATACATCTCGATAAATATTTGTAAGCGGTACTTCAGCTGTAGGTATCAAGTATAGTTCATCGGCAGTTACATGGTACATCTGCCCTTCTTTATCTGGTAATTGTCCAGTGCCATGCATGGTATCTACATTAGCAACATAAGGCGGCTGGTACTCAATGTAGTCTGCATTCATGTTATGATCCAAGAAATAATTAATCAATGCGCGCTGTAGCTTGGCACCTTGATTGACGTATACTGGAAAACCACTGCCAGCAATTTTATTGCCTAGTTCAAAATCGATAAGATTATGCTTAGCGCAGATGTCCCAATGTGGTATTGCAGTATCGTGCAAATCTGGCACCGTGCCGCCACTGCGTACCACTTCATTGTCTTCTGGCGTAATACCAGCAGGTACAATTGCAGTTGGTGTATTAGGCAGATGAATCAACAGATCATATTGCTGCTGCTCAAGCACAGACAATTTTTCAAGCAGTTCTTTTGCTCTTGCTTTGCTTGCGCTTACTTCTGCCTTTAGCACTTCTGCTTCATCGCGCTTGCCTTCTGCCATCAACTTGCCAATTTCTTTACTCTTGGCATTACTCGCCGCTGCAGTGTCGTCGCTTTCTTTTTGTGTATGGCGGCGTTGCTCGTCAAGTTCAAGCACACGGTCAACAAGTTCTAGTTGCTTAAAATTCTTTTTAGCTAATTTATCTTTTATGCCTTGGGCGTCTGCTCTAAGGGCTGCTATATCTAACATAGTGGTATTTTCTTTTGCAATGATAGTAATAAAAAAAGAGCAAAACAATTTTCATGCTTTGCTCTGTAATGAGTTGTTGTGTTTTTTGATACTACTTCAAAATAAATTGTTTGTCGTGTACCCACTTCTCATCTACGAGCTTCATAACGTGGATGGAGTTTGTACTAAAGCTACCTTGGAAAGTCTTGCCTTCGAAGTTAGCCCAAGCAGCATCAAAATGCTCTGGCTTAATATCGCGTGTAGCAATGGTAACATGCGGGTGGAAAGGCTTTTTAGCTTCGCGAATAAACGGAAAGCCTGTATTGCGCAGGTAGTTCTCTAATTGCTCTTGTAAAGCTGTGAGGTTTTCGTTGCCAAGTACATCAGCAAAAATTACACGATTATCAAAGTGGTTGAAGCCATCTACAACAATATCTACATCTGTAACGATGCTATCAAATGCCTCTAGCTTTTCAATAAGATCTTTGTGCTTGCCTTCGCTTAAGAAGAACGGATTTACCAACGTTACGTGTGCAGGACTTTTGCCGGCCATTTCACAACCGTAGTTTGCACGCATAAATTGTTTGTAATTATCCATTTGCTCGTCGATTTCAAGTGGGCATAAAATAGCAATATAGTACATGCTCTTTTCTGTTTGCACTGCACCGCCTGGACGACGACCGCCACCGCCATGAGGACGACGACCACCGCCACCTCCGCGATTTGGACCACCACCACGGTTGCCACCATAGCCGCCACCGCGATTGCCGCCGTAACCACCGCCACGATTGCCACCACCATAACCGCCACCACGATTCTCTGTGCCACCGCCAGCGCTGCTATCTCTATTGCCATAGCCACCGCCGCGATTACCACCGCCATAGCCACCACCTACTGGAGTGCGACGACGAAACCTGCGTTCTTGATTCTCGCCAGTTTGGCCAGGTGTTTGTGATTGTGAATTTTGATTTCCTTGTTCTGGAGTACCACCATTGTTAGGTTGCTCACTTGGAGCACCTTGTTCATTGTGTTCGTTCATTTTTATTGAAAAATTAAAATTGTGTCGTTTTACTATAAAGCTTTTTACGATTGATTTTCATGGGATGGCAAAGGTAGTGGCTTTGCTTAATTATAGGCACTTTTTTGGCTAATTTTTAAGCACTGATAAATGCCACTTTGTAACTGTATTTTGCCCTATTTTATTGATTATAATGCTTACTTAAGCGCACTTCTGCACTGCCTACTCTAGTGCCAAATGCGGGGTTTAGTTTGGATATACTTATTTCAAATGCGCTTATACCGCCAAATTGTGCTTCTACTTTTGCTGCAATCGATTCTATTAATGTTTCTAACAAAGGATAGTGTTTGCCCATTTCTTCGCTAATAATTCCATATAAATGCGCATAATCTATGCTGTCCTCAAGCTTAGTGATGCCAACTTTATGAAACGATACCGCCGCATTTACAATAAAGTTGTTGCCCAGCAATGCCTCTTGAGGATATACCCCGTGGGTGCCAGCAAATTTGGCGTCTTTTATTGAAATGGTCCACATGATAAAGCTATTGTTCAATTGTTATATTGCTAAATTGTTGTTCCGCTGAGGTGGAATGCAATCCCTAATGCTTCTGCTTCGCAAAGGGCTGTTGCAATTTTTGGATTGTTTTATTGCCAGTATGTTATATTGTTGAATTGTTATAGTGCTAAATTGCTGATTGACGTATAGTCGATTGTTTAGTGCCTGCTTCCCCCTAGTATAATAGCCTTAAGCATTTTCCATTATCCATTTTCCATTATCAATTGTCCATTATCAATTACCTTAACCTTGAAAGCTCCTCTTCTATGCTGGCAAAGTTTTCTTTTTGCACCTGAGAATTTCTATAAATGCCACCCATCAATAGCGCAGGGATGGCCAAGTGCAAAAAGCCAAAGCCTTTATTGATGATACCATATACCATTATGCCCATTAGCACACCAATTCCCAAAGTAGACAATTGCTGCTGCCTCTTAATTTGATTTTGCTCTGCTAAGAGTTGTTCTTTGGTGCAACCAGTATAGTCTTTCTTAATAAACATAGTTTGTGTGTGAATTTTGGCTCACTAAAAGTACACTTAATTAAGCACTTGCATGGGCCTTTGCACTTAAATAGCGCTCAGCGTCTAATGCAGCCATACAGCCACTTCCAGCTGCTGTTACAGCCTGACGATAGATTTTATCTTGTACATCGCCGCAAGCAAAAACACCTTCTAATTTAGTGCGGCTGCTGCCTGGCTCTGTAATGATATAGCCTGCTTCGTCCATTTCTAAGACGCCTGCAAACAAATCGCTGTTTGGCTTGTGACCAATGGCAATAAAGTAAGCACTTAGCTCAATCTCTTGTGCTTCACCAGTTTTTGTATTCTTGATGCGCACACCCGATACTTTCTTGTCGCCAAGTATTTCGTCGGTTTCGCTATTCCAGTGAATGGTAATATTCTCTTTTGCTTTTACACGTTCTTGCATGATAAGGCTAGCACGCATTTCATCGCGACGCACCACCATATGCACGTGGCTGCAAATTTTACTTAAATACAAAGCCTCTTCAGCGGCCGTGTCGCCAGCACCAACAATGCCAACAACTTTGTCCTTAAAGAAGAAACCGTCGCAAACTGCGCAAGCACTTACGCCAAAACCATTGAGGCGCGTTTCGCTTTCTATCCCAAGCCATTTGGCACTAGCACCTGTACTAATAATTATAGCATCAGCAAGTAACGTAGTTTCTTCGTCAACTACAACTTTGTAAGGCATGCTGCTTGTATCCACGCTTGTAACAGTACCCCAACGAATGTCGGCGCCCATACGTGATGCTTGCTTCTCGAAATCTTGCATCATTTGAGGTCCCATAATCCCATCGGGGTAACCAGGGTAATTTTCTACGTCGGTAGTAATCGTAAGCTGACCACCAGGCTGAACACCTTGGTATAAAACAGGCTTCATACCTGCACGTGCTGCATAAATGGCAGCGGTGTAACCAGCAGGTCCGCTACCAATAATTAAACAATGTATATGCTCCATTAATTGTACTTAATTTTTTTACTTTGGTGCAATAATAGTAATTATTCTTGTACCGTAGCCACCCCAATAACCCACAGCACCTCCACTAATATTGCCGTAGAGCTTTGTTGGTGCGGCAAAAGGATTGCCTGTACTGTTGCGACTATACTCTAAAGTTTCCCAAAAAGTATACGTATTGTAGTCTATCGGCATCCATCTGATGTTTACAGTATCGCCAGGATAAATCTCCTGCTGCTCAAATAAATAGCGCCTTTGCACAGAGTCGGCAAAAGAAAAACGACGACTGTAACCAAGATCTAAAGTAAATGGCAAGCGCTGGCCATTTGTAAATTTATCGTTGATGACAGAGCCAAATGTGGTTAGAAACTCTTCGTCAAGGTGATCTTTTTTATATTGTCGTAAAACTTGTGTAGAATAACGATTGTAGTTGCCTAAAGTATCTGGTTCATCGTAAATCAAACGAATCTCCATCGCTGAGTCGTTGGGGTCACTTGGATTTTCTGGCTGTAACCAAATGCTATCAAAAACAGGTGTTTTACAATTTGGTATTTTTGTTACTGCCGAATAGGTTTTGCCATTGCTAACAATATCTAACTTGTAGCTATGCTCTAATTGACCAATAATGCTATCGTATGGTTGTGCTAGAAAATTTGGTGCATAAGCTGTATAGCTGACACTATCTGTACCCTGCCCTGTTGGGAACTTAAAGTTGTATTCAATTAAAGGAATTACATAGCCCGTATTAAGATCGGTTACTTTAATAGTTGCGCCTGTTACAAACTTCAAGCTAGAAATATCTATCTTGTCAAAAAAGCCAGTACTATTTGTAAGCACTACACGCGGGAAATCACCATTTTCAATACTTGCTTCAACCACCACTTTTGGATCGCCTGAATCTAAAGTAAGATCTAGCTCGCGCTCGCAGCTTGTAAAAGCCAAACACACGATTAAAATTTTTACTATAGCACCTAACTTCTTAATCACAGAGCGAAGGTATGACATTGCAATAGTACGTGGCTATTGACTTCTGCAATAAACAATAGTAAAGTTTTGCCAAGTGCTGCCAATGTTGAATAGGTATAAAAAAAAGCACCCATGAAGAGTGCTTTGTAAAGTAAAATTTAAGTATTCTTTAACCCAAATAAGCTTTCAGTGCTTTGCTATAACGGGCTTTTTGTAAACGCTTGATAGCACGCTCTTTGATTTGACGAATACGCTCTTTTGTAAGATCGTACTTATGACCAATTTGCTCAATCGTTGGACCATTTTCGCCATCTAAGCCAAAGTAAGCAACTACGATTTCGTACTCGCGTGGGCTAAGGCTTCGCAAGATGCGACGAATTTCTTCCTTAAGGCTCTCATTCATCACGTCCTTGTCGGTATCGTTACCACCTTCAAGAAGGTCGCCCATTGCAACGTCTTCTGCCTCGTGCACAGGTGCATCCAAGCTAGTATGACGCGTATTGCTATTAAAGATATTCGCGATTTCTGTTTCGCTCATATCTAGGATATCTGCTAATTCTTCTGGGCTTGGTTCGCGCTCGTATTCTTGCTCAAAAGCCATCATAGCTTTGTTAGCCTTGTTGTACGTACCAATCTTGTTTTGTGGCAAACGTACTAGACGGCCTTGCTCTGCCAATGCCTGAAGAATACTTTGACGAATCCACCATACAGCATATGAGATGAACTTAAAGCCTTTAGTTTCATCAAAACGTTGAGCGGCTTTGATAAGACCAAGATTACCTTCATTGATAAGATCGCTTAGGCTTAAACCCTGATGTTGGTATTGCTTTGCCACGGACACCACAAAACGGAGGTTACTTTTAACTAACTTCTCTAGTGCACGTTGGTCGCCAGTACGAATTTTTTGAGCCAATGTTGTTTCCTCTTCTGGTACAATCATTGGAATTTTACTAATATCCTGCAGATACTTCTCTACCGCCTGGCTGTCACGGTTGGTAATCTGGGTAGCTATTTTTAACTGTCTCATTTCTTTTCTTCTCCCTTTATTGTCAAATTTTCCCCTTGAACGTTAGCGCAATCTTGCCGCAATAATCACGCCAAAGAGGCTAATTAACTATATTTTATTCGTTTTTTGACTTAATATCATTAGTTTTAAGCGAATTAGCTAGCTGGTGCGGCCAATTTCTGAATATATGTCACAGGCAGCGCTCTGTAGCAAGCTTCTGGCAGAATTCTTTGCAAAATCTTGCGCTTTTCGCCTTCGAAGCGCTTATTAGCATTGTCGATTTTGGCTTGATCCTTTTTGCATTTAGCGACTAAGTCTATGCGAAGCATCTCTAATTTGGCTAATTGAAAGGCAATATCTTGGATGCGTTCGCGCTCTATTTTGCAGTACTGGTTAAGTTGTGCAGCCATATGCGTAATGCTGTCTTCTGCCTTAACGCGTTGCTTAGCGTCGGTGGTTTGTGCGGTTAGGCACATTGATGCACAAATGATGATGGCGGTGCTTAATAATTTTTTGAACATGCTCTTTTTAGACCTATATAAACCTGCAATGGTTGCATTTTTGTGCAGCAGCACACAGCCAAGCCAGGCGAAGTTACTAAATAGACGTGGCAAAGTCAAGCAAGGTTTGCGCACACGATGTGAATATTTGCTAAAAGTGCAGGAATTAGTCTATAACAAAATGCATACTACAATACTGGCACAATAATTGAACCTAATTGGATAAACAGCGTAATTTGCAGACATGGCAAAAGTTTATAGATTTCTAAGCTGCTTGGCTTTGATGACAATGATAGTAGCAGCTAATGCATATGCTAGGCGAGTTAGTCCTGCTGTGGTTGCAGATGGCATGTACGTTATTAATAAGAATTACAGCCTAAAGAATACCACCGTAAAGGCTAGTAACGATATACAATACACTAGATCGACAGGAAGCCTTAAATACATGTGCGGTGACTATACTTACACCACGCAGTGTAATTTTAGTACGAAAGGTGAGTTTAAAGTTGGTAAGGGCACAGTAAAAAAAACCAAACAGAGTAAGGCACACCCTGACAATGCCGCGGCACTTAGCATGATTGCTGCCATGAAGAAATGCAATCGTTACAAGAAAGTTGGCGATACCTTAAATCTGTATCAAGGAACGAAGCTAATGTTGAGTGCATATTTTGTACCTCCACCATCAGAACAAAGAACCACACCTATTATTCTTAAAAAAGATCAAGCAACAGATGCACCAATGAGTAGTAGTAAGTACCGCATTATTATGCAAATGGAAAATGGCACCATGGTTGAGCGGAATATGATAGAGACTTCGCTAGAACTAAATGGCGATAATTTTACAGCCTATACAGGTTGCAATCGAATGGGTGGTAGCTTAGTTCGCTCACGTAGTACCATAAAGTTTGATCAATTGTTGTCTACGAAAATGGCTTGTGACGGACCAAGTAGCGATGCTGAAAATGGCTTAGTTGAGAATCTACGCCTCGCTCGCAAAATGCGCATTGAAGGCAATAAAGCTTATTTAGAGGATGAAGCGGGTAATCTGCTAGTAATGCTTGAGCAGGTAACAGAGTAAGGGCAAAAGCAGCCTGTACTGGCGAATTAAATAAATTTACAGCCTTATTAAAGTTGTAGCTAGATTTAGTTATCCGATTTGTAGAACGGAACCACTACATTTGTGAGATAACCGTTTAAAGTAAATTTATTTATGCCATCTCCAATTTCTCACCAAGTACAATTTTTAATTGACACACATTGTCATAGCAGTAGTAAACCATTTATGAGTGGCCGCGCTGGCAATAGACATTCCCCGCACGCCAATCGCAGCTTCAACATCAGCAGTAATTTACTAGACCTACTATCAAGTTTTATAAGCCGTGCATCACAAGTGCTACTGCGCTATCAAAGCAATTTTGACGACTTGTATTTAGGCGGTGCACGCGTAGCGTTTGTATCGCTTACACCTGCCGAAAAGGGTTTTTTGTTGCTTAATCAAAAAGATCTTGGTGCACTAGAAAACTTGCGTGGATTATTGCGTCGCAGCGGCCCTTCAAATGAAAAGCTACTTTCACCGAATCTTGTGAATGCACTAACGGGTTTTAGTGTTGGTGAAATAAAAACCTTGCAGAGTGTGCTCAACAATTATTACAGCGAGTGCTTTGTACCAGAATTTAGGTATTTAACGCATAGCACTATCAAAAATGCACCGCGAACAATCAATGGTGTAACGTACAAAGTGCGTTTCCCTCGCAATTATTCAGAACTTGAAACCTTCTTGCAAGATGATCGCAACCTTAGCGTTATCATCAATATAGAGGGTGCCCATGTATTTGATAAAATGCCAATGCGCAACGACCTTGCAGCTGCACATGTAAGCCCGCCTAATATTGATATCGACATTAATAATGCGCAGCAAACAACTACAATCGCTAATAATATCAAAGACTTTGTAGATAAGCATGCGGCAACTGCGCCAATCTTTAGTGTAGGACTACTACATCATTTTTGGAATGGCTTGGGAGGACATGCACGCAGCTTGCAAAAACTAGTTGGCACATTAGTTAATCAAGAAGAAGGCCTAAACCTTGGCCTTACACGCACTGGTAAAGAAACACTTGTGGAAATTACGCGTGCCAATCGCTTGAATGCAGTGGTAGACATTAAGCATATGAGTCCGCAATGCCGAAAAGACTTTTATGCCTTTAGAAAAAGCAATGCCACTGTTGCTCGTAAGCCAATTATGTGCAGCCACACCGGCATTAATATGAGCTTTAGTAGCCTCGATGAGTGGATTAACTATGTGCGCATTAATAGCAAAGAAATTGGAGGTAGGCGCTTTGATGATGGCTTATACTATTTGCACGAAAATAGTATCAATCTTTGTCGCACAGATTTACTAGAAATATTCAACAGTAAAGGGCTTATTGGTTTGCAGCTAGATAGCAAGCGCATTATGGGGCCGTTGGCAGTGCGTGAGCTTGAGCGTCGCACGCATCCAGGCGAAAGCAGAGACGAATCGAATTATGTGTATGCCAAAATTATTTGCGCTAACTTTTTTGCCGCGATAGATGAGTTGCGCTTGGGCGGTGTGCCGAGTAGTCGTTTGCAAGAAGCTTGGGATATATTTAGCATTGGCAGTGATTTTGATGGCATTATTAATCACCTCAAGAACTGCCCTACTGCACGAAGCCTTGGCGCATTAAAAGCCCAAGTGGATGCCTACTTGCAAATGCCAGAAGATATAAAGCTGTATGATAGTCCAACGCATGAGGCAGTGTTGACGGTTGCTGAGCAGCGTGCTATGATGGGCAACTACACTTCGACGGAGTTGGCAAATAAGATTTTTGGTGGTAATGCACTTGAGTTTTTGAGTAGGACGTTTTAAGTGACGCCGCGATAAGCTAAGCTTTTGCATTTTCATTTATATTTGCATACACCTGGGCACATGTATTTGCTGCCTGGTGAAAAATGCAATGCGACAACTAATCTCCAAACTTCAATACAACAATTTTGAGCATGGTGAATTTGTAGATGCGCAATTGAGAACTTATGAAGAGACGATTGCATTAATTGAAAATTTCCCGTGGCGAGAGCAGAGAGAAAAGATTGAAATCGGTTTAACTGGGCCATCAGTAATTATAGAAGGTGACGACGGTAGCTACCTAAAATATGCTTGCTATTACAATAAGCAATATGCGCTGTACTATTACAATAGTCGGAAAGAACTCTTTGTAAAATCTCTTAATAACTCAGCAGATGCCAAGGCCTATATTGCAGCATACTTTACGCAAGATGAATTTGATGTTAGTGCTTTTAGGAAGGAAAACACTTTTGCGCGAAATATTTCAAAGCACTTTATTAGTAAAAGCTTTAAGTATACCACAAGTACAAAGTCAAATTTCGTTTTTTTCGTGCATCAGACAATACTTGACCTTATAAGCGTTGCCATAATTTGCTACTGTTCAACTTTAGGTCAAAGCTTTGAAAACATTAATTTTATTGGCCTAGCAGCTTTGATCTTTATTGTCTTGCTAGTTGTAGGCTTTTGGACAAAATTGATTCTGTTCATTGAACATCAGCGAATTGCTAGAGGCAAATGCTTAATCTTGAGTAAAGGCAGCAGTACATTTAGTTACGGCGACGAATTTGATATGAGCGTGTACGATAAAAGTTTTATTAGAGAATATATTATCAAGCAAAAGCAAGGTCAACGTTCATTCACAAGGGGTTTTGCATTGACTGGCTTAATTCTAAAGGATGGAAGTGTGATCAAACTTCCTAATTTGTTAATTAGCGAAGATGAAGTTATTGAAAAACTACCAACTGTAAAAGGTAGAGTAAGGTCAACAATACCGTGGACTTAGTACTACCGCTTCTTATATAGCACATACCTGTTTTGATAGACCGTACTAATTGGTTTACCATTATGTTCCGCAGCGAGTAGCATATTTTCACCAACTTTGAAATAAGTATAGCCTGTACCAGCATTTAGTGCAATAGAATCGCCACTTGTACTCCACTCTATTTTCCCGGATTCACTTTAAGCCTTTTGCTTAGCGCCTGGTCCAATGAAGACTTCTTGTTTCGTGTAAGTGTTATTTAGGTTTAGCGTGATAGCCTAGTTTCCTATTGCTTGGTGATTTGGAAGGTCTTCTGATAATCGCCGACAATAACTTCGAAATTATATAGACCATTCGCGTAAGAAGTAACGTCTATATTAAATATGTTTGAAATACCAGGGTGCACATCTGCCTCCAACATACTCACTGTTTTGCCAACCATATCTCTTACAAGTATAACAGCCCTACTATTGTTTGTTGCATTTTGTACATCAATATTTACTGTATTCGTTGCTGGGTTTGGATATACTAAGATATCAACATAAGTACAATTAATATTTAATGCCAAGACTTGCGTTGATGAAACGGTGCCATTGAACTGCTTAGCTTTTACTAAGTAGTATCTGCGATTAAATCCTTGTAAGTTATCAAATGCAGCAGTGTAATTCAATTGATTAGCAGAAGCTGGAATATTTCTTACAAGGCTAAAATCAGAACCATTTGTGCTTTCGTAAACTTCAAACAACTCTAAGTTATCAGTATTAGAAACACTCCAATTAAGCTCGGCTCTACAATCTTCAGACGTACCATAATAGTTTGTAAATACAACTGCAAGCGGCACATTATTAGTATTAACTAAGAAGTGCAATGTTGCGTTTGCTTGTGCTCCCCTACCATCAATAATCTCATATGGGAACTCAACAGGTCCTACAAAGCCTGGCACAGGTGTGAATGTATATGTTCCGTTGGCATTTAGTACTAAGGTACCTTTACCTGCAATAGTCGTAGTTTGAGGAATTGCACTTTGTACGTCACCCTCAGCGTCAGTATCATTAATAAGCGCATCGCCAGTAACTGGATTGATTGTAGTTACAGCTTTGTAGTCGTCACTAGCTGTAGTTGTATTTGGTGCTACGCTAGTATCTATAACAGTAATGATTTGGTATGCTTCTAAAGTATTACCTAAACTATCTTGTACAGAATACCTAATTGTATCTACACCGATAAATCCTGCATTAGGTGTGTAAGTAATGTTTCCTGTGATAGGATCAACTGATGTTGTACCATTTGATGGCGACTGGATAACTGTAACAGTTGATGGATTCATACCCACACCTGTTGCTTCATTCGCGCTCGCGTCATTCGCTAAAGTATTGATAGTGACAGGCACATCAATAGCTGTAGACACGATATCAGTATTGGCTACAGCTGGATTGACGATACTTGCGCTATCAAGTACTGAAATTTGCAATTCTATTGAATCTACTCTACCATTTGGATAGATAATTGGCACTTTAAATGTAAATACGCCTGCAGTTGCACTACTGAACGAATAGGTTCCGTCTGCATTTACAACTGGCACGGAAGTAGTACCTGCCACAGCTGCTGGTGTACCATAAACTGTACCAGTAGGAATATTTAAATCGTTTGTGCTAACATTACCATTCACACTAACATTAGTCCAAGTAATACTAATATCTGGATTTGGCGTTGGTGTTGGCGGTGCTACAATAATATGTATCGTTGCTTTTGCACTATCTGGATTAGCATCATTATCAAACACAGTATACGGGAAGTCTACAGTACCTGAGAAGCCTGGTGCTGGTGTGAACGTGTAGTTACCTGCTGCATCCATAACAAAGGTTCCACTTGCATTTGTAAAGTTTTGCGGAAGTGTAGCTTGTGTATCACCTTCTGCATCGTTATCATTTGCTAAAGCATTACCAGATACAAGTATACCATTTGGTGTTGTCTTGATATCATCTGCTGCAGTAGTTGTATTCGGTGCGTTTAATGGAAGTACGGTTACCACTTGGATGGCTGTTGATGTATTACCTGCTGCATCTGTTACTGAGTAACGAATCGTATCTGTTCCTGCGAAGCCCGCGTTTGGTACATATGTAATCTCGCCTGTAGTTGTATTTACAGTTGCAGTACCATTTGCTGGTGCTGTTGTGATTGCAGTTGTACTTGGAACTAATGCAATACCAGGATTACCACTTACATCATTTGCTAATGTTGGTATCGTAACTGTTGCACCATTTTGTGTGGTAACTAAGTCTGTACCTAAGATTGGATTATTACTATTTGGATCATTAGGATCTACTACAGTAATACTTAATGGTGTATAGATTGTATCGCCACTTGGTAATACAATCGGCACTTGGAAGTTATACGTTCCAGGCGTTGTTGCTGTAAACGTGTAAGTACCATTTGCGTTCATCGTTGGAACCGCTGTTGTAGGATTTGAGCTGCCTGCTAATGGTGTTACATACGCTGAGCCTGTTTGGATATTTTCATCATTAGTATTTACGCTGCCAGAAATAAAAGTATTTACAAATCCACCATTTATGTCTGGCAATGGCATGTTAGCACTCGGCAGTATAATTACAATTGTTGTATCGCATATGCCATTATTACAAACAACTAAACAAGTAGTATCAGCAATATTATCTTGATTTCCGTTTGGCGTAAACGTTACGCAGCCATTGTTATCAAAGCCACTCATTGAAAAGTCTGTTGGTACGCCGCAAGATGAAAACGTTGGTCCACCATTGGTATCAATGTCATTTATTACAACACAAGCGACTACTGGCGTTGTTAAAGTATTTGGCTGTACATAAATAGTATCATTACACACTACATGTACTTTTTGAATACAAGAATTCAGATTGCCGTTAATATCTGTAGCCGTCCAAGTGATTAAAGTGGCGCCACTATTAAAATTTGTATTATTGTAATTACTTACTAATGATAAAATACCGCAGTTGTCGCTAACTATAGGCATTGCTAAATTAACATTAGTCGCGACGCAATTGCTTGACGCCACTCTAATTAAAGTATCGGCACTACAAAGTATTACTGGCTTAGTTGTATCGTTAACTGTCACAGTAAATGCACAAGTAGAACTATTGCCATTTACATCAGCTACTGTATAAGTAACAGTTGATGTGCCAACATTAAACGTCGTTCCACTTGCATCTGCTGTGTCCGCTTTTATGGTTGCTCCAGTAATTGCATAAGTTATTGAAGCTACACCGCAATTGTCTGAACTGCTTACTGGCGCGATATTGTTTACTGCTTGATTACATGTGTTTGAGATATTGCTCATCGTAACATTTGCAGGACAAACAATTACTGGCTTGGTCGTATCATTTATCGTAACTGTAAACGCACAAGTAGAACTATTGCCGTTTACATCAGTTACAGTATAAGTAACTGTTGAAGTTCCAACATTAAACGTCGTTCCACTTGCATCTGCTGTGTCCGCTTTTATGGTTGCTCCAGTAATTGCATAAGTTATTGAAGCTACACCACAATTGTCAGAACTGCTTACTGGCGCAATATTGTTTACTACTTGAT
>JBJORA010000019.1:0-40984 GCA_046049675.1 Bacteroidota bacterium | reverse complement strand
CACACATTATCAACTGTTATTAACATTGATATGCATATTTTTTTGATAAATTTTCTATCAAATTCAATGCTAGCAAGCTTTTAGAGCGATTTTTGCGCTGTTCATAAGAAAAAACAAATTTGTAGTGTCAAATTGGGGCGGTTTTGTGTGGAATGGTGTTATTTTGTGGAAACCGAGTCTGGAAAATAATTGGATTTAAACGGAGAATACGAGGTAAGTGTGGATAGCAAGAATCGCTTCTTGTTTCCTGCGGGTCTTAGAAAGCAATTTGCTGATAACGAGCAAAAGGTTTTTTGGGTAAACCGCGGCGTTACCGACTGCCTCCGTTTGTACAGCCAAAGCGAGTGGGACAGACTAAATAGCTACGTGCGTAAGCTCAATCCGCTTAGTACCCCGGTGCAAAACTTCAAACGTATGTTTCGCGCTGGTGCTACTAAAATTGAGTTAGATGCAGCTGGTCGTATGAATGTAGATAAGAAACTACTGGAGTATGCTGGCATTAGTACGCAAGCTGTGCTGTATGCACAAGGCGACTACGTAGAAATTTGGAATCCTGCTGCGCTTGAGAAGTACTTCAATGACAATAGAGATAAGGTAGAGGAAATGACCGATGCGATGAGTACGGGCAAGTATATGAATCCATTTGACTAGTATATATGTCCGCCTCAGCTTATCAGCATACCTCAGTTCTTTTACAAGAATGCATTACAGCACTCAATATTGTGCCTAACGGTATTTATGTTGATGCAACCTTTGGAGGTGGTGGCCATAGTGCAGCCATTCTTCAACAACTTGGCCCAAAAGGCAAGCTCATTGCCTTTGACCAAGATGCAGCTGTAATAAACCATCTACCAGAAGATAATCGTGTAACTTTTATCAACGAGAACTTCCGGTACATGAAGCGCTTTCTGAGGCTGCTTGGCATCAAAGAGGTTAATGGCATATTGGCCGACCTTGGTGTAAGTAGTTATCAGTTCGACACCGCAGAGCGTGGCTTTAGTATACGCTTTGATGCCGACCTTGATATGCGGATGGATGCGCGAGCAACGCTAAAAGCTAGTGATATCATCAATAGGTATAGCGAAGCTCAAATGCACAAGATCTTTGAGCAATACGGAGAGGTGACCAACGCACGAACCCTTGCGAGTACAATTGTACAGCAAAGGCACGGGCGGCAGATCAACACCATTAGCGATTTTAAGCACGCTATACAAAGCTGTGTGCGCGGCAACACGCACAAGTATTTGGCACAAGTGTTTCAGGCATTGCGCATAGAAGTCAATGCCGAACTACAAGTGTTAGAAATGTTTTGTACAGATGCGCTTACCATGCTTGCCCCGCAAGGCAGTTTATGCGTGATAAGTTTTCATAGCTTAGAAGAACGCGTTGTAAAACATGCTATGCAAGGCAAGCAGGCGAGTGATGATGCGCTACAACACAATCCGTTTATTGCGCTACCTAGTGCACACAAAAAAGAATTTATAGTAAGTAAGCCAATAACCCCTTCACAAGAGGAAATAAAAAACAATGCGCGATCGCGTAGTGCAAAACTGCGTGTCGCCATTAAAAAGTAAACTTCATGTTGTGTAGTACAAACGTGCTATTACAACTGTAGTATAAAACATAAAGTAACGTAGTGCTATGGCATTGATAGACAATCTCAAAGCTACCTACGCCGGCTATAACAATTGGCGTGAGTTAGTGAACGACCTGGGGTACAAGGGTATTGTAAAAAACCTTGGCTTTATACTGTATTGCACAGTGTTGCTATTGCTATGCATTACAGTAATACACCGAAACGAAAACCGCATTCGCAACCTTGTGGATGCCAACAAACAACTAAAAGAAAAAACTTGGGAGTATAAAGACGAGAAGCGTAAGCTGATGTTTATGACTAAGGAAAGCGAACTCGCGCAAAAGGCACAAGCGCAAGGTTTGGTATTGAGTAACGAAGTGCCACAAAAAATTGTAATAACACAAAACAGCAAGTAAAATGAGCAATACGAAGCGCGATATAAAAATTAGGGTTTATGTGGCCTTTATCGTAATGGTGGGCTTTGGTCTTGCCATTATGGGCCGTGCTATTGCATTGCAAGTTGTGAGTGGAAATTCTTTGCGCCAACTCAGTAAAGATCAAAATACACGTATCAATACACTAGAGCCAGAGCGCGGTAATATCTATACAGAAGATGGTTCTATCTTAAGCATTACACTGCCAGAGTTTACTGTGCACATGGATTATGGTGCTATTAGTAAAGATACTTTCAATAAATATGCGCAACCACTTTCGGTAGAGTTGGCAAAACTTTTTCCAGATAAAAGCGCAGCAGCTTTCTTACACGATATGCAAGATGGCTTTGCAAAGAAGAGCCGCTATCATTTGCTACGCAGCCACGTGCAGTATAACGATTATATGGCCATGTGTAAAATGCCATTGCTAAAAATGGGTGCTAACAAAGGCGGCTTTATTGCCGAAAGCAATGTTAAGCGTATCAACCCGTTTGGTTTACTTGCTAATCGTACCGTTGGTATTTATCGTAAAAATGCACAAAAGGTTGGACTAGAAGGTAAGTACGACGAGTTTCTTGCTGGCGACGAGGGACAACGCATTGAGCAGAAAATTGCTGGAGGCGTGTGGATGCCAATTGATGGTAGTGAAGTAGAGAGTAAAAATGGTATGGACATCGTAACTACCATCGACGTGAATGTACAAGACATTGCAGAAAATGCTTTGCTATCAGCACTTACGGAGCATGGGGCAACTTATGGCACAGCGATTGTCATGGAAACTAAAACGGGTAAAATCAAAGCGATGGCGAACTTGGGTCGTCAGCCTGATGGTAGTTACTTCGAGGATTATAACTATGCCATTCGTCCTGTAGAGCCAGGTAGTACATTTAAACTACTAAGTTTAATGAGCGCAATTGACGACGGCCTTGTAAAGCTTGATGATAAGATTAATGCTACAGGTGGCGTTGCCTATTTTGGTAAACAACGTATGGTTGACGCGCATCGTGGTTTAGGTACAATTACAATCAAAGAAGCATTTGCCAAGAGTAGTAATGTAGCATGTGCTCGTCTTATCTATAACAACTACTTTAATTCGCCTGCAAAATACTTTAGCCATTTGCAAGCAATGCAAATCAATAATCCAACAGGTATTGATCTCGCAGGAGAGCAAGCACCAGTATTTAGCATGGGTAATACTTTGCGTGCAAAAAATTCTGCAAGCTTAGCATGGTTGGCTATCGGCTACGAAGCAAAAGTATCGCCACTACGTACTTGTATGGTGTATAATACTATTGCAAACGGTGGTAAAATGATGAAGCCTTATATCGTTAGTGAAATTCGCGAATACGGTAAAACGATTCAAGCATATGAGCCACGCATCGTTGCGCAAGATGTTTGTAAACCAAGTACTATAGAGGCTTTGAAAGAAGCTGCTTTTGCGGTGGTAGAAGAGGGTACAGGTAAGGCACTAAAGAATGATCAATATACCGTATGTGGCAAAACTGGCACTGCGCAAGTTGCAGACAAAGGTATTAGTTACAAGGATGGTGTTTACCACGCAAGCTTCGTTGGTTTCTTTCCTAAAGAAGATCCGCTTTATACGATATGTGTTTTAGTACGTACTGCAAAAGGCTCTAAGGCTTACTATGGTGGTCAAATTGCCTTGCCAGTTTTCAAGACCATTGCAGATAGATTATATGCAAACGCCATACACTATCACACACCAATTCAGCAAATGAAAGATACCAGTGCAACGGCTATGACAATAAGCGGTACAACTGCGGCGAAACTGTATTGTATCAATCGCAATCTTAACCTTATGAGAAATGTGCCAACTAATACAACATGGCTAACATCGCCATGGCTTGATAGTAGTAGAGCTTTACAATACACCGCATTGCAAACTGCTACGAATACTGTTCCAAATGTTAGCGGTATGGGTTTGCGTGATGCGATTCGTTTACTAGAACAGAGTGGTATGCGTGTTGTATGTAGCGGAAAGGGTAGAGTAACCTCGCAAAGCAAAGTGGCTGGCGAAATATTCGAGAAAGGAGATATCATAAAATTACAACTAGGCTAAAAAATACTTGAAGCAACTCAACCACATATTACAAAACATCGCAACGATACAAATCGTTGGTGACACCGCTATGGATGTTACTAGCATTTGCATCGACAGTCGTAAGGTGACCCAAGGCACTTGTTTTGTGGCTATTAGTGGTACGCAGCAAGATGCACATAGCTTTATACCACAAGCTATTGCAAGCGGCGCAAAAAGTATTGTGTGCACTGCAATGCCAGCAGAAGTTTCAAGTGGCGTTACTTATGTAAAGGTTGCAGATACAAGCGCTATTGTAGGTATTTTGGCGTCTAATTTTTACGACAAACCAAGTGCTGCAATGCATGTTGTAGGCATTACAGGTACAAATGGCAAAACAACCACTGCTACGCTCGGCTATCAATTATTTACGTCGCTCGGCTATATGTGTGGCCTTATTAGTACAGTAAATAATATAATCGGTACAACAATAATACCATCTACACATACAACGCCTGATGCAGTAAGCCTGCAAGCTTTGTTAAGGCAAATGGCAGATGCAGGTTGTGCTTATGTGTTTATGGAAGTAAGTAGCCATGCAGTTGTGCAGTGTAGAATTGCAGGTATAGATTTTGCTGTAGCATTATTTAGCAATATTTCGCACGATCATTTAGACTATCACGGCACATTTGATAACTATATCGCTGCCAAGAAAAAGTTCTTTGATGATTTGCCAGCAACTGCCTATGCCATCACCAATATCGATGACAAGCGCGGTACGGTGATGTTGCAAAATACAGCTGCGCGCAAAAAGAGTTATGCTATTAAAACGGTTGCAGACTTTAAGGGCAAAATTTTAGAAAATACGATTGCAGGATTAAGCTTAGATATTAATGGCACTGTTGTGCATTGCGCCTTAATTGGTGAGTTTAATGCATATAACCTTTTGGCTTTATACAGCATAGCCAATTGTTTGGGTTTAAGTAAAGAAGATATTCTACCTGCACTTAGCACCTTGCGTGGCGCTGCAGGTCGCTTTGAAGTGTTACGTAGTGCGCAGCAAAATATACTTGGTATCGTAGACTATGCACACACGCCTGATGCCTTGATTAATGTACTTGCTACGATTAACAAGTTGCGCGAAGGCAACGAAAAAGTGATAACTGTAGTTGGCTGCGGTGGTGATCGCGATCGTACAAAGCGACCCTTGATGGCGCAAGTATCTTGCGAGCATAGCGATAAGGTGGTGTTCACAAGCGACAATCCGCGCTCGGAAGATCCACAGGCAATCCTTAACGATATGACTGCAGGTGTACCAGCGCATCAAGTACGCAAGTATGTGAGCATAGCCGATCGCAAAGAAGCTATTCGAACGGCGTGCATGCTTGCGCAACAAAACGATATCATTTTGGTAGCGGGCAAGGGCCACGAAACCTACCAAGAAATTAAAGGTGTTCGAACGCCCTTTGACGATAAACAAATACTTTCTGAAACCTTTCAATCTCTAGCCTTATAAAATCTCTAAACACTTACTAAAACACAATGTTATATTATTTATTTACATGGCTACGCGAAGTGTACAGTTTCCCAGGAGCTGGTGTATGGCAATACATCACGTTCAGGGTGGCTATGGCCATTATATTAAGTTTAGTGATAGCATTGTACTTTGGTAAAAAGCTAATTGGCTATTTGCAGATTAAGCAAATTGGCGAGATTGTTCGCGATCTTGGCTTGCAAGGCGAAACAAGCAAGAAAGGCACACCAACAATGGGCGGTATCATTATCCTTGCAGCGATTGTTATTCCAACACTATTATTTGCTCGCATAGAAAATGTATACATCATTTTAATGCTGATTACCACGCTATGGTGCGGCATCATTGGCTTTATAGACGATTATATAAAGGTATTTAAGAAGGACAAAGAAGGTTTAGCTGGTCGTTTCAAAATACTTGGACAAGTTGGTCTAGGCATTATTGTAGGTGCTACGATGTATTACAATCAGAATGTTACCATTCAGCGCGAAACAACAGGCGGACTTAAAGCAGCAGTATACAGTGTAGATAATGTTGTACGCGATAATATTATTAATGTAGATGCAACAGGTCGTGCACGCACTTATGCACGTGTGCAAAGCCCTGTAACAAATGTGCCGCTTTTAAAGAACCACGAGGTGAGCTATCCTGTTCTATCAGAATTTATTTTTGGCAAGAAACTTGGCAAACTACTAACGCCGCTTATTTATATTCTTGTAGTAACATTTATAATTGTAGCGGTAAGTAATGCCGCCAATCTTACAGATGGATTAGATGGCTTGGCAACTGGTACAAGTGCAGTCATTGCAGTCACGTTGGGTTTATTCGCTTACTTGAGCGGCAATATCATTTTTGCGAAGTATCTCAATATTATGCATATTCCAAACCTTGGCGAGCTGAGTATTTTTATTGGGGCACTCGTTGGTGCTTGTATAGGTTTCTTGTGGTACAATAGTTTTCCAGCACAAGTATTTATGGGAGATACAGGCAGTTTGGCCCTTGGCGGTATCATTGCATCACTAGCCATTATCGTTCGTAAGGAATTGCTGATACCACTTTTGTGCGGCGTATTCTTTTTAGAAAATATAAGTGTAATGCTACAAGTTTTCTACTTCAAATATACTAAGCGTAAATATGGCGAAGGTCGCAGGATTTTCTTAATGAGTCCGCTGCATCATCACTATCAAAAACTTGGTTATCACGAAAGTAAAATCGCAGTACGCTTTTGGATTATTAGTATCGTATTTGCGGTACTAAGTTTTGTAACACTAAAACTTCAATAACACACCACACATAACTAAACAATGACAACGATATACGACATAGTAATACTTGGTAGCGGCGAGAGCGGTATAGGCGCAGCTAAGCTTGCAAAGCAGCAAGGATTAAGCGTATTTGTGAGCGACGGCGGTACAATAAAAGATAAATTCAAGTTACAATTGGATGGACTTGCTGTGCCATATGAAGAGGGTAAACACACACAAGACATTGTACTCAGTGCAAAAGAAATAATTAAAAGTCCAGGTATACCGCACAAAGTTGATATCGTTAAGAACGCAATTGCTGCAAATATTCCTGTGATTAGCGAAATAGAATTTGGCTATCGTTATAAAGGTAACAGCAAAATTGTAGCGATTACCGGCAGTAATGGTAAGACTACAACAACCAACCTTACCTACCATATTTTTAAAGAAGCAGGTTATAGTGTAAGCATGTGCGGCAATGTGGGCAATAGTTTTGCAGCGCAAATTGTTGATGCACCTACAGAGTGGTACATTATTGAAGTAAGTAGTTTTCAGCTAGACGATATCCGCTCTTTTAAGCCAAACATCGCGGTATTGCTCAATATTACGCCTGATCATTTAGATAGGTATAATTACGAATTTTCTAACTATGTAGCAAGCAAGTTTCGTATTGCTATGAACCAAGACCAAGAAGATTTTTTTGTTGTCAATGCTGACGACGAAACAATCATGAACACAATACAATCATCAAATCTAAACTCACAAATACTATACTTTTCAATGAGCGACAACAAGCACATAAAAACAAGCGCAACTGTACGCGATCATCAGTTGGTCATCGACACCAATGGCGAATTGGTAAGCTTACCGATTGACGATCTTAAAATTAAGGGGCAGCACAATTTAGCCAATAGCATGGCTAGTGGTATCACAGCACGTACGGCAGAAATTCGCAAGGAGAAGATTCGCGAGGCGCTTATTACTTTTAGCAGCCTAGAGCATAGACTCGAGCACGTTGCTACGGTGCGTGGTGTTGAATACATTAACGATAGCAAGGCCACTAACATGAACAGTGTGTGGTTTGCGCTTGAAAGCATGAAGACACCTACAGTGCTAATACTTGGCGGTGTAGATAAGGGTAATGATTATAATGACATTATCGAATTAGTAAAAGACAAAGTAAAAGCGATTGTTTGCCTTGGTGTAGATAATACCAAAATACATGAGGCATTTAGTAGCTTGGGCATACCAGTTGTAGATGCAGATAGTGCCGATGCAGCAGTGCAACGCGCTTACGAGCTGAGCGAAAAAGGTGATACGGTATTACTAAGCCCTGCTTGTGCAAGCTTCGATTTATTTGAAAACTACGAAGACCGCGGCAAGCAATTTAAACAAGCAGTAAAAGCACTTTAATATTTTTTTTCTAACCAAGATGCAACAACTATTAAAACGAACTAACGGCGACAAGGTTATATGGGGCATAGTGATTACACTATCGCTTTTTGGCTTGCTTGTAGTGTACAGCAGTGCTAGTAGTCTTGCGTACAAGAAGTTTCATGGCCATACCGAGCGCATATTATTTATGCAAGTGGCCTATACGTGTTTGGGTCTTGGTATCATGTGGTTAGCGCATCGTGTCAACTACTATAAGTATAATCGAATGAGTTTGTACTTATTTTTAGCTTGCATACCATTGTTAGCTTATACCTTGTTTTTTGGTGCAGAAATCAACGAAGGTTCGCGTTGGATAAAAATTCCAATCATTGGTATCACTTTTCAAAGTAGCGATTTTGCAAAGCTTGCACTGTTTATGTTTCTTGCGCGACAGCTTAGTCGTTTGCAGCCGCAAATAGATGATTTGAAAGTTGTGGCCATCAATATCTTTTTGCCTGTAGCAATTATTGTAGCTTTTATTGCGCCGGCAAACCTTAGTACTGCGTTGATGCTCTGCATGAGTTGTGGTCTCTTATTTTTTATAGGTGGTGTAAGGTTAAAGCACTTGGGTCTATTGTTTATCGCTGCAATTATTGGTGTTGGTATTTTATATGGTGTGGGTAAGGTTACTGGCACTGGCCGCGCTGCTACTTGGGAAAAGCGTATCATGGACTTCAATAAATCTGAAACTGCAGCTGATCAACCTTATCAGGTATTGCATGCAAAGATGGCAATTGCAAAGGGTGGTGTATTTGGCGTAGGTCCGGGTAATAGTACAGAACGCAACTTTTTGCCACAAGCATTTAGCGACATGGTGTATCCTTTTATTATAGAGGAATACGGCTTGCTAGGTGGTTTTGTAGTGCTTGCTTTATATTTATTATTACTATGGCGCAGTATTCTTTTGTTTAGAAGATGTCCGTATGCATTTGGCGCTTTCTTGGCGGTGGGATTAAGCTTTACATTGGTGTTTCAAGCCATGCTCAATATGGGTGTAGGTGTAAACTTATTACCAGTAACTGGTTTGACACTGCCTTTCTTAAGTAAAGGTGGTACAAGCTTAATTTTTACAAGTATTACAATTGGCATTATTCTTAGTGTAAGCAAATATGTAGAGCACATAGAAGGTGATAATGCCGCAAAAGATAAAAAAGACAAAGATTCAAAAGATAAAAACGACAGCGATTCACAGTCAACTGATTCAAACACACAAGCATAATTTTTTACATTGACACAACACAATAAAAATATCATCATAGCAGGCGGCGGCACAGGCGGACATATTTTTCCGGCTATTGCTATTGCCAATGCATGGAAAAAACGCCATGCAAATGCTAGTATATTGTTTGTGGGTGCGCTTGGTAAAATGGAAATGGAAAAGGTGCCGAGTGAAGGTTACGAGATTATTGGCTTGCCAATTGCAGGTTTTAACCGTAGCAATATGCTGAAGAATCTGAGTTTGCCAATTAAGATTGTTCGTAGTTTTTGGAAGGCACGTACAATTCTAAAAGACAAAAAACCTGCTGCTGTTGTAGGTGTTGGTGGCTTTGCAAGTTTGCCTATGCTGTACATGGCGCAGCGCATGGGTATTCCTACTTTAATACAGGAGCAAAATGGTTTTGCGGGCAAGGCTAATAAAACACTTGCACAGAAAGCAGCCGCCATTTGTGTTGCGTACGATGGTATGGACAAATTTTTCCCTGCTGAAAGAATTGTGCATACTGGTAATCCTGTACGAAAAGTTATAAGCGATAGTACAGTTACAAAAGCAGATGCACTTGCACATTTTGGTTTAGCCACTGGTAAGAAAACTTTGCTCGTAATTGGCGGTAGCTTAGGAGCACGTAGTATCAACAACGAAATTGTTGTAAAGTGCGATGCGCTAACGGCAAAGGGCATTCAAATACTTTGGCAAACGGGCAAGCCTAGCTATGCAGCTACTATTGAAGCTACAAAAGGTAAAGCCGATGTACATGTGCACGAGTTTATTAAAGACATGGCACATGCTTATGCAGCTGCAGATGTTGTAATTAGTAGAAGCGGCGCAATGAGTGTTGCTGAATTATGTATCGCTGCAAAACCTGTTGTATTTGTACCGTATCCTTTTGCAGCAGAAGATCATCAAACCACCAATGCAATGGCTTTAGTTAATAAAGGTGCTGCGCTATGCGTTGCAGATGCAGAGGTTGGCGAAAAACTAATGCCTGCTTTGGATAAACTATTGCAAGACGATGCGCTTTGCCACAATATGAGTCAGGCATTGCAAAGCTTGGCTATCAAAGATGCCGACGATAGAATTATTAACCAATTAGAAAAAGTAATCACCAGTTAATGCTAGCACTTAACGACATACAACGCGTGTACTTTATTGGTCTAGGAGGCATAGGCATGAGTGCGCTTGCACGTTTCTTTATGCAACGTGGTGTGGTAGTTAGTGGTTACGATCGTACGGAAACCGAACTAACTGCTCAACTCATTGCAGAAGGTATGCATTGTCATTTTGTAGATGATGTCCAACTGTTAGATAAAGATGCCAATGCAGTGGTATACACACCTGCAATACCAAGTGATCATACTGAACTTAACTGGTACATCAATAATGGTTACCAGGTAATGAAGCGTAGCGATATGCTACATATTATTAGTAAGCAACTGCGCGCATTATGTGTTGCAGGTACGCATGGTAAAACTACTACGAGTACGATGCTTGCACATTTGTTACGCGATACTGGCTATGGTTGCAATGCATTTTTAGGTGGCATTAGTGCTAACTACAATAGCAATTACTGGGGTAGCGATACACAAGTTGCTGTAATTGAAGCTGACGAGTACGATAGAAGTTTCCTTAAGTTAGATCCTGCAATGAGCATTGTAACTGCTATGGATGCCGACCATTTGGATATTTATGGCACTGCGCAAGCAATGGAAGAGAGCTATTTGCAGTTTATCAATAGTAATCGCGAAGCTGTGATACTAAAGCATGGATTACCTAGAGCTAGCGAAATCAATGTTGCAAATAAGTATACCTATAGTTTGCAAAATGAAGCAGCAAATTTTTGCGCTGCTAATATTGTAATGCACAAAGGCACCTACACTTTTGACCTTATGCGCGACGGCGAAGTACTTGGCAACTTTAAGCTGAATGTGGGTGGCATGCACAATGTAGAAAATATGGTAGCTGCCATTGCGATGTGTGTGCTTAACGGTATAGATATCACTGCCTTGCAAACATCGGTAGCATCTTACAAAGGTGTACGACGCAGGTTTGAGTATTTGCATAATACGCCAAGCATTGTATATATCGACGACTATGCACATCATCCAGAAGAGTTGCGCGCGCTTATCAAAAGTGCCAAAGCATTGTTTGCAGGCCGAAAACTTACAGTGGCTTTTCAACCGCACTTGTACACACGTACCCGCGACTTCGTTGACGGTTTTGCAGAAGTATTAAGCATGGCAGATGAAGTTGTATTACTAGATATCTATCCTGCGCGTGAATTGCCGATAGAAGGCGTAACAAGTCAAATGATATTGGATCGCATGAGCTTGAGCAATGCAAGTATCTTAAGTAAAGATGGCTTACTAAAATTTGTTGAAGCAAGTGCGCTAGAAGTAATGATTACCGCTGGTGCTGGCGATATCGACAAACTAGTAGCACCAATCGCAGACATATTAACCTCTAAATTAAATGCACAATGAGTAGTACAGTAAAAAGAAGAATAATACGCGCCCTAGGCTTGTTGCTAGTATGTGCCATTATTGTTGGTGGCTTTATGGGTGCAAGTTTTATTAATAAAAATAGCACGATAAAAAACGTGAGTATCAATCTCAACGAAACAAGTGCAGGAAGTTTTATTAGCACGAAAGACGTTCAAGCTATGCTTGTAAGTAATAGAAATATTGTGACAGGCATTACAAAAGTAAAGGATTTAGATATGGATGCTATGGAGCGCGCAGCAATGGGCAATCCTTGGATAGATAAAGCAAATGTATACGTTGGTAACGATCGTGTATTATATATAGATATCGTGCAAAAGCAGCCTGTAGTGCGCTTGGTAAATGGCGACGATGTTCAGTACTATTTGGATGCCAATGCAAAAGTGATACCGCTAAGTTTTGAGCATCCGGTAGATGTGCCAGTTGTAACCACAAGTACCAAGTTAAATGTAGATAGTAAAAATGCGCCAGTTTTAAGCAAAGCTATTGCTGTTGCAAGTGCAATTGTACGCGACACATTCTGGAATAGCATGATTTCTCAAATTAATATTACAAGCGAGAATGAATTTGAGTTAATTCCAGTTTTGGGCAAGCATACAGTATTGCTCGGTGATACTAGTTTAGTAGAAGAGAAATTGGCAAAGCTTAAAGCTTTCTATAAAGAGGCTTGTCCAAAAGTTGGTTGGGATACTTATACTTTACTTGATCTAAGACATCGCGGCCAAGTTGTTGCGAGTTCACCAACTGCAGCTGGTATCTCTGGTGTTACAACAGCAACCGTGGCAAATCCTGTAACTACTGTTTTAAGCGCATCGCCTAAACCAAGCGTTGCACCTACAACAACAGTGGTTAAAACAAATACACCACATCATGCAACAGCTGCACATGCTAGCACAGCACAAAAGCCAAGTGCACCAAAGCCTGCAGTGAGTATAAAAGCACCCGTAAAGGCACCTGCAAAACCAGTTGCAGCAAAAGCTCCTGCACCAAAGCCAACTGCAGTAAAGCCAACGCCTAGCAAAGCAACAGTTGCGCCAAAGCCTGCAGCAGTAAAGCAACAAGCACCAAAAAAGAACAATGCTGTGCCTGCTAAGCCAGCACCAAAACAAGCAGCTAAAACAACAAAAAAAGACAACTAATAAAAACACTAATATTCTAAATCAAAACACACAACAGTATGAGCAACACAGAAGCACCAATCATTGTAGGGTTAGACATTGGTACCACTAAAGTAGCGGCCATAGCAGGTCGACGAAATGCAATTGGCAAACTTGAAATCTTAGGGTTTGGCCGTGCAGATAGTAGTGGCGTCGAGCACGGTATGGTTCTTAATTTGCAACAATGCATTAAAAGTATAAGGTTGGCACTAGAAGAGTGCTTGGAAAGCAACGATCGCTTGCATATTCGTGAAGTTTATGTTGGCATTGCTGGCCAGCATATCAAAAGCTTGCAAAATCGTGGCGAACGTGTGCGTGCAGTGCCCGATGATTTGATTAATCGTTTTGATATTGAAGCACTCATACGCGATCAACGTCAAGCACCAATACCAGCAGGGGATAGAATTATCGATATCGTGCCTCAGGATTTTACTGTAGATGGTTTTTCTGGCATTACAAATCCTATTGGCCGTACAGGTGTAAAGATTGGTGCCAACTTCCATTTAATTACAGGTGATGCTGGTGCAATTCGAAACATTAAGCGTAGTGTAGAAGAAAGTGGCCTGCGTGTGAAAGATCTTGTATTGCAACCCCTTGCAAGTGCTGCGGCTGTAATGAGCGCCGAAGAATTTGAAGCAGGTGTTGCCATCGTGGATATCGGTGGTGGTACAACTGATCTGGCTGTGTTTGCAGATAACATGCTCAAGCATACAAAAGTGATTCCTTTTGCAGGTGTAAACATCACGCAAGATATTCGCAAAGGACTTAACGTATTGAAGAGTCAAGCGGAGCAACTAAAAGTACAATTTGGTTGTGCTATTGTAGACGAAACACCACAGAATGATTATATCACTATTCCTGGCATACATGGTGCGCCGCCAAAAGAAATTTCGCGCAGAAATTTGGCACATATCATACAGGCACGTATGGAAGAAATTTTGGATTTTGTAGTATATGAATTACGCGCACAAAATTTAGAAAACAAAATTAGTGCAGGTATTATCCTAACGGGTGGTGGTAGCTCACTCAGCCATTTGCGTCAGCTTACTGAATATCGTACTGGCCTTAATGCACGCCTAGGTCATCCAACAGAGCATTTAGCACCAGGCTTTGCTAAAGAACTTAGTAATCCAATTTATGCAACTTGTATTGGTTTAATATTACGTGGTATTCAAGATTACGAAACAGGCAAGATAATTATTGAAGCAGTTGAAGACGTTCATTTAAACCATGAGCCAATTTTGCCACCAGCACCGCCTGCGGCAACACAAGTAACGCAAACAGATGTATTTGCTGAGCAAACAGAGGTAGAGCAAAGCGAAGAGGAGCAAGAGACTGTTGAAGCACAAGAAGAAGTGTATGCAACAAGTGAAGCTGCAGAAACGCCAACAAGTGCAACAAGTGGTTTGAGTATGCCAAACATTAAATTACCTAATGTGAATATTGGTGTAATCAAGAATACAATTGATCGCCGTTTAGATACAGTTAAAAATATTTTTGGTACTATCGGTGGGCAGCTCATGACCTGGTTTGATGAAGTAGACGACCCTATGCTAAAAGACGACAATAATAGTTTTCGTAATGAACCAGAAGATCACAAATAAACCAAAACAACACACATAAAACTAATAGAACAACATTAACTAAATTTCAGAAGCATGAATAATCTAATTCAATTTGAGATGCCAACTCGTAAAGGGCAAATAATTAAAGTAATAGGCGTTGGCGGCGGTGGCGGCAATGCTGTAAATTACATGTACAAGCAAGGTATAGAAGGTGTTGATTTTGTGCTTTGCAATACGGATGAAAAAGCTTTGCAAGGCAGTGATATTCCTACTAAAATTCAACTTGGCCCTACGCTTACCCAAGGGCTTGGTGCTGGCGCAGATCCTAGTGTTGGCGAAAGCGCTTGTATAGAAAGTGTAGACGAGCTAGAAAGTATACTTAAAGACAATACAAAAATGGTTTTTGTAACCGCAGGCATGGGCGGTGGTACAGGTACCGGTGCAGCGCCTGTGATTAGCGAGATTGCTAAAGGTCTTGGTATACTAACCGTTGGTATTGTTACCACACCTTTCCATCACGAAGGACCTCGCCGCAGACAACAAGCAGAAGAGGGTATAGCAAAAATGCGTCAGTATGTTGATACAATTCTTGTTGTAAGCAACGATAAGGTACGTCAGCAATATGGCAATGTAGGTTTTAGAAACGCATTTAGCCGTGCAGACGATATTTTGGCAACTGCCACAAAGTGCATTACAGATATTATTAATAGCCGTGGCCACGTCATTGTAGACTTTGCAGATGTATGCACCGTAATGCGTAATGGTGGAGTTGCCATACTTGGGAATGCCGTTGCTACAGGCGAAAATCGCGCACAAGAAGCCATTGACAAGGCTTTGAATAGTCCACTTCTAAACGATAATAATATTGAAGGTGCTCGTTGGGTATTGATCAACGTAAATAGCCCAGAAGGCGAATTTGAATTTACCTTAGATGAAAACGAAATCATTCAAGAGTACGTACGTAAAGCAGCTGGCAAGCAGTGCGATGTGATCTTAGGTTTAGGCACTGATGACACTTTAGGTGAAGGCATTAGCGTAACTGTTATTGCTACGGGTTTCCACGGCCAAGATCTTGATGAGGCTTTTGCTGTAAAAGAAGAAAATCCAAATGAAGGCAAAACAATTTTAGCCTTAGAACCAACTGTAGAAGTTGCTAAAGTAGCAGATGAAGCACCAATAGTTGAGAGTACGGCACCACAAGCAGCGATAGAAAATACTATGGCTGCACCTGCAGAAGAAGATGCTTTAATGCCTAAATTAATCGTGGCACAAGCTGAAACAACTGCGCCAAAAGTTGTTAGTATTGGTTTGCGTTCTAGCGTATCGCCTTTACAGAAAGCAATACAACAATTGCCACAAACGCCAAGTGTTACAGAGCCTATCACATTTGAGTTAACTGCACCTGTGGTAGAAGATTCTGCGCCTACATATACAACTAGTGCAGAGGTAGAACCAACGCCAAGTGTGCCAGTAGAACCAACACCAAGTATTCCGGTAGAAGCAACACCGCGTGTTGAACCAATTGTAAGTACACCACAATTTGAGATGCCGCAATTAAACGTTTCTACGAATGGCAATAGTTACGCACCACAAAATATTACGACGCCAAGTGGTATTGCACGCACAGTGTATCCTGATGCGCCTGCAATAAGTGCTTTGCAATCGCCAGTGGTTACAGAGCAATTGAAAGACGATTGGGTTACGATAGAAGGCATCACTTTTAATCGCAAACGTGGTAATTCTTATATGGACGAAGCAGAAATGCGTGAGCACGTTGCACTTGAGCAAAGCAAGCGTCGCCTTGAAGATAGAGCTAGTCAGCTGCGTGCAGTAAGCCATGTGGTAAGTACGCCGCAATTGCATAGCCAATTAGAACATGTGCCGAGCTATATGCGACAAGGTACTGAATTAGATGCAATGCATAGTAGCGCAAATGCACCAACATCTAATATTAGTAATTTGGGTGTAGATGCCAATGGCAACTTAGAGTCTAAGAACGACTTCTTAGATGGTGAAGTAAAGTGTTAGCACACAAACGGGTTTACAAGCTTAGTGCATGTATTGCACTAACCCTGCAATATATGTGCTTGTAAATTGTTTTAAGATAAGGGTTAGTGTTTATTAGTAATGTTTACAAGGCCGCACCTCAAAGTGCGGCTTTTGTAATTTAAACCTACAACGAGGACATAAAAATGAGTACTGAAATAGATATGAAGTAGAATTTTGTTGCAGTAAATTCCTAATGCGTATTCTGGGTTAAATCTTGCAAGTATAAACTTGCTTAGCAGTTAGCTTCTACGCCAAAGCAAAGCAATAGTATTACCTTTGCCGCACGCATGAGCAAAAAACTACTACTTGTTGGCATAGTACTCGTAATGATAATTTGGGGTATAAGCTGGCCAAGTAGTAAAGTGATGACACACTATGCTTCACCGCTACAATTATCGGCGATACGATTTGTGTTTAACACGATTACTGTATTCTTTATCCTACTAATTGCCAAAGTGCCAATGACAATCACTAAGCAAGGTATAAAGCCAATGTTCTTGGCAGCACTACTGCTTGTTGGCTATAATATTTTTTTCTTTGCTGGTATCACCGCGGGTTTACCAGGTAAAGGAGGTATACTTGTTACAACTGTTACGCCCATTGTGACGTATTTGCTAGCTGTACTTTTATCCAAAAAGCGAATGATTGCATTAGAATATGCGGGACTTGCCTTAGGGCTAGTTGCTGGTCTATTGCAATTGAAAGTTTGGGATACAAGTTTAGATTGGTTGAAGAGTGGCAATTTATTTCTTCTTGCATGTTGCGTGACTTGGGCTTTCTTGAGCAGAATTACAAGTAAAAGCGCACAATATGGCAGTAGTCTTGGCTTTACATTATATATGTACTTGACCTGTACTATTTTGCTTGCTATAGTAGCAGATGTGCCTACGTGTTTTACAATTGTAAAAAATGCAGATGGCTTGTTTTGGGGTAATCTCTTGTTTAATACGGTACTCAATGCGGGTAGTGCAACTGTTTTTTACTTCTATGCAACTACAATATTGGGAGCAGAACGCACGAGTAGTTTTACATTTATTGTGCCTTTCAGTGCGGCGATTAGTTCCTACATGGCGCTTGGCGAATCGTTGAAGTTGCATACCATCATTGGTGGTTGTGTTGGCTTGGTAGCAGTATATCTAATCAACTATGGCAGCATTAAGGCACGTATGAGCAAGAGTGCCGCTGCAGTGCCACAAGTAGAAGCTTAGCTTGTGGCAAAACATTCGGATTTGTAAAATTTACTTTTTGTATAGTTTTTCGTAAGTGGCAATCCAGTCTTTAACGCTCATCTTACCAAGCAATTCCTCAATGAGTTTGTAGGGTATATCATCCATTTTCTTAAAACGAATACAACTCTTACCCATATCGAGTTTGCTTTTGCAGTGCTTTGGATATTCTTGTACAAACCAATCTAGCAAAGCTGGTGTTGCATACACACCCATGTGATATAAGGCGATAAAATTTTTCTGTGCTGCCAATGCTACGTAAGGCAATGGTAAACTGGTATCGCAATGGTAACCATCGGGATATGTTTTGAACGGCACCACATAGCCAGCCATACCGTAGCTCATGCATTCTTCTGTGCCTTTTAATTTCTTTTTGAGAATGGCACGCAGCTTTTGCATGGCTTCGTGCTTGCTTGGTTCTACTTGCTCGAAATATTCATCTACAGTTAAGGCTTTGCTTTGCATGCTGTAAAGATACACACAACAATTATGAGCATAAAATTTTTACACGATACTGCAGCGACAGATAGCTGCACAAATAAGCACTGCGCATAGCACTAGCTATCACAATATATTAAAGCAGTAAAGTAGGGGTAGAAAGTAAATTTAATCTATAGCTGCTTTGCTTTAGTGTGAACGTTGTTTGCGTTTTGTAAATGTTAGCACCATTGCAATGCTCATAATTACTAGCGAGTACATTACCCAAATTAATCCTGTGTAAAGTGCAATTGCTGCCCAATTACCTGGATCGAGTAAAAACTTAAAGCTGTAATAACCTTCATCTATAAAACCTAGATAAAGTGCAGTGCAGAAACTCACCACGAGTGCTACCATATTAATGGCGCTGTACTCTTTTTTGTTGATACTGATTCTCATGACATAAACCCTCCTTTTATTTAAACGTAAATTACAACGATTAGGTTTGTGTATTTCAGCCCTTTATAGCAACCTTAACACTGTGGATAACTTCGTCGCATTATTTGCCAGAAAAACATGGCTTCCGCGATTTAATAATTTGCATAGAATTCAATGCTATTGGCACTTTTGTAAATGCTGCTATTGCTGAGTGGCGCAATTAACTCAATTGTAAAATTTTTGAAATGTGCATAAAATTTTTCTAATGCACTGACTTACAAATTGTTACAAAAATAAATCTACCTACAAACATGCCTTTTTTGCCGCACCATTATGATGGGCAAAATCACAAGCGACATGTCCTGTTGTAACTATTTCGCCTTCATCCTATCCTTAAACACCTTCTCAAACTTCTCAACTTTAGGCTGCACGACAAACATGCAATACGATTGTGTTTTATTTTGATTGTAGTAGTTCTGATGGTAGTCTTCAGCTTTGTAAAATGTTGCGCTAGGTTCCAAAGTTGTTACAATTGGATCGTCGTATGCACCACTCTTATTTAAGGCATCTATAATGGCTTGCGCTGCATTTTTTTCTTGCTCGTTAGCGTAGAAAATAACACTGCGGTATTGTTTGCCTTCATCGTTGCCTTGCCTATTGAGTTGCGTAGGATCGTGTACAGTAAAAAATACTTTTAATATTTCTTCGTAGTTAGTTTCTTTTGGATTGTAACGCAATCTTACCACTTCTGCATGATTGGTATTGCCCATGCATACTTGCTTGTAAGTAGGATTATCTACTGTGCCACCTTGATAGCCGCTCTCTACTGTGTACACACCTTGCAGTTTTTGATATACTGCTTCTATGCACCAAAAACATCCACCACCTAATACAATTTCTGCAGTGTCTGCATTTGTAACTGCTGCTTTGCTTGTGCTCGCAGGTTCAAAGGAGAGGCTGCCACCGTTTACGCAAAAGCGCTGTCCTGTTGCGGTTGGGCCGTCGTCAAAAACATGTCCCAAGTGTCCGCCGCATTTCGCGCACATTATTTCTACACGTTTCATGCCATGCGATAAATCTTCTACGTATTTAATGGCGCCTTTAGCCACTTCTTTATCAAAGCTAGGCCAACCACAATGACTATCGAACTTGCTATCGCTAGCAAATAAAACTGCACCACAACCAGCGCAAGTATAGTTGCCATTTTCTTTATGCATTAGAAACTGTCCCGTAAAAGGTCGTTCTGTTCCTTTTTCGCGAAGAATATAATATTGTTCGTCACTTAGTTGTTTGCGCCACTCGTCGTCGCTTTTCTGAATAGGAAATGTATTGTTGCTCATGTCTGATTTATTGCTTGTGCTTTGGGCGCACGATACTAATTGCATACAAAGTACGCATGCTATAATAATGGCAGAAGTAATTTTGTGCATTGATGTAAATTTACGATTAGCAAGGTATACATGTAAGGCAGTGAACAATTTTGTACTTCCCTTAACAGCTATACACAATAGGTGCTTACTATGTATTTGTCGGGTCTACTAAGCCCCGAGTAGGCGAAATTGACATGCAGATCGTTTTTCTTTTTTTGCACACCTAGGCAATAAGCTTTGCCTAAAGTTGGCCGCTACATCGGTAAAGTGCTAGCTTTTAGCGCTAAATGCCACTAAAATGGCTCAAGGCAGCTATAAAACCTGATATTTAACGATGGTTTTTAGGGCTTAAAATCCACCCTAATGCTTGGTTGCTATTGCCTTTTTTTACTAACTTTACCTGATGAAGTGTATTTATACCACGCTATTGGTATTGTTTTGTGCAGTTGGATCACTATTTGCTCAGGTAGTACCTGCCACTGTTACAACGTCTGCAAGCGCTACAAATGCTTGTAGTAATAGTCCTATCACCTACACTGCCAATGTAACTACTAGTGGTGGCGCAGCATATCCTGCTGCCAATATTGTAAGTTATCAATGGTATGTCAATGGTGGTATGGTAGGCACAAATAGTGCAACTTACGTAGACCCAAGTCCAACAAATAGCGATCAAGTGTATGTGGCTGTAACTTGCAACGATGCAAGTGGTAACACCGCAACCTATAATAGTACCATTTTTATTTTAGGTAGTACTGGTGCAACTGTTGTACCTACAATTACAATCACGAGCGATGCACCAACCTCGTGCGCTAATAATTTAATAACCTTTACGGCAAATACTGTAGACGCAGGTGTAACACCTACATATATATGGACTGTCAATGGTTTGCAAGTAGGGGGTAATAGTCCAAGCTTTGCATCTAGTACATTAAACAATGGCGATGTGGTACAGTGTCAACTTACAAGTAGTGCGCCATGTGCTTCTCCTGCAACAGTTTTAAGTAATTCAATTAATGTGGTTATTGCTCCACTAACGCCACCAGCTATTAGTATTGCAGCGGCACAAACTGTTTTATGTCCTGGCGTAAATGCAAGCCTATGGGTGACCTCAGTTACAAAAGGCGGTACGAATCCTAGTTATCAATGGAAAGTCAACGGTGTGAATGTGGGTACTAACAGCGATTCTTTAACTATCACAGGCTTTGCCAATGGTTCTATCATCAGCTGCGTACTAACAAGTAATGATCCTTGTGTAAGTGCTATTAATGCAACGAGTAATCCGATTACGTTCGTTGTAAAAAACCAGTTTACGCCTGTAGTAACACTTAACGCGCCGAGTGCAACGACATTCTGCGCTGGTTCTCAACAGACATTTACAGCAACTGCAACCTTTACTGGTGCTTTACCAGTATATAGTTGGCAAGTAAACGGTACTACGGTATTTAGCGGTAGCAATACTTTTGTAACAACTAGCCTACAAAATGGCGACGTTGTTACTTGTACAATGCAAAGTAGTAGCTCATTGTGTTTGGCTACTAACCCAACTGTAAGTACTGCGTACACAGCAAATGTTCAACCAACTGTTACACCAAGTGTTAGTATTGTGAGCAATAAAACAACAGTATGCTCTGGCGACTTTATCAACTTTATTGCTACACCAGTAAACGAAGGTAGTTTACCAACGTATCAGTGGTTGCGCAATGGTATACCAACAGGTGCAGGCACGTCAAATTGGACAACGAACAGCTTGGGAAATAACGATGTAATCAGTGTAATTTTAAATAGTAGTTTGACTTGTCTTACACAAGGATCTGACACAAGCAATGGTATTACAATTACAGTGCTTCCAATTGATATCGTTTCAGCAACAATTGTAGCTAGCCGCGATACGATTTGTGTTGGAAATAATATCAACTTTACAGTAGCAGCAGTTAACAACCCTGGTTCTACACCATCTTACCAATGGACGGTAAACGGTGCCAACGTTGCTAGTACAAGCACAAGCTATAGCAGCACGGCTTTGCAAAATGGTGATGTAGTTGCTTGTAATGTTACAAGTAGTGTTACTTGTCCGAGTGTTACACCAGCACAGAGCAATCAAATTACAATTACGGTATTTCAACCAGCTACACCAAACATTACAATTACTGCAAGTGATGTAGATATTTGCATTGGTGAGAATGTGGTATTTAATTCTAACGTTGTTGACGAAGGCACAAGTCCTACATATCAGTGGTTCTGGAATGGCAACTTGCTAAACGGATCTACAGCAACGACGTACAGCAATCCAATATTAGAAAATACAGATCAGATTTATTGTGTGATGCTTAGTAATGCCAACTGTTTAACTAAACCGGGCGATACGAGTAATGTAATTACGATGAGTGTTGCTGATAATATTACACCAGAAATTAGCATTACGCAAAGTCCTGCCTATGCACCGGTTGGCGCTTCAATTACATATACTGCTAACACAACAGTATTGCCTACTTATAGCATTAGTTGGTATCGCAATGGTATTTTAAGTGTTACTACAAACAATACACCATTATGGACTACCAATGCGATTACAGCTACAGATAGTGTGTATGCTATTATTGGTGGCTTTACAGGATGTTATTTAGGTAACAGCGCTGTAAGTAATACAGTTGGCATGGCTTACGCTACAAGTGTAGGTGATATGGCCAATGCTAATTTTGCAATTTATCCAAACCCTGTCACATCTACTGCAAACATCAGTGGTGTAGAAAGCGGCGACGACATTAGTGTATACGATGTAGCTGGTAAATTACTTGCCAACAACAAGGTAAACTTAGATGGTACGTATGCTGTAGATATGCAAGCTTACGCAAAAGGCATTTACCAAGTGCGTATTATGCGTGGCAATGCTGTGCAAGTATTGCGTGTGGTGAAAGAGTAGGGGTTTGCAGTGCCTAACACCTGCAAGCTGTGATAGATTGATATAGAATAGATGCAAGTTTATGAGTGCAGTTTTGTGGGAAAAGGTTTTAGCCTTTGAGTTAGATGATCTAGCAGGAGAATACAGTTTTTCGGTGCGCTTAGCACATGAGAATTTTTGGACACAGCAGTTTACAGCGCAAGCGATTGTAGAATACAAAAAATTTATGTTTTTGGCGGCTTCTTCTGATAAGATGGTCTCCCCTAGCGAAATAGTTGATATCGTATGGCATCAACACTTAGTATTTACACAGAGCTATACCCGATTTTGTGATGTACTTGGCAAGCAAATACAACATGTGCCTGCTACACATGCAAAGGGCGACCAAGATAAATTTGCAACAGCTCGGCAATATACGAAGCAAGTTTATGAAAAGTATTTTGGAGAACAGCCACCTGCTTTATGGCAAGCAAATACCATTTACGATGGCTTAAACTTACCAAAAGCGAAAATGAAGTTAGGCACTGTAATCACGTTAATTACAGTCCTTGCCGCTTTACTTGCTATGCCACTATGTCTATTGCTGCGACCCTTGTATTTGCAAATTGATAATCCCTATTTTCTTATAGGATATATTGTGTTGTGTGTTGTAGTAATTGGTGCTTTAGTTGTGTACAATAACTATCGCATCAATCGTGTATTTGCGAATTTTGATAAGGATACTTTTTTACAGCATATGCAGCCTTATGAATTGGTTTATGCCAATACCGGCAAAATAGAAAAAGTTGTTTGTGGAATTGCGAACGAACTAATTACAAAAAATGTTATTGCCTTGAATGCCGAGGACAATACCTTGAGCAGTACTGCCGAGGCTTACGATGGCATGCCGTATGACGAGCGCCAAGCATTAGCAGCCCTTAAAGAAATTGAACCAAGTACCTTACGCAACTTTGTAAATCGTGCTCGTCGAAAACCAATCTTTGTAAATATTGTGGGATCTATTGATGCACTAAAGAAGTACTTTCATAAATCGCAGGTATTTATAAATGTTTTTGCAATAAATTTTATAGTGCTCGCTATAACTTTTTTGCTTGGCGTAGCTCGCGTATCAAGTGGCATGTGGCAAGGCAAAGCAGTTGTGTTTATTGTGCTAGTACTATTGATTTTTTTAGCATGCAGTCTTAGTTTGTTGTACTGGCTATACAAGCAAGCATTTACCAGTAAAGTTACTAGCCTCTATAAGCAGCGCACTTTACGAGAAGGCATAGCAGAAACTTCGTGGCCTTGGAGGTACTATTTATACGGTGCATCTGCGCTTAATGTTGCCTTTATTCCTCTTGTGACTGTATATGATAGGCAAACTAACGGCGGCGATGCTGGTGCAAGCGCTGGCTGTGGTAGCAGTTGCGGCTCTGGCTGTGGAGGTGGTTGTGGCGGCTGTGGCGGATCTTAATTTTTTATAACTAGATTTGTAGAACTATAGTGCGTGTATTTCTTATATTGTTTACAGCATTTTTGCTACATGCTAATTGCATTATTGCACAAAGCTATCTACCTAACGACAGTTTGCGTGGAAGTACCTGGTTTATCGGCTATCAATTTCCTATAAAAATCGACTTTAGGCAAACACCTATTACATTTGACAGCGTCCGAACTACGCAAGAACCACTTCCCTGGGCAGGAGTATTTTTAGGTGGCAGTAACATCTGCGACAGCACAGGTGATTTAGCAGCCATCTGTGAGGGTTTTTATATACTTAATAAAGATGGCTATGGCATGCATAGTACCACGCCAATCAATAGTCCTCTTGGCCAAAAGTTTGAATTGAGTTATGGCTCTTTTGTAAACCAAATGTCTCTTATGCTACCCAAAAAAGGAAACCAATATTATGTGTTTACAACTGGCATGAGCGATACAGCCTACGATGCAGCTAACAACGAATGGTCAAAATTCCACATGGATTTTTTGCTTTACCATATTATAGATTTAGATAGTAATAATGGGCAAGGGGCATTGGTAAGTAAAGATAATTTTTTGCTACGCGATAAGTGGCTTGCCTTTAATAGGCTTACGGCAGTAAGGCATGGCAATGGCAGGGATTGGTGGCTTGTAAAAGGCCACCATACCAAGCAACAATTTTATACATTTTTGGTAACAGCAGATACAATTATGCTGCACGACAGTACAGTATACAATGCCGATACCATTTCGTACGTTGGTGTTCGGGGGCAAGCTCAGTTTAGCCCCGACGGCAAGCACTTTGTAATTACAAAGGATTATATAGACTCATTTAACCACTTATTTTATACTTACGATTTTGATCGCTGTACAGGTACATTCTATAATTACCATAAGTACAATATGCCGCTTACAAATCCATTAGATGCCATCTATGGCGCGTGTTATAGCCCAGATAATAAGATACTGTACGTTAATAGTTATTACGAAGTATACCAGTTACTAGCAGGGGATACTACCTTAGGTACAAAATACCTTGTAGCGGGCTTTGACACTGCTAATGATTTTCCTAGGTATTGCACCATGGTTAATGGCCCCGATGGTAAAATATACATCGGCAATAAGAATGGCACACGCAAATCAATGAGTACCATAGATAAACCCAACGAAATTGGTGCAGCATGTAGTTTTAATAAGTATGGCTTTACTAATACATGGAGTTATTTATTTACACCACCTAATATGCCAAACTATGCACTTGGCAAATTGGCAGGCAGTGCATGCGATACAATACTGCCACCACCACCACCTGCGCCTGTACCATTGGCGTGGCAAGTTTACCCTAACCCCACTACAGATATGCTATACATTGATGTGCCAGATAGTAGTGCAACACAAATAGAGCTGGCAGTGCATAACGCCGTAGGGCAGTGCCTACATATATATCAACTGCAAGTAAATGCCAAGCACCAAGCTGAGTTTAGCATGCAGCACTTAGCAAAAGCTGTGTACTTTGTAAGTATAAGGCATAAGCAAGAGCGTTTTGTAAAGAAGGTGATGAAGTTGTAGCGCCTGCGCTTTGCACTCTACTAAAGTTACCGATTTTATTACTAGATTTGTAAAACTATAGTGCGTGTATTTCTAATATTGTTTTCAGCATTTTTGCTACAGGATACCAGCAGTTGCTGGCAAAGTGATTTGGCTAACGATAGTTTGCGTTATTATCTGTGGCCTTGTTGTTGTGACTTTTTTTTGCAATTGATATTCAAGCATCGCCGCTTGTGTTATACTCCCAAATATATCTGATGGAATTTGCCACATAAAGTTTATAAAAGATGAGAAGTTCCCCACTACGCAAAAGCTTACTATTATGCATTAGTTTGATCCATTTTATCAATTTTGCATTGGCACAAGTAAATCTTGTTCCCAATAGTAGCTTTGAGGACACACTAAATATTTCATCTTTTCCGCCTAATTATAGTACGGCTCAATTATGCACAAAATATTGGCATCATTTAGATAGTTTAAGACCCTTTAATTGTCAAGCTGGTTATTTTCATGCGCGAATGACCAATGGAGCATTTGTGCCTGGCACATTGCAATCCTCAACAGCTTATGGCTATCAATTGCCAAGGCATGGTTATGGGCACGCTTCAGTTTTACATACTTTAATTCCTATTTTCAACCCGCCACCAGTTACAATTCGTGGTGTACTAAGTTGCCGCTTACGTACTCCATTGATAGCCAACAAGCGATATTGTGCTAAGGCATATTTGAGTCCTTTTAATGGCGAAGATCAATATGCAAATGGTTTTGGCTTGTACTTTGACAATGGTATGCTAGATACTATTGTTGCGCAAGACAGTAGTGGCATTTATCCGTTTGTGCAGGCTCAAGTTATGTGTGATAGCATCGTAGTGGACACTGTTAATTGGGTGCCAGTAACTGGTACATTTACTGCAATAGGCAATGAAACACACATACACCTAGCAAATTGGCTTAGTGATAGCGCGACATTACGTTGGAGGCCACCATGGACAAATCCATCTTATCCGCCATGTTGCGGAGAATGGTGGATTGATGATGTCAGTCTAATTGCTACTGATATTAGTGACTGGCTACACGATACTTTTTGTGCTGTTGGCGATAGTGTTTACATCGGACTGCCAACGTACGAGGTGCCCGATGCGGTTTGGTATACTTACAATATGCAAATTATTGATACAGCCAGCGGTATTTGGATTAAGCCAAGTGCAGCAGAAACAAAGTATATACAAGCAATAGATGTATGCGAGGCGGTAAGGTATGATACTATTACAGTATTTACTTATCCTACAAGCTTCCACAACAATACGCAAACACGTTTAACTACATGGCCTAATCCAGTAAACACATCATTATATCTAAAGGCGCACGATCCTTCAATTGCTTATGTATATACAAGCCATGGTACTGTAGTTGCGCACGTAGAAGTATCAAACGTCGCTAAGACCGTTGACTGCAGTAATTGGCCAAATGGTGTTTATTTAATTAGATGTGGCCAGGAGCTGCAGCGTGTTCTTGTAATGCATTATTGATTGTGTTAGTGCTAATGCATAAAGTATACATTTGCACTTACTTCACGCCTAATTCCGCCAAACTCTTAGCCGCATCTGTATACTTTGTATCCAAGCGTAAGCATGTTTTATAGTCTTCTATAGCGCCTGCTTTATCGCCTTGTTTCTCTTTGCAGATGCCGCGGTTGTAGTAGCTGTCGGTAAAGCTAGGGTCCATGCGAATAGCTAAATCAAATTGGCGCTGTGCTTTGGCTATGCTGTCTTCGTCCATTAACACACAACCAATATTATAATAGGCTTTTGCAAAATTGGGGTTGGCGCTAATACATCTAAACCAAGCTTGCTTTGCAGCCTTATAGTCTTTGCGGTCTTGATACATGACGCCTAAATTATTGAGTGGTTCTACATTGGTGGTATCTTGTGCAAATGCATTTTCGTAATACAGTTTTGCTTTTTGTGGATCTTTTGTGCCATGTAGCATAGCCAATTGGTTAAGTGCATCTACATCGTTGGCACGTATTTGTGCGGTGGTCTGAAAGCTACTAATGGCCTTTGGCGTATCTTTCATGTCTTTGTAGCACATGCCTTTTAAGAAGTAAGCATCTGCATTATAAACGTCTTGCTTAAGCACGGCATTTATATTTTCAAAACTCTTAGGATACTCTTTTAGTATCAGAAATACTTTAGCAAGTTTTAGTCGGCTGCTTACATCATTGGGATCTAGCTTCAATGCCTTCTCTATATACTTGGCGCTTTCGCTAATGTTTTTATTGCTGAATAAAATGTCTGCCATGCTGCTATGGTAGCGCACTTTGGTACTATCTAAACTAATGGCTTTTTGTAAGTCTAAGGCTGCCATAGAATCTTGCTGTACATTATGTAAGCTCATGGCGCGTTGATAGTATAGCTCGGCGTCTTTTGGATTTTTTGCAATGGCTTCGTTGATAGCAGCAAAATCTTTGCTGGCAAGTGGGCCACTTAGTTTCTCTTTGGTGGTATTGCCTGTATCGCAAGCTGCAAGGCTAAGCATACTACAAACTACAAGTGCAAATTTTCTCATGCGGTGCAAATATACTTATGCATTGCTGCACTAGGTATAGCTTGTGTCATTTTATAGTAATTGTGCTTGGCAAAGTGCAAGCAATGCCAAGCATAGTGCCAGTATTATTTATACACTACTTTATCAAAGTAATATCGCCCTTCTGCACTTGCACGCCTTCGTTAAGCGGGCACGTATAGCGCAAGAAGTAGTAATAGGTACTTAGCTCACATTCTTGTCCATTAAAACGGCCATCCCATTTATCGTCGAAACTGAGAGCTGTAAATACTTTTTGTCCCCAACGATTATAGATTTCAAAGCTCAAGAATTTAATCGGGCCAAATGGTCGCAATGGTACATAATCGTTGACATCATCGCCATTTGGTGTAAAGGCATTAGGAACAAATGCGCTACAACATGGTTCGTATATGACCTTAAAGATAGAAGTGTCTTTACAACCTTTGGCATCCGTTACTTCTAAGGTATAGGTGCCGTAATCTATCGGACCAATGCTATCAACTGTTGTAGTGCCAGGGCTTCCCCAATCGTATAAGTAGGGGCCAGGGCCGCCGCTTACAAAAGCTCGTGCCGCACCATCATTACCTAGGCCATCGCATTTAGCAGGCGTAGCAACAGTAGTTACGCTTAGACTGTCGGTATAAACAATTTGTGCCGTTGTATCATAGGTGCAACCACGATCATCCACCATGTGTACAGCATAGGTTTTACTTTCTAAATTGGTAGCGCTACTGTCTATGGTTAACACACTATCAATATAAACCTGCACAGGGTAGTAGGCTGCATTGTATTGCCAAGCAAATGAACCTATTTGGTCGTAAATGCAAACATTATTGTTGAGGCTGGTAATCGTAAGTGAAGGTCTTCTGTCTGTACTATCTAAAGTATACTTACCTGTGCTAAGGCAACCGATATTGTCTTGTACTTCTATCACGTAATCGCCAGGCGCTAGGTTATCAAAAACACTGTCTGTGCCATTGCTGCTGCCATTCACAAAATAAGTATAAGGCGCTACACCATTTTTTGCACTTACAAGAATTTGTCCATCGTATACACCTACGCAACTATTCTTTACAGTACCAAGCAAAACTATTTGTGCACTGCTATCTGGTTCTGCAACTGCAATTGTAGTATCGTAAGGGCAATTATTGGCATCTTTCACATACACGGTTACAAGGCCTGCAGGTAAATTGCTAAGTGTATTACTAAAACCAAAATTACCCGTTACAAAATAACTGTACATAAATGGCGATGTACCACCAGTACCTTGCACAGTAACGCTGCCCATACTATCTCCACGGCAAATATTATCAACGATATTGACAACGCTTAGCCCAACACTACTGCCAGGCGCATTGATGTTTACAACGGTATCATTGATGCAACCTTGATTGTCTTGCGCAATAAGTGTATAGCTGCCTGCTGGTAAACTTGTAAATTGATTGACCACTGTAAACGGACTGTTATTAAGCGAATAATTGTACGGGGCAATACCGCCTGCTGCATTGGCAGTCAATACACCGTCGCTTGCGCCAAAGCACGACACGTTTTGAATATTAAACACACTAAAGTAAACAACATCAGGTCCTTGCAAAAAGATGCTTGTGTCTATGATACAGCCATTAGCATCTTTAATATGAAATGTATATGTAGCTTGAATAAGATTGCTATAGGTAGTTACACTACTGTAAGGTGTATTATTGATATTATAACTCAGCGGCGAAACACCTCCTATGCCTCCGATTGTGATAGAGCCATCTTGGCTACCATTGCAATAAGGCGCAGTAATATTTACAGTTGTAAATATCATTTGTGGCGGTGAGGTCAAGGTAACTAATGTCGATACGTTGCAGCCTGCATTGTCTTGCGCAGTAATGGTGTAGGTGGCATTGGTAAGGTTTGTAAAATTGTTATTGCTACCAAAGCTGCCGCCATTAATTGCGTAGCTTATGCCTGTTCCGCCGCCTGCTGTAGCAGTGATGCTGCCACTGGTGCCACCATAGCATAAAACATTCGTAGCGTTAACAGACGAAAAAGATAAACTGCTTAAGGCGCTCAAGGTAACAACCGTATCTCTAAAGCAACCTGCCATGTCTATCATGGACACAGTATAAGTGCCCGCACCTAGGGCGCTAAAAATACCTGTGCCTTGCGATGGTCCTCCATTTAAACTATAGCTCAGTGGATTATTAAGTGTTGCAGCAGCAACTGTAATACTGCCATTAGTAAGACCAACACAAGATGGTGTAACGAGTACCACAGAGTTGACTTGTACACCAGCGGCCATCGTCAAAGTAAGCGTTGTAGTATTGGTGCAATTGTTTGCATCCTTTACAGTAAAGGTATAGGTACCCACGCCAAGCGAGTTAAACGTACCTGGTGTAATAAATGTGCCGCCATTTACAGCATAGGTATAAGGGCCTGTACCGCCGTTGCCAACAACAGTTACTGAGCCGCTGCCACTTCCCAAGCAACCTGGCGGAATTGTACTGACATTGCTAAAACCAATGGCAGTTGTATTTGGTACGCTAATCGCTGTTGTAGCCGTACAGTTGTTTGCATCTTTTACGGTGAGCGTATAAGTTGCGGGACTTAAACTTGTAAAACTGCCACTACTTACAAAGGCGCCACCATTAATCGCATAAGTATAAGCACCAGCGCCACCACTGCCGCTAAGGCTAAGGCTACCGTTTGCACCATTAAAGCAACTAGGTGCGGCTGCTGTTATATTGATGGCATTTACTTGTGTTGTATTGCTTACATTGGCAAGGCTTGTTACAATACAACCGCCAGCATCTTTTACATACACGGTATAAGTGCCTGGACTTAAATTGGTAAAAGTATTTGTACTTACATAGGTACCATTATTAATATTGTAGGTGTACGGTGTAGTGCCACCCGTACCTGTGAATGTTAGGGTACCATTATTGCCATTGTAGCAACTTGGTGCTGTATTGCTACTGCTACCATAATAAAAATTACCATTACTATTGATATTTACAATTGTTTGTCCAGTGCAACCATTTGCATCTTTAATGCCTATAGTATATGTACCGGCTGCAAGATTTGGAAAGGCACCGCTGCTGCCCCAAGCACCATTATTAATATTAAACTGATAGCTTGGTGTACCACCACTCGCAGTAAGCGTAATACTACCAGTAGCATTGCCATTGCAAGCAGCGTTACTCACTACTGGCGTTCCGCTGGCAACAGGTGGTGGTTGTATAAGGTTGATAATTGTATCGTGTATACAACCATTATTATCTTTTACATGAATTGTATATGTACCAGCGGGCAAATTATTAAAAGTGCCGCTGCTGCCATATGTGCCAGTGCCATTAGCGTAAGTGTATGGAGGTGCACCACCAATACCATTTGTACTAATGCTACCTACACCACCATAGCATGGCGGTAGTACAAGTGTGGTGTTGGTAAACCATAAAAATGGCGGACCAGTAATGGTTACAGTTGTACTTTTTGTGCAACCTAGACCATCAATTACAGAAACAGTATAAGTGCCAGGGCTAAGTGAATTTACAACATTGCTGCTACCATTGCTAGTACCATTAAAGTAATACGTTAGTACACCATTATAGCCACCACTTGCAATTGTGGTGATGCTTCCATTGCCAGGGTTGCTGCACGTTGCATTTACCACAGTAGCGCTAATGCTAATAGTAGGGCTGCTGTATACTGTAGTAGTGCTGCTCGCTGTGCATCCACTAGCATCTTTTACAACTATGGTATATGTGCCAGCACTTAATGCGCTAAAATTGCCAGAAGCACCAAATGCACCACCGTTAATACTATATGTGTACGGCGATGCACCGCCGCTGCCTGTGCTACTGATGCTACCCAAAGGACTTCCACTACATGCCACATTGGTTTTTACAAAACTGCTAAAGCCAAGTGTATTACTGCTTGTAATAATTGCTGTTACACTACTTGTACAACCATTGGCACCTTGAACAGTGATGGTGTACGTGCCAGCGCTGAGGCTAGTAAAGCTTGCAGTGCTGGCATACGCGCCGCCATTAAAAGCATATTGATAAGGTGTAGAGCCACCACTTGCAGCTACACTTAATGCACCACTAGTTGGGCTACTGCATGTAACATTCGTTTGTGCGCTTATTGCAATTTGAGGAACTGCTGGTGTATTAAGTGTGATAATTGTATCGTGTATACAACCATTATTGTCTTTGGCATGTATCGTGTACGAACCAGCAGATAAACTTGTATAGCTGCTGCTGCTACTATAGGCGCCAGTATTTAACGCATACGTAATTGGCGGTGTGCCGCCTGAAGCAGTAACAGTAATGCTGCCAAGTGCAGTGCAGGTAGGCTGTACGATGGAAGCACTTGTATAAGCTAAATTACCTGGTGTCGTTAAAGAAGCTGTTGCAGTGGCAATACAATTGCCTGCATCTTTTACATAGATTGTATAAGTACCACTACTTAAACCACTAAATATACTTGAGCTGCCATAGGTATTACCATTGATGCTATACTGAAATGGTGATGAACCACCGCTTGCGCCGCCCGTAATACTTCCAGTACCACCATTGCAATTAGGTTGGATAATATTCGCCACGTTGGCAATTAGTGCAGTAAGCGGTTGCGAAATAACTATAACTGTATCCTTTATGCAATTATTGGCATCTTTAATATGTAACGTATAAGTACCGCTCGATAAGTTTGTAAAATTGCCAAAGCTACCGTACGCACCTGTATTAAGTGCATATTGCAAAGGCGCCGTTCCGCCACTACCAATTACATTGATACTACCATTATTGCCGCCTGCACATGGTACATTTTGTATCGCGAGTGAACTGTATAAAATTGCGCCTGGTGAGGTCAGCAAAATAGTTGTGTCTTTTATACAGCCGTTGGCATCTTTCGTATGCACAACATAGCTTCCTGGCCCAAGATTGCTAATTGTATTATTGCTACTATATGGCTGGCTATTTACGGCATAAGTCAAGGGCGCGTTACCACCGCTTGCAGTAATAGTTATGCTACCGTTGCTTGCACTAAAGCAAGTAAGATTTGTATAGCTTAAACCAGTGATGACTATTGGTGGCGCCGGCGCTAAAGTGATGATGGTGTCTTTTGTGCAACCGAAAGAATCTTTTACAGTTACTGTGTAAGAGCCTGCACTTAAAGCATTAAATGTATTACCTGTATTAAACGTACCACTATTAAGTTTATATGTATAGGGACTATAACCACCTGACCCAGCAGCACTAATACTACCACTTGTGCTACCGCTACAACCAAATTGTGTATTTACAGTGATGCTTAATTTCGGTAATACGGTAAAAGTAAATGTTGTGCCTGGCTGTGTAAGGTTGCCACAATTGTCCATCAGCGAATTACCATCGCTACCATTATTAATGGTAAGTGTGTATGTGCCAGGACTTAGTGCACTATTAAACGTTAGATAAACAGCGCTGCTAAATACTGCGCCACTACCACAGCCTGTTGCAGTAGCAGAAGAAATGCCGATACCACCGCTAATGCTAAACTCACTACCATTGCTGCTAATACTACTACATTTAATGTTTTCTTTGAATTGTACCTTAATAGTACTAGGTCCGTTGCAAGACGGTGGTACTTGTACATTCTTTACTTGTGGTGCAGTATTGTCAACAATATTAGAAGTGCTGCCAGCAAAACTGATGGTATAGCCATTGCTGCTGTTACTATTATTATTAACAAGTATTACAAATGTTTGTCCCGCAGTGGCCGTAATTGCACTACTAAAACTTGGGCCAGCTGCACCATAACTTGGTAATGTTGCTGTTGTATTTAAACCGGTTAATCCACCTGGACTACTATTCGCTAAGCTTGCAAAGTTGCATCGGATAGGTGTGCTTCCGTTAGCGAGTGCCTGGCAATTGGTATCTGTGATGTCCCACACGGCAAAATCGTAGTCGTCGCCAGCGCTGTTGGGAGTTATGGTAAAAACCAAATTACCCGCCGTGGTTGTATTAAGAATATACCAGCTACTATTTACTTCGCCATTAGTAAGGCAACCTTGGTTACTACTTGTAAGATCATTGAGGCTACCAGTACCGCTATTAGCATTCACTTGGCTATAGCTCGTTTGGCAAATAGGTGTGGCATCAAAGCAATTTTGCTGTGCCCACGAATGCTTATTTGCAAAGCACAAACATACTATGGCTAAAGCTGCAGAAAAGCTTATCTTACTAAACATATACCCCGATCTAAATAAATACATAGTAGTGGTTAAACTTGATAACCAATACGATACGGATAAAAGTACTACAATGTTGGCATTTTGCAGTTATCAGAAGATAAAGTGGTATAAATGCTCGACCAAACAGAATTGTAGGCCATAAGCGCTGCCATTTTTGGGGCAATTTTACCGTATTTGTGGCGCTTTGCTAGCGTAATAAAATATACCTTTAGTCGTTGTAATAGGGCTTGAAGCAGATCGTTGCATCCATATATGTACTTGTGCTTATGCACATCAATTGCATTGCGCAAAATTCACAACAATTGTTAGTGCAAAAGCGTTTTGCAGTTGCGGATAGCATACTTATAGATAGCCTTAGCATTTTACCCAATACTTTTCGCGTCAATGAATTAGATAGCACACAATATAGCCTAAGCACCAATGGTATTTTGAGCTTTAAGCAAAAGCCTTCGCTCGATTCAATTAGTGTTAGCTATGCAAGAATAGGCATCAATTTGTCGAAGCGCTATTTTCATAAAAATCTTGCTGAGATCAACCAAACATTTGGACACAATAGCAACTATACTTTGCAAAGCAATGGCAGCAGCGATAAGCTTTTTGAATATGGTGAAATTGATTATGGTGGTAGTCTTGCACGCAGCCTCAGCTTCGGTAATGCGCAGGACGTTGTACTTAATTCGCAGTTCAATTTACAGATGAATGGTACACTAGCAGATGGAATAGAGCTAAAAGCAGCAGTCACTGATAACAATGTACCTTTTCAACCTCAGGGAAATACACAACGGCTGCAAGAGTTTGATCGTATTTACATCAACCTAAGTAAGAAGAAAGCTAACCTGCTATTAGGCGATTATGATATGCAAAGGCCCGAAGGCTATTTTATGCAATTCTACAAACGTGTGCAAGGTGCCTACTTTAGCAATGCACAGCAATACGGAAAGCAAGTCAAGCATACTTATGCCGCAGGTGCAAGCTTGGCCAAAGGTAAATTTGTACGTCAACCCATGCAGGTGCAAGAGGGTAATCAAGGTCCATATAAATTAATTGGCCCAAATGGTGAGACTTTCTTTATTGTGCTTGCAAATAGCGAAAAGGTTATTGTAGATGGTATTGTGCTGCAACGTGGCGAAGAATTTGACTATATCATCGACTACAATACTGCGGAAATTACTTTTATGCCGCGCATGATGGTTAATAAAGATAGAAGGGTCATTGTAGAATACGAATTCAATGATCGCAACTATCTTAATAGTCTTTTCTATACAAGCCATCAGGTAGAAGTTGGTAAGCATTGGCAATTCTCAGCTAATATGTATAGCAATCAAGATGCGCGTAATCAACCTTTTCAGCAGGAATTAGATAGTACGCAAAAAAGCATACTCGCTAGCGTGGGCGACAATATTTCGCAAGCTGTAAGTATCACGGCTGTGCGCGATAGTAGCTTGGGCGCAAAAGTATTTTACTTAATTAAAGATACAACGGTAGCTGGCATTACTTACGATAGCATATTCGTTTACACTGCCGAGCAAAATACAAGTGCCTATTCTGTAAACTTTAGTTTTGTTGGCCCCGGTAAAGGTAACTATATCATAGATCGCAATACGGCCAATGGTCGCGTGTACAAGTGGATTGCGCCTGTAGATGGGGTGTTGATGGGCGAGTACATGCCTTATACACAATTAGTTTCGCCAAAGCGTTTGCAAATGTTTACAGCAGGTGCAAAGTATACACTAGATAGCAATACCAGTGTTGCCATAGAACTAGGCTTAAGCAATAACGATCCTAATTTATTTAGCCGCATCGATAACGAAAAACATTTAGGTACTGCTGCTAAGTTTACGGCACAACATAATCGTACGCTTAGTAAAAAACATGCCTTACAATTAAATACAACTGTAGGTTATGAATTTGTAGAAAGTCGCTTTCGTGCTTTGGAACGCTTTCGTACAACAGAATTTTCGCGCGATTGGAGTTTAGAATTTGAACCAGAGTTTCGAAATGAACATCTACCTAGTGTGAGGCTGCAGCTTAGCAAGGCTCAAAACGCATCGCTGATGTATGAGTATGCAGGCTATATCCGAGCAGGTTTATATAATGCAAATAGGCAACGCGTGCAGTATAATCAACAAGTAAAAAATCTAAAGCTGCAAGCAGAATACAATAATACACAAATTGCAACTACCACAAGCGAAGGTGCTTTTTTGCGCCCATCGCTGATGCTAGAATATACGCTTCCGCGCCTTGGCAATACATTAATCGGCACAAAATGCTCATTGGAAAATTCTTTGCAGCGAAGTATTTTAGGACAGCAACTATTACCGCAAAGCTTTGCATTTAACGTTGCAAAATTCTATATTCAAAACGCAGCAAGTGCTACAAACAAATTTGGCATGTCATACTTTGCGAGAGAAGATCAGTTGCCATCGCTTAATGTATTGCGCAGCGCTACTTTGAGCCATAATGCTACGGCCTTCTTTGATATTAGTTCGTGGAAACAGCAAACGCTGCGTGCAAATCTTACGTATCGAAAATTGTTTGTGCACGATACTGCCTTGTATCGCAATCGCGCCGACAATAGTTTATTGGGCAGGTTAGAACATACGAGCCAATTTTATCGAGGAGCTATTTCTACTAACTTGCTATACGAGTTTGGTAGCGGACAAGAGTTGCGCAGAGAAATAACTTATATTGAAGTGCCTGTTGGTAAAGGCGATTACGCTTGGATAGACTACAACAGCGACAATGTGCAGCAGTTAAATGAGTTTGAGCTTGCACAGTTTCCGGATCAGCGGAGATTTATTAGAGTGTTTACACCAAGTAACCAATACATCAACGTCAATTATAGCACAGTAAACCTTAGCCTTAATTTATCGCCAAAAGCATATTTCAAAAAAGAAGATTTGCCACGTTTTCAAAAATTCTTGACACGTTGGACAAACATCACCAATATACAATTGGCAAATCGCAGCTTAGACAATACTTGGCAAGCACGATTTTTGCCTTGGTATGTTACAAGTGTTGATACATTCTTACTAGCACAGAATAATACGATAGCCAATAATTTATACTTCAATCGCTTTAGCCAAATATGGGGCGCCGATTATCAGTTTCAGAATTCTAGCAATAAAAACCTAATGACCTACGGGGTAGATGAACGCAGCAGTTTAGAGCATACGTTGCGCTTACGCCTTAACATCAATAAGCAACTAACTTTTCTAACCAATGCACGCAATGGCAATCGCATTTTTAATAGCCAATTCTTAGAAGGTAGAAACTATAAACTGCGAATGAATGCTGTTGAACCAGTGCTTAGTTTACTTACACATCAGCAAAAAAATCGTTGGCAGCTTAGCGCAAAATATGATGAGCGTGCCAATGCCATTAACTTTGGTGGCGAATACAGTCGTGCACAAAGCTTAAGTGCAGAGTTCAAGCATACTGCGGCAAATAGAGGGACTATAGAATTGAAAAGCACTTACAGTAATATTTATTTTGAAGGTGCAGGCAATACAAGCGTTGCATTTATTATGCTAGATGGTTTAACAGCAGGTCGTAACTATTTGTGGAGCGCAAGTTTAGATAAGCGCATCGGTAAAGGTTTTGAAATTAGTTTAAGTTACGATGGTCGCAAGACTGGTATCAACCAAGTTGTGCATACAGGAAGGGCAAGTGCTAGAGCCATTTTTTAGTTTATAGTGATGTGCAGTAGAAATTTTGTCTATATCTTTATACCATAGAAAAGCAAAAACATATTTTAGAATACACGCGTTACAACAGCGTTAGTGAATTGCCAGCATCAATGGCGGAGTTGCTACAACGTGCCCAAGTAGCGATGCAAGATGCATACGAGCCATACAGTAGTTTTAAAGTTGGTGCAGCAGTACGCATGGATAATGGCGAAATTTTCGCAGGCTTTAATATTGAAAATGCATCTTACCCAGCTACGATTTGTGCAGAGCGTACAACCTTGGGTGCAGCCATTACATCGCAACCAAAAGGCAAGATACAAGCGATTGCTATCAGCTATGTAAGTGGCAGTGGGCAAAGCAATATACCGCTATCGCCCTGTGGTGTGTGCCGACAATTTATGTACGAATGTGAGTTACGCAATGCATCAGCTATTCCTGTGATTTGCGCGGGACTTAATGGCGAAGTATTAGTTTTTGATAGTTGTAGCCACTTATTGCCGTTTGGCTTTGATGCTTCTTGCTTAAAGTAGCCTAGGTTTGCTTATACTTTAAAAGTACTTTGCTATATTGCAAGTCTAAATTTATTATTCAATGAAGCAAGCATATATTTTTCCTGGACAAGGTAGTCAGTTTACTGGTATGGGTAAAAACTTATACGATAGTAATGCAAAAGCTAAAGAATTGTTTGAGAAAGCTAATGAGATTTTAGGTTTTGATATTGCCAACATCATGTTTAATGGCAGCGCCGACGACTTGAAGCAAACCAATGTAACGCAACCTGCAGTTTTTTTGCACAGCGTTATAGCATTTTTATGTAATGATGGTGCCAAGCCAGACATGGTTGCTGGCCACAGCCTAGGTGAGTTTAGTGCATTGGTAGCAAACGGTGCGCTTGGTTTTGAAGATGCACTTAAATTGGTAAGTATGCGCGCCAATGCGATGCAAAAAGCTTGTGAGCAAAATCCAAGTACAATGGCCGCTGTTTTAGGTTTGGAAGATGCTAAAGTAGAAGAGGTTTGCGCTTCAATTACCGATGAAGTAGTTGTTGCGGCTAATTATAATTGCCCAGGTCAATTAGTAATCAGTGGAAGCCACAAAGGCATAGAGATTGCTTGCGAAAAAATGAAAGAAGCTGGTGCAAAGCGTGCGCTCGTATTGCCGGTGGGTGGTGCTTTTCATAGCCCATTAATGGAACCTGCTAAAGAAGAATTGAAGAGCGCAATTGAGGCCACGACTTTCCACGAGCCAATGTGCCCTGTGTATCAAAATGTAAATGCAAAAGCTGTGACAGACGCTGCAACAATTAAGCAAAATTTAATTGAGCAGCTTACGGGTGCTGTGCGTTGGACACAATGCATTACAAATATGGTAGCAGATGGCGCAACAAAATTTACTGAAGTTGGTCCAGGCAATGTACTGCAAGGTTTAGTAAAGAAGATTCACAAAGACGCAGAAACAGAAGGTATAAGCTAGCTTAGCGCTTTTACCAAAGCTTCAAAGGCTTCATCACTTATTGCCGGGAAATTAGCAATTCTAATTTCACTTTCTTTGTATGGACCATAACCACTCGCTACGATTAGTTTTTGTGCTTGTAATTTTTCGTTCCATTGCTTTGCACTCAGTGTGCTTTTGTAAACAATAGTCGTTGCGCTTCGCACTGCAAGGTCTTTTACTAGCGGCTGCACTGCGTCGTTATCGATACGATATAAGATAGCACTGCGCTCGTCTATACTTGCACGCATTTTATCAATACCAAGCTTATTCATGTCTTCGGCAATTTTACCGAGAAGGTAAATGCCTAGTGTATTTGGTGTGCTTGGCGTTTCAAATGTCTTGTAGTTTTTTACATAGTCTGCCAAAGTATTATGTGCACCAGTATTGAGCACGGTTTCGCTTTTGGCAATGCACTTATCATTTACAATCCATACGCCTAAGCCTGCCGGCAAACCAAAAGCTTTTTGTACGCTAAAAAAAGCACTATCTATATAAGTATAGTCTAACTGCGGATATGGTGCGCTGCTCACAATATCTGTGCAAATTAAAGTGCTGTGATAGCGCTGCTTTAGCACATGTATGAGTTCAGGTCTTAAGGCAACGCCGCTACTTGTTTCGTTTTGTGTTGTACAAATTAACTCTACATCTTTGTCAATTTTATATTCTGGCAAATTAGGAAATCCTTCGCCGTGTTCGCTTACATAGGCTTGCGTGGTCTTACCTAATTTTTGCGCGAACTCACAAAATTTCTTACCAAAGGAACCGCTATAGAAATGCGCACTTTTGTGCTGCACCGTATTTAAAATGATGCGCTCCCAAATTTCAGTTGCACTACTTGCAAAAAAAATACTGTGTGAACTTGGTATATTCATCAAGGCGCGCAATTGCTCGTCGGCATGTTGGTACATGCTT
>JBJORA010000018.1:0-79821 GCA_046049675.1 Bacteroidota bacterium | reverse complement strand
AGTCGTGTCAATTATGTGTTGAGCTATCCAATGCGTTGGAATTACTGGGGGCTGTGTTATCATAATCGAAAGTAATAATTTATCGGAAAACCATGCAATGCAAAGTAAAATATGACGCTTTCTTGACCGTTTAACTTCTTACTATAAGCAAAGCTTACAACCTCAATTACCACTAACGGTTAGATGATTGACGCTTTGCCATTCCAATTGTGTCAATCATGTGTTGGACGATCCACCACAGCGGACTAGCAAGGGTCTGTGTTATCATAATCAAAAATAATAATTTATTGCGCAAAACCATGCTTTGCAATCCTGCAAAACTCAAAATTTCTATTCAAATCCGCTAAAGCACTGAATTACTAACGCCACTTTGTACACTTTTGACATACGCTTGTAAAAAAGCTAGCGGCATTTCGCTTGAAATTCAAGATGGGATAACAGCCAGGAGATTCCATCAGACCTTTATTAATTAAAATCTGCGCAATCCTTTTGTTTTCCTCAAAGTACTTTGCTTGCTGGATTTCATAGTCGCCTGGTATATCAGGGTTATAAGTCATACCAACTGGAAACATCTCAAGATATGATAATTCGCCATAAATCGTTATTCTGTGATGGCGGTCATTTGTCATTCTATGCTCAGCTGTAAAGTCCAAATATTTTTGCCCTTGCTCATCCTCGCACACTACATATCTAATATACCAGCCGCTCTCGGTATGATCAATAATTCCGCGCTTAGAAAGCTTATCAGGGATGGGTACCTTATTGCCAAAATACTCTTTAAAGGTTTTTAGTATCAGTTCCATGCGTTTAGATCAAAAGAATAATTATTGAAGTACTTTAAATGAAATTACTTTGTCCGTTCATCACGCAATGTAAGCGGTTCAATACATTTGGTAAGCAAAGTTTTAGGAAAGTCAGAAGCATTTCACTACCTATGCTGATCTATCAAAATCGCATTACCGTCCGGATCAGTTAAAGTAATATAGGCTGGCCCTGTTGTGCTTTCGTCGCATTCTACTGTAAGGGTAAGGCCTTTTTCCTTTAAGGTCTTTTGAATGCTGCGCACATCATCAAAAGGGTCTACATTTTTGGCGTTCTCGTCCCAGCCAGGATTAAAGGTGATGATATTGTCCTTAAACATACCCTGAAAAAGCCCAATTAAGGCATTGCCATTCTTCATGATAAGGTAGTTCATTTTTTCGTCGCCACCCATGGCACTAAAGCCAAGTGCTTCGTAAAATTTGCGAGATACTTGTAGGTCTTTTACTGTAAGACTAATTGATTGCACACCTAATGTCACGGCTGTTGATTTTCTTTATACAAATGTATATAAGCTAAGCAGTTTAGGCAATATTTTTATTGTGGTACAAAGCTGCTCAAAGGTTTCTCAGAGTGCCGCAAAGAGAAATCTGCTAAAACTAATAGCCAGCACCTACAGCACTAACTTTAACTATTATGCGTATTTATATAAAAAGCGTACTCCTCTCGAGCGTACTATACGCACATGTCAACATCATGTTGAAAGCAATCGGCAGCACACAACAGCATGCCGATGCGAAGCCAGGAGCGACCTAGAAATATGGAGCAGAAAATCAGTTCACAGCACTAGGAAGCGATGGGCTTTGTGTCAGCAGGTTCAGCGCCCTATAAGCGAAGCCACTACTTTAGGATAAAAAAGGCGCCTAAGCTGCGTGGCCTAGTGCGTGAGCTAGATTTTCGCGAACATATTTCTAAGTCTTGGCTTTTTGTTTCTTTTGTGCTAAGACAAAAGAAAAGAAAACACATGCGCACACGAAAAAGCCCCCAAACACAAAACTTAGCACACAGTGTAAGGCTATAGACTATTTGTCAATTGTGGCTTAGTATATCTTTACTGAACATCATTAAACACTTTATTCTCCGTAATATAATCCTCTCATAATATTTTTATACCTTTCACGTTTAGCACAGCATATGGATCAACACTTGCGTTTTCCTATTGGAGAATTTGTTCAAAAACCTACCTACACCGCTACCGAAAAACAAGACGCTATCGCCTACCTAGCCGCCTTTCCGCAAATATTGGAAATGCATGTGCAAAGCCTAGATGCAGCCCAACTAGCCACACCCTATCGCCCCGATGGCTGGACCATCAACCAAGTTGTGCATCACCTCTGCGATAGCCATACACACTGCCTTATACGCATTAAACTTACACTCACCGAGCAAGCGCCTACCATTAAGCCCTACGATGAGGCCGCGACAGCCACACTAAGCGATTACGATTTGCCTATCAATTATAGCACCACCATGCTGCATTGCATTCATAAAAAAATGGTGCATTTACTAGGTGCATTGCAAGAAGAAGATTGGCACAAGACATGCATTCATCCGCAGTACGGTATGGTGTACACCTTGGAGCGCATTTTGTTTTTGTACGAGTGGCACTCCAAGCACCATTTAGAGCATATTAAACTCAGCATTGAAGCTAGCAAAGCACTGACTTAAATGTCGTGCGCCTACATTCGCCCGTAAACTTTATTAATCGCTTCGGTTTTATTGTGCACGTGCAGCTTATCGTAGATGCGATAAATATGTTGCCTTACTGTACCAAAAGTAATGCCTACTTGATCGGCAATTTCTTTGTACAAAAATCCCTTGGACAATAATTCTAGGATTTGCATTTCACGCTTGCTCAGTAGTGCAGCATCGCTACTTACTGTTGTTTTCTTTTGAAATATTTGCACAAGTTTGCGCGCAATACTAGCACTCATTGGCGAGCCCCCTTCGTGCAATTCGCGTATGGCAGCTACAATTTTGTCTGGCTCAGTTTTCTTTAGGATATAACTGCTCGCCCCTGCATTTAAGGCGTCAAAAACCTTTTCATCGTTTTCGTAGATCGTAAACACCATAAACTGTGTATCCGTACATTTTTCCTTCAGGCGTTTAATCGTTTCTATGCCATTAATGCCCGGCAGATTAATGTCCATGATTACGATGTCTGGCTGCTTTTCTTGTATGGCGTATACTGCTTCCTCTCCATTGCTAAACGTAGCAATTACAGCCATATCCGCCACCGCATTTATGTACTTAGCCACGCCTTCGCGAATGCTATCTATGTCTTCTACTATTGCAACGGTTATCATTGCTGTAAAGATACGGAGCTGACAGTTTGCTGTGCTTGTAACCTTTGTTATACGCCCAAGGCACTGCAACGAACATGCATCAAGCCAATGGATAAAAGCCTTTTAGCACGGTGCCGCTGCTGTCGCTATGCAAGTCTATGGTGCCGCCCATGGCTTCTGCCCGCCTATAATAATTAGTAATACCATTGCCTTTCAGTTTACCCTTGCCTACCTCAAAGCCAATGCCATTATCTTGTACGGCAAAAGCAATTTGATTGCCTTGCTTACTAATACTAATGGCAATTGCGCTTGCTTTGCTATATTTTACAGCATTATGCACAGCTTCTTTTATGGTGAGATATAAGTTCTTTTTTAAGGCAGCACTTAATTGCAAGGCATACACTTCTTCGCTTACGTCAAACTTAAAGGCCATGTCTTGCTCAGTTACAAAAGCCGCCAATACAGATCGCATATGGCTTAGCATATCTTCTGTGTTTTCTTCCGTGCTGTTTAACGACCATATGATGTCGTTCATTTTATCAACTAACTCATCGCTATTCTTTTTATTGCGTGCCAAAATAGCTTGCAACTGTTGCTCGTCTTTTACATCTAAGGCTTCGTTACTCGCAAAACGAATTTGACTCAAGCCTGCACCAAGCTCGTCATGCATATCCGCAGCTATTCTACTTCTTTCTTCAAGTAAGGCAAGTTGTTTTGAAGCTTCGGCTTTTTGTGCAGCTAGTTGTTGCCTAAAGCGCTGCCTTAGCAAATAATAAACCAAGGCCCCAGCCAGTGCCACACACAGCAGCCTAAACAACCACGTTTGATGCCATGCTGCCTTAACAATTACTACGAAACTGCGTTCGGTGGCTGCAAACTCATCTGATATACTAAGGGCTTTGAGGCGTAAAAGATATTTGCCCGGCGACAAGCCTGCATAGTTGATACTGGTATTATTGCCTAGCGCACGCCATTGCTTATCTACACCTTCTAGCTGCGCAAAATAATTGATAGGATTTGCAATGTATATACTTGCAATGCCAAAATTGAGGCTAAAAGCATTTTGACCCGCATTTAAAACAATGAGGCTATCTAATAATCCCGATTGTACTTGCTCGCCCATTACAGCTAAATTTTCGGCGTACAGTATAGGCTTTGTTTTTGCAGCACTTTTTTCCATGGCAAATGCACGTAACAAGCCTCCATCATCAAGTATCAGAAATTGGGTGCTATCTGTAACGATAAAATTAGTGTAGCGCTTATCACTGCGCTCGTGCATATATTGAAGATCTATGCGTTGAAATTTATCGCTAACAATATCTACCTTGTAAATCTCTACTTGCCCTGCCAAATAAAGCGATTGAGCACCATCATATGTCAATTCTTCTGTGGTTACAATGTCGGCATACGTTTCATCGTACATGCTACGCCATTGTCTATTACTCGCTGTATACTTATACAAACCTTTGTTTTGAACAAATACCCAAATATTGCCAAGCCTGTCAACTTCCATATCTGTATTGTAGGCGCGGGGTGCGGATTCTTTCAATACATTGGGCATTACAAAGTACTCGAGAATATTGCCATCATAATCAAATTTTATGATACTATCAGTATAGGGTTGTGCTACATAAAAATTACCCTGCTTATCTGCACAGCTGGCTATACAATTCGACACTGTGTGATCCTTTGGATTTTCGGCACTATTTTGTTTGAGCAACTTATAAGTGCCATCTTTTACATTTAGTAGTACTGGTCCATCAAAAATGCCTGATATAATAAGTTTATCTTTATTGAGAATTAATTTCTGAGAGGTGTAATAGGCACCTATCAAGTTCTTAGGTACAGTAACCGGCACTGGTTTAGCCATGTTACGATTGTACTTAAACAAGCCTCTAAAGCTGCTTATATACAGGGTATCGCCTATCATGCGAATAGCTTTTACAACATGCATTAGTTTGCGATCAAATGCTCTACCATAAGGTATAAGTTGAGGGCGTGTTGCACTAAACGTATACACTTGTGTGGGATTGTAGCTGCTTAATTGGTAATAGGTGCCACTGGCCTTGTCGAAGTACGTTGGGGCAAAAGAAATTCGCGAGTCTTCCATAGAAAATTGCGCTTGTGGACCTTTGCGTAGATGAATTAGTGTAGTTGTGGTACTCAACCACAAGCTCTTATCCGCAGCACGATACAAGCTACCAATAAGTTCATTATTGTACTTAACCACATGTAAACCTGAGGCTTTATTTGACTTTACGACAAATGGCTCTTTTATACATAATACAGTATTTGTCAAGTCGAGTTGCAATAACTGCATCGCATCCAATGATAGCATTGGCAATTGTATTGGCTGCAGTATATGTGTCTTAAGGTTGAAATAGCTATAACCAACCTCATCTTGCTTAACGAGAAAACTATCTTTGCATCCTACATCAGCAATAAAAGTGCGTACATTATAATTACTTCTTGTTTTACTCGCATATGAATAAAGAAATACACTGTCATTAGCGGCATATCGCACAATGCCGTTCAATGTAGGAAAGTAGATATCGCCATTGGGTTTTTCGCAAAAATTTGTCACCCATTTGTATTCTCTTTCTTTCACATAGTCGGGAAACTTTACGCGCTGCCATGTATCACTCTTGGCATCATGCATAAATACGCCTTGTCCCGAAGTGCCTAGCCAAAGCCTACCTTTTTTATCTTTATGTGCTGCAAAGGTTTCTGTGAGTAGGATAGAATCTTTACCGTTGTACCCATAACTATAGGTTTTTGTTTGCTGTGTGTAGATATTGACGAGACGTAGCTCAGCACCAAAAAAGTACGCAAAGCTATCTATCATTACAACACGTGTAGCAGTATTTTTACTGAACTCATTAGCTTTGGGAAAGCGTTTGCCAAAATGGGTAAACTTTGTGCCATCAAAGCGCACCACACCATCAAGTGTTGCTAGCCATAAAAAGCCAAGTTTGTCCTCTGCTATTGCAAATACCGCTTTGGAGGGCAGGCCATTCTGCGTCGTATACGTTTTTTCGGTAAATGCACCATGCTGTTGCGCCTTAGCCACATAAGAAGCCATTAGCAGCAATAAAATATAGGCCAGCCATTTATTCACTATTGCTAAAAGTACGAATTATTGTCTTGCAATAGAGCGCTTGCAAAAACACACTATAACAAAATACACAAAGGCAATTGCTTCAGAACATCTAGCCCTGCACCACAGTGCCAATATTCTCGCCTTGCAATACCTTAAGCAAATTGCCAGGCGTATTCATATCAAATACTACAATCGGCATCTTGTTTTCTTGGCACAAAGTAAAGGCTGTCATATCCATTACTTTCAAATTGCGTGCAATCACTTCTGTAAAGCCAATGCTCTCATAGCGTGTTGCCGTTGGATCTTTTTCTGGATCTGCTGTATAAATGCCGTTTACACGTGTGCCTTTTAGAATCACGTCGGCGCTAATTTCTATCGCGCGCAAACTGCCCGCAGTATCTGTCGTAAAAAACGGATTGCCTGTACCAGCACCAAAAATAACCACCCTGCCTTTTTCCAAATGACGTATAGCGCGACGACGAATATAAGGCTCTGCAATTTGCTCCATTTTAATGGCTGTAAGCAAGCGTGTTTTTAAGCCAACCTTCTCTAGTATGCTTTGCAAGGCAACACCATTGATAACGGTGGCTAACATGCCCATATAGTCGCCCTGAGCGCGTTCTATGCCTGTTTCACTTTCGTTCATACCGCGATAAATATTGCCGCCGCCAATCACTAGCGCTACTTGCACACCCGCATCAACAATGGTTTTTACATCGTTGGCGTACTGCTGCAACATTTTAGGATCAAGGCCAAATTCTTTATCGCCCATTAGGCTTTCGCCGCTTAACTTTAATAATACTCTTTTGTACTTTATTGCCATAGTGTTTGGTATGTTGTTGCTCAAAATAAAAGCGGCAACAAATGTACCGCTTTTACTTATTTTAATTTTATTAGAGTTTATGCACCCTTAAATTCTGCTTTACGCTTCTCCAAAAATGCGCCTACGCCTTCGTTCTTATCGGCTGTGTCAAAACATTCGCCAAAGAGCTTGGTTTCTACGGCATAGCCTGTGTTTACAACTGCAGCATTAATACTAGCAATACTCTTAGCCAACGCTAAAGGTGCTTTTGTATTGATAATCGCTAAGATGTCTTTTGTATGCGAAATAAGCGATTCTTGCGTTGTAACGTGGTTTACCAAACCAAGTGCCTTAGCCTCGTTGGCATCAATGATATGCGCTGTAAGTGTAAGCTCCATCGCCTTACCCTTGCCTACTAATTGTACTAAACGTTGTGTACCGCCGTAGCCCGGTATCAAACCTAGGTTTACTTCTGGCTGGCCAAACTTAGCATTTTCACTCGCTAAACGAAAGTGGCAAGCCATAGCTAGTTCGCAACCACCACCTAATGCAAAACCATTTACAGCAGCAACAATTGGCTTAGCACTATTCTCAATTTTGCTAAATACTTTCTCATGACCAACGCGGCTTAGTTCTTCGCCAGCTGCACTGTTCATACTAGGGAATTCGCTAATATCGGCACCAGCTACAAATGCCTTAGCACCTGCACCCGTAATGATGGCACTGCGAATATCTGCGTTGCTATTAATCTCATCTACTGCAGCGCTCAATTCGTTGATCACGTCTGCATTGAGTGCATTGAGTTTGTCGGGTCTGTTGATGGTTACTAGTGCAATATGATCTTGCACTTCAAAAAGTAGTGTTGTATAAGACATTATGTTTTAGAGTGTATTATTCTTTGATTTTAGGTTGATTTTTTTACGCATTGATTTACCAGCACCGCTGCCTTTACCGCCTGAGTTAATAAATACAGAAATATACTGCATACGACCGTTGCTTAAACTTGGGTCATTAAAGTCTGCGAGATAGCGTACATATTTGATGCCGATTTTCTTGTAGCAAAAACCTGCGCCTACAAATGGTACTGCGACAGTTGTATTATTTGGAAACCAATCGCTGTTTTTAACTTTCGTGTCGCGCTTGTCGCCAGCAACCCAAGTTTTACTCTTTCTGTGAAATGGTAGATCTACGCCACCTTCTACACCGAACCATTGACTCTTTCTAAGGTTGCCAAAACGTAAACTTACAGGCACACCAACTGTATAATAGCGTGTGCGGCTCACATATTCTGTACCAGTCAATGTATATCTAGTGGTAGTACCAATATTCTTAATCGCACCGCCAATTAAGAAGGCAGCTTTATTATTAAACTTATAAACGCCATTAAAGTTAGCATTGTAAAACGAACTAAAACGTGGTGTATTACCTACAGTTGGATTCCAGCTAAAAATAAGTTGGTCAGTACCATTCTGATCGTAGCTCCACTTGCTCTTTTTACTTTGTGCTGTTGCGCTAAATGCTACTAAAATCGCAGCAACTAAAAGCATCATATTTTTTACATTCATTGCGTATAAAATTTATTTGATGCGAAGATAAGTATATATCTATCAAATAAACCTGCTAGCCTGTACATGAAATGTGTTAGCGGCAAATACTACTGACCGCTGGTATAGTATTTTTTTACTATAGGATTACTGTTTTATAAACTTTATGGCTTGTATACCACTAGCTTGAAACAGTCGTAGAATATATGTGCCATTAGGTAAGGTGCTTACATCTATGCTTTTAGCTGTGCTACCCTGCTTTGCAATTGTACCATGTTGCGTATACACTGCATACGAAGTGCGCTGCAATAGGCCATTAATATGCAAGGTTTGCGTTGTTGGATTGGGGTATACGCTACATGCCACAGGCTGCAAAGCGCCAAGGCTTGTAGGGCTAAATGCATTGCCTACAATTGGGCGCAGCATTACAGTACCTGCTGTACTGCTAGCCTGCCATGTACCATTGACGTTGTAAAAAAGATGGCTTGAGTTTGCATCTGTATTCGCATCTAAACCAAAGTAAATCGTATCGCTATTGGTATTGGGCAATTGTGTTGTGCCTATGTAATACAATCCGCTATCCAATGCAAATGGTTCGGCAAAAGCATAGGTTGTAAATGTATCGCGCTGCTGCGTATATTTTACTTCAAATAAGTCTTCTTGCTTTAGTACCTGCTGTGCTTGTGTATTGGCGCCAAGGCTTTTGTACAGCACAATACTAAACTTTTTACCTAAGGCACTTGGTACTTGCTGTGCAAATTTTATCGCTAAGCCACGTAATGTATCTGGGCGATTAAGGTGAAAAGCCAAGGCAGAACTTACGCTAAAGTTCGGCAAGCCAAACAGATAGTAAGCCTTTTCGTTGCTGCCATCATCGTAGGCGAAATAGTTACTAAAATTATATTGCGCCGTAAACGTATCGTTTTGCTTACGCGCATCGCCGTTAATAGCGCCGTAATAATACTTATGCTGAAAACGAACATTGTTAAATGGCGACAATGGCGTAAAACTAATTGGATAACTATTATATACAGCACTATCCACACTCTTAGCAGGCGGAAAAACGCTTTCGTTGTCTGCTCCAACATTTTGACCCGTGATAAGTTCTGTAATCGTATTATTAACGCCCGCAGCTTGTACAGCATTAGATAAATTATTGACATACACTGTGTACTGCGTGTCTTGCTCAAAAGAGCGATAATCGTAGAAATGCCAGTACGGCATACTTGTGTACTCGCTTAATATGCTTGGACTTGCAGCTACAAAACTTAAGTCTGTAATAAGTGAGTCGCCACGATTTCTGTTCTTATCTAATCGTACATAGTCGATATTCCATACATCGTCGTTGCTATTTGGGCTTGCTTTATTGACAAACAAAAATTGAAAATCGCTGTGAAAATATGTACTTGACTTTACAGGTACCATGGCCACAGAAAAATCTTGCACGGCGCTACCAAGCCTATGCCATACCAAGTTCCAATCGCCAGCTGCATCTAAAAAATACAATTGCAAGCTATCATTGGCTTCTGGTCTAAAGCCTAAACCCTGTGGTTGTACATAAAAACTTAAATAAACAGAATCTGCAGGCAGCACTGAACCAAGATCGATGGTTTGACTCAACAAACTATCTGCGGTATAGGCTGCATTAACGTTAGTGGTATTGTACAAAATACCATTACCATTTAAGGCATCAAAGGTGGCAACACCAAATGTAGGCGGATTAAAGCCAAAGGTATTATTAATGTACACCGTACTGTACTGCCATAAGCTTGGGTTTGGGGAAGTACTATTATAGCTAAAGTCGTCAATAAATGGCAGTGCAATGGCGCGGCTTTTACGCAGCACTTGTTTCTCGGTATGCACTTGCTCTACAAAGTGTAAGCCTGTTGTGCCCTCTTGTGCAGTGCACTGCAATATGGGCAAAAGCATCAATAATGCTGCAATGTGGAAAGACGTTTTCATATACATACTACTTTATTTGTAATCGTCGCCGGCATCGGTGGGTTTCGGCTTCGGTTTTGTTTTAGTATCTTTCGTAGTAGGTTTTGTGCTTGTTGGTTTCGTTGGGGCTTTTTCACCCGGCTTAAGTGGCTTTGCACTCTTATCAGTGGCTGCTGGTGTTGCGCCCTTTGCAGGTTTTGCAGGCGTTTTTTGCGAAGCGCTTGCTGGACTTTTAGCGCCATCAGCAGGCTTTTTATCGCTTGGTGGAACAGGTTTTTGTCCAGCACCTTTCGGCTGATCGGCACTAGGCTTATCTGGCTTAGTCGCCGTTTTAGGATCGTAGCTAGGTGGCACATCGGCTGGATCTTGCCCACCACTCTGTAGCGCATTTTGTATTTCGTCTGAAATATCTTTTGGCTTTGGCTTACGGCGTGGCTTAGCTTGCTCGCCTCCAGGCAAGGCCGTTGTATCAGGCTCCTCTGGTATCAATGGTCCGTATATTACTTTTACATTAGTATCGTTTGGATCAATATAGCGTTGCGAACCAGCCCTATGCATACGCAGCAATTCTTCGCTAGGCGATTGCATCACACGTAAGTCCATCAATTCACCTGCATTAATATAATTTGTATAATCTAGTTCATTCTTACTTTCTGGAAACTGCTCATAAATAATAGCAGATTGCGAATCGCTGATGCTACCATCCCATACTACGTTTGGCTCTATGCCCATGCTCGTTAAAATTGAACGTGCTTCTGCCCAACTCTTACCAATTACATCAGGTACAGACATTGTACTATCGCTAAGGCCAGCACCAACAACCAAGCTTACACGACTGCCAAGGGGCACCTGTGTACCTGGCGCGATTTCTTTACCATTAAGTAATTGCTGCAAAACCGCACCAGCAGCTAAATCTGGCTTAAAAATGGTATCGCCCATAATTAAACGATAACTGGTAAGGGTAAGCACGGCGTTTCTAAAACTAAGATCAACCAATTTTGGCATTGCAATAGTGGGCGGCGATAGTTTATTAACGCTAAGAAAAATGATACGGCCTTTTTTTACAATTTGTCCTGCTGCAGGCTCTTGGTAGATGATTTCAAGCGGATCTCTATACGGGACATAAATACTATCAATCTGCAATTCAAAGCCATCTAACTCCTTGAGAGCCAACTTCAACTGATGCCCAGTTACATTAGGCACCTTAGCCTCTTGGCCATGCTTAGTAATGCTGTGCAAACTTTTAAAGAATGCAAAAAGCAAACCCGCTGTCAGGACAATGATTAGTAATATATTTAAAAGCAGGCTTCTCTTTAGCATGTTGGTATTGCCCAAACTGCAAATATGCTTGTTAAATGGGGTATTGCCTTGTAAATCCTTGAAAAAAAATGCTAAAACCTCTCAGTTTGTTTACAAAGCAGTGGCACTTTGCATCGCTGCGGTAAGCAATCCGTCATAAAAATCGCTTAAGTTGCCGCCGCTAGCCCTTACCTGCTGTGGCACAATGCTTTCTGCGCTTTGACCCGGCATGGTGTTTATTTCTAGGAAATACAGCTTGTTTGTGGCACTTTCCAAAATAAAATCGGCCCGTACAACACCTCTACAATTCAAAATACGGTAGATTCTTGTGGCAGTATCGGCTATGCGATAGCGAATGTCCTCGCTAATATCGGCTGGCGTCACTTCTTTACTTGCGCCCTCATACTTGGCTTTGTAGTCAAAAAATTCAGTTTCGCTTATAATCTCCGTTACGGGCAAATCTATCACCTCACCGTCTTTTTCATAAACACCTATACTAAACTCGCGGCCGCCTACAAACTCTTCTGCCATAATTTGACTATCGCAGGCATAGGCAGCATTTAAGGCTGCTTGCAACTCGCTAGGATCTTTTACCTTACTTGTACCTAAGCTACTGCCACCCTCAACAGGCTTTACAAACAAAGGTAGGGTCAATTGATTCAATATTTGATCGGGGCTAAGTGGGCGCTCCTTAAACATGTGTAGGCTTTTAGCGACGTTTACCACATCGTAAGCCTGCACCACGCGATTACAGAAAATTTTGTTGAACGTAATTGCGCTACTAATACTGCCGCAACCCGTATACGGAATACGCAACATATCTAAATAGCCTTGTAACTTACCGTCTTCGCCCGGTGTACCGTGTATGCCAATAAATACGCAGTCAAACTTTACTTTATTGCCATCTATTTCTAGGCTAAAATCATTGCGCTGCACATGATATACATTACCGTTAACGCCAGTATAAATCCAAGCATCTTTACTAATAAGTATTTTGTAAACATTGTACTTATCAGCAGGTATATGGCTTTCTATGGTTTTGGCGCTTTCAAAGCTAATGACAGCCTCACCGCTATAACCGCCCGCTACAAGTGCAATATTCTTCTTTTGCATAAACTACTATTTATAGTGGCGCAAATTACAGTTGTACGTGCAACTATTTGAGTCAAGATTATTCACAAGCGTAAAAAAAGTGGCTCAAATGGAAAATTGTGCAAAAAATAGGACAAAATACCTATTGGCTTTTAGCTATTGACAGATTAGATTTGCAGCATACCAAACAAAAAATAGAACAATATGAAAAAAACTATGCTGATTATGCTACTTAGTGTTATAGCACTTTTTGTAGCAACACCGAGCTTTGCACTTAGCAGTGTAACAAGCACTTCAACAACAACTGCTGCGCAACCGCACAAAAGCAAGAAACAAACTGCATTTGGCGAAGCAAAACAAAAAGTGCTGGAGTATCTACTTGTAAAAAAACTACGCAAAGGCGCTCCTTCAGACATTAGCCAAACCGTTTACATCATTCTTACAATCCTTAGTTTAGGTTGGCTAGCAATTGGCTTACTTACTGATTGGCAAGGCTCAGATTGGCTAGTGGCACTTGCTATTACAGCAGCTGGCTATATTCTTTTTGGCCTTATTGGATTTTTTGTGCCGTTTATTTGGCTACTTGGGCCGGTACCTGGCATTGTATATTGCATAATGAAAATGAAAGAATACTATAAGTAATCTTTGATCAGATTAAATATTAAAAGCTCATCTAATTAGGTGAGCTTTTTTTTGCCCTAGTAAGCCACGAAATATATCTTGAAGGATTAATCCACTAAGACTTTACTAAAGCATTATGCATTTTTTCTTTAGTCCTGCTAAATAATCCTACTACTGCTGCCGCAAACCCGCTGCCAATCAATGCTACCACAATATCCTTGTGTGCATCCCAAATATCGCCTTGCGTACCAACATACGTGTGGCCAATACTATTGGGGAAAATATAATAGCCAACCGCAAATTCTATCAACTCAAATACTGTTGCCAAAATAAAAATATGTTGCAGGGCAGTAATACGCGCTTTTTGCAAAGGCATCCGCTTGCTATAGTGCAGAAGCTCTACAGCCGGCAAATACATCAGTAAGCCAAAGCAAGTATGCACTAGCCTGTCGTACCCATTACGTTGTAAATGCAAAGCTTGCCTCAATACTTCTCCAAAAGGATGCTCGCTATACGTAAACTGCGCACCCCACTCATGCAAGCACAAAAATGTATACATACACAAATACGCTGCCGCGCTAAAGCGAAAACTACCACTAATCCGTTGGTAAAATAAGTACACGAGGAAGCCAAGTGTCAGGATATTTTCAATTAGCCAATCTTGCGTGTTGATGCTGGCAAAAAATGTGTAGGTAGCATACAGCACAAATACACAATTCAAAAACAAAAAATTGCTGCTACCAAGTTTGAACGATTTTTTCATATATCAATTATTTTGATGTTGGCACAAAAGTGGGCTATTGCAGCAATGGCTTTTCTGTAAATAATACAAAGTGGAGCCGCGTGTAATACGACATGTCGTAAGGTTCCTCGTTTTTCACATTTAGTTAATACTTTGATGTACTACCTTTCCTGCTCTGAATTCTACTTCATGCAGAGCAAACTCATCTTTTGTAGCATAATTTTTCTGCTGCTGGCAAGCACTGGCTATTGCCAATACACGGTTAAAGGTGTTGTGTACGATAGTACTATAGGCGACTATGCACAACAAGTATCTATCACTGGCATTACTGCCGAGGACAGCGTCATACGGGGCTTTACGCGTAGTAATAGTAACGGTGGTTTTTTACTTACAGTAAGCAAGCCTGGTAAATACATCTTGTTGTTTACACATCCACGCAATGCAGACCGTGCCATACCTGTTAATATTGAAGCAACACCTGCACCTGGAGAAATACGGATAAACATGATTAGCAGGGCTAAAGCCTTGCAAGAAATTGTTGCACGACGCAATGCTATTAAAGTAAAAGGCGATACCACCATGTACCTAGCCGATAGTTTTGGTGTGGATGCCAATGCAAGCGTAGAGGAATTATTAAAAGTATTGCCCGGTATTAGCGTAGATAAAGATGGCAATATTACCGCACAAGGTGAGCAGGTACAAAAAGTACTGGTAGATGGCGAAGAGTTTTTTGGCGACGATCCCAAAATGGTTACAAAAGGTTTGCAGGCCAAAACTATCGAACGCGTAGAAGTATACGACGACAAAGGCGAAGCTGCTCGATTTACCGGCTTTGATGATGGCACGCGCGAAAAAACCATCAACCTCAAAATGAAAAAAGATATGAAGCGTGGCACATTTGGCAAAGTTGAAGGTCACGCTGATTTTACTAATTTTTGGAATGCAGCTGCCATGGCAAATTCATTTAAGAATAACAGAAAACTAAGTGGCTTTGCAGTAAGCTCTAATACAGGCAGAAGTGGCTTACAAGGCAACGAAGGCTACAACTATGGCAGTGGCGGTGGCTGGCAATACGACGAAGACAACGACACTTGGACTGGCAGCGGCGAGGACGGTGGCTGGGGCAGAAGCAGCAGTAGCAATGGCTTGCCAACTGCGCATAGTGCTGGTGTAAACTATAGCAATAAGTTTGATGAAGGCAAACATGGCATCAATGGCAATGCAAGTTGGCGCAACAATTTAAATACACAGAAAAACACAAGTGTAGAAACAACTTTCCTAGAAAGCGGTAGCATCGTAAACACAAGTAACAATCAACGCAATACCAATGGTCAACGCTACAGTGGCAAAACACGCTACGAACTTATCATAGATACAAGTAGTAGCTTTAATATAAGTGTGAGCGGCCGCAACAACCTTAGTACAAGTGCAGAGCAAAGTGATAGAACGAACACAAGTGGCAATATTGTTGTAAGCAGCAATAACCAAGCACAAAATAGTAATAGCAATTCTACAAGTGGAACTGTAGATGCCAATTACAAAAAGAAATTGAAAAAACCAGGTCGCACTATCTTCATTAATTCTACAGTAGACATCGCAAACGATAAAAGCAATAACACCCAAGTAGGTAATACAGTTTTTGGTAGCGTAGCTCGTGTAATCGATCAAAATGGCGCTACCGACAACAATAATAGTCGTGTGAGTACAAAGTTCAACTACACCGAGCCATTAATTGCAGATAAGGTATTATTAGAAGCCTCTTACATTTTTACAAATAAAGCAAGTGCGCAAAACACTGTTACCAATGCAAGAAATACCGCCAATACATTTGAGAAGATAGATAGCTTAAGCAACGATTTTGAAAGTAATATCCTTACAAATAGAGCAGGCATTAAAATATCTTACCAAAGTAAAAAAATGAGTATCAATGCTGGCTCAGCTGCATCGTATGCGATATTTAAGCAAAGTGATAATATTAGAAATTTGAATTACGATTACAACCGTATCAACTTTTTCCCTTCGCTCAACTTGCGCCATAAAGTTGGCCAAAGTGGAGCATTAGGTTTTAACTACAACGGCAATACAAGTCAGCCTAGCATTACGCAATTACAACAGATTGTCAATAATCGCGACCCGCTAAACATTACGATTGGTAATCCAAATCTTGTGCAAAGCTATAGGCAGAATTTTAGGTTAAGTTACAATCAATACAAGTCGCTCAAAGAAAGTGGCTTGTGGGCGAATGTATCGTTTAGCAATACGTTTAAGCAAATCGTTACAACGCAAAAGTATATACCTGCAACTGGTCAAAATATTTACAGCTACGACAATACAAATGGTGCATACAATGCTAACGGTTGGGCGCAATATAGTTTTAGAGCACCACGTCTTATACTGCGCAAACTAAGCGACTCCGCCAAGCAAGCCTTGTTAGATAAACCTCGTAAAGGCAAGCTAAATATAGAGTTTGGCCTCAGTGGCTCTCTCGGTAGAAATCCGCGTATCGTCAACGATATTCGTAGCTTTGGACAAAGCAGCAATATCAATGCGAGTAGCGGTATTAGGTATGCTATTAGTAGAAAAATTAGTATTGGCGCTGATGTAGATGTAACCTATAATTCCTCTTCTAATGCTGTGTTGAACCAAAGGAATAATTTCTGGAGTGCTGGCCCTAATATGGATTTTAGCATCTTCTGCACACCACGCCTTATTGTAAGTGGCGAAGTAGATTATAACTGGCAACAAAAGCAACCAGGGTTTAATACCCAATTTAATCGAGCACTTGTAGATGGCAATATTGAATATCGTTTTCTAAAAAATAAAAATCTTGTAACGCGTCTTAGCGTCCTTGATGCGCTTAATCAAAATACTGGTTATGATCGTAGTATAGACGGCAATACAATTACAGAAGATACCTACTTGAGCTTAAGGCGCATGATACTACTAGGCGCGATATATAATTTTAGTTTTGGTCCTGCTAAAAAAACATTTAACGAAGATGGCGAATTTGATGACTAGAAAAGTAATTTTTACTTGTTGTGCAGTTCTATTGCTTAGCAATACGCAGCTGTGTGCGCAGCAAATTATTAATAGCGGCACTATCCTATTTGAGCGCAAAGTTAATATGCACAAAATGATGGAGTCGTACAATCAAAACGAAGATCAAGGCTGGATTACACGCTATAAAAAAGAAAATCCAAAGTATGCGATTGTCAATTTTGATTTAGCCTTCAACGACAGTATAAGCGTATATCGTAAAAGCAAAACACAGCCACCAAAAGATCCTAATGAGCGCGGTGGTTTCTTCTTTCGTGGCAACGACGACGAAGAATATGTAATGCACAAGAACCTCAATACGGGCAAGCTTGTAGCTAGTAAACAAGTGTTTGAAATGCTGGCCCTTGTGCAGGATAGTATTCCTAAAGTTGAATGGAAGCTTACAAATGAATTCAAACAATTTGCTGGATACAATTGCCGCAAAGCCACCACCATGATGTTTGATACTGTATTTGTGATAGCCTATTATACCGATGCAATAGCTTGTAGTAGCGGACCACAAAGTTTTGCGGGTTTGCCTGGCATGGTACTATGTGTACATGTACCTCGTACATTCACAACCTACATCGCAAAAGAAGTTAATACAACTGCCGTATTGCCTGCAGATTTAATACCACCAAGCAAAGGCACAAAGCACACCTACCGTAGCTTAACTAAAGCAGTAAGCGAAGCCGCTAACGAGTGGAACAAGCGTTGGCTTAGCAGAACGCTATGGAATATGTTGATGTAGATGGCTGACAATTAGCACCTTGCCAAAGAAGGGCTTTTAAGTGCAATTTCATATACTTTAAGAGAGCCTCATCTATAGTACAAAAACATTGCAGGCAAAGCTGTTGCGATTATAGCAAACCCTATTTTAGAAAGAGTTTTTGCTACTTTATCATTCAATCCATCTTATTTCTTGAATTTTCATTTGCTTGACCTTATCCAAATCAAACTTACGTTCGTCACTAAATTGCCTAGGATGTTGTTCGTCAATAGCTGGAATGATTTCAAGAATTTTCCCATTACTATAGCTTAGAAGCAAGCTGTGCAGTTTGCCCGGAGGTTCATTTGTCCAAGTTAAGTCGCTAAAGTAGAGTAATGTGTCATTGTAAAATATTGAGTATGTTGGCTCACCCTTAAATTGTGTCAAACTAATTGAATTGATCTTTGTTGATAAATTTGCTTTATACTTTTGGACGAGCGAATCTAGTTTATCAGTTGGAATTAAGCACCCGTCCCAGCATGCCATAAAACTACTTGTGTCACTACTAGTAAATTGCTTTGACACTTCAATCGGTTTAATCGGACTTTCAAATCTAAAAAGAGCCAAGCTCCTAGACATTGATGGCGACCAAAGTCTAAAGTCGCCCTTAATTCTCTTGCCGTAAACTTTTATTCTGTCATAGCCGTCAATAACTACCAAAACGGTATCACCAATGAAAGGTTGATTTTCTGTCCAATTATCTTCTTGCTGTTTGTAAGGGAATTTCCAGCCATTAGTAATTTGTCGTCCACAAGAGGCACTATTAATAGTGTCCTTTAGGATTAGTGATCTAATGTAAACTTTTCCTTTCCCGTCATAATTAGTAATAACAACTTCGTCAATATACTTTGCTGAACCTAAGAGGTTAGAAATGTCAATTATTATTGGCCTTGCAATTGTATGAAGATTTATAAGTAAACAGAAAGTAAGAATTATGTACTTCACTTTTATGTCTTTAGTGTCTTCCTGCTTTGCCTACAACTATTGCATTACTGCAACATCAAACTATACACACCTTTCGCATCGGTACTATTTACTACTACTTTGTAAACACCAGCTGGCAAATTACTTGCATCATATTGCTGCTTGCCTTGCTCAACTTTACGCTGCAATACACACTTGCCATCTGCACTGTACATGGCAACTTGTACGGTATGTTGCATTTTATTGTTGAGATGTAGAACGCGGCCAATATTAGTAATAGTACATACCTCATTGACCTTAGCATTAGAAACATTTGCAGGAAACACTATTTCTACAACAGGCTTGAAACGCCAAATGGTACCAAGAGACGGATGGTCGTCCACGCCAGGAAAGTCTTCAGGGCCGGCAATTACGCCGCTCATACTATCCCAATTAGGTGTATTTGGATCATCTCTTACAAAGTATGCTTTAGTTACATTGCCTGTAAGAAAAGATAGTCTATCAATAATAACCATGCCTGGGCCGTACTCTGGGTCGTACAAGCTAAATGAAGATGTATTGTATGTAGCTGGGCCAAAACGTGTTTCAATCCAGTTAGTACCTTCATGCAACCAGACTTGCGCATTCATATTGCTGCCTGTTGTGTCGCCAAAGAAATGAGCATTTTCGTATTGGAGCTTAAATATTCTGTTTGGAGCAGTGCCTTCTGTTTTATACGTTATCGGCGACAAGTTTAAACTGTCGCTTGCGTCCCTTAAATCTGCACTTAGTGCTGCTAGTAAGTTTACAGAAGTGCTCGTTAGTGAAAATGGCTTGATAGTAAATATAGCAGCAGAATTAAACAAGCTATCGGCATACAAGGTCGTACTGCTGTCACCAAAAAACTTAAACTGAAAACCCAATGGCGCTGTAAAAGCCGGATCATCCCAAGTTGTTCCGCCAGTAGCATTTGTGCCTCCCGTAATAGGTACATACGCAGCGCTGTCGCTTTCAAAAGTGTAAAATTTAATTGCTTGTGCATTTGCCAATACTGCAAAACACAACATACATAAACTTAAAACATACTTTTTCATAGTCCAAAGATAAGGACTATGGCATTAATGCAGCAGCAAGAATGCATATAAGTACCCAAACAGGCGCAGGTAATTTTGTAAATTGTAAGACTAAAAATGTTGCTGCAATCACAGTGCAATTCACAAGATCGAGTTGTAAAGTTTTGGCTAGAATAAAAACGCTAGCACACATTGTACCAATTACTACGGCTGTTATACCTTCTAAAGCACGAAAAATTCTAGTATTTTGCTTTAAATTGTTATAAAGCGGAAACAGAAAGAATACCAGTAAAGTACTTGGCAAAAACACACCGACTGATGCAACAAGTGCTCCAAGCAGTTGATACACTAGGCCATTAGGCTGCATGGCAATAGCGCCTACATAAGCACTTACACTAAACACAGGGCCAGGCACGCTATTCATCATACCAAAGCCAGTTAAAAACTGTTGATTATTAAGCCACGGTTCTACCCCACGTTTAATTGGCAATGCAATAAATTGTTCGTGCATAATAGGCATTAAGGCATGGCCGCCTCCCCAGGTTAAGCTGCCAAAACGATAAAAGTTTTCAAACATATTAAAGAGTCGCGCATTTTGCCAATGCCCCAGCCTAGCTAACTCACTTAAGGTTGCAATTACGGCAAAGCAAATAAAAAACCATACAAGGTTCACCCACTTGATAGGTTTGCGCGTACCTGCAATATCTGGTATGCGCTTGCTACTTGCATTGCTTACAATACTACCCACCACAAGCAAACATGGAAATACCCAAGGCGATCGCAATAGCACTGTTACCAAGGCTGCTACAAGCATTATGGCAAATGTTGCAACGTGCTTGATACTCGATTGCATTGCCTTTACGATGGCATAAATCAAAAAACCTATTGCCATCGGTTGCACAAACCGGAGTAGATTAGCAATGCGCTCGGCGTCTTTAACATGTGTAAGCAGCAGCGCATAACTCGTCATGAGTAAACACGCGGGCAGCATCCATACCAATAAGGTAAGTACGGCTAGCCTAGGTCCACCACGTTTGTAACCTATCAAAGTAATTGTTTGGGTACTACTTGGCCCTGGTAGCATTTGGCAAAAACTAAATATTTCGGTTAGCTCCGTTTGACTTACATCGCGCCTTTGCTGCACAAAGGTTTTGGTCATAGCGCCTATATGGGCACTAGGTCCACCAAAAGCCGTGCAGGCATACTTTGCCACCGCCTTCAAGAAAGGTATATGCCTAATAATACTCAAGTAGGTTGCACTAAGGTAGTAAAATTCCAAGAAAAACGCTCATCTCCGTACAAACAAGTGCCTGTGGTAGGCTTCAATGCAGATAATAATTTATCTTGCAAAGCTGTATACAATACTATGAGTAAAGGAAAAAAACCTCAGCAGCCCGCACCAGCGCCTATTGTAAAGAAAGCGCCAGTAAAGGTTGCAGCAAAGCCAGCACCAGTGCAAGAGCCTATTGCTGCTGCAGATTTAACAGGTAAAACACTTAAACGCAATAAGTGGGTGGCTGCTATTTTGTGCTGTCTTGTAGCACTTGCCGTCTTCTTTAATTCAAAGGACAATGCATTTGTACTAGATGATCACGGTATTATTAAAGCCAATAAAGTAACCAAAAATGGCATTGGTATAGATAACCTAAAAAAGATTTTTACAACTGCCTTGCGTAATGGTGATGTTACCGATTTGGAGAACAGCCTTTATCGTCCTTTGCCTAAAGCACTTTTTGCTTGGCAATGGCAAGTAAGCAATGGCGACCCAACATTTTTTCACAAGATCAATATCCTCGTGTATGTGCTGTGTTGCCTAATGATTTACTTAGTACTGTATCATGCGCTCAAACGCAATTGGCTGCTAGCTATGTCTATCACAATTTTATATGCAGTGCATCCCATCCATAGCGAAGTTGTTGCCAACGTAAAAAGTTTAGATGAGATACTAGGTATGCTAGGCACAATGGCTGCAATACGCTTTATGCAGATTTATGTAGACAAAAATAAAATTATGTATATCCTGCCTGCGTTTATTTGTTTTATGGTGGGTATGTTTAGTAAAGAAAGTAACGTTGTAGCGATTGGATTAATTCCGCTCACACTCTATTACTTCCATAATGCAAGTGTAAAGCAACTGGTCATTGCTGGTGCAACTATTGCAATTGGCTTTGGTTTGTTTATGTTAGCGCGCGACAATGCCATTGGCAAGTACGGCCCAATGAAACCGCCTAGTGCGCTTGATAATGTGTTAGCATTAACACGTGCCGATCAAACAAAAATGGATAGCTATCAGTGGCACTTATTCTACCCTACGGTAATTTATTTGATGGGCTACTACGTGTACAAATTGTTTCTACCTATTACATTGAGCTGCGACTATAGCTACGCCAGTGTAAATGTGCAAGACTTTAGCAGTCTTTACTTCTGGGCCTCGTTCATCTTCTTTGCTGCAATTATTGCTTATGGTATTTACACCATCAAAAAGAAAACTGTGATTGGTTTTGGCATTTGGTGGTTCTTGATTAGCAGTAGTATCATCAGTAACTTCTTTATTGTAATTGGTACAAGCTTTGGCGATCGTTTGATGTTTATGCCTAGTCTTGGTTGGGCTGTTGCTGTTGCAGCTGCGGTTTACTATTTATTTGGCTACGCTAAGAAAGAATGGCAAGCAATGAGCTTCATGAATAATCTTAAGGCACATCCTTTGATGTTGGCTGCCGTTTTAATTTTTGGTGTACCATTTGCTATCAAAGCATATCAGCGTAATCATGAATGGCGTCGCGATCGTCACCTGTTTGAGCACGACATCAAAGACTATCCCAACAGCACACACTTGATGTTCTATTGGGGCAATCACATAACGAGTAACGAGTACGCAGAAGGCAAAACCTCAGCAGAAGCATTAAGTGCTAATCTAGAGGCCATTGCCACATTTAGACGAAGCCTAGGTTTCTATCCTGCATTGCCTAGTGATGGTTATAATCAATTAGGTAAGGCCTTCTATAATTTATATAAAGGTGATCCACGATCGTTGGGTTCTTTGGCTTTAGGCGGTAATAATAATGGTTTATCTAGCTATGGTCCTATAGCGCAAGATTTTGCTGACAGCACAAGACGTTATTACTTTTTAGACAGTGCCAATAAGTACTATCTAAAAGCACACTTCGAGGATAGCACAAACCCTGTGTTTATGAATAACTTGGGCACGGTATACTTCGAGCAAGCTTTGCGTAGAAATATACCGGTGTTATTAGACAGTGCAGAAAAGTACTTTATGGGCGCACATCGCAGAGATAGCACCGTTATCGATTACATGAACAATCTTGGTGCACTTGTTGGCACTAAAGGTCGCCATGCTGAAGCGATTCAGTGGTTAGCCAAAGGATATCATAGCGATAGCCTTAGCCTTGGCGCAGTATTGAGCTGTGAAATGATAGGCAAGACCTACAAATTGATGAGAGACACTGTTAACGGTGAAGCATGGCGCAAGCAAGCTGACAACGTTCGTAAATACCGCGAGCAAGAGCGAATTGCGGCAGGTTTGTAAAAAGTAGTATGAATTAGCTATGCTTTTGCCTGGCTTTTCAAATCTGTTGTTAACAGCGCATGCTTTAGGTAACGTGGCACAGTTTTTTACATAGTTTTACTACAAATTATGAAGAAGATAATACTTACAACAATTGCATGCGCTATAGCGCTTGTTAGTTTTGGTCAAACAAAAAAATTGCCAACAACAAGTGTACGTAATCTAGAAGGTAAAAAAGTTGCCTTTAACGACGCTTTTGAAAAAGGTAAAGTTACTATGGTAAGCTTTTGGGCTACATGGTGTATTCCTTGTAAGCAAGAGATTAAGGCCATCAAAACAAAATTACCTGAGTGGCAAAAAGAAACAGACTTCAATTACATGGCTGTAAGTATCGACGATGCGCGTGCTACGGCTATGGTAAAAACATATGCTAAAACACAAGGTTGGACTTTCCCTGTATTGTTAGACCCAAACAGCGACTTGAAGCGTAGCCTTAACTTTAGCAATGTGCCGTTTACTATCATCGTAGACCAAGAAGGCAATATCGTGTATATGCACACTGGTTACGAAGAAGGTGGCGAAAACGAGCTTTACGAAAAAGTAAAAGAACTCGTTGCTAAGAAGCAATAAGATTAAAATACATTTTTTTAGAAAGCCAGCTTAATCGCTGGCTTTTTTCGTTTAAAGAAAATCTAATTCCTATACCTAACTTAGCCACATGTTGCAATACGATGTAATTATCATTGGTGGTAGCTACGCAGGCCTTAGTGCTGCGCTTGCATTAGGGCGCGCTTTACGCAAAGTACTTGTACTAGATAGCGGCAAGCCAGCCAATGCGGTTGTGGATGTGGCGCATAATATGCTGTCTTACGATGGTATTCCTCCAGCAGAGCTTAAGCAAAAAGCAATACAGCAATTACTGCACTACAAAACTGTAAAGCTTGTACATGAAGAAGCCTTAGCTGTGCGTAGAGAAATCGACAATAGTTTTACTGTGGCTACTGCAAGCCAACACTTTACAAGTAGAAAAATAATTTTTGCAACTGGTGTTTTAGATATTTTACCAAACATTAAAGGCTTGCAAGCTTGTTGGGGCAAAACTGTAGTGCACTGCCCCTACTGCCACGGCTTTGAAGCTGCACACATGCGCTTTGCCTTACTAGCCAATGGCGAGCACGCCTACTTAGCAGCAAGTAATCTCTTGCAATGGTCTAAACAAATTACAATCTTCAGCAATGGGCCAAGCAATTTAAGCGAGGATCATGTCAAAAAATTGCAACAGCACAATATAAATATTGTAACACACGATATAGCAGAAGTAGAACACGACAACGGTGTTTTACATACCATAAAATGTAGTAACGGACAGCAATACAAAGTTGATCGCATCTTTACAAGGCCGCTCAATATGCAACACTGCGAACATGTAGATGCTTTGGGCGTGCAACTAAGCGCAGATGGGTTAATTGTTGCAAACGAATGGGGTGCCACCAACATTTATGGCGTTTATGCTTGTGGCGACTGTACTCAAGCTATGCGCACCATTGCAATTGCTATAGGTGACGGTAATAAAGTGGCTATTGGCATCAATCGCGAGATGACTGTGGAAGAATTTTAGGCCCTGAAACGCCCCTTGCTCTGTTAAAAAAACTGTAAGAAAACGCTAAAGTCCGTTGAATAATTAACAAGCATCGCATAGCGCAAAAGTACCGCCATTGCTGCATTTGCATGAATTTACGTAAGTGTTAAAGACTGCGCAAAAATTGTCAGTTTTGTGTAAGCTTCTTCTACACGTGAATTTTGTATTTGAATTTGTTGCACCTTCGTATTGAAATTTTACTGGTTCAGTAAAACAAACAACAAAAGGTACAATATAGCAAACACTTCTACTTCACTACAAATACAAGTTAGCCACTGCGCAATACGTGTATTCAAAAACAAGAAGAGCTATGTTAAAGTACAAAAATCTCACTGAGCAAGAATTAGTAGAAGCCTATGCAGCAGGCGAAACTACAGCCTTAGACGAATTAGTTTATCGCACGCAAGACAAGGTATTGAGTACCATTTACTATCTTGTACGTAATCGCGAATTGGCCAACGACCTTATGCAGGAAACCTATATTCGTGCCGTTGCTAAAATTAGAAGCAACGACTATGTAAACGATGGTAAGCTTACCGCTTGGTTAAACCGAATTGCTCGCAACTTATGCATGGATCATTTCCGTAGTAATGGCAAGCACACAACAGTTAGCACTGCCAATGGCGGCAAAGACATCTTTGACTTCATTAAACTTGCCGACGATAGCTATGAAGATAAGTTGATGAGTGCGCAAAGTGCTTATCGCATTCGCGAGTTATTATGCAAACTACCGCAAGATCAGCGCGAGGTAATTACAATGCGCATATTTGGCGAACTTAGCTTCAAGGAGATTGCTGAGGAAACTAAAAGCAGCATCAACACTTGCTTGGGTCGCATGCGCTATGGTCTTATCAATTTAAGAAAAATGGTAAAGGAGCGTGAGTTAGTATTGTAATGCTCGACTACTAGTAGTCTGTAAACATTACATACACTTCCTTCGGGCCATGCACGCCTACTACAAGCGTCTTCTCGATATCAGCTGTGCGGCTAGGCCCCGTTGCAATATTGAGCATACTCGGTAAAGCATTGCCATACTCTGCTTGAGCTGCCTTAAGCGCATCGCCAATATCAAATACAAGCTGCTGTGGTTTAACTACGCAGATATGAATAGGTGTGTACACAGGCAATGCTCGGCCGCTAGCGGTATCACTCGTAATGATTAAGCTGCCTGTGCGTGCAACTGCGTATTTGCAAAAAGTAATCGCCGCATCTAAATTGCCATCGTAGTTACCCGTCTTAATGAAGGGCAAATCGTCTTCAGTAAAATTGTTGAGCAAACTTCCTTCTTGGCAAAATACTTGCTGCCACGCATTGGTTTCTGCTAAACTGCGTAAGTGCTGAACAAACTCTTGGTGGCTGCTGCAATACATAAACTTGCCACCCAAGGCGCTAAACTCTGTGGCAAATAGTACATCTAAACTACCATGCTCACTTGTTTTATCTACAAAAGGATTAGCGCTATCGCCATCAACTTCAGGGAAAGGCATAGGCACTTTACCCTTAGCCAAGCCAGCGCGAATTTTAGATAGTATTGCCTCTTTACTGCTCATTAAGCGTTTGAATTATTATCTGTTGCTTCTTCTTGTGTATTTAAATTTGTAACGTCTACTACTGCTTCAACGGTTGCTTCCTCAGCCGTAGAACTAAACGGACGCTTACCAATTAAACGCTCAAGATCGTCTTTGTACAAAACTTCTTTTGCCAAAAGTTCTTCAGCAATAAGCTTTACTTGCTCTTTCTTATCAAGCAATAAAGCCTTTACACGCTGATAGGCTGCATCGCTTAGTTTGCGTACTTCCTCATCAATAACGCTACCAGTCTCTTCGCTATAAGGCTTTTGGAATGCGCCTTCGTTTTGCGGATCGTAGAAACTTACGTTACCAATCTTATCGTTCATGCCGTACACACTTACCATACTGTAAGCGATACGTGTTACTTGCTGCAAATCGCTTAGCGCACCTGTACTTACTTTGCCAAAGAAAATTTCTTCGCTAGCACGACCACCAAGTGTCATTGCCATACTATCCTGCAACTCTTCTGTGAGTGTCAAGTATTTTTCCTTCGGTAAATACTGGGCGTAACCTAGGGCTGCGGTGCCACGTGGTACAATAGTAACCTTTACCAATGGATGTGCATATTCTAAGAACCAACCACTTACAGCATGACCTGCTTCGTGATACGCAATGACTTTCTTTTCGTCTGGGCTAATAATTTTATTTTTCTTTTCTAAGCCGCCTATTACACGATCTACTGCGTCGTTGAAATCTTCGATGTTTACATCCTGCTTGCCCTTACGTGCTGCAATTAATGCTGCTTCGTTGCAAACATTGGCAATATCTGCACCTGCAAAGCCAGGTGTTTGTTCTGCCAATTTATGAATATTAAGCTCACTAGCGATCTTAATACCTTTCAAGTGAACCTTAAAGATTTGCTCACGACCCGCAAGATCTGGTATATCAATAGTAATCTGACGATCAAAACGACCGGGACGTAGCAATGCTGTATCCAACACATCCGGACGATTGGTTGCAGCCAAAACAATAATGCCGCTATCGCCACTAAAGCCATCCATTTCTACCAACATTTGGTTAAGCGTGTTCTCGCGCTCGTCGTTGCTTGCAACAGCATTACGGCCACGTGCACGACCAATGGCATCTATCTCGTCAATAAAAATAATACATGGACTTTTTTCGCGGGCTTGCTTAAACAAATCGCGTACACGGCTTGCACCAACACCAACAAACATTTCTACGAAGTCGCTACCGCTCATGCTAAAGAAAGGCACTTGCGCTTCGCCGGCCATAGCTTTTGCCAATAAAGTTTTACCCGTACCTGGAGGGCCAACTAATAAACATCCTTTAGGAATTTTACCGCCTAAAGCAGTATACTTTTTTGGATTCTTCAAGAAGTCTACAATTTCCATCACTTCTACTTTGGCTTCATCTAAGCCAGCAACATCACTAAAAGTAATATTCACCTTTGTGCCGCCTTTTTCATAAAGTTGGGCACGGCTCTTGCCAATATTGAAGATACCGCCCGGTCCACCAGCGCCACCGCCGCCCATTTTGCGGGTAGCAAGCATCAGTAAACCAAAGATGAGCAAGAGTGGTAGTAAAGTAGATAAAATAATATTTAACCAAGCACCTCTTTCGCGGCTAATATAAGTAGCAGAAAAGCCATGTTGCTCTTGTAGCGCACGGAAATTTTTAGCAAAATCTTCAAGACTCAAAATGCTAACACGCAATACCGGTGCTTTTTTATTGTAGCGAATTTTGTGCGTCTTCAAATAGTTTTGCACGCCTGCAGTATTAAGCGAATCTTTTTTGATCGTTGCTTCAACTTCGCGGCCATTGTAAATAACGATTGGATTTTCAATCCAGTTTTTTACGAGGTAATTACGTTCAAAATCGAACTGCGAAATTTCGTTGGCCTCAGTTGGGCCTTGGCTTACAAAATTAAAAGCTAGCACACCTGCTAGGATAAGACCCCAAATCCAGTAAACGCTAAACTTTGGTAAATTGGGTTTTTGATTGCCGCCACCATCTGCGGGAGGCAGAGGTTTGTTACTTATTGGTTGACTCATTTAATCTTCGTGTTCTTTATATCCTGCATCGCTCCACATATCCTCTATAGCATAAAAGCTGCGCGTTTCTGGCAAGAAGCAATGCACTACAATATTGACATAGTCAATAAGAATCCAATGTTGCCCACGCTTGCCCTCTACACGGTGTGGTTTTTCGCCACAAGTCTTGCGAACTTCATCTTCTATATTAGCAATAATTGCTCCAAGTTGTACGTGATTGCCAGCTTGGCATATAATGAAGTAATCCGCTATCGCTTCGTCTATGTTTTTAAGATCTAAACTGACAATTTTTTCACCTTTTTTGTCTTGAATGGCAGAAATGATTGTCTTAAAAAGCTTGCTACTGCGCGTGAGTTTTGCAATTTTTGTAGCAGTTTTTGGTGCTTGAACTGATGTTTTCAAATACGTTGTAAAAATTTTACCTAATTTAGGTTGCTTTAATAAAATCAAATGTACTGACAAATCTGTAATGCTGCACATTCCACCGTTTAGTTCCTGCAATATATTAGTGTTATCTGAAATTGATAGCACCAATACCTATGCCTTAGACGCTGTGCACGCAGGTAAAATGTACCATGGCGAGGTGGTACAAGCCATGCAGCAAAGCGCTGGCCGTGGGCAAAGGCAAAACACGTGGCAAAGTAGCGCTGGCAAAGATTTGCTGATGAGTTTGGTACTGCAACCCTTGGCGTACACAGCAGAAAGTATCTTTTTATTAAACATGTGTGTAAGCCTAGCGATACGCAAAGTGGTAGCTGCTTATTGTGACGAAGCACATATAAAATGGAGTAATGATATTTACCATCAACACAAAAAAATAGCAGGAATACTGATAGAAAATGTATGGCGCGGCGAATCGTGGTTGTACGCTATTGTTGGTATTGGGCTCAACATATTTAGCGAGCACAAGCACAATTCGCAAATAAATGCTTGCAGTATGGCTGAGTGCACTAAGCTAGAACTTGTCCTTGAGCCTATCCGAGAAGCTATTCTAACAGAACTAAATAAATACCTTGAAATATGTGCCCAAGAGCCAAATGCTATTGTAACGGCATACAATAGCCATCTTTATCAAGTTAATTGTGCGGCAAAGTTTGCAAGTGCAAATGGCTATGACATGTATACGATTAAAGGTGTAGACAAGAGCGGTAAGATTATCTTGGAACGTGATGGTGTATGCGCTGCATTTGCTTATGGTGAAGTAAAGCAAGTGGTGGTTTCTGCATAGCAGTGCAAGAGATAGTTGCAAGCACATTGATTCAAGGTATATTATTAGCAAAGCAATAGCAGCGCGCATTGTACCTTTGCCACGCTTGTGAGTTTTATAACAACAGACATAGCAGCTGCTGCACAATTGCTTCGCGATGGCGAGCTTGTGGGTATGCCTACGGAAACAGTGTACGGCCTAGCGGCAAATGCATACAGCGAAGCAGCTGTAGCAAAAGTGTTTGCAGCTAAGCAAAGACCGCTGTACAATCCTTTGATTGTGCATATTGGCGCAAAAGCACAATTGGCAAAGGTTGCTTTACGCATACCAGCACAAGCGCAAATACTAATAAATAAATTTTGGCCTGGCCCGCTTACACTTGTTTTGCCAAAGCATGATAGTATTTCTAATCTTGTAACAAGTAATAATACCACCGTGGCTGTGCGCATGCCTAAGCATGCAATGGCACAACAACTATTGCAGCAGTTAGATTTTCCGCTTGTAGCGCCAAGTGCAAATCCGTTTAATTACATAAGTCCGAGCACTGCGACGCATGTATTAGAAATGCTTGGCAATAAAATTGCATGCGTGCTCGATGGAGGCCCTTGCGAAACTGGCATAGAAAGTACCATTGTTGGTTTTGATGCTAATGATGAAGCCGTTTTGTATCGCCATGGTAGTATAAGTATTGAAGATATAGCTGCATGTATTGGTCATATTACAGATAGCACTACTAATACCAAAGCTAGCCAAGCCCCACAAGCCCCAGGTATGCTAGAGAAGCATTATTCGCCGCATACAAAGCTTGTCATTGTCGACGATTTTGCGAAAGCTATACAACAATATGCTGGCCAAAAAATTGTACTTATGCCACTGCAATCCATTGCCGATTTGCCAGCACACATAATACAAATGCCACTAAGTGATACGGGCAATTTACAAGACATTGCCAGCAATCTATACAGCACCATGCATGCCTTAGATAAAATGGGCGCAGACATCATACTCGCAGCATATGCACCAAACACGGGCATTGGCAAGGCTATCAACGACAAATTGCGCAAGGCAGGTGCCTAGTATTTGCTAGCGAATGACATAATTCGTCACCAAATGCGCTTTGTAAACAAGCTAATTATTACTATCTTTGCGCCTCGCTTATCGAGCGACAGTTCTTTAATACAATTCAAAAGTTTGATGCTACTACTTTAACAGCATCCCGGTCCTATAGCTCAGCCGGTTAGAGCACCTGACTCATAATCAGGGGGTCCCTGGTTCGAGCCCAGGTGGGACCACGAGTGAAAAAGAGAATGAGAAACAGAATGAGAATGAAAGTTTGAGTTTTGGGGAGCGTTCTCTTTTTTGGTTTTAAACTACTGAGTTATTACAAAAGGTTTAGTTTCTAGAGTTTAAGTCGTTAAGAGCCTCAACTCTTTACTTTTATGTACTTTTACTTTTATGATATTAGACAACCAAAATAGTAATCCTAAGGTACACACTTTTATTGAACGCAAAATAAAAGAAGGTTCTTTAGATGTTGTTACAGGTTACTTTACCATTGGCGCATTAGCATTTTTATCAGATAAGACCAACGATAAAATAAACAATTATCGTTTTGTTATTGGCGATATTGTAAACAATACCTCTTCCAAAATAAAAACCTTAGACTTATTAAATGAAACTATTAATGCAGAAACAGCAATGCAATTGCAATCTTGGGCAAAGGATGCAGTAGACTTCTTTAAGCAAGCTAAAGTAGAATGCAAAACTTTAGAACCAAATTTTTGCCACGCAAAATTATACCTTAACAGGCATGACCAGATAACTGGAGAAGAAGTTTACATTATGGGAAGTAGTAATTTAACAGAAGCAGGTATTGGTTTAAAACCATTGCAAAATGTAGAATTAAATAGCGCAGGTAGTGGCATGGAGTCCATTTATAAAGAACTTAAAGAATGGTTTGAAACACTTTGGAATAAAAAACAAGCAAGCACTATTAAAACCATTAAAGACGAAAATGGCATTGAACACAAAGTAGACTTTAAGCAATACCTCATTGATGAAATTTCTAAGATCTTTAAGATTTATACACCATTAGAAATTTATGAAAAAGTACTATTTGACTTATTTAAGACACCTGAAAAAGACGACAATTTTGCTAAAGATATTGGCAAATTAGAAAACTCAAAGGTTTACAATAAGTTGTTTGAATTCCAAAAACTAGGCGCCATCAACTTAATAAAGATGCTTAATAGTTACAATGGTGCTATACTTGCCGATGCGGTAGGACTAGGTAAAACATGGACTGCCCTTGCTGTAATTAAGTTTTTCCAATTTAAGGGGCATGAAACCATTGTAATTGCTCCCAAAAGATTAGAGCATAATTGGAAACAGTACCAACGTCGTCAGAACTCATTATTTGAAGATGATAATTTAGATTATTTATTAAAATTTCATACGGACTTTACAGAAACAAATGTAGCAGAAGATAAACTTCAATTAGATTTTATAACCAACGATAAGCCTAAACTAATAGTAATAGATGAAAGCCATAATTTAAGAAATGACAAGAGTATAAAATACCAAATATTGGTGCAGCATATCTTACAAAAAAGCAAAGGCGATATTAAAGTACTTTTATTATCTGCAACGCCAATCAACAATAGTTTTAAAGATGTACGTAATCAATTTGCACTAATGTGTAAGGCAAATAACAATGGCTTTGAAGATACCTTAGGTGTGAAAAGCATAGAACACACCTTTAGATCTATTCAAAAAGAATATAATAAATGGCTAGCTAGCGAAGAAATGAGTCTTTCACATTTTTATTCTAAAATTAAGGATAGTGACTTTTTTAAGCTTACCGAAAATGTATTAGTTGCTAGAACCCGTAAATCTATTAAACAACACTTTGATAATACTATAGAGTTTCCAAAGCACTTAACACCAAAGAACATTAACAAAACACCTATAGAATTTGCAGATGTAGAAGACTTCAGTCAATTAATGGAGAATCTACAACTCAATCTATCTGCCTATCAACCTACACAGTTTACGTTTACCAAATCTGAAATAGATAAGTTACAAAAAGATGAACATAGAGATGTAACGCAAGACAATACTCAGCGTGAGTACTTTTTGGTAAAGATGATGAAGATACTTCTATTAAAAAGGCTAGAAAGTAGCTGGAAAAGTTTTTACATCACATTAGAAAAAGTTTACGAACATCATGAAAAATTATTAAATAAAATTAACACTTACCAAAAAGATAAAAAAGATCTAAAATTACCAGATGATGCAATGCTGTTTGATGAGTTGTATGAAGAATTAGCAGATTACGAAGTGGGTAAAAAGAATCCTATAAAAATTAGCGAAATTGATAGAGTAGGCAGACTAGCAGAATACAAGGCATTTCTTAAGAAAGATAAAGACAGCCTGAGGTATATAAAGGACAACGTTGAAGATTTTGAAAAACAATTCAACCAAGATTATAAAAAAGATATTAAGCTAGTAGAACTATTACAAATAATCGATGATAAAAGAAAAAGTACAAATAAAAAGCTTATTATTTTTACTACCTACAAGGATACTGCCCAATATCTATTTGATCAATTGGTACACCATGACTATGATAAACTAGGATTGGTGCATGGTGGTGGAGGAAATACTTGCCTGCAACCTAATACAGAAAAAACAAACAACAACATTGAACATATTCTACAACATTTTGCTCCTTATACAAAGCTGTACAAAGAAAAAAAATGGGATAAATTTATAATGGACGCTAACCCAAATAATTACATAGAATGGGTGCAGTATATCAAAGAAAATCATCCTAATTATTACGAAAAGGTATCTCAACCAATTGACATTTTAATTACTACAGATGTACTTAGTGAAGGACAAAATTTACAAGATGCAGACATGGTGGTGAATTATGATGTGCATTGGAATCCAGTACGCATTATCCAACGTTTTGGTAGAATTGACCGTATAGGTAGCCCAAATAAAGAAATTCGACTTGTCAACTTTTGGCCTGCAAAAGATATAGAAGCCTATATAAGATTAAAAAGTAGAGTGGAAGACCGCATGAACGTAATGCATTTTATGGGTAGTGAAGTAATAGCAGGTATGACACCAGATATTGAAAGTACTGCAGAAATTGGTATTAATGAAAGGCAAACTAATACATTACTCAAACAAATGCAAACCAGCTTAGAAGATCTTGATGGAGAAAAAAGTTTAGGCTTCGACGATTTTAGCTTTGATAATTATAGACAAGAGTTGAACGGTATCTTAAAAGAAAAAAACCATCAATTAAGTAATTTACCCAATGGTATTTTTAGTGGTTGCTATTTAATAGATGAAAATTTAGAGCCTGGCATTATAGCTATGCTTGGGGAGCATCCAAAATCAATGGATACTTATATTGCATATGAGTTGCTTTATATTGCAAATAATGGAACCCTTATTTCTAACAATCAAAAATACATTTTAGAAGTATTAAGCCAGCATAAAAAAGAAATTCGTTATGTACCTGCCAAAATAGACTCTGGTGATAAAAAATCTATTGAACAACTACAAGGCATATTAAGCAACTGGGTTAAAGCACAAAACAGCAGCAAAATAAGCGACGAGGAAGGCAATGAAATTGCAACTGCTGGCCAAGTGCAATTAAACGCGTTAACCCAATTGCAAAAAGGGAATAAAAAGACCATAAGTGCGATACAAAAACAAGAAATTATTTTTGAAAAAAAATACGATCTAATAACTTGGTTAATTATTAGTAACAAGTAACTAAAAAAGCAGCACCTACAAATAGAACAAAGTTTATGAATCTATCAGAGTTAAATAACAAAAAAAAACTACATCAAGCCACAGTTGATTTCTTTAGCAAACAATTACAAGTACCTATTGCACCATTTGACGCAAAGCCTTTTGATACAAAAGGTTTTTTTGAAGGTATTACCGCTAATCAACAAAAATTTATTAAAGAAAACATTGAAAGTTTATATGTAGTAGGTTTGGTAGATGATAATAGTGTAAATCAAGGAAAAACAAAATTTAAAAACGTTTCAGAAGTTGCAAATTTAAAGGCAGATTATGAAGGATTAATTATTTGCGCTATTGTACTTAAAATTTCACCTACACGTACAACTATTAGCGAAATTACCCGCCTCATCAATCGTAAATTTCCATACCTACCAGTTACCATTGTTTATAGATATGATGATGATTTGTTATGCCTTGCTAATGCACAACGTGTAAACTATAAAGTGGCTTACAAAGAAGGCGATAAAGTTGGCAAGGTGAGTATGCTAAAGGATGTGAGTATTAGTAAAACGCATGGAGCACATCTAAAAATATTAAATGAATTACAAATACCCAAAGCGGTAGAAACTTTTGAAGGTATCTACACGCATTGGCAAAACGTATTTAATACCAAAGAACTTAATAAACAGTTCTTTAAAAAAATAGCCAACTGGTATTTTTGGTGTGTTGCCAAAAGTAAGTTTCCGTATGAATACCTTAAAGCCGATGAAAAGCAGAAAGGCAAAACCAATAAAGAGCTGCAAGAACTAGCCAACCAAAAAGCTGCCATACGCTTTATAACCCGTATGGTATTTGTATGGTTTCTAAAAGAAAAAAAATTAGTGCCTCATCATTTATTTGAGCCAGATTCTATAAAACAAACGTTAAAAACTTTTCATACAAAAACAAGCAGTGGCTACTACAATGCCATATTGCAAAATTTGTTTTTTGCTACTTTAAATAGAGATGCCAAAAGCCGAGACTTTGCATTAGATGGAGGTTCTATTCCAAAAAATGCTAATACTTTCGACGTTAATAGTTTGTACCGTTACGAAAAATTATTTGCAGATGCCGATCCTAAAAAAATAATGAAACTATTTGCATCTATTCCTTTTTTAAACGGAGGTTTATTTGATAGTTTAGACAATAAAGAAGCCAGAGAAATTATAGACGGCTTTAGCCGTAAAAAAGAATGGCAAGCCATAATGCCAGATTATTTATTTTTTGAAAAAGAAGAAATAGATTTTAGTGAAGAGCTGCAAATTATTTATGACAAAAAGGGTAAGTATACCGTAAAAGGTTTATTCGAAATATTTAACGAGTATAAATTTACGGTAGAAGAAAATACGCCACTAGATGTAGATGTAGCACTAGATCCATACTTACTAGGCGAAATTTTTGAAAACTTACTAGCTTACTACAACCCAGAAACTGGCGCTACGGCGCGCAAAGGAACAGGTAGTTTTTACACCCCACAAGAAATTGTAAACTATATGGTAAGCCAAAGTTTGCAAAGTTATATCCAAACCCAATTGCCAGAATTGGCAATTGAAAATATTGATGATTTACCAACAATGGACGCCAATGGCAAATACAAATTTGTAAAAGCTTTGGCGCAGGTAAAAATACTAGACCCTGCCTGTGGCTCTGGCGCATTCCCCATGGGTGTGTTGTACCAAATGGTAGAACTGCTGCAAAAAGTAGATGCCGACAATAAAATTTGGAAACAAGTACAGCATGACATAACACTAGAAGTACAAATAGCCAAACTAAAAAAAGATGAAGAAATTGTAAAAGGCCTTAACGACAAACAAGTAAAAGCAAAAGCCACCGAGGCCATAGCCACAGAACTTGCGGAACTAGAAGCCAATTTTGATAAACAATATAATGGCTCCGACTTTGCACGCAAACTGTACATTATACAAAATTGCATTTATGGTGTAGATATACAAGATGTGGCCATACAAATAAGTAAGCTACGTTTTTTCTTAAGCTTAATTGTGGACCAACACAATAAAAATATACAACCCCTGCCTAACCTAGAAACTAAGTTTGTAATTGCCAATACTTTAATAGGGCTTGACCTGCCTAAAAACATTGTTGCAGGTGTAGAAGATACAAGTATAGACGAAACCGCGAACTTGAAGGAAAAACTAAAAGCAATACGCCAAGCACACTTTACTGCCAAAACACGCAAAGAAAAAAAAGAAATACAAAAGGCTGATAAGGAAGTACGCCAACAAATAATGAATAAGTTGCTAGGTATTGGCGACGAAAAAAAGCGGCAGGCAAAAATAAAAGAGCTTACAATACTTTTACAAAACGAGAAGCTAGCGCTGCGCAAAACCACGGAGGATATGCCTGACCTAATACAGCAACATATCGTGAAAGATATGTTTGGCGGAGAAAGCATTCAAAACATCAACCAAAAGCAGCTAGCCATTACTAAACATAAAAAAATAATTGCAGATGCGCTGCAAAAGATTGATAAACTAAGCCTCAATACACTAGAAGATAAATACAAACATCAAGCTATTAAAATTGCCAACTGGGATCTGTATAACCAAAATGCAAGTGCCGATTGGTTTGATATGGAATGGATGTTTGGGATTAAAGATGGTTTTGATGTGGTGATTGGGAATCCGCCGTATGTGGGTCTCAGAACTGGCTTAATTAGCAATCAGCAAGTTGAGTATTTTAAAGAACGATACCTTTTAGCTCAAAACCAATTTGATTTATTCACTATCTTTATTGAAAAATCAACTCAAATTCTAAATCAACAAGGGTTATTAACTTTTATAATTCCTAAAACTATTGCATCAAATCAAAACTTAGAAAATGCTAGGGATTATTTGTTAAAAACAATTATTCTCACAAAATATATTGACACGCAAATGCCATTTGAACAAGCATCGGTAGAGTCTAATATAATTATTGCACTCAAAAACATAAAGACTGAATCATTTGATAACATTGTTTTCCATGATAATAAATTTGTACCAAGGAATAGAATATCATTTAATATCTTGAAAAACTTGCCATTTAAAATTTGGCCGATCGGAATGAACAACGAGAAATACTCGATAATTGAATTGATCTCAAAAATGAATACTAGAAGACTTGAAAATTATGTAGAAATTATCAGGGGCTTTGAGTTCGGATTTAATCATCACTCAGTTTCTAAGACAAAAACTAAATACCCAATAATTAAAGGTGAAAATATTCATAGATTTATTACAACACATTCGGGTTATTATGTCGCACCAATTTTTTCAGATACTAAAACATTTAAGAAGAAAGAGTACTTTTCAGACCATCCAAAATTACTGACTAGATTTGTTTCAAATACACTTATTTTCTCATTAGATGAAGTTGGATTCTATAATACTAATGTTGTTTATAATGTTCATATTAAAAACAATGCATTAAGTATTAATTTTCTTCTAGGACTATTAAATTCTAAATTATTAAATTTTTGGTTTTTCAATATTTATCAAAATGATGATAAAATATTTCCACATATTCAAAAAAATCAATTAGAGTCTATACCAATTATAGGCGTTTCCGAAAAAAAACAAACCTCTTTTATATCGCTTGTCAATAAAATCCTCACCCTCAAAAAATCCAATGCCGACACTAGCGTACTAGAGCATCAAATAGATGTAATGGTGTACCATTTATACAACCTCAACTACCAAGAAGCTTGCATCATAGACCCTACTTTAAGTAAGGCAGATTGGGAGAGGTATAAAATTTAAGAGAATGAAATGGAGTTTTTAGCAGAACAAATAAAAAATATTATTTCGGATTATCAAAATGACCATGGTGTATTCATTAATACGCGTGATATTCTTGCTTGGGTAAATCAGTTTCAAGAAACAGATCGGACTTTTATTTTAGAGGAGTTTCTACATTTGCTTAATCAAAACATTTACTTATCCAAAGCAAAGGCTAAAAAATACTTATTTAATAATTTACATGAATTAGCCAAGTATTTCAAATATGATAGAATAAGTTCGTTTTTAGCTAATACTCACTTTTTAGATTTACAAAAACCTGGTAAAAGCCAGTCACAAATTTTAAAACTGATGGATGAAGTGCTTCAAGAAAATTATTCGTTTAGCATTGAAAGATGTGGCTCTGGTAATATAAAGCATTTCATTTATTTAGATGATGTGTTGGCTACAGGTAATACACTATGTAGAGATTTAGAAACATGGCTAAGTACAACCAATATAAAGGGAAAAAATGCAATTCAGCTGTTTAAAGATAAGCAGATAGATTTGATTGCAAGCTTTTTCTGTTACCATACGTGGGGTTGGGGTAATGTGCAATATATTCTAGCTAAGAAACTAGATTCAGAAAGATTCCTGAAAGGTATTGTTTTACAATATGAATATGAAATACAAAATAATATCAAGTTCAAAAATCAAACACTAAACTGTTTAATTCCTCTTGAAATTAATGAATCCGCCAAACTTTATTTAAATAAACTATCACAAGACAGTAATTCTGACAGAGCAATTCGTAGCTCTAGTAATCCAGCTAAAGAATCTTTTTTTTCAAGTGCTGAAAACAGAATTAGGTTTGAGACTATCATGCTAGAAGAAGGAATAAGGATTGTAAATAAAATTCAAAATGCTAGGGTACTGAATATCAGACCGCTTGGCTATACTGTTAAATCTCACCAAACATTTGGCTTAGGTACAATGTACTTTACTTGGCGTAACATTAGTAACACTTGCCCGTTGGTCTTTTGGTGGGATAATCATGGCTGGAAAGGCCTTTTCCCATTGCAAAATAGAGGGTGATAGGCTGACTTTTCTTTTTTTGACAAAGTATTAAATTATTTTCTTAATTTCACATATACCTTTATTGCATTGCCTCAACAAATAACAGAATATAAAGCAGAGAAGTCAGTCGTTTTTCATAAAACTACTGACGTGTATGGTGGGTTATCCAACATGGCTCCAAATTATATTGTGCAAGTGAATAGCATTAATTTTTTTACGGTTGAGCATTTATATCAAGCTTGCAAATTCCCTTTGCATCCAAATATTCAAGAACAGATAATTAATGAAAGAAGTCCTATTACTGCAAAACAAGTTAGTCGAAAATACCAGCATTTAGTAAGACAAGATTGGGATAGTATTCGTTTTGAAGTTATGCAATGGGTGTTAGAAATTAAACTTAGTCAAAATTGGGAAAAATTTAGTAGTTTGCTTTTGTCTACCCTAAATAAAGACATAGTGGAATATACATTGAAAGATAAAGTATGGGGTGCAAAACCAGAAGGCGAATACTTAGTTGGACAAAATGTACTAGGCAAGTTATTGTCAAGCTTAAGAGACAATAATGTTAAAAATAAAAATCGTCAACATTGCATTGAAGCGCCTAACATTACAAATTTACTTTTGTATGGCAATGCAGTAGAAATTACTTGTGTTGATGGTTTGTTTGAGGATTATAGAATAGATGAAGAACTTGACGTCCTATCTTAACGATACTATATAAGTTGTTCATTAGTAACTACAATCCTTTAGCACTTTTAGTCAGCTTAAGTTTAATTTTATCTTTCAAAAATTTTAAGCTCAACCACTTTTACACCACCAGCATAGCTTAATGTTACGCCTTCCAATTCGTAATAGACAATAACAGAAAATTTAATTTCAATAGTATCTTTATCTATTTGTACAGGCTTTCTTTGCTACGGGGTACTTAGTCATCTTTTCTCATAAATCAAAATTAGAAATTAATAATATTAATTTTTTATATATATAAAACAACCAATTCACCTACACACAGATTCTTGCCCTGCTCAAGGCAGCAGAATCGGACCACAACAATAGCAAGTTTGATTACCAGTGCAGCAGTGGCGATGCTATAATTTTAGACAGGCGAAGTAAGCTCGGCTACGTGGAATGCTTCCAATTTGGCCTGTGGGCTAAATTAAATCCATGAGTGTGCTTAAGCACTAAGCCTAGAAATTGGGATTTACATTTTAATATCCTTAATAATAACAAAAGCAGTGCATTTCTTCCCCTACAAGGTTAATTTTGTTAGATTTGGGGTATTAGCCTAAGCGCCTATCTATTTAATAATGCATTATGAGTCAATTTGAACTAACTAGCAACGAATCTCTTGGACGAGAATATCTGTTGGATTTTTTAGGCTCTATAATCACTGATTTTAAAGCGCACAAATTATCATCAGAAAGTTTGCTGCATCTATCTAAGGCATACTATTTAATTGATAATTATAAGAAGTTGAATTATGCTGGTTATTTAAGAATAGAAACTAATGCAACAGATGAAGATAACAATTCGCAATCTTATGTATGCCTCATTCATAGCGATGAAGTTGTTTTGTCTTACGAAGGCTATACCCATGGCGAATATGGTGGCGATTCGGAATACGAGCAACTGTTTAACTTTGATGATGATGATGAATTTGATGACCCAATCGAAAAAATTACGCATTGGATAGAGAGCTTTAATGCCTTATTTGATAGTGCAAGCTCTTTATCAATTGAGGATTCAACAGAAAATATACAAGAAATCTTGTTTGATGATTTAGATGAAGATGAATAAGTGGGTAATGCCATTATATAATTTGCGAATCCCCACCCCTCCCGTTAATTTTCTGAGAAACATCCCCAAGAAACCCATTTACTGATTTCTTTAGCGCACCTTTGCATTTCAGGACTTTTATTTTCCTGCGCTTGCTTGCTCACAGTGATTCTTCTCCATACTGTGTTTTGTAGCAAGTACAGACAAATTCATTCCATTATCACATTTAACAACACATCAGTGTGCTTGTGCAAATAAGTTTATTTGCCATACCACATCGTAAATAACAACACAACAAATTTTGACATTTACAGATTTACCAATTATCAAACCCATTCTCGATGCATTGCACGATGAGGGTTACACAAGCCCAACACCTATACAACAACAAGCCATCGTGCCTATTTTGCAAGGCAATGATGTACTTGGTTGTGCACAAACAGGTACGGGCAAAACAGCAGCATTTGCTATTCCTATGCTGCAATTATTGAGCAAGCCAAATGAAGTATTGTACGCTAATAAAAAAAGCATACGAGCACTTATCCTTACACCAACACGTGAACTAGCGATTCAAATTCAAGAGAGTTTTGCCGCATATGGCAAGAACTTGCGTGTGCGTCACACAGTAATTTTTGGTGGCGTTAATCAAAATCCGCAAGTAGATGCTTTACGCAAAACTGTTGATGTACTAGTAGCTACACCAGGTCGTTTGCTGGATCTGATGCAACAAGGTTATGTGCATTTGCAAGACTTAGAAATCTTTGTACTCGACGAAGCCGATCGTATGCTAGACATGGGCTTTGTGAACGACGTGAAAAAGGTTATTGCTAAAATTCCAACGAAAAGACAAACCCTATTATTTAGCGCTACCATGCCAAACGAAATTCAAAGTTTGGCCGCAAGCATTCTTAATAAGCCTGTGTATGTAGAAGTTACACCAGTAAGCAGCACCGCAGAAACGATTGCGCAAAAGTTATACTTTGTTGCAAAAGACAATAAAAAAGATCTTCTGCATTTACTCTTGCAAGACAAGCAAATTGAAAGTGCGCTTGTATTTACACGCACAAAACACGGCGCTGATAAAGTAGTAAAAGGCCTTTTGCGTCACGGCATTAAGGCAGAAGCAATCCATGGCAATAAAAGCCAAAATGCAAGACAACGTGCACTTAGTAATTTTAAGAGCAAAGAAACGCGTGTACTTGTTGCAACAGATATTGCTGCACGTGGTATTGATATAGACGAATTGACGCACGTGATTAATTACGAATTACCTGATGTGCCAGAAACCTATGTACACCGTATTGGTCGTACTGGTAGAGCTGGCAATAAAGGCATTGCATTTAGTTTTTGCGAAATGGAAGAAACAGCGGCTTTGCGCGATATTCAAAAATTAATTGGAAGAGATATAGAAGTAAATGCTGAGCATCCTTACCATACAGAATTTCATGGTATTGTAAAGCGTGCGCCAAAGCAAAACCAACAAGTGCGTCACGAACATCGTCAGAAGAAGGCCGACCAAGTACAGCAGAAGAAAAAGAAATTCTACGGTATGGGCAGAGGCGCTGGTACAAAGTAAGTTTGTATCAACTAGGGCAACAGCCTCGCGTCATTTACAAAACTCGTATCTGTAAGCGATTGCAAAAAAGCAATCAAATCTTTTTGCTCTTGTGCTGATAAATAAAGCGGCTTTACCAAGGAGCTTTGATTGCTATGCTGTTTGCCGCCATTAGTATAGTGCGCCACAACATCCGCCAAACTTTTGATACTGCCATCATGCATATAAGGTGCTGTAAGTGCAATATTGCGCAAGCTTGGCACTTTAAATACGGCTCTATCACTTTCTAGTTTTGTAAGACGCATGCGACCGCTATCGGCGTAAACTTCGTACAAGCCATTGTTCTTAAAACTATAGTCGGTAAAATTAAATCCGCTATGGCAGCCACTGCAATTTGTGCGTGCACTTTTAAACAGTTGATAGCCTCGTTGCGCACTAGGCGCTAATGCAGTACCCCTACCCTGATAGTAGAATTTATCAAATGCTGAGTTACCACTAATTAAACTTCTTTCAAAATTGGCGAGGGCACGTGTAATTACATACGCATCTATGGTACGATTGTATGCGGCCATACTTTGACTCACATAACTTGCATCCTGTTGCAGTTCTTGTACGATGTCGAGTATATTGCTATTAAATTCATTGTGCTCTTGTATTGGCACAAGAATTTGCATTTCTAAAGTAGGCACACCGCCTGCTCGCGTGTAGTAAGGATGGTAGCCAATATTAGCAAGCGTTGGCACATTACTTGTACCTATGGCATTGCCATCTCCAAGACTTAAGGCTGTATTATCACCAAAAGCAAATTGGGGTTTGTGGCACGAAGCACAACTTACAGTATTGCCTTTAGATAGTTTTGTTTCGTAAAATAAGCGTTTGCCTAATGCCCAGCGTTCTGGTGTATACTTATTGCTATCAGGCACTAGCATTGTGCTAAAGCCAATAGGCGTTTGCATTAGCCCTTGCTGCTTAACAACGCTCGCATCTTTTGTGCACGCAAATGCCGTGAAGCAAAATGTAAAAAAGAGTATCGCCTTAAATTGGCCTTTCATTTATTGTACTGTAATGCGCTGTGCTGTCAATACACGGCCAGTATTATCGTGTAAACTCACAAGATACATACCAGCACTGAAGCGGCTAAGGTCAATTGTATTATTGTGCACAGTAGAATAATTAGCAAGCACCTTGCCAGTAACATCTTTTACTACAGCACTGCTAGCGATTTGATTCGTATTGCCAATTGTGAAATGTAATAAGCTGTTTGTTGGGTTCGGAAAGAAGCTCACCTGCTCTGATTGGTAAGTACTACTAAGTTTTGTTGGCAAACCTGCGCCCGGCTTAAAGACATGGTTCATGAAGTTCAGCAATACTTGTAGGTCTGTTGCATTGTCGCCATGATGAATTGGCCCTGTACTAATATTTACACCCTTAAGCGCTTGTACATAATCGGCATCTAGGTTAATAAAAATATTATTGCCTTCTACCACACCTGCAGCCATTTGCGTTTGCTCTACATAATTATCGTTGCCAAGTGCATGCATTTGAAAAATTGTACCAAAGCTGCTTCCTGTAGCACCTTCTAGCACAATAAAATTATAACCACTCGCCCATCCCCAGTGCATTGTAGGAGACTGTGGTGCTAGCGGATGCCATGCCGGATATTGGGTAGGGTCGGCATTATTTGTTGGTGCTTCTACACCTACAGAAAACTTCACCCCTTCTACATTAGTTACATTAAAATTACCGAGCAATTCTAAAGTGCTATTTGTTGCATTAGCAAGAATATACTTAGACGGAACTGCAATCTCTTGACCACCATCGTGAATAATCTTGATGCTTGATAGATAATACGCTAGGCGCGTTACCTGAAAATTCTGCGACAAATCGTTTTGGGCGGTAGTATTGTATGCAAAATTAGTATTGCCTAATTTGTGCGAAATTGTTAGGTACACATTCTTTTGCGCATAGGCTGCAACCGATGCCAAAACACTACATACTATTAATAGTACACTTCTTTTCATGAGGTAAATTTACTGCAAATAGACAGACTGTAAATGGTATTTGAGGTCAATAAACGGCATTTGCTACGCAAAAAGCCTTGATTTATTCTGATTTTATAGGACTAAGCTAGCAAGCGTTATACCAAATAGCAATACTGAAAACCTTGGCAATGCAGCAATAATGCAAAAAGATGCCATTAAGCTTGGTCAAAAAGCCGATTGCCAAAAATAAAAACGCAAGTATGGCCAAAAGTACATTACCTTCGCATTGTAGGCGCGTGTGTGCTTTAGTCATTAATCAATATAAAAGCTTATCGCCTTAGTACCCCCCACTCAATTTATAGCATTGCCCTTAGCACAATCCGAATTATTATTCGATATATGCGCACCGATCACTGCTAATACAAAATAATCAATACTTATACACTCCTCAAGCAATATTAGCAGCACAATGGCAGATACTTTTAATAAAAAAACGCAACAACAAAAGAAAGCAAAAAAGAAACAAGACAAATTAGAGCGCCGCGAGGAGCGTAAGACAAACAATAATAAAGGCAAAAGCCTGCAGGATATGATAGCTTATGTTGACGAGTATGGTAACATTACAGATGTACCACCAGATCAGCAAAAGCGAACTGTAATCAACGCAGAAGATATTCAACTAGGTGCAGCACCAATTATTGTTCAAACAGAATTCTTCGGTGTACTTACATCATATCTTACAGAAAAGTCTTTTGGTTTTATAACAGAAGATAATAGTAACAAGAGTGTATTTATACATGCCAACAATTTGCCAGCAGGCGCCAAAGCAAACGATCGCTTAGCCTACGAAAAAGAAAAAACACCAAAAGGCCACGTGGCCATCAACGTCAGAAAAATAGATTAAATAATAAACAAAAAACAACAGAGTAATGCAAGAAGGTACAGTAAAATTCTTCAATGAAGCTAAGGGCTTCGGATTCATCACACCCAACGACGGTAGCGCAGAAATATTTGTGCACGTTAGCGGACTTATTAGTAAAATTAGAGAAAACGACAGAGTTGTTTACGAAGTGCAAGACGGCAAGAAAGGCCTTAATGCAGTTAACGTAAAGCTTGCGCAAACGAATTAATATTAGTAACGTTCAAAGCAATCCAAGTCCCAGCAATGGGACTTTTTTTATGCTCTAAGGTTTCAAAAAGTGAGCAATGTGGCAGTACTCGCTATCGCTGTGCAAGCCATACAAGCTTGCGCTCATACTCACTACTAATACTTATTGTAGCATGCACAGTTTGCACTGGCAATATCTCCATTGCGCGCTCTGGCCACTCAATAATGCACAAGGTGTGCGGCGCATCAAAATATTCTGTGATACCAGCATCTGCAATTTGCTGCGCATCGTGCAAACGATACCAATCCATATGTGCTATGGTACTAAACACAGCATGCTTACATTGATACTCATTTACAATGGCAAAAGTTGGACTACTCACCGCATCAATGGCACCAAGTGCAGCACACAAGGCCCTTGTAAAAGTTGTTTTGCCTGCACCCATGTCGCCGTGCAAGGCAATACATCTATTAGAGCCTAATGCGTTTAGCAGTTCTTGTGCAGTGCGATTAATGGTGTCTAGGGTAAACGTTAGCACACTGCAAATTAGATAATTTCTAAATAATATTGCACAGTTTACAAAACAAAACTCATTAGCTTTTATAATTGTCACGATTATAATCCGCAAAGCAAGCTTCGGATCATCAAAATGATTTCCGAAAGCAGCAAGCGCTGCTTAGCTTGTGTACGAAAAGCATGCAACAATATTGAGCTTCACTTTGAAAAATGGTGCTATTATGCTTCTTATTACTCCTTATTTACTTTTAGGTGTTGAACTTGTCTAGTGCCAATTTGTACCGTTACCATGTAATTGCCGTTTGCCAAATCTTCAAGGCTTAAACTAACTACATTCTTACCTACACTAGCTTTGCCGTAGTGCTGCTTTACTACTCTGCCACTAATATCTAAAACGCGCACACTAAAGGCTTCTTGATCAACCGATCCAAATTCAATATTTACAATATCTTTTGTTGGATTTGGATATACGATTAAATCGCTAGACTGCGGTGTTGCAAGTACTATAGTATTACTCTGTAATTGTACGCCATTTGGCAATGTTGCTACGGCATAGTAGTAATTGATATTGTCAAGCATTTTTCTGTCTAGATAAGTCAAAATATTAGCACCAATTAGCAACTGGTTATTAGTATATATAACACTAGCATTACCGCCATTTTTGCTTAGGCGATAAAGTTGTACCATAGCAAAACCATCTGTATTCTGACAATTGATTACTAAATGATTAACGCCAGCAACATTATTGCCTTGTAGCCAAAGCTGCACAGCCGACAATGGTTGGTTTGTTGCATCTATAATAAAATACAAGGTTGCCTTTGCGCTTGCTCCCCGTGCATCTAATACAGTATAAACAAAAGAAGCAGGACCTACGTAGCCTGGCACTGGCGTAAATGTATAAGTACCATCAGCTTGTAATACTAATGTGCCAATGCCTGGTATGCTAGTACTTTGCGGCACTACGGTTTGACTATCTCCTTCTGCATCTGTATCATTGTCTAGCACATCGCCACTTACGGCAGCAATACTATTTACGGCATTGTAATCATCTGATGCAGTAGTTGTGTTTTCTGAAGTCGCTGTGTCTATCACTGTGACAATTTGATAAGCCGAAACCAAATTGCCAAGACTATCCTCTACAGAATAAACAATAGTATCTACGCCTACAAAGCCAGCGTTTGGCGTGTAGATAATATTGCCTGTAAGTGGATCTACGGTTGCCGTACCGTTGGCAGGAGGCAACACAACGGCAACAGTGCTTGGATCAAGACCCACGCCTCCACCAAAATTGCTTGCTACGTCGTTAGATAAAGTATTAATTGTAACAGATGTGCCAACACTTGTGCTAGCGATATCGGTATTTGCCGCTGGAGGTACTGTGTTGGTAGTATCTAAAACGGTAATCTGTAGCGCTGTAAATATGGTATCGCCACTAGCTTGTACTATAGGCACTACAAAATTATAAACGCCTGCAGTGCCTGCTGTAAATGTGTAGCTTCCATCTGTATTCACAACAGGTACTGCAGTGCCACCATCAGGATTTGCAGGAGTGCTAGTTGCATTACCGTATACGATACCTAAAGGCACCACCGGATCGTTGGTACTAACATTACCTAGTACTGGGGTATTTACAAATGTAATATTTACATCGGGATTAACCGTTGGTGGCGGCACCAATAATACTATTAATGTATCGTACACCCCATTCGCATAAGTAATAATGCAGGTTGTATCTGGTTGCGCGCTTTGCGTACCAGTAGGTGTGTACGTGATGCAGCCATTTGCATCCGGCAAAGATGCGATGTAACCCGCTGGTGTACCACAAGTTGTAATTACAACACCTCCAGTAGTATCCAACTGCGTGAGATCGGCGCATGCTGTATTTGTTGTACCAGAAGCAGCAAAAGTTAATGTAACTGTATCTGTACATACAACGAGGACTCTGCGTGTACACATCGCCATGTTGCCGTGAATATCAGTTGCGGTATAAACAATAGTGGTAAGCCCAGCTCCAAAATTTGTAGCAGTTGTACTTGCAGTCACCGACGCAATTCCACAGTTATCTGTTGCAACCGGAGAAGCTAATGATATGCCACTTGCCAAACAAGTAGCGCCTGTCAGCCTAATTAAGGTGTCTGGCAAGCACGTCAAACCAGGCTTAGTGGTGTCAATAATAGTTACACTAAATGCACATACACTTGCATTGCCATTTATATCTGTTATAGTATACGTAACGGTACTTGTACCAGTATTAAATACTATGCCACTCGCATCATTTATACCGTTAGCAACTGTTGCACCGGTAATTGCATACTTAATACTATCTATGCCGCAATTATCGGCAACGCCTATAGGTGCAAGATTTGCGATTGGCGCATCGCACGTGCTAGCTGTAGCAAACGAGGCTGTATCTGCATGGCAAAGCAGGTTAGGTTTAGCAGTATCAATAATTACAATCGTTGTTGCACACGAATCTATATTGCCATGTATATCGGTAACAATATACTTAAGGGTGCTTGTACCTACATTAAACGCCACGCCACTTGCATCGTTAATGCCTGTCGCTGCGCTACTTACTTGAGTTGCACCATCTATAACATACGTTAGCGACTGTACTGCACAATTATCTTGCACTACGGCCGACAGTGTAGTGACAACTTGCGTACAAACACCATTTGCATTGTTAAGCACTACCGCATTAGGGCAAATAATAGTAGGCAGCTGTGTATCTACAACTGTTACGGTTTGCGTACAACTACTACTATTGCCATTAACATCACTAGCGATATATGTAATAGTAGTTATCCCAATAGGAAATATCGTTGGAGCATCGTTGGTAATACTTGCTAGCGAACAACCATCTGAATTGATAGGCGTTCCAATATTTACATTGCTAGCAAAGCACTGTCCAAGATCAGCTACCGTATTTACTGCTGCAGGACAGGTTAGCGTAGGTGCCACCGTATCGATTTTTACAACTGGGAAATCGCAAAAACTGGTATTACCTGAACTATCAGTTGCAAAAAGAGTTACTGAAAATGCTCCTGCGGTATTGAGTATTGTGCCAGGTGCTGGTGCTTGTGTAAATACAATATTACTACTAGGGGTGCATGCATCTGTAGCCATACCTAAACTTGTAAAGTCTGGCACCACAACACTGCAGGCATTATCAAGAAATAGTTCTTGCGCCAAAGGACAGGTGATAACTGGCGCTAACGTATCAAGCTTTGTAAGTATTGCTGTGCATGAATCTTTATTATTGAAAGCATCTGTTGCAATAAATTTCACGCTCATTGTGCCAGTGCCTGCAATTGTAACGCCAGGGGCTGGCACTTGTGTAATTGTAACTGCTGCTTGGTTGCAAATATCTACAGCCACAACACTGCTTGTAAAGTCTGGCATTAATGCAGTACAATTCACCGCTAAGTAAATATTTTGTGCAGCTATACAATTTAGTATTGGTGGATTTGCGTTAATCTTTACAACATCAAACTGGCAAGTATCAGTATTGCCTGCTGCATCTGTTGCTACAAGTACCACTACTGTTGTACCTACGCCACTAACACTAGTACCTGCTGCTGGATACTGTGCTATACTTAGGCCAGCGCCCAATACATCACAATTATCGCTGGCGCTACCTGCCGCAATAAAATTAGGTAGCACCTGCGAGCATGTGCCTCCCAATAAAATTGTTTGCGTTGGTGGACAAATCACCTCTGGCATTGTACTATCGTTTACAGTAATGGTAAAATTACAAGTATCTCTATTGTTTTCTAGGTCGTAAACAACATACATGGCATTGTTTACACCTTTGTTTAACACTTGACCTGTAACATCGTTCGTGCCGCTTAGTGTAGTAGCACCGCTTATGTACCAATCCACAAAAACTGCGCCGCAGTTGTCTGCTACATTACTAAGGCTAGCATTTGCAATGGTCGCATCGCAAGTAGCGCTTGCTGCCAATGTAATATTACTTGGGCACACGAATGTAGGCTTTTGTAAGTCTAGTACCTGTACTTTAAAAGTACAAGTTGCAATATTTCCGCTCATGTCTGTTGCAGTATAAGTAACAGTACTTTCGCCTTTATTAAATGGCACAACACTTGCATCGTTAAATCCAGTAGCGGCGCTTGTTGTGTTTGTTGCGCCAGTTACTACATAGGTTACACTTGCCATACCACAATTATCTGCGTAGGTTAATCCTATTGCTGGGGCTATGCCAGTGCACAAACCTGTTGTTGCACTAATAAACTGATTACTTGGGCATGATATAGTTGGCGCTTCTTGATCGGCCACAATAATTTGTTGTGTACATGTTGCAGTATTGCCATGCACATCGGTAGCTGTAACTGTAAAGATTGTAGTACCCAGTGGAAATATTGCTGGCGCATTGTTGACTACCAATGCTATGCCGCAATTATCTGACACCATTGGCGTATCGATGGCAACGTTACTTGCAGTGCATAATCCTACATCGGCAGAAACTGTTTTGGTTAATGCACACGCTATTTGTGGTGCTTGCGTGTCTACCACAACTACTTCTTGCAGGCAAGTAGCAGTGTTGCCATATAAGTCTGTTGCGGTAATTGTAAATATGGTAGAGCCAACCGGAAAAATAGTAGGTGCATTATTAGAAATGTTTTGAATGCCGCAGTTATCACTCACAGTTGGTGCGCCAATATTTACAGCAGTTGCATAACATTGACCAACATTAGCATTGATAGTAATTGTAGCTGGACAAGTAATTTGAGGCGCTTGCAGGTCTAATACTTGTACTAACTGTGTGCATGTAGCCGTATTGCCACTGCCATCTGTTACTGTAATAGTAAATACTGTAGTGCCAACAGGGAAAACACTTGGCGCATTGCTAAGTACACTTGCAACACTACAATTATCACTTGTTACTGGTGTGCCAAGGGATACATTGGTAGCCGCACATGTTCCCGCATCAGCAGTTGCAACCACCTTAAGTGGACATGCAATCGTTGGAGGTTCGTTGTCTACAATGGTAACCGTTGTGTTGCAACTATTAGTATTACCGTGCACATCAGTTACTGTAAATTGCACTACGGTTTGCCCTAGCTGATAAACACTTGGTGCATTGCTAACGATTGAAGCAATGCCACAATTATCGGCAACCGTAGGTACAGTCAATACAATATTATTATTACTGCAAATGCCAGGCAAAGCCGTAGCATTGACATTTGCTGGGCATACAATGCTTGGCTGTTCTGTATCTGTCACAACAACTTGCTGCGTGCAGGTAGCCGTATTGCCATTAACATCAGTAACTGTTATCGTAAACGTTGTGGTGCCTACTGCAAATGATGATGGCGCATTATTTACCACACTTTGCACAGCACAATTATCTGATGTAACTGGTGTGCCCAAACTTACATTCGTAGCTGCGCATGCACCAGCATCTGCAACTACATTGACTGTTGATGGGCAAGTAATAGTTGGTGCTTCTGTATCTGTAACAACAACTTGCTGCGTACATGTAGCCGTATTGCCATTAACATCGGTAACCGTTATTGTAAACGTTGTGGTACCTACAGCAAATGATGATGGCGCATTATTTACCACACTTTGCACAGCACAATTATCTGCTGTAACTGGTGTACCCAAACTTACATTCGTAGCAGTGCATGCACCAGCATCTGCAACTACATTGACTGTTGTTGGGCAAGTAATGCTTGGAGCTTCTGTATCTGTAACAACAACTTGCTGCGTGCAGGTAGCCGTATTGCCATTAATATCGGTAACTGTTATCGTAAACGTTGTGGTACCTACTGCAAATGATGATGGCGCATTATTTACCACACTTTGCACACCACAATTATCTGCTGTAACTGGTGTACCCAAACTTACATTCGTAGCTGAGCATGCGCCAGCATCTGCAACTACATTGACTGTTGATGGGCAAGTAATACTTGGTGCTTCTGTATCTGTAACAACAACTTGCTGCGTACATGTAGCCGTATTGCCATTAATATCGGTAACTGTTATTGTAAACGTTGTGGTACCTACTGGAAATGATGATGGCGCATTATTTACCACACTTTGCACTCCACAATTATCTGCAGTAACTGGTGTGCCCAAACTTACATTCGTAGCTGCGCATGCGCCGGCATCTGCAACTACATTGACTGTTGATGGGCAAGTAATAGTTGGTGCTTCTGTATCTGTCACAACAACTTGCTGCGTGCAGGTAGCCGTATTGCCATTAATATCGGTAACTGTTATTGTAAACGTTGTGGTACCTACTGCAAATGATGATGGCGCATTATTTACCACACTTTGCACAGCACAATTATCTGCTGTAACGGGCGTGCCCAAACTTACATTCGTAGCTGCGCATGCGCCAGCATCTGCAACTACATTGACTGTTGATGGGCAAGTAATGCTTGGTGCTTCTGTATCTGTAACAACAACTTGCTGCGTACATGTAGCCGTATTGCCATTAACATCGGTAACTGTTATCGTAAACGTTGTAGTACCTACTGGAAATGATGATGGCGCATTATTTACAACACTTTGCACTCCACAATTATCTGCAGTAACTGGTGTGCCCAAACTTACATTCGTAGCTGCGCATGCGCCGGCATCTGCAACTACATTTACTGTTGATGGGCATACAATGCTTGGCTTTGTTGTGTCGACTTTATTAACACTAAAAATGCACGTTGATACATTGCCGCTGCCATCTGTAGCAGTAAGTGTTATGTCTAGATTTCCGCTAGCAGTAAGTATTGTATTGGCCGCTGGTACTTGGGTAATGCTAATGGCGTTCGCTGGAGTACAAGCATCTGTTGCACTGCTCAGCAAGGTATAGTCTGCAAGAAGAATTTCGCAATTAGCATTCAAGTAAACTGTTTGTGCTGCAGGGCAAATAATTTGTGGCGCAACAGTATCTAACTTGGTTACAATGGAATAGCAAGAATCTTGGTTGCCGCTTATATCCGTTACAACAAACTTTAAGGTAATTGTACCAGTATCAGAAACTACTGTACCTGGCGCAGGTGTTTGCACAACGGTGTTTCCGCTACTACCGCTGCATGCTGCGCTAACAACTACTTGGCTTGTATAGTCGGGAAGTGAAGCTGAGCAAGCTACTCCAAGATACAAAGTTTGCGGTGCAGGACAATTAATAGCTGGTGTATTTTGATTGACCTTTGTAACATTAAAAGTGCAACTTGTGGTATTGCCAGCGGCATCTGCTGCAGTAAGCGTAACCATAAGAGCGCCAGTACCACTAATAGGTGTGCCAGCAGCAGGTGCTTGGGTTACAACTGTACTTGTTGAAGGTGTGCAATTGTCACTTATAGTTGCCAGGCTAGTATAATCGGGAAGGCTTGCCGTGCAACCGCCATTCAAATTGATTACTTGTGTAACTGGGCAAGTTAGATTTGGCTTTGTTGTATCCACAACATCAACCACCACACTACAAGTTGCGCTATTGGCGCTAGCATCTGTGACAGTATATACTAGCGTACTTGTACCCAAATTAAATACGGTGCCCGTTGCATTGGTCGTTCCACTAGCTGTAGTTGCTCCGCTAATAGCAAAAGTTGTAGTTGCAATGCCACACACATCGGTGCTACTAGCAAGTGCCAGAGATGATGGCGTTGCTTTGCAACTTGCATTTGCATATGCTGTTACTGCAGCAGGACATGTTATGACAGGCGGTGCCACATCGTTTACTGTAATCACAAAAGAGCATGTACTTGAATTACCCGAAGCATCAGTAGCTAAATATGTAACTGTAGTGGAGCCTAATGCAAACGATACAACACTAGCGTCATTAATACCTGTTGTTACACTACTACCAACTGTTGCACCTGTAGTAGTATAGCTAAGGCTACTAATACTGCAATTATCTGAAACAACAGCTGCAATATTGCTAAGTTGTGCATTGCAGCTAGCCCCAGTAATACTAACACTTTGATTAGACGGGCAAGCTAGTACAGGAGGCTCCGCATCTGACACAACAATTTGTGCTGTGCAGGTAGCTGTATTGCCATTGATATCGGTGGCTACAACGGTATAAGTTGTGGTGCCTAATGGAAAAGTAGCTGGTGCATTGTTTGTAATAGTTAAAAGGCCACAATTATCTGTAGCTGTGGTTGCGGACAGGTTTACACCAGTTGCAACACAGGTGCCAGCATTAGCAATTACGTTTTGTGCTACTGGGCAAGCAATTACTGGTTTCGTAGAATCGATAACGTTGACACTAAATGAACATGTTGTAGAATTATTGCTAGCATCTGTTGCCGTTAAGGTAAATACAGTAGTGCCAGCTGCGTTAATTGTACTACCAGCTGCAGGATCTTGGGTAATTGTTGTAACACTGCAAGGATCGCTTGCGCTGGCTAGTGTAGTGTAATTGGGCACAGTAGCATTGCACGATGCACCTAAATAAAGTGTTTGCGTTGGTGGGCAAATTATTGTAGGCGGTGTGATATCTTGCTTATCCAAGGTAAATGTACATGTTACACTATTATTACTAGCATCAACAGCAGTTATGGTAACGGTTGTGATGCCAGTACCACTTATGCTGCTGCCAGCTGGAGGCGCTTGTGTAATGGTAACACTTGAACCACTGCACGCATCGTTGGCGGTTGCAAGCGTTGTATAATTTGGAATGACGGCTGTACAGGCATTATTAAGCGCAATTGTTTGTGCGCCTGGACAAGTAAGCACTGGTGGCGTAACATCTGCTTTTGATACGTTAACTACACAGCTGCTTGTGTTGCCACTAGCGTCTGTAACAGTTATGGTAACCGCAGTTGGGCTGGATCCGTTGACAGTTGTACCAGCAGCTGGGCTTTGTTGTTGTGTGATAGTGCCTGTGCAGTTATCGCTTACTGTCGTTGCAAGCAGAGGTATAGTACCATTGCAATTTGCATCTAAAGTTATACTTGCCGTGCTTGGACATAGAATAGTTGGTGGAATCACATCTTCAATGTTAACTGTAAAACTACAGTTAGCAGTATTGCCATTGCCATCGCTTACGGTATACGTTACAGTACTTAGGCCTTTGTTAAATACAACACCGCTAGCATTTGTAGTTCCACTAGCAACTGTTGCACCAGTTACCGAATAGCTTACACTAGTAGTACCACAGTTGTCAGCAACACTAATAGGCGCAATATTTGCAACTGCACTAGCACATCCGCTAGTAATACTTTGGCTGATGTTTGCAGGACAAGCTATCGTTGGTACAATATTATCAATTACTGTTACCGTAAAACTGCAAACACTAGTATTACCAGCGTTATCTGTTGCCGTATATGTTACGGTACTAACGCCTTTATTAAACACTACGCTGCTAGCGTTATTAATGCCAGTTGTTGCCGACGTTGCACTTGTTGCACCCGTAACAGCATAAGTTAGTTTGCTTAGGCTACAATTATCTGTAGCTGTGCTTGCAATACTTAAACCACTTGCAACACAAAGTCCCGCATTTACATTCACTGTTTGATTACTTGGGCAAGATAATATAGGCTTAGTTGTATCTACCACCGTTATTGTAAAACTACAGCTTGCACTATTGTTTGCGCCATCTTTTGCAGTATATGTGACTATTGTTGTGCCTAGGGCAAACGTTGCGCCACTAATGTCGTTGATGCCTGTGGCAGGAGAATTCAAAACAGTTGATCCGCTTGTTGTATAGCTTACGCTTGCAACTGCACAATTGTCTGTTGCAGTTGCCGCAAGTAATGTGCCAACTGCATCGCAACTTGCACCTGCATATAGGGTTTTGCTTGTGGGACAAGCTATAGCTGGTGGCACTGCATCAATAGGCACAATATTTATAGTTGCAGAATTTGTACAGCCGTTTGCATCTTGCACAGTAATAGTATGTGTGCCGCCAATCGCAGTAAGTACATTAGAAGCTTGATACAAACCTGCATTAATTTTATATTGATAACTTGGCACACCGCCGCTAGCCGTTACAGTAATTGTAGAAGTATTGGAGGCGCATGCGATTGCCGTATTAGTTGTGCTAAATATTAGGGGGCTTGGTTGCGTAATGGTAACAGTTTGTGTCGTTGTACAACTATTCACATCAGTAACTGTCACTGTATATGTGGCTGGCAATAATCCTACAGTACTTGCGGCACTACCACCGCTTGGAAGCCAAGCATAAGTATAGGGCGCACTTGCCCCAGTTGCAGTAATACTTGCTGTACCATTAGCCGCGCCATTGCATGTAACATCAGTTTTTGTGATGGATGCGGCTGTAAATTGAGGTTGCTGGTTAACTGTAATTTTTACTGTGTCTACACAGCCAATTGTAATTGGACGTACTGCGTAGTAGATTCCAGGCGATGTAATATTTGCCGTGCCAGCAATAGGTGTTGTGAGAGCAGCATCGGTATAATACAAAGTGTATTGACTACTTACATTGGTGCCAGATCCATCAAGGATAATTTTGTTTTCTAATTGAATAAAATTACTTGGACAAGTAATGAGCATGGAGGTGTCTGGAGGCGTAGAGCAAGTGTTGGCAAAATTAAGCACTGCTTCTGCTGGCCCAACAGCACACGGATTGGCTTCGTTGGGGTTGCTTGTACTATTTAGTGTAGCATTTGAGAAGAAGCCTTTACATGTACTATAAGCAAAGTTAGATATCTTATTGGAACAGCGCAAAACCGCACAATCATTTGTTATTTGAACTCTAAATTTTACTGTAACGCTATCGCCTACTTTAACTTTTCCGCCTACAGTAGCATTGGCACCAATACCAACTCTAAAGTTAACACGCGTGCCATCAAAGTTACCTCTATCGTCGCCAGCAGCATCTGTTACAGCCACACCGTCAATTAGCATAGACCCAGCAACATAGTTTGTGTTATACGGAATTGTATCAAAAATTAATGTGTTTATTGCTGTATCATTACCGGTATTTTTTGCTCGTATCGTATACTCCAAAATGTCGCCGGGTAGCAGTGTGCCGCCGTTAATGTCTTGCGCACTTTTTTTGATTAGAAATTCAGGATCTACAATATCAATCATCGTTACCACTGTGCCAATTCTATATGCTTCGCTACCTGTTGTAAATTTAAGTGTCGCTGCTGTTGCTGAATTACCCAAATTACTATTGCCAGTGTTTGGCACATTAAATAAACTTGCATCGTAGCCTAGCGTATTGTTGTCTGCAGGACTGCGTGTAGTTACAATGCTGCCGTAATTACTTATTGCACTATTAAAAACATTATTAACAGCATGTGTAGCATCTGTAAGGTTTACGAAGTTAGGAAAATTAGTACCGTTGGCACCTCTAAAGGCTAGCGAGTCACTGATAGAACTTCTATCGCCATCGTAAACAACTAAGCCACAACGTACCATAATAGGGCCAGTTGGTGGCGTGGCAAAACCGCTAATTGGCACTAGTACACTTGGATTGGTTGAACTAACTGCTACCATGCCATCAAACACTGACAAATTTCTTTTTGGTGCATTTTGGTCAGCATAAATAATTACTAAGTTCCAGCCTCCATCTTTTTGTGTAGTACTGGTAGATGATACAATATTAGCAGTAGTGTAGGTGCCAACACCTGCGGCTTTTACAATAGAAGTTACATCGGCAAAGCAATGATAGGTTGAACTATTTGTAAACAAGCTTGCCGCTGTAATTGTTTGATAAGTTGAGCTTCCAGGTACCTTAAAACGAACTTTGTTGCGATTTGCAAAAGTTAGTGTGGTAGTATATGCGGCTGGCACGCCAGTAATTGTACCACTTGTTGCTTCTGCACCCCAGTATAAACCTGCCCACATAACCTCAGGGCAAAGTGTGCCGCTTGGCAACACGTAATTTGCACTACTAGAGTTAAAAGTAGTAGCATCGCCATCAATATCATTGAAATAAGTTAAAGTGGCACTTGTATAGTTATTGCCGCTGTTATTATTAAGCGTAGAATTTTCTGGTCCAGAATAAAATGGTGTAGTATTGTTTTTTGTACAGTTGCCGCTTCCCACACCACAAGAAATATTATTATTGGCTACAAACAGTAAATCGCCTTTAATATTGTTTGTGTAGCGCACTGTTAATTGTGCAGTGGCAGCCGCATAAATAAATAAAAATACACCTAGTAGTAACTGCGATTTAACCATAAAAATCTTACTTTGAGCCTTAAGGTACCAAATTGCACACTTTTGAGCAAAATTAACAAAGCAAGAATAGTGCCATACATAGATTACTAAGCGCAAAGCGCAAAAAGCAAAAATTGTGTAAAATAGCCGTCATTTCATAAAGCATTGATAACAAACATATTAGCATGGAATTCATGACAAATTCTGGCTTGTGAGCAAATTTTATGCCAATTATTGATTTTGCATACCCTCTGTCGCAACCTCAATTATATCAGAAATATTTTCTCGTTAAAACGGAGATTCTTCACCGTCAATTGCCGGTGGTATATCTTCGTTCTTATCGTCCATATCATTAGCTTTACTATCCGCTAGGTAGCTATTGTGCACAGTAAAGCTTGGTCCGTCAGAGTCGTACTTTGGCTTCATACCTGCACTGCTTTTTACAGCAGGTGTATTGCCGCCACCCTGACCAAAGCTACTCGGAATAACATTATCAGTTGGCATGTCAACGAATTTTTGATATTGTAGTTCTGCCTTTACTTTAATAATATCTGTTTGACCGTTTCTATGCTTGGCCACATTAATCCATGTTTCTCCTGGTATGGTTGCCTGCTCTGCTTCTGCAGTACTAGAGCCAGCGGTAATATAATAATCTGGTCTGTACAAGAACATTACCATGTCGGCATCTTGCTCAATGGCACCACTCTCACGCAAATCGCTTAATTGCGGCACTTTGCTTTCTTTTCTATTTTCTACACCACGATTCAATTGCGACAAAGCAATAATTGGCACTTCCAATTCTTTTGCCAATGCCTTTAATTCTCGGCTTATCTTACTAATCTCTTGCTCGCGATTGCCACCCTTATCAATACTGGCCGTCATCAACTGCAAGTAGTCAATCACGATAAAGCCAAGGCCCTCTCTTTGTTTAAGCCTACGGCATTTTGCACGTAGCTCAAAAATATTTAGCGCCGCCTGGTCATCTATAAATATTTTGGCATTGCTTAGTACACCCATGCGTTCTTGAATCTGTACGACTTCATAATCCTCAAGATTGCCCTTGCTAATTTTTTCTAGCAAGACTTGCGTCGTAGCACTCAACATACGTTTTACAAGTTGCCCAGCACTCATTTCCAAGCTAAAGAAAGCCACAGCTGTTGGCTTGTTTTTATGCATGGCAGCATTCATTACCAAGTTAAGTGCAAAAGCTGTTTTACCCACTGCAGGACGAGCAGCTAAAATGATAAGGTCAGTTTTTTGCCAGCCACCAGTTAATCTATCTAGCGGAGCAAAACCACTTGGTATGCCGGTAATATCGTCTGTTTTATTGCGCGCTTCTTGAATTTCTTTGAGCGTGTTTACAACAATATTACCTATGCTATTAAAGTTCTTGCGTAAATGCTTGTCAGTGATATCGTAGAGATTTGTTTCTGCTTTATCTAGCAAATCAAATACATCGCTGCTATCTTCGTAAGCCTCACTAATCACATCGCCACTTAAACGAATTAGTTCGCGCATGATAAACTTTTGCATTACGATACGCGCATGCTCTTCAATATTGGCAGTACTAACCACGTCTTTAGTAAGACTAGTCACATAAAAATAACCGCCAGCTAATTCAAGCTCATTTTCTTTCTTAAGTTCTTCGGCAACGGTGATAAAATCGATACGACTACCCTTGTCAAATAAGCGACGGATTGCAGCGTAAATACGCTTATTCGCATCTGTATAAAAACAATCAGGGCTTTGAATTACATCTAACACATCGCTCAAACGATTACTCTCCACCATAATTGCACCTAATATTGCTGCTTCCAGCTCGGGTGCCTGTGGTGGTAATTTGCCATAAAGCAGCGGATTGAGATCCGGCTTCTTAACTGCGCGTGTGCCTAGTTTTGTAACTGCCATTTTATATATTTATATCGTGTGCTTGCTGCACCTATTTTAGAAAAGGACAGCGAAAGTAATTGTATGCTTGTTAACCAAAAAGTAATGTGTACAGATTTCCTGAATTAACAGCAATCCACACCTTTCCACAAAGTTCCGCACGTTTCACATAGGTTTCACTTAGTTTTATGCACATTGCCCTACTTTTTCTGTGCTGAATAACTTGTTTATCAACAGCACCTACAAATTGCTAAAATCTTCATATGGCAGCCCAGCACGTAGAAAAAACGAACAAAAATTAAGCGCTTGAGCGCCCCGCAAAACTGCCTTCTAACGTCAATTGCTTATACTATCTTTACCACATGCACATTTCATTTCATGGGGCTGCACAAACAGTTACTGGCAGCAAACATCTTTTGCAACTAGACAACGGCACCCAGCTACTGCTAGACTGTGGTATGTTTCAAGGTATGGGCAAAAAAACCCTAGAACTCAATACACATTTTGGCTTTGACCCTAATTTGCTTAATTATGTAGTGCTATCACATGCGCACATCGACCACAGTGGTTTACTGCCTCGCCTCGTGAAAGAAGGTTATAAGGGGCCTATTTATTGTACACCTGCAACTGCCGACCTTATTGAAGTAATGCTTGCCGATAGTGCACATATACAAGAAAGCGATATCAAATTTGTAAATAAGCGTCGCCTTGCAAAAGGCCAAGCACCTTTGGAACCGATTTACGATAAAGATGATGTGGCAGACACACTAGCACTTGTGCAAACAGTAGATTACAATGTTGTAAAAGAAATTTCGCCAGACATAAGTTTCTACTATACCGATGCAGGTCATATACTTGGCAGCGCAAGTGTACACTTAAGCATTAAAGAAAATGGTAGCACAAAACGAATCACATTCAGTGGCGATGTTGGCCGTTATAATGACGCTATACTTAATTCACCCCAAACATTTGATCAAGCCAATACAATTATTATTGAGAGTACCTATGGTAATAGTTTGCACCAAGATTTTCTAGGCACTAACGAGGCATTGTTACAACATATTACAGACACCTGCATTACCAAAAAAGGAAAACTCATCATCCCTGCTTTTAGTATTGGCCGCACACAAGAACTTTTGTACGCCCTCAATGATTTAGAATTAGAAGGCACACTACCAAAGTTGCGCTACTACGTAGACAGTCCATTAAGCGTAAAGGTTACTGGCATTACCAAGCAACACACCGGTTTGTTTAACCCGCATGTGGCAGAAGTCATGAGGCAAGACAAAGATCCTTTTCAGTTTGAAGGCCTTACGCTTATTACTACAAAAGATGAAAGCAAAGCCTTAAATGATATTCCTGGCCCATGCGTTATCATAAGCGCAAGTGGTATGGCTGAGGCTGGTCGCATCAAACACCATATCATGAACAATATTCACGACGAACGCAATACCATTTTACTAGCTGGCTATTGCAGTCCTGATAGTTTAGGCGGCAAGCTAAAAGCGGGAGAAAAAGAAGTAAAGATTTTTACTGAAATGTATGAAGTACGCGCTGAGGTGCGCAGCATGAGAAGTATGAGTGCCCACGGCGATTACGACGATTTATTGCAATACTTGAGCTGTCAACAAGCAAAAGACATCAATAATCTGTTTTTAGTACACGGCGAAAAGGACGTACAGCAAGACTTTAAGAAGATTTTGGAAGAAAAAGGCTACTCAAACGTTCACATACCTCATCTACACGAAAAATGCAGTGTGTAGAAGCCTCTATTTGTTGAGAATTATTTACTTTTAACCTCTTAAAGTTATTAAGCAACACACCAGAAATAGAAGATGAAAAAATTATTAAGCGCGGTAGCAATTTTTGCAACACTGGGTTCGGCACAAGCACAGCAATATTATCCATTGCCTAGCCCATGCGATCCAGACAAAATTTACACTTACCTGCCTAATGCGGCATACGAAAACCTTTGTGTTTTTAGCGTGTCTATTACCAATCAATTGTACCCAAGTTTCCCGATGGAAATATTTAGGTATCCCAATATTCGTAGCATCAAATTGCCAAGCAACAAAATTGGCAATTTCCCTACAGACTTGTGGAACCTTAAGCATGTAGAAGAGTTAGATCTTAGCAACAACAATATCAGCTCGCTGCCAAATACGATTGGCAAATTAAGCACGTTAAAAAAGTTAAATCTTGCCAACAATAAAATTAAGGTATTGCCTGTAGCATTAACACAGTGCACTAACCTAGAAGAATTAGACCTTACAGGCAATCCGCTAGAATTGATTCCAAGCATTATTGCTACAATGCCAAATCTGAAAGTGATAAAGGCTGGTGGTTATAAAATTTCAAATCCTGTTGCGTTTCTTAACAGCATCAAAGGCGCAAAGGTTACACACTTGGATTTGAGCGATATGGGTCTCAATTATATCCCAAGTATGCTTACTGAGTTCAAATACTTAGAGCACCTAAATCTTAGTAATAATAACATCCATGGTGTTATTGATCATTTCTTTACGCTTAACACATTAAAGACCTTAAACTTAAGCGGCAATAAAATTCGTACACTGCCTACTAATATTGGCAACATGAACAACTTAAAGACGCTTGATATTAGCAACAATCTATTGGGCACCTTGCCTGGCAGTTTTACAAGCTTACGTTTGAATAGCTTAAATGCAAGTGGTAATAATTTTGATTTGGCGGCTCAGCAAATTCTTAACATGATAAGTGGCGAACCAATGGACAATGGCTATGTAGAGCCAGCTCCTGCTATGCCTGTTCCTAGTTATACTGCGCCTGCTACACCTCGTTACAAGCCGACAGTGCGCAAAAAGACTACGCGTAAAAAGCGCAGAAAATAAAAACAATAATCTTATTAGTACAAGAGGGCTGCAGATGATGCGGCCCTTTTTTATTTAGTACAGAGGTAAGCAATGGTAAAATGTACACTGAATATGTTTAAATAAAACAACATCGCTATACATGCCATTAGGCAAATCCAAAAGTTCTTACGCTTAAATACTACAGCAACAAAATATGCATTTACCTAACACAAAAAAAACTGTTTTGCTAGAAGTACTTTGAACATATGCGTTACAAATGATGCTTTAATTTCAACTTTAATGCTTTGAACTTTTAGTTTTTATTGTATGCTGCAACGATAGCGCTCGAGTTCGAAAAATGCGCATCAACTCTAAAAAAGGCCACAAACTTGGACGAAATGGAATTTTTTTTGCTGTTTCACAAAAATTTTTTTTAACTAATTTTCTCGGCGCTAATAGAAGATACGAAGTATAAAATGTACTTACATTAACATAGTAAAGTCTAACGTACTACGCATTTGTGCGGCGCTGCAAACACTTAATTTTATTGATATTACAGGCAATCATTGAAATACATATTGTGCTACACTACATCAACTTACATAACTTGAAGCCTGATATACTATAGCTATAATCCATTACCGCTAAGCTATTTTAGTGATAGCACCTCCAAAAAAAATATTGAAAAAAATTTTGTTGTAAAAAAAACCTTATATATTTGTGCTAGTTCTTTATCAATTTACTAACCAATAAATTCAAAACACAAATGGCGAAAGCAAAAAAAGCAGCAGCAAAAAAAGCGGCTCCAAAGAAAGCAGCAGCAAAGAAAGCAGCTCCTAAAAAAGCAGCAGCAAAAAAAGCAGCTCCTAAAAAAGCAGCTAAGAAAGCAGCTCCTAAGAAGGCAGCAGCTCCTAAAAAAGCAGCAGCTAAGAAAGCAGCTCCTAAAAAAGCAGCTAAGAAGGCAGCTCCTAAAAAGGCAGCTAAGAAGTAAGATCAACCTGATCGTAGGTCTTGCGCTAAGCAGCCTTACTTCAAAAGACTTCAAGTCCCAGCGAAAGTTGGGACTTTTTTTGTGGGATGAAAAATTAAGCGAATAAGGACTTTATCCAACATTGCTTTAATAGTTGGATAGATCTTGTATAACTTATAATATTGTGCTATCCACAACGCACTACCAATCACCTTTCAAATGACAAATAGACAAAAAATCAAGGCTTACAATTTGATGCTGCAAAATTATGCAGACAAAAAAGCTTACGTCAAGATTTTTAGAACTGTCTGTGGCGAGGAAGAAAACCTTACAGGGTTTATTTTGGCCTTGTCAAAAAACTTCTTGTTTCTACAGCGTGACAGAGAATTTTCACTGGACGGCTACGCTATAATACGGCTTGACGATTTTGATAGCATAAGACATTCAAGTGTTGAGCGGACTCAGCGGAAAATACTAAAGGCTGAGGGAATACTTACTAGTGCCTACGGATTTGATAAGCAGTTACCATTGACTAGCTGGGCAGATATCTTTAGAACCTTAAAATCATATGATCTACATGTTATTGTCGAAAATATCAACGAAGACAAAGTAGATTTTTGGATTGGAGAAATTAAGCGTGTAACAGGCACAAGCGTCGGAATTCACAACTACGATGCAAATGGAAAGCTTGACCCAAAACCGCAAACCATTAGATTTGATACCATAAGTATAGTCCATTTTGGCGATGCATATTCTACAATATTCAGAAAATATATAAAACGCTAAAAGTGGCAAACAAAAAAAATGGCATTCTGACTGTTGCAGGCTAGAGAAAAAAACACCTAAGGAAATTTCTTAAAAAGCAATTTTGGAAAGGTGAAAGAAAAGCAGGGTTGAAACTAGTCAAAGAAGAAATTGAAAATATAAACACTCCTAATATTTAATCTCTCTTTAGATATCAAAATCTGTTAGCTATTTACCAATGAGATAAGTGCTGTTTGGCTAAAGCCAAATAAAGTCGAATGTTATCTTCGCCTCATGCCTAAGCAGCAGGCAGGTGTTGCATGAATATTAGTCACCGCCACCGAGACAATAGCAATTAAACTAGGAACACAGCGATTCAGCTGTACGGTTTTTTGAAACATAAAGATTTTGGCTAAAGCCAAATAATATTGAACGCTATTCCTAGCCTCCTGCTGAAGCAGGAGGCTAGGAAGCGGAATGCTTAACAGCTATTAATATCCAAATATTCTTTGACTTTACATTCAAATTATTAGAACTAGGAATGCGGCTTTAGCCCATTCCTAGCCAGAGAGGCAGACAAAATATTTGGCTTTAGCCAAACCTCTACACATTTGTAGTTTGGCTAAAGCCAAAGAACATAAAACATTACAGGTTGCCTCCTGCTAAAGCAGGAGGCATTTCAATGCTAAACACTTCATGGCTACTTCTGGTTCAGCAAGCATCGCAAAGGAATGCGGCTTTAGCCCATTCCTAGTTAGCAGCTGTGTTGTACTCATTTGGCTTTAGCCAAATTATTTAGGCTATTTAGATGTACGGTTTTTCGAAACATAGATATTTTGGCTAAAGCCAAATAAAACCGGACAATAATATTGTTCGCCTCCTATTAAAGCAGGAGGCTAGAAAACGGCATGCATAATATATAACACCTAATGACACATAGACTTTGAATTCGCATTATTAGAACTAGGAATGCGGCTTTAGCCCATTCCTAGCCAGAGAGGCAGACAAAATATTTGGCTTTAGCCAAACAATAAAACCTTGTGGATAATATTGACAAGCCTAACAAGTATAATAAGCAAATTGCTTAAGAATATTGCAGCATGTCTTTTGTAAAAGTTTATATCCATTTTGTTTGGAGCACAAAAAACCGCTACCCTTTCCTAAATACTAAAGAACTACGCTACAAGGTTTGGCAACATATCCGAGAAAATGCCAAACAAAAAGGTATCTTCATCGACTTTGTCAATGGCTACTCCGACCACTGCCATTGTTTAGTTTCTATGGGACTAGATCAAACCATTCAAAAGGTGATGCAGTTAATAAAAGGCGAGTCTTCTTTTTGGATAAATAAGAACAAACTTACTGCTCAAAAATTTGAGTGGCAAGACGAGTACTATGCTGTGTCGGTTTCTGAATCAATTTTGGACAAAGTTAGATTGTACATCAAAAACCAAGAAAGCCACCATAGTAAAAAGACCTATCAGCAAGAGTACGATGAGTTTATTGGCCTTTATGGATTTTCGAAACATGAAGATTCCGACTAAAGGTGGCAGCTGCGAGTAATAACTTTTCATTGGCCTCCTTATGCTAGAAGAAATAATGCTCCCTTAGCAAGGCAATGCTAACGCTAAATTATGTGGCTAAAGCCATATAAAACTAATTATCATTTATAGCCTCCTGCTGAAGCAGGAGGCTATAAAACGGCATGCATAACATATAACACCTAATTGCACAAAGACCTTGAATTCGCATTGTTAGAACTAGGAATGCGGCTTTAGCCCATTCCTAGTTAGAGGAACACAAGCCATTTGGCTTTAGCCAAATCTATCCATTTGTAGTTTGGCTAAAGCCAAAGAATATAAAACATTTATTTGCCTCCTGCTAAAGCAGGAGGCAAATAAATGGTAAACACTTCATGGTTACTACTAGTTCCGCAAACATTGCAAAAGGAATGCGGCTTTAGCCCATTCCTAGTAAGCAGCCATGTTGAACCACATGGCTTTAGCCAAATTGTCTAGGCTATTTAGATGTACGGTTTTTCGAAACATAAATATTTTGGCTAAAGCCACATAAAATCGGACAATATTATTGTTCGCCTCCTCCTAAAGCAGGAGGCTAGGATGCGAAATGCATAACATAAAACACCTAATGATACATAGACTTTCTATTCAGGTTTACACGAACTAGGAATGCGGCTTTAGCCCATTCCTAGTTGCCACGAATTTGTATCATTTGGCTTTAGCCAAACACCTAATCTCCCTAAGGTTACTGATACTATACCCCACAAAAAAACGCCAGCATCTCTGCCAGCGTTTCCAAATTATTTTCTTCTACTAATTAAGCAATGCTTACTGTAGTTCTTGTAGTTGTCTTCTTAAACTCTACTACACCATCAGCCAATGCAAATAAAGTCCAATCCTTACCAACACCTACATTAGTGCCTGGATGAAACTTTGTGCCACGCTGACGAACAATAATATTACCAGCAACGGCTGCCTGACCACCAAATATCTTAACGCCTAAACGCTTTGCTTGACTATCGCGGTTATTTTTTACCGAACCTTCACCTTTTTTATGTGCCATGGTATCTTACTTTTTAATTGTTTTAATAAATTGAATAATAAAATTAAGCGATGCTATTAATTTTTACTTGCGTTAAAGCTTGGCGATGACCAATTTTCTTGGCAAAACCCTTACGACGCTTCTTGTGGAACGTAATTACCTTGTCGCCTTGTAAGTGACCCAAGATTTCTGCGCTTACGCTACCGCTGTTCATGCTGATGCTGCCGCCATTGCTCACCATCAATACTTTCGGACTAATGCTATCTCCTGCATTTCCTTGAAGACGATGTACGTATAACTTGTCGTCTTGCTTAACTCTAAACTGTTGTCCAGCTATTTCTACTATTGCAAACATGGTTAATTGCCCCAATTTTTAGGACTGCAAAGGTAAGCTAAGCAAGCCAAAATGCCCCATTTTTTTGCGCCAATTTGTAAGTTTCTACTTGTCTTTAGTCAGGATTAACACAATAGCATGACCTAGGTCACATAAATCACGGCACATAGAACCTTCTGCTGGCCAAATTAACATCAATTCTTCTTCGCAGCCATAAATTTATCAAAGCAAGCAGCAATTTTATATTGGCAAATTTTGGCTTTTATTAATTCTTTTTACAAGGCAGTCCAATACAAATGGTTTTTCTTTGCAATCCCATAAAATGCAAAAACGCATCGCCATATTTGGTAGCACAGGCAGCATAGGTACGCAAGCCCTGCAGGTTATCGAGAACAATCCCGATTTGTTTTGCGCAGAAATACTCTCTGCGCATAGCAATGATACATTATTAATAGAACAAGCCTTAAAGTTTAAGCCAAGCATCGTTGTTGTAACCGACGAAAGCAAGTACACCAAAGTAAAAGAAGCTTTAGAACCACATAACATTACTGTTTACGCTGGAGAATCTGCGCTAATTCAAACAGCAGCGATGGATAACTACGATGTGCTATTGGCTGCAATTGTAGGTTTTGCAGGACTAAAAAGCACCCTAAGTGCTGTAGAGCAAGGCAAAACTGTAGCACTTGCAAATAAAGAAACCCTTGTTGTAGCAGGCGATATTGTAATTGCAACAGCTGCACGCACGGGCGCAAAGTTGATTCCTGTAGATAGCGAACACTCTGCTATTTTTCAATGCCTTGTTGGCGAACACAATAATCCGATTGAAAAAATTATTCTTACAGCAAGCGGTGGCCCTTTTGTTGGTAAAAAACCAAACTTTCTTATTAATGTAAGAAAGCAACACGCCTTGCAGCATCCAAATTGGACAATGGGCGCCAAGATTACAATTGATAGCGCTAGCCTTATGAACAAAGGCTTAGAAATGATAGAGGCTAAGTGGCTGTTTGATTTACGCGACGACCAAATTGAAGTAATTGTACATCAACAAAGCATTGTACACAGCATTGTTCAATTTGAAGACGGTAGCATGAAAGCGCAAATGGGCTTGCCCGATATGAAGTTGCCTATTCAATACGCACTAGGCTTTCCGCAGCGCATCAAGAATAATTTTCCACGCTTCGACTTTAGAAATTACGAAACACTAAGCTTTGAAGCGCCAGATGTTCGCACATTTAGAAATCTGCAAATTGCTACAGATGCTATGCATAAAGGTGGTAACGCACCGTGCATCATGAATGCTAGTAACGAAATTGTAGTAGATGCTTTCTTAAACAATCGCGTAAGTTTCTTAGGCATGAGCGATATAATTGAGCAATGCATGGTTAAAATGCCATTCATTGAAAAACCTAGCTTAAACGATTATATAGAAAGCGATGCACAAGCGCGCGAACTAACAACCGAGCTACTAAAAGATTTTACTTACCAATAAATATTTTAAATGACACTTTTATTTTTAACGCCAGGCTGGATTCAGTTTATTCAGTTTTTTGTAGCCCTTAGCTTACTAATTATATTACACGAGTGGGGTCATTATTATGCGGCTCGTCGCACTGGCACACGCGTAGAAAAGTTCTTTCTTTTCTTCGACTTTTTCTTTCCGTTTGGTAATGTTTTGCCATTTGCCTTGTGGCGCAAAAAGAAAGGCGATACAGAATTTGGGATCGGTTGGTTTCCTTTGGGTGGCTATGTAAAAATTGCAGGCATGATGGACGAAAGTGCCGACAAAGAAGCGCTTGCTGCACCACCAAAGCCAGATGAATTTAGAAGCAAAACTGCACCGCAGCGTTTATTAATAATGCTCGGCGGTATTGTCGTAAACGTACTAATTGCCATTATTGCTTATTGGCTGATGTTTGCTAAGTATGGCGAAAGTAAATTGCCAATGAAAAGCCTTACCTATGGCTTATTTGCTGATAGTTTGGCAAAAACTGTTGGCTTACGAGATGGTGATATGATTACTGCTGTAAATGGCAAGCCGATTGAATACTATGGCAGTGTAACACGAGAGCTTGCCTTTAGTGTTAGTACAGATAAAGTGTTGACTATTGTACGCGATGGCAAAACATCAGAAGTAAAATTGCCTCCTGGAACTGTAGCATCTATTTTGAAGCGTAAATCATTTATGGGTATGCGCATTCCTTTTACTGTAGATAGTGTTGGCAGCAACGTAAAGTTTAGTGGCGACGCTATTGCAAAAGGCGATAAGATTTTGTCATTTGCAGGAGCGCCAGCGGCTTTCTTAAACGAATATGCTCAAGCACAAAAAGCATTAAAAGACAGCCTTACAAAAGCAAAACTGCCTTTAGCTGCAAGTGTAACTGTAACTGTTTTACGTGGTGCAGACACAATTGCCACTACAGCTACGCTCGACACGACTGCAGCACTTGGTGTATACGTAGTAAATGACATAAAGAAAATATTTAAGCACGAACTCACAGACTACAATATTGCAGCCGCATTTAAAAGAGGTTTGAGCTATACTTGGGAAAATACAGTTGACTATGCACGAGGCTTGCGCGCCCTATTTCAAAGTAAAGAAATGAAGGTAAAAGACAACCTTGGCGGCTTTGGCACATTTGTAAGTAGGTTTCCTGACACTTGGACACTCGAGGGTTTTCTAAATATCTTGGCATATGTAAGTGTAATACTTGCCTTCATGAACCTATTGCCAATTCCTGGCTTAGACGGTGGCTATGTATTATTTCTTTTAATAGAAATGATTACCGGCCGCAAGCCTGGCGAGCGTTTCATGGAAATTGCAAACACCATAGGTCTAGTACTTTTACTTGGCTTGATGCTTTACGCCAATGGCCTAGACATTGTGCGTGCTATCTTCAAATAAGGCATCACTCTCATACGCTATTTATGCGGCATAAGTCCAATAAGGGCTTACATTTGCATACACTAATTTTTAATTACACCACTTCGCATTTTCAATGAAGTTATCATACCAGTGGCTCAATAGTTTGTTGCCAGAGCAAGTAAGTTTAGAAGAGTTGAGTACAATACTTACAAGTATTGGCTTAGAAGTAGACAGCATAGAAAGCAGTAGTAAAATTCCTGGTGGCTTGCAAGGCCTCGTGATAGGCAAAGTGCTTACATGCGAGCAGCACAGCAATGCAGACAAGCTTCGAGTTACAACAGTTGATGTAGGTAACAATACCGTGCTGCCTATTGTATGCGGTGCACCAAATGTTGCAGCTGGTCAAACAGTGGTGGTTGCTACTGTCGGCACTACTATTCATCCTACAGAAGGCGAGCCATTTGAAATTAAAAAAGCAAAAATTCGTGGCGAAGTAAGCGAGGGCATGATTTGCGCCGAAGACGAAATTGGTCTTGGGCAAAGTCATGACGGCATCATTGTTATAACAGACACAGTAGAGCCTGGCACAAGTGCAGCAGCATTTTACAACATACCAGAAGCAGATTATACCATAGAAATTGGCCTAACGCCAAATCGAATGGATGCAATGAGCCATATGGGCGTAGCAAAAGATGTGTGCGCATATTTGAGCAATAAAAACAATAAGCCTTACACACAAATAGTACCAGCTACAAATTATACGACTAATACTGCTACTGGTAGTATTGCAATAGATATTCAAAATAACAAGCATTGCAAACGCTACCTCGGTGTAGAACTAAGTAATATAAAAGTTGCACCAAGCCCAGAGTGGTTGCGCGAGCGCCTTGCAACTATTGGTGTACGCAGTATCAACAATGTGGTAGATATTACTAACTACGTATTGCACGAAACGGGTCAACCATTGCATGCTTTTGATAAAGCTGCAATAGAAGGCAACAAGGTGATCGTACGCAGTGCAGCGCAAGACGAGCTATTTACTTGCTTGGATGGTACAGAAAAGAAATTGCAGACAAACGACTTACTTATCGCAAATGCCAACAACGGCATGTGTATTGCAGGTGTATTTGGTGGCGAAAAAAGTGGTGTCAACGATGCTACTACAAGCATATTCCTTGAAAGCGCATGGTTTGCTCCGGATGCGATTCGTAAAACGAGCATGCACCATGGCCTGCGCACAGAAGCGGCTATTCGTTTTGAAAAAGGTGTAGATGTAAGTCAATCGCGTTATGCCTTAGAGCGCGCAGTAAGTCTCCTATGCGAGATCTGTAATGCAAAAGTTGATTCTGCAGTTACAGATATCTATCCAACACCTTTGGCAACAAATACGGTTAGCGTTAGTTACGAGTATATCAATCGCTTAAGCGGCGCTAATTATAGCAAAGAAAAAATTAGAAATATTTTACTGCACCTTTGCTTTGCTATCACTAAAGAAAGTGATGAGCACCTCGAACTTATTGTGCCTTATGCAAAGCCCGATATTAGCCTACCAGCAGATATCGTAGAAGAAATTATGCGTATAGATGGCTTAGATAATGTGCCTTTTACTGGCAAGATTAGTTTTGGCCTTGGGCAAAATGCTAGCAATAACAATCAACGCAAAGCTTTAGAAAAAGTAGCTACGTGTTTAAATAATTTAGGCTTCAACGAGCTATTTACAAACAGTATTAGCAATAGTGCCTTCTACCCTAACGAAACAAAACTAGTGCGCATGCTTAATAGCTTAAGCGCAGAGCTAGATTGTATGCGACCAAGCATGGTAGAAAGTGGCTTGCAAGTCATTAGCTATAATCTGAATCGAAAGAACAGCGATTTATTGCTATTTGAAGTAGGAAAAATTTACTTTGAGGTGAATGGCAAATACATAGAGCAGCCTCAATTACACATGTACTTAAGCGGTAAGCAGCAAGGCGAGCATTGGCGCAATACAGATGCAGCCATAGATGTATATACTTGCAAAACAGCGCTAGAAGCATTGGCAAATCGTGTTGGTTTGAACTTTACTTATAGTTATAATGAAGACGGAAGTATTGCCATCAAACAAAAGAAACAAACCATTGGTGGCATTTCTGCAATTGGCGCCGATAAACTAAAGCAGTTTGACATCAAGCAAGCCGTTTGGCATATTTATCTTGATTGGAAAGCTATTGTGGACGCGGTAGGTACAGGTGCGGTAAAGTTTACGCCAGTAAGCAAACATCAAAGCGTACGCAGAGATTTAGCCTTGGTAGTAGATGCGAGTACAGCTTACGATGCTATCAACAATTGCATTACTAGTGCCAACAGTAGCTTACTCAGTAGCACCAATGTGTTTGACGTTTTTGAAAGCGACAAGCTTGGTGCTGGCAAAAAGAGCATTGCCGTTAGTTTTACGTTTGCGCACCCTGATCGTACTTTAACTGATGCAGAAATAGATAGCGAAATGCAAAAGATTCGCAGCAACTTAGAAAAAGCTGTTGGAGCCAGTGTTCGCAGCTAATTCATATACATGAGCAGCACACTAATTAGTTATATCGTATTCACCATTGCGTTGTGTGTTTCTGTAATGGCCGACTTTATTGCCATGCGGCAAAATGGCGGTATCATGTCGGTGAAATCTGCATTAAAGCAATTTGTTGCATGGTTTGTATTAGCTATGCTTTATGGTGTGTTTCTATACTTCGAGTTTGGAAAAAATGCTACAACCTTTACCACTTACGTTAGTGCTTACTTGGTAGAGGAAAGTCTTAGTATAGATAATATTTTTGTTTTTATCATGCTTTTTACTAGCTTCAAAATCAAAGAATCGGAGCTTGGTAAATTATTATTGATAGGTGTGTTAATGGCTATCGTGTTGCGCTTGGGCTTTATTGTTGCAGGCATAGAACTCATAGCGCGCTTCAATTGGATACTCTATATTTTTGGCGGCATTCTTATATATAGTGGACTAAAGTTATTCTTTAAGAAAGAAGACGAGCACGAAGAAGACGTAAGCCAAAGCAAACTAGCAAAGTTTCTTCAGAAAAACCTGCGCGTTCATTACAACGAAAGCGATACAACATTTACTACGATACACAATGGCAAGAAGTACTTTACGCGCATTTTTCTTGCGGTGGTGCTGCTAGCATTTACAGATATAATGTTTGCTGTAGATAGTATTCCTGCCGTGCTTTCAATTAGTCAGGATAAGTTAATTGTATTTAGCAGCAATGTATTTGCCATCTTAGGCCTAAGGCCGCTGTTTTTTGTGTTGCGTTCTGCAGCCGACAAATTCGACTATTTGCAGCAAGGTATTGCATGTGTACTTGTGTTTATTGGCATTAAACTAATACTTAGCATTTTTCATATTCATATTCCAGAGTGGGTGAGCCTGCTATTTATTACCACATGTTTGGCTACGAGCATGCTCATCAGTTATTTTTATAACCCTATCGATTCCGAGGACGAATAAGTAGCATGCTGTGCAAGTAATTTTTGTACTTTTACGCATTGCCACATGCTTTTACAAGATATTGCTAATATCACCCACGGAAACATTATCAACAAGGCCAACTACCACGTAGATACTTTGGTGATTGATAGCCGTAAAGTTGCTTTTGCACAAAGCGCATTATTTATATGTATCGTTACAGACAAAGACGATGGTCACCGTTATATTGCAGATGCATATCAAAAAGGTGTACGCAGTTTTCTTATCAGTGATACCGTTGCAGCTACTCAGTTTCCAGAGGCGAGTTTTGTACAGGTTGGCAATACCCTGCGTGCCTTGCAACAACTTGTTGCCGCTAATCGCAACAAATACAACTATCCAGTTGTTGGTATTACAGGTAGTAACGGCAAAACCATTGTAAAAGAATGGCTCTACCATATCACTGATGGTCACTTCCATGTAGTACGCAATCCTAAAAGCTATAATAGTCAAGTAGGCGTAGCACTAAGTGTATGGGATATGCAACCCGACCATAGCCTTGGTATTTTTGAAGCCGGCATTAGTGAGCCGCAAGAAATGCATCACTTGGCTAATATGATTAGACCAAGCATTGGCATCTTTACCAATATTGGTGACGCACACAGCGAAAACTTTAGCACTAGCGAAGAAAAAATACAAGAGAAACTCAAACTCTTCTATCACTGCGAAACACTTATTTATAATGCAGACAATAGCTTACTTGCCAACGAAATAAAGAAGGCGCAAAAAAGCAAATTAATTCATTGCGACTTATTGACTTGGGGCACGCACAAAAGCGCTACCCTACTTATCAAAAAAATAGATAGCACAGCAGAACGCACAAGTATTACTGCTAAGTATAAGAACAAAAACCTTAGCGTCATTATACCGTTTAGCGATTCGGCAAGCATAGAAAATGCTATGCATACTTGGCTTGCAAGCCTTGCACTAGGCTTAAGCAATAATGAAATTGCTAGCAGAATGCTTACGCTTACGCCAGTAGCCATGAGGCTAGAACTGAAGAAAGCGATTAATGGTTCACTACTTATCAATGATAGCTATAATAGTGATATCGGCGCTTTGCATATAGCCTTAGACTTTTTATTGCAACAAAAGCAAAACAACAACTATACGCTTATACTCTCAGATATTCTGCAAAGCAAGAAGAGTAATATGAGTTTGTATTACGAAGTTGCTGAACTTATTGCGGAAAAAGGCATAACAAAGTTTATTGGCATTGGCGAAGCGATAAGCAGCGTGCGTCAAGTATTTGATAAATTAAGTAATATCACTTGCTTTTTCTACCCTACTACGCATCAGTTTTTAGAGCACATCAATCTGCATCAATTTAGCAACGAAAACATTTTGCTAAAAGGGGCACGTGTATTTCAGTTTGAGCAAATAAGTCTTGCCCTCGAGGAAAAAATACATCAAACCGTACTTGAGGTTAATCTCAATGCACTTGCCGAAAACTATGCGACCTACGAACGACTTGTAAAAAAAGATGTAGCCATTATGGCCATGGTAAAAGCATTTAGCTACGGCAATGGCGGCTTTGAAATTGCGAGCAAACTACAATTCTTAGGTGCCGACTACCTTGGCGTGGCTTATGCTGACGAAGGTGTGATGCTACGCAACAATGGTATTAACATACCTATTATGGTGATGAACCCAGATAGTGGTGCATACGATGCCATGATTACTTATAAGCTTGAGCCAGAAATCTATAATATGGCTACGCTTAGAAAGTTTGTAGATGCATGTGTAGAAAACGATGTGTCGCAATTTCCAATTCATTTAAAGATAGACACAGGCATGCATAGGCTTGGCTTTTTGTATACCGAGTTGCAAGAAGCTATAGACTTTATTTTACAGCATCCACAAGTAAAATTACAAAGCGTGTTTAGCCATTTGGCGGCAAGTGATGATCCAGCATTAGATAAGTACACACAAAACCAAGCAAAGATTTTTGATAAAAGCATTGCGCTAATCAACAAACATATTAATTACGACTATTACAAGCATGTATGCAATACAAGCGGTATTGTACGACACAAACATCTGCACTATAATATGGTGCGCCTTGGTGTAGGCTTGTATGGTGTAGACTATAGCGGTTTATTGGGTAAAAAGATTAAGCATGTTGGCCGACTAAAAACAAGCATCGCACAAATCAAAACACTTGAGAAAGGTGAAACGGTTGGCTATAATCGCAAAGGCAAATTGACGCGCGCTAGTAGGGTTGCGACAGTATGCATCGGTTATGCCGATGGTGTAAGTCGTGCCCTTAGTAATGGCAAAGGTAAAATGTGGCTACACGGAAAACTTGCACCTATCATTGGCAACGTATGTATGGATATGTGTATGCTAGATGTTACAGACATTGCCAAAGCTAAAGAAGGCGACGAGGTTATCGTATTTGGCCCAGAACTACCTATTGTAGACTTTGCCAATATGAGTAATACAATTGCTTATGAGGTGATGACCGACATTAGCACACGCGTAAAACGTGTATTTTACGAGGAATAAAGCATAAGGCTTTGCTAAACTCTTGCATTTACAAATACATTTTAGACTGTTGTTTAACTGGCATGCGCTACTTTTGCCACTTAATTTATTAAAGTGAAGTTTAAGCACGTTGTACTAGTGGTACTAGCAATACTATTGTTAGACCAAGCACTAAAGATCTACATTAAGACACATTTCTATGTGGGTCAAGAAGTGAATATCCTTGGCCTTAAGTGGGCACGCCTTTCGTTTATTGAAAATGAAGGTATGGCATTTGGTCTTCATTTTGGAGGAAAGTGGTTCAAACTAGTGTTAACCCTGTTTAGGCTCGTGGCCTCTATATGGGGTTTTTGGTTTATCAATTCGCTTATTCAAAAAAAGAGTCATAATGGTTTAATATTCTGCGGTTCACTTATTCTTGCAGGAGCAATTGGCAATTTACTTGATAGCTTGTTTTACGGTATGATATTTTCTTACAGTCCAGTGCATGGTGGTAATACTGTCGCCCACTTTACTCAATGGGGCAAGGGGTATGGTCAGTTTTTTTACGGAAAGGTTGTAGATATGTTTTACTTTCCATTGATCAAGTCACAGTGGCCTCAGTTCTTACGGCCATATTTTGGCGAGACTTTTGAATTCTTTAGGCCTATCTTCAACTTAGCTGATGCAGCCATTAGCACTGGCGTGATTGCCATCTTAGTTTTTCAACGCAAGTTGTTGAAGTAAAAACAGCATTAAACTTTATTCATTTGAAGGTGTCTAAGCAATGCTTAGTGCATAACAATGCGTGAGAATCTTACACAACAAACACATAGTATTTAAAACAAGAAACCCGAGAGTAGACACTCCCGGGTTTTTGAATTTATGGGTTAGTAAGCAATAACCACTGCAATAGTACAACCACTATTTGATTCAATAAAGCTTTTGCACTTTCAAGTTACCAACAGCATGTGGATAGCACATTGTATATAAGCTCGAGATGTTCACATTGCAAACATGCTTGTGCACTAAAAGCAAACAAGTATTATCACTTCGATTAAAACTTTTTCGCTGTGAAATATTGCTACACCAAAATATATACGCACATTTGTAAAGCACACAGAATGAGATTTGAAAAACCAATAGACGTTAAGTGGATTGCAGAATACGTTAATGCTACAATTATTGGAGATGATTCAATTGCAGCACTTGGCATTAATGAAATTCATCGCGTAGAAAATGGCGATATCTCGTTTGTTGATTTAGAAAAATACTATGCAAAAGTATTGGGCAGTGCAGCAACAATAATTCTTATAGATAAAGAAACGACTTGTCCTCCGGGCAAAGCACTGTTACGTTGCGACGATCCATGTGGCGCTTTTATTAAACTATGTGCGTACTTCCGACCGTTTAAGGCTGCTAGTGCTGCTATTGCACCTACCGCAGTAATTGGCGAAGGCACAATACTACAGCCCAATGTATTTGTAGGCAATAATGTGCGCATTGGCAAGAACTGTATTATACACGCCAACGTTAGCATCTATGATGATAGTATTATTGGCGACAATGTCATTATTAATAGCAATACAGTAATTGGTGGCGACGCTTTCTACTTTAAGACACGCCCTAATAACGAACTTCGTTACGACAAAATGCATCCATGTGGCCGCGCCATTATTGAAAGCGATGTAGAAATTGGCTGCAACTGCTGTGTGGATAGAGGGGTTAGCGGCGATACCACAATTGGCCGAGGCACTAAACTAGATAATCATATACATATAGGCCACGATACAATTATTGGCAAAAACTGTTTGTTTGCTGCTCAAGTTGGTATTGCTGGCGCCGTAAATATTGGTAACAATGTTATTATCTATGGCCAGGTAGGTGTAAGCAAAGACCTTACGATTGGCGACAATACTGTGATACTGGCTAAAAGCGGCGTGCCAAAAAGTTTACCAGGCGGTAAAGTATGGTTTGGTATTCCTGTACAAGAGTCCAAAGAAAAAATGGAAGAACTTGTATGGGTTAAGCGCATTCCAGAAATTTGGAAGCGTATTGGTGGCGAGTAACACTTTTCCTGTGACTATTGGCTGTTTGCGACACTAAAGGTAATAATTGGCAAAACATGACTGCCGTACTAAAATTCATAAAGCCGCTTCTTCTACTTCATATTTTCTTTATTGTTAGCTGTCAATCTAATTCAAGGGCGCGTTTAAAGCAGCGCAAAGATACCATTAAGGTTATTGGCAAGGATACAATAGAGCATTTCGTTGACTCGCTAAGTTTTGGGCAAAAGAAAAGGCACAAACTTGAGATTTACAAAGTTCATGACACTGTGAGTACGAATGCCATTGTTTTGCTATACGTGCAATCTGGTAGCAAGTGGGTAGCTGTTGATACTGTAATCACAAATGCAGTGCTAATCAATGACATTAATGCGTGCATTAAAGACTTTAACGGCGACGGATTTAACGACGTCGTATTTACTTCTGGAATGGCTAACCGAGGAGGAAATAATATTCAAACCTTGCTGCTATATTCAAAAGAAAGTAATAGACTAATTTGGATAAAGAACTCAGAAAGTTATCCCAACCTAACAGTAAATCCGAAGCTCAAGTGTATCAATTCGTTTATCCTTACTGGCGGGCAAACTACGTGTTTCCTAAGGCTGCAAGGCGACAGTTTGATTGAATTTGCCAGTGTTGACCAGCGCGACGGTAGAATTGTTGCGGAAGTAATTGACAAGTCAGGAGACAGAAAAATTATTACAGATGTAATTGATAGCAGCGGTGGTTTTGAGATGTTTATCAACTACGACCCTGTCGAGGTATATACCGACAATTAGCAAAAATTCATACACTATTACCTATGCTGCTCTGCGTACTCTCCGAAAAACTTTGCGATCTCAGCGGTTAAACCTGAATTATGCATTAGAGATATTAGTATTTGTGTAAACGGTTGATTTTATTAGCTTTGCTTTATACTAGCTATATCACCAAAATGGTTGACCTAAATATTGAGTATAGTGACAAGAAG
>JBJORA010000017.1:0-56336 GCA_046049675.1 Bacteroidota bacterium | reverse complement strand
ACTGCTATTGGAACCGCGACAATCGCTACTATAAACCAGATAGTTGGCATGGCAAAAAAGCCCTTGATGGAGGAACACTCTATACACAATTCAGTCACTTTATTGACTTAATGTATTGGCTGTTTGGCGATATTTGCGATGTACGTAGTCGTTTTGCAAACTTCAATCACACTGGACTTACCGAATTGCCAGAAGATAGCGGTATCATCAACTTTGAGTTCGTAGATGGTGGCATAGGTTGTCTTAACTTTAGTACTAGTATTTGGAATCAGAACCTAGAAAGCAGTATGACGATTATCGCTGAAAATGGCAGTATAAAAATTGGCGGTCAATATATGGATAAAGTAGAGGTGTGCAATGTAAAAGACTATCAGATGCCTGAACTTGCTCCTACAAATCCTGGCAATGACTATGGTGCCTACAAGGGTAGTGCAGCCAATCATCACTATGTAATAGAGAACGTGGTGGATGTACTTAAAGGTAGAAGTGCTATTACAACAAACGCCTTGGAAGGTTTGAAGGTAGTTGACATTATTGAAAGAATGTATAAATAGGGCCTATTTCCAAAGTGAAAAACTTATTGTCGGGTACAGTTGTATATGGTCTTGGTCAGGTATTGAACAAGATGATATCATTTCTGCTTTTGCCGTTTTTTACTGCTCTACTTACACCAAGTGACTACGGAATTATCTCTACCATTTCACTGTATACACTAATGCTATCATCGGTTTTCGCGTTTGGTAATGGCGCAGCACTGGGTTTAGTATACTTTGCACAGGATACCAACGACAAACGTAAGAAGGTCATTGTAAGTGCGTTGGCAATGCTTGCATTTAGTAGCGTTATTGCACTATTTCTAACTTATGTGTTTCGCGAACAAGTTTCAACACTCTTATTTCATGCAAACTACTCGAATTTACTAATGATGTCTGCAATTTCAGCTTTAGTTAGCATGGTAAGTTCTCCTATTTTGCTTTGGATGCAATTTGAGAAGAAAGCGCTGCCATTTGTTGTATTTAATACTTTGATGGTGTTGGCTACAGTGGTGCTGAACATTTACTTTGTAAAATACAAACAGATGGGAGTGCAAGGTTATCTGCTGGGAACATTGATAGGCTCTGCAGTAGCAGTAGGAATGCAAATAGCTTACTACTTCTTCGTACAAAAATTTGGAGGCATTTCAATTTTATATATCAAGCAAATGCTAAAGCATGGATTTCCGCTTATTTTAAGTTTTATTTTTCTCTATGTTATACAAAATGCTCCGCGGTATTTTGTTCAAGAATTTCACGGGCTAGCAACCGCTGGGATTTTTAGTATCGGCTTTACCTTGGCGACGGTAATATCCTTATGCACTTCAGCTTTTCAAACTGCCTATTATCCCTTTATGATGTCGTTTATGGAAAAGCCGCAGGAAGCCGAAGAGGGCATTAGTAGGGTTTTTAGTCAAGTTGTTACCGCTTTTTGTATTTTACTATCCTGTACATTTTTACTTGCTCCTCTTGCTGTTGATGTAGTTACTGACAATCGCTACTTTGCAGCGTACAAAGTTGTCGGGCTTTGTGCAACAGGTTGGGTATGCTCTATGTTGTTTAGCACAATGCAAGCAGGGCTTTATTATACTCAACGCTTATCAGTAATTAACTATCCTCAGATTATTGCTAGCATTGTAGCTTTACTGTTAGGCTTTATTCTAATTTCAAATGCAAGTTTATATGCTGCATCATTTGTTTTTTTTGCAGCAAATGCTGCTATGTTGTTGTCGATGCATCTTATAAATCGCAAATTACATCTTTCAAGATTTTATTCACGGTATTTGCGTAGCAACGCACTAGACGTGGTTTTGCTACTAGCAGCTGCACTTACATCTGCAATTGCAATGGAGTTTAGTCCCAAAGTAAGTTACTTGTTGCCCTTACTTGCTGGTATTTACTTATTCTATTATTACATCAACAATAAGGCGCTAGTAATGTCTGGCGTCAATGCTTTGCGCAAGAAAGTGTATGCCTAAAATTCTTGTACTATATCATCAGTCAATTTTTCCGCTTCGGAGTACGGTGCGCGATTTACTTTATTGCTATGAGCGGTACGCAAATGCGGAATGTGTTTATTTAAATACAGCTTTACGCACTACCATTCCATCTTCTTATTTTGAAGAAGAATATGACCTAATCATATTCACCACAGTATTCATTTCATTGCGATGGGGAGGATTCTCTGCTTACGAGCAGGTACATGAGTTGTTAGCACCACTTAAAGCAAGCAAAGCAACTAAAGTAATATACCCTCAAGACGAGTGGATACATTTGGATGTACTAAATAAGTGCATTAAGGATTTTGATATTAACTATGTTTTCTCTGTAGCACCATCAAGCGAATGGCATAAAATTTACTATGATGTCGATCGTTCCAAAGTGCAGATTTTGCCAGCGCTCACCGGCTATGTGGAGCATGAGGTTATTGACTATGTTAACACAAAACAGTCAATCGCTAGGACAATCGACATTGGGTACAGAGCATACAAGGCACCAGCATGGCTGGGGCGGCATGGTTTTTTAAAGACATATATTGCAGATGTTTTCCTGCAGGAAGCACCAAAATATGGCTTTAATACGGACATAAGTACAGAAGCAAATGCAACTATAGTTGGAGACAAATGGTATGATTTTCTCTTACAATGCAGATTCTTCATTGGCCTAGAGGGAGGAAGCACAGTTTTAGACATCGATGGGGCAATTTGGAATAAAGGCATTGCGTATCAAAAGCAATTTCCTAATGCCACATTTGAAGAAACAGAGAACGACATTTTTCCAGGACTAGATGGTACACTTAATTTAGTAGCGATTTCGCCGAGGCATCTCGAATGCTGTATAACCAAAACTTGTCAGGTTTTAATTGAGGGAGATTACAATGGGATTCTCATCCCCGATGTACATTATATTTCAGTGAAGCGTGACTTTAGCAATTTACCTGAAGTTTTTGCCAAAATGAGCGATGCTGCGTTGTGTGCAAAAATCGCAGAGCGTGCATATGTAGATATTATTGCGAGTGGTAAATACACTTACCAATCATTTGTGTGTGAATTGTTGCTTAAAACCATTGGTTATGATAACAGCTCAGGTAAGATTGACGCAAGTAAATGGAAGTCACTTGAACTATCATATAACAAGCGTATAAATAGAGGGAACCTTCGTTCAGCAACAATAAAGAACATAGCTAAACAATTAGGACTTCTGGATACAGCAAGAAAAGTAAAGCGATTAATTTTTGAACGATAAAGTTCTATGTGTGGAATTTCAGCAATAGTAAATTTAAGGCAATCCCCAAATCATGATGCTCCAAGGCATATTGGTGTAATGAATAAATTAATTGCACACCGTGGTCCTGACGGAGAAGGTACATGGTTTAATGAAGCAAATAGCGTTGCATTTGGTCATAGGCGACTTAGTATTATTGACCTTGACTTAGGTGCGCAACCAATGGTAAATGAGGCAGGTAATGCTATTTGTTACAACGGTGAGATTTATAATTTTAAGGAATTAAGGCAGCAGTTATCATCCAGCTACAATTTTTGTACAACTAGCGATACTGAAGTCATTCTTGCTGCTTATGAAAAGTGGGGAGCTGAATGTGTGCAGCATTTGCGAGGTATGTTTGCATTTCTAATTTGGGATGCTGCCAAACAGGAAACCTTTGTTGCGCGCGATAGGTTTGGCATTAAGCCTCTGTACTTTACACAGCAGAATGATACATTGTATTTTTGTTCAGAGGTAAAAGGGCTACTGCCATTTATTGCTGAATTAAGTACCAACAACGATACACTAAAGGAGTACTTGTGCTTTCAATTGCCTCTTACTGAGCAAACGCTTTTTAACCAAGTACAGCAGTTAAAGCCTGCACATACACTCACCATTCGTGAGGGGAATTTGAATTTTAGCAAGTATTGGGAGGTTTATTATGAGCCAGATTGGACACGCTCTGACAAGTATTTTTCCGATCAACTACATGAATTGCTGTACGACTCAGTGCGAGCACACACTGTTAGTGATGTGCCAATCGGTGCATATGTAAGTGGTGGCTTAGACAGCGGTATTGTTAGTGGGATAGCCAGCAAAGTAAATTCTACCAATAGCGAATTTATTGGCTTTACTGGTAAGTTTGAGCATGGCGAATTGTTTGATGAAAGTGAGTTTGCACAAGCACATGCTGACTATCATGGCTTTAAACTGTACCAACGCAGCATTACTGCACAAGATTTTGAAAATAGTATTGCTAAAGTAATTTATCATTTAGACTATCCAGTAGCAGGTCCTGGCAGCTTCCCTCAATATCACGTGAGCGAACTTGCATCGCAACATCGGAAAGTTGTTTTGGGCGGCCAAGGAGGTGATGAAATCTTTGGGGGTTATACACGCTACCTTATCGCCTACTTTGAGCAATGCATTAAAGGTGCGATTGACAATACATTACATAGTGGCAATTTTGTAGTAACCTATGAGAGTATCATTCCAAATTTAGTGGCACTAAAGAATTACAAGCCGCTCATACAGCAATTTTTTAGCAATGGCCTTTTTGAGCATATTGATCAACGCTACTACAAGTTAATAAACAGAGCACCAGATCTTAAAGATGAAATACAATGGGCTGAATTAGGAAACTACGATACTTACGCTAGCTACGAAGCAATTTTTTGCGGTAAAAATGTGGGCAAAGAAAGTTACTTTGATAAAATGACGCATTTTGATTTCAAGACGCTACTGCCTGCATTATTACAAGTAGAAGATCGCATGAGCATGGCTCATGGCATAGAAAGTAGAGTGCCTTTTCTAGACCATAAGCTTGTGGAATTAGCTGCCGCCATGCCTGCTAACGTAAAATTCCAAAATGGAACACTTAAAAAAATACTTACCGATACTTTTGCATCAGAGCTTCCCCGTTCAGTACTGGAGCGTAAGAACAAAATGGGATTCCCTGTTCCGCTTAATGATTGGATAAAAGGTGATTTGAAGGAATTTGTGTCAGATATATTCGGTTCCCAAAAAGCAAAGCAACGCCATTATATCTATGGGCAAGCGTTGCAAGCATCTTTAGAAAATGAAAAGCAATTTGGACGAAAAATTTGGGGATTGCTGTCTTTAGAATTGTGGCAGCAGCAATTTCATGACCAACACATGACGTATAAAAAATTGTTAGCGTAGGTGCCGCAAATGAATAGAATTCCACAAATCGATTTTTACAGGGGAGCAGCTGCACTAGCTGTTTTCATTTCGCATTTTTTCGCATGGGCACGGTGGGACAACCGAGTCTATTTGTTTGCTAAATCAGCCTATGAAAAGGCGCTTAAGATTTTTCAAATGTCTGGAGAAGGACATCCAGGTGTCGTATGCTTTATTGTACTTAGTGGCTTTTGCATACACATGGTATATAGCAATAAGGAATTGCATCAGCTGAATATTAGTAAGGAAATTCGTAAATTTTATTTGCGGCGTTTTTTTCGTATTTATCCGCTTTTTGCAATAGCGACAATTATCGGCATATGTGCTGTATTGTACATTGAACATACCAACGCAGCGACGAAACAAGATTTGCAACTATTTAGTGCAAGTACAATTAAGCACGTATCAGCATCAAATATTGCTCAGAAAATGCTTATTGTTTCGGGTATTTTCCCGCCTACTTATGATTATACTTACCTTGGTAATGCACCCTTAGCCAGTGTAGTAACAGAAATGTGGCTATACATATGTTACCCACTATTCTTTTACCTACTTCGGAAAAAAGGCTGGGCAACAATCTTTATATTGACTACGGTGCTTTATTTACTACTGCCAATTGTTTGGAACATTGTTGGACAGGAAGTGTATTATTCGTGGTGGCTATTCTCGCTTTGCAACTACTATGTATTGTGGGCACTTGGTGCTTTTGCTGCTGAGGTAGTATTTGGCAAGATAAAACTAGCGCAAGGTCATGTACTTAAGATGCTTGCTGTTGCAGGGATTGTATATTTTGGACTATTCATTTTGTCGCGAGTTGTGCCAAACAGTAATATCAAACTGCTTAGGATGTTGATGCTTGGACTTGCCTTTGCAGCATTGCTAATTACCACTATTAAGGGATGGACCTCGCCTAGCTATAGGTTCTATGCTATTTTAAAGAGCTACCTTTTGAAGCCTATTGCTTCCTTAGGTGATATAAGCTATAGCTTGTACGCGATACACGCACCGATTGTGATGATATTGCTGACATTCATCTCCGCTTACGGATTAGCGCAAATGTCAATACTTGCGATACCTTTAATTATCTTAATTTTGTCCGTCCTAACGTATAAAGTTATTGAGCAACCCACTCATAAATGGGCCAAAAATTTTACAAATAAGAAATAGATATTAATAATGAAAGTACTAATTACAGGTGGAGCCGGATTTGTAGGTTCACACATTTCCGACGAATTATTGAAAGCAGGTCATGAAGTTTTGGTTATTGACAATTTCCAAACTGGCCGCAGAGATAATAATGCACCACATTCTAACCTAAAAGTAGTAGAAGGTACCATTGGCGATAAGGCGCTTGTTGACCGATGCTTTGATGAATTTGTACCTGATCAAGTAGTCCATGCCGCTGCATCGTACAAAGATCCAGAAGCTTGGGAAGAAGACATTGAAAGTAATATACTTGGAACAGTAAATATTGTTCGTGCTAGTGTTCGCCATAACGTTAAGCGTGTTATTTACTTTCAAACATCGTTGTGCTATGGCTTAAGCCCTGTAGAGCAACCAATAACACTTAACCACCCATTTTATAGTGGCAAAAGTGAAGGCGGTGGCAGTAGCTACGCGATCTCTAAAACAGGTGGCGAGCAGTATATTGAATTAAGCGGTTTAGACTTTATTTCATTCAGATTAGCAAATGCTTATGGTCCACGCAACCTTAGCGGCCCATTGCCAACATTTTTTCACCGTCTTACCGAAGGCAAGCAGTGCTTTGTAATGGACACAAGACGCGACTTTATCTTTGTTGACGATCTAGTGCAAGTTGTTTTAGGCGCCTTAAACGGCAAAGGTTCTAAAGGCTATTATCATATTTCAACAGGTAGCGATTATTCAATCAAAGAATTGTTTGATTCAACATTACTTGCGCTAGATATGAAGTTGGAAAAGGAAGTAGAAGTGCGCGAAAGAGGAGTTGATGATGTCTTTACTATCCTTATTGATCCGTCTAAGACGGAGAAAGACTTTGGATGGAAGGCAAGTACATCGCTAAAAGATGGCATTAAGGCTGCGATAGAGTGGTATAAAGTAAATGGTATTACTCAAACATTTACGCACCTTAAGAATATTGATGAAAAGCACTAAATAATGGTCTTTGGCAACATTTTAGTAGTAGGCGGAGCTGGCTTTGTTGGCAGCAACCTTGTAAAAATGCTACTTAACGAAAGTAGCAACAGTGTTACTGCACTAGATAACTTACTTTCTGCAGAAGCCGAAAATCTGCCATTGCATAATGACAGGCTAACTTTTATTAAGGGCTCAGTTAGTGACGATGCTGTACTTGCAAAATTAGATGACGATTATGACTATATTTTTCATCTAGCAACTTTTCATGGCAATCAAAGTTCAATTTTTGACCCTTTGAAAGACCATGAAAATAACACGATAACTACACTTAAGCTTTTAGAGCGTGTAAAACAGTTCAAGAAACTCAAGCGCTTAGTGTACAGTAGTGCGGGCTGCTCGGTGGCTGATAAAACATTTGATGCTGCGCAAGCAACCTCAGAAAAAGAAACCACTACAATTAAGCACGATAGCCCATATTCGATTTCTAAAATCGTAGGAGAAATGTATTGTGCCTACTATTTTGCGCAGCATTCCATTCCAACTGTACGAGCACGATTTCAAAATGTATATGGACCAGGCGAGGTTCTTGGTGCAGGCGAGTGGAGAGGAACTTATGCTACAGTGTGGCGAAATGTAACGCCAAGCTTTATTTATAGAGCGATAAAGGGAATGCCTATTACAATTGAGAATGAAGGCATCGCAACGCGAGATTTTATTTTTGTTGAAGATATTTGCAGAGGTTTAATTGCATGTGCTGAAAAAGGCATTGCTGGCGAAGTTTACAATATTGCTAGTGGCAAAGAAACTAGTATAAAAGGCTTGAGCGATTTAATTTTAAAACTTACTGATAGCACATCAACCTTAGAATTGCTACCAAAGCGTGCGTGGGATAATAGTGGAAAACGATTTGGAGACACTGCTAAATCCTCATCCCAGCTTGCATTTACAGCAGCTGTTGAGCTTGAAGAAGGTCTAACGCGCACAATTGCTTGGACTAAAGACAATTTGGAAAGGATTGAATCGTGCATAGCTAAGCATGAAGCTAATATGGCAAATGCCCAAAGATAATTGCAAGTAACCTTGCAAGTCTAACATGAACGAATTTCGTTGATGCTAATTTGTAGACTTCAGATATTCTTAATTTGCTGCCTTTTGCTAGGTAAGCTAAATTCACATGCGCAAATATTTGCGATAGATACCACAATTGAATCTGGTGTGCCACTGAAGTTTTTTGTAAATTCTAAAGGCGACTACCGCAATACAGATAAGTATCACCCTAACTACTTTCCAGCTGTTCCTAATTTATGTAGTGACTATGTGCCATTTAGAGATTTGCTAGATACCTTCATTCTTTCAAATAACTCAAATAGTTACATCGACGACATCTATTTTGCTTTCAATGGTGAAAATGCATACGATCATGACAGTTTGATTGCAAATATATTTTGTGACACCTGCGATGCTAAAAGAAATGCGCTTGCAGTCTACAAGTATATTACCGCCAAACATCTTTATTACTATGCCAATGATAAAGCTGATAGTATTTATGAAAACTATAATACCAACAAGTTCTTAAATGTATATGGTACTGGCAATTGCGGGATGATAGCCTCGGCAGTTAGTCATTTAGCAGCAAGGTATACAGGGAAGAACCAAAGGTTTTGGTACGTAAATTATGGCGCACATGGCGTTTCAGAAATAAACTTTGATAGCACTTGGCAATATATAGATGCTGATCAAAGTGGGTTTTACCTGCGAAATGACAATAAAACTTTAGCATCATATAACGACGTAGTACTTGATGGGTATTTGTATTTAAGAAATAAGCACCTCGATAGGTTAGTGCCGTATAACTATGCTAGCAATCAAAATTTCTATGCTTTCCCTAGCATTGGCAATTACATCAATAATACAGATTCAACATTAAATATTAATACTTCTTGTTGCCCCAAGAATCATTCCTTGCTTGGCGAAAAAATTCGCTTTAGCCTTAAGCCTTATTGTAAGCTCATATTTATGCCAAATGATACAGTATCACGTTATCATTTTGTACACACGCAGCCCAAGCCATCGTTAAATACAGTATTGCTTAATTATGCTACAGCTCAATTGCGCTCGACAATTGTTGATTCCACAAGCGGACAACTAGTTGCACCAGATAGCGTCTTTGCTTTAGCACTGGATTCTTCAAATAATTCGCAAAGTATGCTCGTAGGTTCCAACTATAGCTTTAGTACCTATAAGTTGGCATTGCCATTTGCGATTAACGCAAGTAAGCTTATCCTGACTGCTAGTCGTAATACAACTTTAGATTCCCTGTCTGTGCTGTATTCTTTAGACGGAATTTCATGGTCAAAAGCCACCGCCCCTAATCTTAATAGTAATCTTGGCAAACAGACTACTACGATATCTTTAGATACTTTAATTAATCCCTACAAGAAGGCGGCTGTATATAGCTTTTTTGTCAAGATTGAATTGCGTAGCCCATCATCTTCGGCTTTACTGCATGCAGCATATGCAGTTACTGAATCACAATATAGTAAGTTAAGTGGGCCTCGCTTAGTAGCAGGTGACAATGAGATTGCATTGTACTACAATGGCAGTTCTAACCTCGAAGCGCAAATACGCTATTTCACTTGGAACAGTAATAATGCACCAGATAGCGCGATGTCTGCAATTTTTCCCCCAAACGGGGCGTTTGTAGATTCTACAGCTTTTACCTTTCGTTGGAGTGTTCCTACAGATTTGGATGGCGATACAATATTTGACTACCATATTCAAGTAAGCGATCGGGCAGACTTTGCATATCCGGTTGCAACAATCTTCGACAGACAACTTCGTATAGTTAATGGAGGTAAAAATTTCTTTAGGCCAGAAGTTACTGACTACTTTAATACTGGTACAACCTACTTTTGGCGTACAAGAGCGCGAGACCAAAAAGGTATGTGGAGTAAATGGAGCGCCACTAATTCGTTTAGCGTAGCAGCTACAATGCCGCCTAGAAATTTACGGTGGGAATTAGCAACACCCAATGCAGATTCACTCACGCTTAAATGGGATAGATCCCTTGCTGGTGTAAAAGAAGACTTTTTTAATGTATATGCTACGAATATAATGCCTGTAATGCCATATGCCCCTAATATTGTAGGTGTCACTACAGATACAAGTTTTACAATTTCAGCTAATCAGTTTGGGCCAAGATTTAGAATAACGGCCAACCGTGCCAATGGCGTGCAGAGTGCAGCATCAACCTTTATCCTAAAGCCAATAAATAGTTTGGGATTTATTGGCAGTGCTTTTGATCCTATTGCGTTTGTACAGCCAAACATTGCTCAAACGCAATTGCCTTACCCTAATGTAGATGTTACGTGGAGAAACTTATTTGTATTATACGATTCAAATTATTTTGTAAAGAATCAATCTGGACTATTGGAGTCTTATGCTATTGGCAAGAGCCTAGTTGATATTTGCACAAAGATTGGAGATGACACCGTACGAGTTTTTCAGTTGCTACACGAAGTAAAACCAAGCAATATTGGCAACCCAATTTCATTGTATAATTTTGTTTTTACTGATGTACTTTGGAATGTAGATACAAACAAGCAAATTTCAGCAAGCATTAATGATACTACTGAACTCTTTGCAATGTATGATAGTTACAAGTTTACTTCTTCAGATTTTTACGGAGCCTTTGAAAAGCTTATTGTAGATAATAACCTATCAAATAATTTGCTAGTAGTGCCACAAAATAGGACATTAAATTTCGAACTCAATGGCAAAGCTGCTCAATCGTATTCAGCTTTTTTCCCGCGGGCAGTAGCTGATACTAGCACAGCAATATACTTAATACCTGGTTCAGGCATTAACCAAACCTCACAGATGATTAATTTAGCTAGTAACTACCACAATATTGGTTGTTATATGCTAAACTTCCTTACTGGCTATGGCGATGTATATTACCAAGTAAAACCCAATGAAGACTGGAGAGCGCATTGGAGGAACGTGGCCGGTGTTAACAGAAAAGTCAACGAACTTGGATTAATTCAAGGTCTGCAAGGTTATGGTAGACCTTATGCAGCAAATTACATGATTGAGGCACTAGCAACAATTAAATATTTACAATCAAAATATGATAAAGTGATTGTGATTGGTTTATCACAGGGAGGCACCGCAGCGTTGTTGAGTGGCTTACAATGTGAGCCAGCAGGCGTATACTGTGCAAGTGGATATAGCACTTTATTCGACAATGCATTTCCCGCCTCTAATTCCAATCAGCTATATTTTGATAGCCTCTATGCTAAATACACCGCTTCAAATATTTACGCCAATATTGACTCGCTAAGTACTAATTTTTTATTTACGTGGAATACAAATGAAGGCGTATACTTTAGTGACTATGAAGCGCAAACTAGTACAACTAAGAACTTTCTATTACCATTAAATAATGTACAATCAAGCAATAGTTTTTTTGCTAATGGTAGTCATACATTTAATTGTGGCGCACTAGCTAGTTTTATTAGCGACGTTAAGGCAAAGCCAACTGTTTCACTTCATCCAAACTATACGGCCTGCTTATCGGACAGTCTTACTATAGCACTTAAAATGAAAGGTGTTGCACCATTTACGGTTGTTGTGCAGCACAATGGCGCTGATGTCGATACTTTGATAGTTAATGCCTTAGATACAACTGTTGCCGTCTACCAAAGTGGTTACTATAGAATTAGTAAGATTTGGTCGGCAGTTGGTGTTGAAGGCTTTGCAACGGATAGCATTTACTATCAGAAGGATTTGCCTGTTAATGCGCAGCTTAGTAGTCGTAACTATTTATGTGCAATAGATAGTACGTTGTTATCATATGCAATTCAGGCCAATGCTTTAGCAGAAGTAACATATTTGTATAATGGGGTTACGAACACGACACTGGTCGCTGATGGCAATTTCTCTAAGCTGTTGCAACGAGGTGAATTTCAGATTACACATATAGAGGATCAAAAGGGTTGTGTTGCTGATTCTTTTTCGGGTGTAAGAGTTGCTGATACTGTTCTTTCTGCAACGAATCCAATCGTTTCTTGGCTATGCACTACAGGGCAAACAAGTGTGCACTTTGACGTTAGTGGTAACCCTCCTTTTTCAGTATCATACCTTGAATCGAATATTGCAAAGACGATTACGAGCAATGTCAATCACATAAGTATTCCTGTGGCTGATAGCGCTTTAGTATTTATAAGTACAATTACGGATAGCACACAATGTACTCAGCCAATATTATATAATACGCTTGTCCAATTTGCTGCTGCTTCTTGCGCAATTTCTAGCCCTAACTATAACTGCGCAGATACATTGACAGACATTACAATAACTGTGTCAGGCAATCTGCCATTTGAGGTGTTTTATAAGCGAGATGGCATAGTTGATAGTTTCTTTGTTTCAACGAACACCTACGTAAAGCAAGTAAATAATGGCTTCTATCAATTTCTATTTGCTAGAGATGCAAATAATTGCACTATCCCATTAAGTGATTCTTTTGACATTGACTATCAAGCTAGCATACTAAACGTGCAAGCACTAGCGTTTGATTGTGGGACATCACTGACTCCAATCCTAATTTCGGGAAGTGGTAATGGGCCATTCGCAATTGACTACCAATTGAATGGTGGGATACAATCATTGCTTGTGCCAATGTTGCCATTTGATACATTGTTGCCTGCTGGTGATTACTTTTTTCAGACAGCTGTTGACAGCACAAGTTGTGTGTCAAATATTTTCAAATCTATAACGATTGATGCAGACACGATAGGTGTTAATTATTCATCCGTTTCATACGATTGTAGCGTTGCAAAGGCTGAAAGGCATTGGTGGCTGCAAGGAAATGCTCCGTTCGTTCTTCGTTTTCTGTTTAACAATGTTGCTGATAGTGTCATAATCAATGGGGATTCAATTGTAACGTCGCTAAGTAATGGAATATACAATTTTACTGAATTAGTTGATGCTACTGGTTGTGCTATTTCTCTTAATGTTGTGGATACTATCGATTTTCATTCCCTGGCAGTCAACTTCAATTTACTACCGTTCGATTGCGCTACGGCAAAGACCCCATTAAATATTTCTGGCACAGGTAATGGACCGTTTAGCTTGACCTATCAAGTCAACGGACAAGGAGAAATTTTGCAAATTGCAAGTTTGCCCTTCGATACACTATTAAGCCCTGGTAGTTATTTATTTCAGACAGCTAATGATGCTACTAATTGCGAACTTAGTCTTATTCAACCTATTGTACTAAGCACGGATAGCATTGATGTAAGCTTTACGCCAATATCATATAATTGCAGTACTGCTTTTGCAGAACGTACTTGGTCGTTTCAAGGCAATTTACCATTTGTACTTCGTTATCTGTACAATGGCGCTGCCGATAGTTTCGTTGTGAATAGTTATTCTATAACGACATCACTCATCAATGGAACATATCATTTTATAGAGGTCGTTGATGGATCTGGTTGCACGTGGCCCCTTGGTTTGCAGGATACTATAGACTTCTCCGAGCTTTCCTTCGTTAGTACAGTTCTGCCATTTGATTGTGCTAGTAATTTGACACCAGTCGCAATTAATGCAGACGGTAATTTCCCTCTAACCCTTTACTACTGGCGAGGTGTGCAATTTGACTCGCTTGTAGTAGCAAGTGCTCAGCAAACTTCTCTTTGGCCTAGTGAAAATTTTATCCTTTCTCTTCTTAGTGACAAATTAGGTTGTTCGCTAAGCCTAGGTCAGTCAATTACCATTAATACTGCTGAGCTTGTTGTTTCAAATAGTTCACCTCAATATAATTGTAGCACAAATAGCACAGAAATCGCTTGGCAATTACAAGGGAATGCACCATTTACTGTTCACTTTCTTAAAAATGGGGTACTTGACAGTATGGTATTGCCGATTGGTAATACCACAACTCACCATTCTAATGGTACTTATCAATTTATTGACGTAGTGGATAGTACTAATTGCTCGGAATTGCTAGTAGGACACAGCTACATTTTCGATAAATATCCAGTTTACTGCACTATCACGCAGCAGCCTTTTAATTGTGCAGATGGCTCTAATTCTGTTTACATAGCGTGCAGTGGCAATTCGCCATTTACGATTAAGTTCTTAAGGAACAACGTACTTGACTCTTTGGCTATTGCTGGCAATACTTTAGACACAGTATTAGCGAATGGACAGTACAATTTTATCAGTTGCATAGACGCCAATGGTTGCGATTTCGCTATTAATCAAGCGGTAAGTATTTCTGGTGTCGTTACAAAGTTTAAGAATGTAGATTTTAATTTAGACTGCAATACCCACTTAGTAGATGTTACAATAGATGTTGAAGGAAATTTTCCCATAACCCTTGACTACTTATTAGGTGTAGTGCCAACAACTATAAACTTGTATGACTCTACTACTACATTTACTGTAGTCCAAGATTCCATTAAATTATTAAGTATAATTGACGCTAAGGGTTGCGTCATACAATTAAGTGAGCAGTATGTCAATTATTTTGATAGCATTGAATTTTACAATAGTTATCAATCCTACAATTGCCTAGCTAAAAAGCATCTTATGCATTTTGATTTAGAAGGTACGGCACCATATACACTAACGGGACTAGTCGGTGGCGTGCCTTTTACATGGAGCTTTGGCAGTAGCACTTTAGATACATTGATTAGTAATGGCGAGTTCATATACACCTCACTCAGTGACGCGAGCGGTTGCCAAATCCAGCTCCAACAAGCAAGTGTGCTATCATCTGATAGTTTGGGTTATATTACTACAAATGTCTACAATGATTGTAGCTTATACAAACAAACACGAGAATTTCAGGTCAGTGGAAACTTTCCGATAATTCTACAATGGAAGAATCTAGTTAACGGCGATTTATTTGCAGATACAACTTATGCTCCAACATTAGTGCATAGCTTTAGTAAAGGTCTGTATGCGCTAATAGGAATGCAAGATGCACTCTGCTTCACGGTAATTGCAGACACGTTTGTCGTAGATATCGACAGTATAGTCCTATCATTTTCGCCAATACTCACCGATTGTGAGCAAAAGACTAGATACATCCAAGTACAAGCCAATGATGGCAACCTGCCTTATAAGCTGTTTTATTCTGTTAACGCGGTACTGGATTCCGTCACAATTTTGGATACAATGGCATTTAAATTCTATCTACCAAATGGTAGTTTAACTTTCCTAAGTGTACAAAATGTATTTGGTTGTAGCCACCCACTGCAGGCTACCTATATAGCGCCATATGAGCCAATAGAAATTACAAATATCACCGAAAGCTACATATGTGGTGTAGATAGCACGAAAATAACCTTAGCGATAAATTCTTCTAGCCCTTGCACATTACTATATGATTTGGATGGTACCACCGCCAGCGTACCAATAGCCGGTACTAGTTACTCACTATATACAACAAATGGCCTTATAGATTCAATAATGCTAGTTGATGGCTTTGGCTGTAGTAGAATTTTTGATACTTCCATTGTTATTGATAATTCAGCGGCTTCTGTAAGCTTTTCTCGTTTAGATACACTTTGTGAACTGCAAGCTATTGCCTGTTACTTTAACTTAAGTGGAGAACAGCCTATCAAGCTAGCAATGCTTCGATTTGGGTCAAACACTATTGATTATAAGTTAGTAGATAATGATTCATTGCATTTGTCCTGTGGCACTTATACCTTATTTGGAATAGAAGACGCAAATGGTTGTTATGCTGCACTAGATACTAACTTGTACGTAAAGTGTTTTGAGCAGCAGCACCCTGCCATAGAGCAAATAGGAACCAGACTTAATGCCTTGACAGTGTTTTCTCCTAATTGGTTCTACGAGAATCAACTGGTTGCAGCTGGAGTGGAGAGTCTATTAGCAAACCAGCAAGGCGACTATTGGTACAATGTGATTGACAGCAATGGCTGTACATTGAACTCCGACACGATTGCTATTACTAACACTGCAAATTTGCAAGTATTTCCTACGCACACTAACGGAGTGGTTTATATAGTTGCTTCAGACACTTCAAACTTTGCATTGCAGTCTATTGTTGTAACTGATGTACAAGGCCGGGTAGTGAAGTCAGACTACAATGTACTTGGTAGAAATGTGTTTTCTATAGATTTACAGGCACTAGCAGTCGGTATCTATCATGTGTCTATACAATACACAAGAAATAACGCTTCATTTAGACAAAATAGCAAGATACGTCGCCAAGCTTTTTAAGCGCAATGGCAACCCACTTGATTTTAGCAACGTAGTGTATAATTAAGTAGAACAGAAGGTAAAAATTCATAGTTGAAAGTTCTTTTACTTACAAATAGAAGTGCGGTAAATGGACCACGTATAGTACGGTCTGTTGCAGCAATGTCCAAGGTTTTTGATGTAGTTGTGTATGCATCTGAGCTACCTAATGAGGCGGCAAATGGTGTTACTTATTACGTTAGTACACAATTAAAGAACAATTTGCCTGCCCGCGTTTTCAACTATATTTTAAGAAAGTATTTTCGTGCAACACAGTTTCAGAATATACTTTTCAATAGCGCTAAGCTACGCATAAGAAGTGCAATTAGAACGCACAAACCAGATGTTGTTATCATACATGATCCTGTTTTCCTGAGCAATGTGGCTCAACTCAAGTCTAGCTGTAACTTTAAGCTTGTCTTTAACGCGCATGAATACTATCCACTAGAATTTGATAATCGACCTAATTGGGCAGAAACCTATCAAAAATACTATGAGGAATTATATAGCACATACCTTCCCCAAGTTGATTTATTGGTTAATGTAAGTGCAACGATAGTAGAAAAAACGAAAGAGGTATTTGGCAGGGATAGTTTTTTGCTGCCAAATGCGGCGTTTTATCATGATTTGCAGCCTAAGCCTTGTGGAAGTATTATTAAGGTTGTGCATCATGGGGCATGCATTAAGGACAGGTATCTAGAACGAATGATTGAGGCTGTTGGTGCACTACCAGAAAGGTTTGCTCTGGACATGTACCTTACTAAGGGCAGTAACGTAGAGTACTATAATCAAATACAAAATTTGTGTGAGCGCTATTCAAACGTAAAATTATTGCAGCCTATAAGTTTTGCTGATATCGTACCGATGCTTAACAATTACGATGTGGGCTTATACTTATTGTTTGCCGAGAATTTTAATCAAATGGCGGCTATGCCTAACAAGATTTTTGAATACATCCAAGCTAGACTAGCACTTGTAATTAGTCCAAATGTCGATATGGCAAAACTTGTAAATCAATGGCAATGTGGGGTAGTAAGTAAAGGGTTTGACGTCGTAGATTGTATTCATACGCTGCGAGAGCTTTCCGCTGAAAAAATATTGCACTATAAAATGAATTCGAGCAAGGCTGCACAAGTATTGTCTTCTGAAGAGTTTCACAAACAATACTTAGAACAGATTAGGCGCTTAGTGCATTAGCACCTAAAGCATTGCTGTGTCGTGCTACAGCAAGTACAAAGCAGCGGCGGTTTAGGCCTCTCTATGATTATAAATGCAGGTTATTTTGAGCATACTTCTAACGCTGCAAAATTTTAAGTAAAATTTTCAATATACTGATATGGGAGTAGCAATAATTGATATAGTAAACCACTTAAAACCACAGGAGCATTACCTGGGCAATGCAAACGCTATTGTAGATAGGGTAGTTCCACTATCAGGTCAAACACTTTTAGATACGCAAATTACATGGGCATCACTATCTAATACTGAAAAAATTGCGAGTATTCATCAAGGTACGGTAATCTGTGCAAAGCTACCTGATACTATTAGTAGCAAAGTAAATTACCTAGTTTGCACAAATCCCCGAAGTGCTTTTCAAAGCCTGTTGAGCAAGTTTTTTGCTAAAGAAAAGCCAGTAGGTGTGCATGCAACCGCGCAAATACATTCCACTGTAATTCTAGGGGAACGCGTTTATCTTGGTGCGTTTGTGGTAATTGGGCCAGGGTGTACAATTGGCAATGACTGTATTATTCTTGACAATACCGTTTTGGTCGAAAATTGCACCATTGGTAATAGCGTATTTATTGGAGCAAATACAACAATTGGAGGTGTAGGTTTTGGGTATGAGCGGCAAAGTGATGGATCTTTTTTGCTTATTGAGCACTTGGGAGGGGTTAGGATTTGCGATAATGTGGATATTGGAAACAATTCATGCATTGACAGAGGTGTTCTAGCAGATACTATTATTGGAGAGGGTACTAAAATAGACAACCTTGTACATATTGCTCACAACGTGGTAGTAGGAAAGCACTGCGCAGTGATAGCGCATGCCATCGTTGGTGGCAGTACTATCATCGGAGATCGTGCATGGTTAGCACCAAATTGTACTGTTAAAAATGGATTGGTAGTGGGCGATGACGCATTGATTGGTCTAGGCGCTGTAATTACAAAAAACATACCTAATGAAGAAGTGTGGGTTGGTAATCCCGGAAAAAAATTAGAAAAAAAGTAGATACTAATTTGTATGATTAAGGATCACGATAGAATACTAATACTAGCTCCCCATACCGATGACGGTGAACTAGGTTGCGGCGGTACTATAGCCAAGTACAATAGCCCAAACATTGAGATTTACTATTTTGCTTTTAGTACTTGCAGAAGGTCACTGCCAAGTGGTTGGAAAGAGGACACCCTTGAAAAAGAGTTGCTTGCTGCTACAAATGAGCTTGGGCTAAAATCTGAGAATGTACATTTTTTTGACTACGATGTGCGAGAGTTCAAGAACCGTAGACAAGATATTTTGGAGGATTTAATAAAACTTCGGCAAACCTTGAAGCCTAACATTATCTTTCTTCCTAGTTCTTTCGATATTCACCAAGATCATCAGGTTATTCATGAGGAAGGTGTTCGAGCGTTTAAGAATAGTACCATTTATGGCTATGAAATGCCATGGAATAATTTATCATTTTCCACTGATTGTTTTGTAGCACTATCAGAGCAGAATCTGGCATTAAAGATTAATGCTATGCAACAATATAAATCTCAAACACACCGGTCTTATGTTAGTGAAGAATTTCTTCGGTCGCTTGCTAGGGTTAGAGGAGTACAGTGTGATACTAAGTATGCCGAAGCCTTTGAATTGATTCGCTTACTGATGTAAGCAGTTCATTTAACTATGATAATTATATATATGTTTGTAAACTATGTGTGGAATTAGCGGATATATCTCCTTTTCTAAAAAACCAGTAGAAATAGCTACGCTTAAGGCGATGACCGATGTAATAGAACATCGAGGTCCTGACGGCGAAGGGCATTGGATTAATGATGCTAGCAATGTTGGCTTAGCACATCGCCGCTTATCAATTATTGATTTAAGCCATGCTGCTGACCAACCTATGCAGTACATGGATAGGTTTTCAATAGTTTTCAATGGCGAAATCTATAATTATGTTGAGCTAAAGGAGTTACTTGTTAAGCAAGGTTACCATTTTCACACACAAAGTGACACGGAGGTTTTAATGGCGCTTTATCACAAACATGGTAAAGACTGTTTGTACTTACTAGACGGCATGTTTGCATTTGCAATCTACGACAAGCAAGAGCAAACTTTATTCTGCGCTCGCGACCGTTTCGGGGAAAAACCTTTTTTTTATAATTATATTGACGGAGAGCATTTTGTATTTGGTAGCGAGATTAAATGCTTGTGGGCAGCTGGTATTGACAGTGCAATCAATGACATAATGCTATTTAATTACTTGTCGTACGGTTACACAGAGAATCCCCAAGATTTAAGTGAAACATTTTTTAGAAACGCTACGCGTTTAGAGCATAGTCATTTTATTTACATTAATCTGAAAACAAACGACTTTCAGATAAAAAGATACTACGATATAGACTATAAAAACATCGATAAGTCAATTAGTATTGAAGTAGCGTCTGAACGCTTTAGAGAACTTTTCAACTTGTCTGTAAATAGAAGATTGCGAAGCGATGTGGCTGTAGGCAGTAGTTTAAGTGGAGGGTTAGATTCTTCATTGGTTGTTTGCACTATTGATAGTTTTAAGTCAGCTAAATCGCAAAACACTTTTAGCGCTGTTTTTCCTGGCTTCAAGAAGGACGAACGCAAATACATGGACTTTGTGCTTAAAACTACAAATGCAAATCCACATTTTGTTACGCCTACTGATCAAGGAATGCTTGATGATCTTCAGAAGTTGATTTGGCATCAAGAGGAGCCGTTTGGTAGCGCTAGTATTTATGCTCAATATTGTGTAATGCGATTGGCAAAGGAACACAATACTACAGTGTTACTAGATGGTCAAGGGGCTGATGAAGTATTGGCAGGTTATCATGCTTACTACAATCCCTTTTTTGCAGAGTTAAATAAGCACGACCGCTCCATTTACAAGCCACAACTAATTGCCTACAATGCACTTCATAAAAACAATCCAATTAACGAAATTACAAAGCCAACTTTTGCAGATAGGATACGCGGAGTAGCACCACAATTGATTAAGCCGATTAAGATACTAAAAAATCAAGTCAAGCAAACAACAACTGGCTTCTTTACGAGCGACTTCTATGCAAGTAATAGAAGCAAAGTGTTTGTTACACCGGGCAATACATTCGAAAGCTTAAATCACTCGCTGTATAGCAGTACGATGAAGTATGGCCTACAGCAGTTATTACGTTTTGCGGATCGCAATAGTATGGCTCACAGCAGAGAAGTTCGTTTACCATTTCTTAGCCATGAACTCGTAGAATTTTTATTTACACTGCCAGCTACGATGAAAATTAATGACGGCTGGACAAAATGGATAATGCGTCAAACCTTTGAGAATACGATGCCCAAAGAAATTGCCTGGCGTACGGATAAAATCGGTTACGAACCTCCACAGCAAAATTGGATGCAGAACAAATCTGTGGTTGATGCGATTAATGCCTCATTAGACCGACTGGCTAAGAATGGATATCTTAATCACAAAAAGGTAGATGCGATTCGCGCAAAAGACAAGTACGAAACTACTGGTGACAAGAATTGGGTGTTTTTAATGGCGGGTTCATTGATGAAGTAATGCGTAATAAAATTTGTGTTATACAATATAGCTTTTTGCCAAAGCATTTTGCGCAAATGCGCGTAGCGCAGGAACTTGGTTTTCAAGTTATACAGATACTGCAGGTTAACTCTACCGATACTACTTATCCCAATGTGGTTTTGATGCACTTAGGGGCTAAAAATAAACTTGTTGAATTATTTACAGTATTAGTATTTATTTTTAAGCAGAGGCGCTCTTTACACCACCTAGAAATTTACCCAGCGTCGTACTTTAGCGCTATATACACCTTGTGGGCAAGGTTATTGGGGATTAAGGTTATTTGTGTTGAACGCGGAGACTTAGTTTACTACAGGCCAAAAAAGAAGGGCGGATACAATTTTCTCATAAGGTCATCGATGTATCTGTGCTATAAGTGGGCGAACGTGGTTTGGTATAAGGAATTATTTATGCGACCCATCTTGGAACGAATGGGTGTTAAGCATATGTTTCTTATTCATAATGTGGTAGACGTGCCGCGAAGTGAGGCTGCGAAGTATAGTGATAGAACAATTGATTTCTTGTGGGTTAATCGGATTGTACCAGAGCGAAAGTATCAATGGCTTGTGAAGTTTTGCAATAGTCGAAAAGAAACCAATAACCTAATTGTTGGTTTGCGTTCTGGGGATAGTGATAACTGGCAATTAGAAAAAAAGCTTGTGGCTAGCCTAGAATCTAACACACAAGCCATCGCTTTTTCAGACCCAACGCCATATTATCGACAGGCCAAATACTTTGTACTTGCTTCGGATTTAGTATATCTCAACAATGCGCTGCTTGAGGCGATGTCGTATGGTGTTGTGCCGATAATTTCAAATGTAAGTGGAGCAGATTTGATAGTGACCCATGATATTGATGGTTGGTTGGCCGATCATAATGAAGAGAGTTTTTGTGACGCGCTTTCACGTGCATACCAAACCACAGAATCTGAATGGTTTAAACGCAGTAGCAAGACAATTGAGAAAGTGAAAACCCACTTTAGTCTAGATTACTATAGAGTGCAATTAAAAGAACTATACAAATTCAGTGAGTCGGTTTAGTAGTGAAACTTTTCTGCATTTATTTGGCAGCAGATATGCTTACATATTGCTTGTCGCAGGCATCATTGTAATGCCTATCGCCATTACCATTGCAAAAGTACTACTTGTGCTGGGAGTAGCACTCCGCTTACTTGCACTTGTGCTTAGTAAAGAGTTGCTATCTAAAAAGGATTTTTTCTATGCACTACCAATTGCTATTTTTTTACTATGGCATTTAGTATGTGTGTTGTATTCACCATACAGCAGCGATGGCATTGCATCGGTGGTGGTCAAATTGCCACTTATCCTATATGTAATTGCTTTTCTAGGCCTAAGAATTGAAAGCGATATGCTACTGAAATGCATGAAGTACATTTCAATATCATTGTTTGTTATATTTTTATACCTGCTCTTTAAAGCAAGCTTTCAATATCAAAAACTGCAAATCGGTGCCGTGTTTTTCAACGAATCCTTAGCACGGCCAATTATGCATCCTGGCTACTTGTCATACTACTATTTGATGCCAACCTTATTTTGGATGCAGCGTTTCTTTGCACATCCTAATAGGCGTTGCTTCCTGTACTTAATTGCTGTAGGGTTGCCGCTTTTTATGCTAATATCTAAGGTTTCCTATATTGTGTTTTTTTTGTTTTTAATCGTACTTATCGTGCAAGGTCTAAGGCGCAGGTATTATTCGCTTAAGCAAATCGTTATTGGTTTTGCTTTTTTTTGTGCCGCTGCCTACTTGTTAATATCTAGTACTACCATACAAAATCGTTTTATAGAAATTGGTAATGCTTTTAAGTCGGACTATTCTAAGGTAACAGCAGGCCATAGTACCCCTGCACGAGTATTGCTTTGGCGTATTGCATTGGGATATATTGCTAAGGAACCTGTTTGGGGATATGGTACAGGTGCCGGTAGAAATGTGTTGGATAATCACTATGTCAAACATGATATGACGAGTTTCCATAAATATAAATTAAACTCGCATAATCAGTATTTACACTTCTTACTAGATAATGGCCTTGTGGGGTTAATGATTTTTGTAATTGCAATGATCGCATATGCTAAACACTTTTGGCAGAATAGAATTTACTTTGGAGTAGCTATTCTATTTGCTTGGGCTGCAATTTTTGCTACTGACGATATGCTAGAGGTTCAAGCTGGAACAATGCTTTTTGGATTTTACATTGCTTTGGCAATAGCTTATGCAAACTCTAAATTGGCGTTTGCGAATTTAAAATAGAATTTATGTGCGGTATAAGTGGTTTTATAGATTATTCCAAATCAAGTACCCAGGATGATTTGGTACGCATGACAGACGCACTTGAGCATCGAGGACCAGACGACAGCGGCTATAATATTTACCAAAATGGTAGTGCTACCGTTGGACTTGGTCAACGGCGCTTGAGTATTATTGACTTAACGGTAGGAGGGCATCAGCCTATGTCTAATGTAGATGGGACCGTCAATATCGTATTTAATGGTGAAATATATAATTACGCTGAAATTAAGAACACGCTCATTTCCCTAGGACATGTTTTTAATACTAACTCTGATACAGAGGTAATTTTACATAGTTATGAGCAGTGGGGCATCAATTGCTTGCAGCAGTTTATAGGTATGTTTGCTATAGTAATTTATGATGCAAAGACGCAGAAAGTGCTTTTTATACGCGACAGAGCTGGTGTGAAGCCACTGTACATGCACCAAAGTAAAAATTTGGTGCTATTTGCTTCTGAATTAAAGTCTTTTCATCAACATCCTCGTTTTGAGAAGAACATATGCAATACAGCACTCACTAACTATTTCACTAAGGGATACATAAGTGCACCGCTTACGATTTTTCAAAATACCTTTCAAGTAAAAGCTGGCAACTATGTTGAAATTGATCTTACTAGTCAAAAGGTTGAGAATGTATGCTATTGGAATGTGCTCGACTATTACGCTAAGCCCAAAGTGACCGATGACTACAACACAGCAGTAGAAAATGTACAGTCCATTATTAGCAGTGCATGTAAATATCGTATGGTATCAGATGTGCCTGTTGGTGTATTTCTTAGTGGCGGCTATGATAGCACATTAGTAACGGCAATTTTATCGCAGCAGGCAAGTAGCCCATTAAATACGTTCACTATAGGCTTTGCAGAGGAGCAATATGATGAGGCTAAATTTGCAAAAAGTGTTGCTCAGCATTTGGGAACGAGCCACAATGAGTATTATTGTACACAAGCTGAAGCCCTAGATATTGTGCAGGATTTGGGACGTATTTACGATGAGCCATTTGCAGATAATAGTGCTATTCCAACAATACTTGTTAGTAAAATTGCTAAAAAATCAGTCACAGTGGCCTTAAGCGCTGATGGTGGCGATGAAATTTTCGCAGGATATAGAAGCTACCAACATGCACAAAAACTGCATAACGTACTCAAGTTGATTCCTAGTGTTGCACAGCGAACCATCAAGCAAATGGCTTCATTAAGTTCAATGGCTACATGGCCTGGTTTAAGTGCTTATTCAACTAGTATAAACAGACTACTCAGTGTTTTGCCAGCAAGGGCTATTGCCGATATTCATAATCGAGTTGAATTTATATTTTCAAAAGAAGAACTCAATGATTTGCTAGTGCCACAAACCATCGACTCCGGTTCTGCCCCCACAAATAATTTTCTTGAATCCTTAACCTTACTGCCGCTTGACCAAATGCTTTCAAAAGATTTTCAGTCATACATGGTAGACGATATTTTGACGAAGGTAGACCGCGCTACAATGAGTGTTGCACTTGAAGGTAGAGAGCCTCTACTGGATCATAGAATTATTGAGTATGTCGCCCAGCTTCCAGTAGAATATAAAGCAAATGGTGCTGAATCAAAACGAATCATAAGAAGTATTGTTCATAAATTTGTTCCACCTCATATAATGGACAGAAAAAAAATGGGGTTCACGATGCCAGTTCATAAATGGATGCATACAGACTTGCGCTCGCTATTGGATGATTGCATTGCGCATGATACGTCAGCATATATCAACCAATCGTATGTAGAAAGTATTGTAAAGAAGTACTTAGCTAATCCGGAGGATAGACATACATTTCAAAAAGTATGGCTGGTTTTTAATTTCAAACTATGGTTTAAACAATGGATGTAGTAAAGTTTATAGCACTATTACTGTTTATTAGCAGCACAAAGGGAGTAGTTGCACAAACAATTGTAACAAGAACTATTGAAAGCTTTGGAGCAAAAGCTAATGGAAGCTTCAATAATCTTAGTGCGTTTCACAAGGCCTCACAGTTTATTGCTGTTCGAAAAGGAAATTGTAAGATTACATTCTCCAAAGGAACATATTTGATAGACCCTAGAGACGCTGAGGATCCAACAAAAAACTTAAAGTCTACAATTGTATTTAATCTAGATAACTGCAAGAATATTTCCTTTGTTGGTCAGCCAGGCACAATAATCAAATATGCTGCTGGCCTGCGCTATGGCTCTTTTGATCCAAGTACAAGACTAGCCACTTCAGGTGTAAATACTTCGAGGCCTAACGCTTCAGAAGTAGGTCTATTGTTTTATTTCAATTACTGCAAATCAATAAAGATTTCCAACCTTGAACTTGACGGCAATGTTGACGAACAGGCAATTGGAGGCGAATATGGTGATCGTGGTATTCAACTTTACTATAATGGCATAACTGCTAGTTTTACAAGCGGTCTACAGCTAACTAATTTGAATGTCCATCATTTTGGCTTGGATGGGTTATACATCAATAGTGATTCTGCTACTGATCTAGCAACTAAAATAACTAATTGCAAATTTGAGTACAATGGACGACAGGCTTTATCATGGTTAGGTGGTAAAAATCTAATTGCTACTAATTGTAGTTTTTCGTATTCAGGACAAGGTGGTGTTAGCTCTTCACCATGCGCTGGAATAGATATTGAACCAAGCAGAATGACAGATTTGGCTTCCAAAGGTGTTTTTAATTCATGTAAGTTGCTTGACAATAAAGGATGCAGTGTTATCTGCGACAATTTATATGCTAGAGATGTGAAGTTCACGGCATGTACACTTTGGAATTCAGAATACTACGTAACATTTATTCGTTCTCCTAAGTTTGTTTTTACAGGTTGCAAGATTTCAGGTTTGACCTTGCGAGGTTGTAAGGCAGAAACATGGCAGGATGCTACGCGGTATGTGAACTGCGATTTTAATGATAATGACCTCAACGGCAAAAAGATGAGACAAGGTTTTCTGTACAGTGAATCAGATGCAAGACGTTTATATTTCGAGAATTGTACTTTTACCGCTAGGTTTAATAAATTAGTGTGGTTAAGTAACGATGGATATAGAGATGTTGATGAAAAAAGTAAAATGATAAACTGTAAGTTTTACCTATACTTTGCTGACATACCAAAAGGAGACTACTGTAGTATAATTAGAAGTTTTACTCTGCAGAATAACATATTCTATGACATGCGTCCGAAAGGAAAAGGAGAGAGCATCGTTTTGCTTTTTGAAAGAATAAATTCACTTGGGGGTAACAAGCGAATTACAAATTCACCTTCACAATTCCAGTACTCAACGGGCAACAGCACGTTCACCGATTTCTTACCTGGGAATTCCGTTTCACAATAGTATGCGTGCAAAATATATTATACGTATGGATGACGCCTGTCCTCAAATGAACCAAAACAGTTGGCTAAAGGCAGAACAACTATTGAATTTGTATAGTATTCAGCCACTCGTAGCTGTAATCCCAGATAATCGCGACAAGCAAATTAGTTATGGCCATGAAGAAAGTTTTTGGACAGATACAATACCAAGGTGGAAAGAACGCGGCTGGGAACTAGCCTTGCACGGTTTTCAGCATGTATATACACCAACCACAAAGAAGTCTATTGTCCCGCTAAAGCAAAAATCGGAGTTTACAGGATTTACGGTCGATGAACAAAAGCACAAAATTATCTCAGGTTTGGCGTTATTGAAACAACATGATATAAACCCAAGAATTTTTATTGCTCCAGGTCACTCATTTGATAATACTACCATACAAGTATTGCATAACTACACTTCAATAAGGATTATTTCAGACGGTTTTGCTCCACAAGTTTTCTATCATCAAAACTTCACTTGGATTCCACAGCAGCTATGGCGATTTAGACGTATGCCGTTTGGCACATGGACCTTTTGCTTGCATCCTAACACCATGACAGCTAGCGACTTTAACGCGATGGCAAATTGGCTAGCTGCAAATCACAAAGATGTCATCAGTATCGATCAGGCTATTACATTTGCTAGACCCAAAAATCTAATTGATAGATTAATGCATGCGTTATGGTGCCTTAAAGTAAAATCGTAGTGTTTTTGTGCACCAAATGATTATTTCAGCTAAAACCAAGCGATAGATAATGAGACCTTGGCTATTTTGTTTACATAATAAAGCCTATGGAGGTGCAGAGCGAATACTGCAATCTCTTCATCTAGCCCTACTTAAAAATGGCCACAGCAGTAGTATCCTACTGTTTACACTTACGAATAAAAGGCACGGTTTCATTGGTGTCTTTACGGAAGTACTTTTAAATTTTGTCGCTGTATTAAAATTTTGCTTCCACATCCGCAAAGCCTGCAGAAGCAATGATGGTCTTATTATTGTCTCCTCACTTTACTTTATGAATATCATTTTGGGGTGCCTGAGAAGAATTCGTTTTATTCCTAAGACCGCCAAACTTGTATTAAGAGAGTCTACGCTAATTTTTGATAGAATAAACTCTTTGAAGTTTGCTAACAAAATTTCTAGTAATCCGTTTGCAATGATTCAGAAGTTATATGGCTTTGCTTACAGTAAAGCTGATTTGATAATTTTTCAAACCAAACCAATGCAAGGCAGGTTTTTACACTATATTCCTAATGCAATTTCATGGCCATCGGTTGTTCTTCAAAATCCAGTTGATTTACAGGAATGGCGTACACGTGGTTCGCAGGAGATTCTTGAAAATTGTACTTTTGATAGAGCTAACTTTATTGTTGCAGCTGGCAGAACCATTAAGGAAAAGGGATATGATGTTTTGCTTCAGGCATTTGCTATGTTGAATGACCATAGTCTTCAACTAGTTATATTAGGCGATGGTCCTTTGACTCAAGATTTGCAGTTACAGGCAAAGGATTTAGGGTTAATTGGCAGAGTACATTTTTTAGGATATGTTGACAACCCGATGCCTTACTTTAAACTTGCAAAATGCTGTGTTGTTTCTTCACGCGTAGAAGGCTTTCCTAATGTGCTTTTGCAGATGATGTCACTAAACGACCGTGTCGTTAGCACGCTATGTGCAGGCGGAATTGATAAGTTGCCTTGTATAACAACTGTTGAAATAGAAAATGCTCCGCTTTTATCAAAAGCAATTTCGTCTACATTGCAAACTGCAAAGAGCGTTACTGATACAGTAAGCAAAGAAGATTTTTTGGATAGTCATTCAGTTAGCAAATATGCAGATGCAATTTTAGCTAGCATGAACCACAATTAATTGATACTTTTACCACTAGTTGCAACGAAAAAAAACTCAACAGTCTTTATGATAAATTATTTGCACTATTTAATGCATAAGCCGGAAAAAGGATGGGATCCTGTGCCGTCGGCGTATGCAAAAAAGTATGCTGAAGTTAACTATGCAAGCCTTAGTCATGCTTTAATTGCTGATGTCGTTGCGTTTACTGGAGATCTAAATGGTCAACATGTACTAGACCTTGGCGCTGGACCTGGGCAGTATAGCATCGAATTTAGTAAGCTTGGTGCAGTTGTAACTTGGCATGATATTTCAAGAAACTACTTAAATATTGCAAAAGAGAAAAGTGCAGAACAAAATGTCGTGATTGCGCACTATAAGTTAGATTATATGGACAATGCGAGCGGACAATACGACCTTATTTTTAATAGAGTTTGTTGGTTCTATTGCATTAGCGATCGTCGATTTGCTGAAACACTACTAGGCTGTTTGCGAGAAAATGGGAAGATGTATTTAGTAGTGCACAATGAAGACTTTCGCGGTAGCGACTATAACGACATACCTACTTTGACAAAATGGCGCTCACAATTTTTTGCAGCGGTTAATAATTATACTGGAATAAAGATTGGACATCCGCATATGTCAAAGGCTAGAATTGAAAAACTGTTCAGAGGATTGAAAGCAAAGTCTGTGGAGATTAGTCATGATTTAGAGGGTAGCACAACTATCAAAATTTGCAAGTAGCGTGCCTATAGACTTTAGAATTTTAAATCAAATAGACATAGTGGCAATGCCATTTATGTTTCTATTGCTATTGCTTTTTACGAAACTTGTAATCTTTAGAAATTTAGACGAAGAGTTAGTAAAGGTCTTTAAGCGAGCATTTTTAGTTAAAATTCTTTATTCAGTATTTTATCTTATTCTTATAGTATACTACTATCACTACTATGTAGATAATATTTGGTTCTATAATGATGTGCTTGCCTTGAAGGCAGACGCCGGCGTAACTTGGTGGAGTAATTTAAGTGACGTTTTTGGCTTTGGGACCAAACAGATCTCAGCTACGATGATGGTTTCCAAGTTGCTGTATATTGTAGGCTATCTTTGCTTCTTCAGTTTTCTTAGCTTTACACTGCTAACAACGTATATGTCATTTCTTGGGTCTTGGTACATTTACAAAGCACTTGTAACAAGATTTCCTGAACTACAAAAACAGTTGGCTTTGCCAATTTTGTACCTGCCTTCCGTAACGATATGGACCTCTGGTATCACAAAAGACCCTTTTGCAATTTTTGGTGTGGGCATAGCTTTTTACTGCTTAGAAAAGCTACTTCACTTCAAGAGCTATCGTTTAAAATACGCGCTTGGCCTATGCCTTTCGCTGTTTATCCTTAATAGTGTTCGTTCCTATGTTTTTCTTGCATTCATAATATGCTATATTCTTTTTAGAGTTATGATTCACCAATATACACGTATTGCTAGTCGAACTTTAAAAGCTTTGCTTATCGTGCCGGCCTTACTAGTATTTGCAGGGGTAATGGCAGTGGGCTACCAATACTTGACGTCAAACACCAATAGTAATTTAGCAAGATTTAGCATTGAAAATGTGCTAACAGAGACGCAGTTTTTACAGGAAATTTATAAAGAAGGTGCAGGTAGTTCATATGACATCGGTATTTCAGATGGAACGGTTGGCAGTATAGCTTTAATGATACCAAAAGGTATAGTTATTGCATTATTTAGGCCCTTTCTATGGGAATACAAGGGCGTACTTGCATTATTCACCGCGTTCGAAAGCTTTATACTACTAATTGGTACTTTGTATCTGCTAATCAGATATCACGCTAGATTCTTGTCACTTTTATTTAGTAATAACCTTGTAATGTTTCTCTTTGTCTACTCATCCTTTACGTGCGGATTTATAGCTATCACAATTACAAATTACGGAACACTTTCTCGCTACAAGTGTGCTGGTATTCTATTTTATTGGGCAGCCTTGGTAATTTCTAAGCATCTATTACAAAGTCCAAAAGCATCGCCTAGCAGCAGTAGCTAGTGGCAGATGCTCCGCAATTTCTTTAAAGTAAGTATCTTACCCAAGCTTATCGCACGATTTATTTACCTTCGTCATATTAGGCATACAAATAATCATTTATTATGCGCATAGCAATTGTAGCAAATACGTCTTGGAATATTCTCAATTTTCGCTTGGGACTAATTAGACACTTTATTTCTCTTGGTCATGAGGTGTTTGTGGTTGCTCCAATTGATGATACTTCTAAGACGTTAAGTGAGAATTGTGAGGCCCGCATAATACCTATTCAGCACCTGCTTAGAAAAGGCAAGAATCCTTTGAAGGATATAAGACTAATGCGCGAATTACGACATATTTACAAGAAAAATCAGATTGATGTCGCGTTTCAGTTTACAATCAAACCAAATGTTTACGGATCACTTGCTGCTAGAACCTTGCCTACCAAAACCGTTTCCAATGTTACTGGACTAGGGTACGTGTTCTTAAATAAATCACCTGTGAACTTATTAGTCCAACGATTGTTTAAATATGCGCTATCTCATTCAGATAAGGTTGTGTTCCAAAACAGTCAAGACTTAGATGAAGTAGTAGCTTTAGGCATAGTAGCCGATTCCAAATCCTTAATTATTGATGGTTCTGGCATTAATGTTGATGTCTTTGCACCAAGAGTTAGCGAAGCAAACACTCATGAACATTTTATCTTCTTGTTTATTGGTAGGTTGCTACATGATAAGGGAGTAATTGAGCTCGTTGAGGCATTTAATATGCTGTGTGTCGATTACAAGCATGTTGAGCTACGTATGATTGGAGCTTTGGATATAGGAAATCCTAGCGCAATATCAGAAACACTGCTTAAGCAATGGCTTTATCGCAACCAACAGATACGATACCTTGGTTTGAGTAATGATCTTCCTTCAATAATCAATGATGTTGATTGTGTTGTGCTACCTAGCTATCGAGAAGGCTTACCTAAGAGCATTTTAGAAGCAATGAGCATGAGTAAGCCTATTATTGTAAGTGATGCGCCAGGATGCCGTCAACTAGTTGATAATGGAAGAAATGGTATTATTTGTGAAGCTAAATCAGCAATTGCTCTCTATAAAGCTATGAGGGAAATGGTACAACTACCGCAAGGAATTCGCAGTGAAATGGGTACACATGGCAGGCACTTAGCTGTAAACAAGTACAACGAAAAAATAATTGTTGCCAAGTACGAGGCGCTGTTAAACACAATGATGTAATACATTTGCAGCAATGAAAGTTTTAGTGACTGGGGGTGCAGGCTTTATTGGCAGTAATTTAGTAGCCCATTTGATTCAACAAGAAAGCGTAAGTTTAGTAAGAGTAATTGATAATCTAAGCACTGGTACAATTAAGCACTTAGAGCCTTTTTTAGGCCACAATAAATTTGAGTTTGTTAACGGAGACATTGCTGTCTGGGACGATATATACGCTGCAATGCAGTCTATTTCACATGTGCTTCACCAAGCCGCATTAGGCTCTGTTCCTAGGAGCATTGCAAACCCAATAGCTACAAATAGCGCCAATATTAATGGTACACTAAACGTACTTACCGCTGCAAAAGAATGCAAGGTCACGCGTGTAGTTTTTGCAGCAAGCAGTAGTACTTATGGCGACAGCACCAATCTTCCCAAAGTTGAGCAGATAATTGGAAGACCATTGTCGCCATACGCCGTCACCAAGTATGTCATGGAGTTATATGCCGATGTATTTAGTCGAACATACGGTTTAGAATATATTGGACTACGTTACTTTAATGTTTTTGGTCCTCATCAAAATCCTAATGGAGCTTATGCAGCTGTTATTCCGCTATTTATTGACCATGCTATTCGCGGCGAGTCACCAACCATTAATGGTGATGGAAGCAACAGTAGGGACTTCACTTATGTGGATAATGTTGTTCAAGCAAATATGCTAGCTCTCACTACAAGTAAGCCGGACGCAGTTAATCAAATTTACAATATTGCTTACGGACAAAGCACAACGCTTTCGCAGTTATTTACATATGTGCAAGAGATATACGGCAGCTCCATCAAACCTATTAATGGACCTGAGCGATTAGGGGATATTCCGCACAGCTTAGCGGACATTAGTAAGGCAAAAAGTCTATTAGGATATAACCCAGCAGTAAATATCCAAGAGGGTTTACGACGAGCAATTGATTGGTATAAGCAAAACCCTAACTATTTTAACTAATTTGTGATAAGCGTAAATTAAACAATAGCGCTTAACGGTAACTGAAGAAGTTATCGGCACAAGTTAAAGAGTAAGTACAGAGCGACAGACTCCACATTACAGACTCCAGTACTTCAAATCTTTTATCTTATTCCGGTAATTACCTTTAATGTCAACAATTAGAGCATTTGGTGAGCACAAGTTTACTAAGTCGCTTTCAGCTAGAGCTAGGTATTCTTTATGTCCCACTGCCAAAATTATTGCATCGTATGGTCCTTTGGGTTCCGTACAAAGCGCAAATCCATATTCATGCATTAGTTCGTCAGAGCTAGCATGGGGATCTACTGCATCAACAGCTACATTGTAGCCTTCTAGCTCTCTAATAACATCAACAACTTTGCTGTTGCGAATATCGCTTACATCTTCTTTAAATGTAACTCCCATTATTAGCACTCGGCTTTTGCCAATATCTTTGCCTGACTTAATAATTGTTTGAACTGTTTTCTTGCAGACATACGCAGGCATTTCGTCGTTTATAACACGACCCGCTAGAATTACCTTGCTTTGATATCCTAATTCTTCACTTTTATAGGTAAGATAGTAAGGGTCTACGCCAATGCAGTGCCCCCCTACAAGGCCTGGACTAAATTTCAAAAAATTCCATTTAGTTCCTGCAGCTTCTAGTACTTCGTATGTATTGATTTTCATTTTGTCAAAAATGATACTCAATTCGTTCATTAAGGCAATATTTAAGTCTCGTTGCGTGTTCTCGATGATTTTACTTGCCTCAGCAACCTTAATGCTACTAGCACGATGAACGCCTGCCTTGATTACAAGCTCGTAAGTCTTAGCAATTTCCTCAGCACTTTCTTCATCACAGCCACTGCTAACCTTCACAACATTCGTTAAGGTATGAACTGCATCACCTGGGTTAATTCTTTCTGGTGAATAACCCAGTTTGAAGTCCTCAACACAACGGAGACCGCTCAATTTTTCAATAACTGGAAGACAATCTTCCTCAGTGCAGCCAGGGTAAACAGTACTTTCAAAAACAACATAATCACCTTTACTTATCACTTTGCCAACTGTTTCGCTAGCACTTAATACGGGAATCAAATTAGGAACGTTATGCTCGTCCACTGGAGTTGGTACAGCAACTATAAAGAAGCTAGCTTCTTTTAGTACCTCAATGTCAGTTGTAAAATCTATACTGCAACCTTCAAAGGCTGATGCAGGCAACTCATTACTAGGGTCAATTTTGTTGCGCATCAGATTAACTCGGGATTCGCTAATGTCGAAACCAATCACATCTAGTTTCCTAGCAAATTCTAGCGCAATCGGAAGCCCTACATAGCCAAGCCCAATTACAGCTAACTTTTTCTTCTTGGCAGTTAAATCATTATATATCATGTTATTTTACACATAGCCATAACTAGCGTGTACTAGACATGGTTAAACGTTGGCGAAGGTACTTCACTTCTAGTTTTGTTGAATACTGCTGGCTAAGTATTTTCCAAGGATTGGTCTGATTTTCGTAGGTAAACATATGTGCCAATATAAATTGCTAGGAATACCACCGTTTGACAGAAAAGCATAGGACCATTATTATAAAACTTAACAGCTAAGAAGTTATTAGCGAATATGAATGGAGCAATGTATAGTACAACCCGAGAGTTGATGCCGTTGCACAGCCCTCTCGCTATTAGCTGATGCAGATGTAACTTATCAGGGTGTAGTGGACCAATTTTCTCAAAAAAAAGCTTTCTCGAAAATGAAAAAATCACCTCTAGCACTGGGTAGGCAACGCAAACAAGCACAAAAATCGGACTAATCTCAGCAGAATGACGCCTTGCAAATATCATGCTAATTACAGAAATTAAAAATCCCAAAAGATAGGCGCCTCCATCACCCATAAAAATTTGACCTCTAGGATAGTTAAAAAGTAGAAAACCAAAAAGGGCTCCTACGATTAAGATATTTGCTACTAACATAAAATCATCTTTAAGCACATAGCTTAGCGAAGCAAAACTTCCAAAAATGATGCAGCAAATGATGCCAATATTACCATTTACACCATCAATTAGGTTTGTCCCATTAATCACTCCCACTATCGCAATAAAGCTAATAATTATACCTAGCCATAAAGGCGTACTAAAAAATCCAAAATCCGTTACCACAGCATCGCAAAGCCAAATAGCCAAAAAACCACTTGCCAGCATGATAGCCAGCCTAATTTTGGGACTCATATCGCCTCGGAAATCCTCAAAAACACCAGCTAAAAATGCTGGTATACTGCTGATAATCAAGAAGATGCCAATTTTGCCATGTAGCATTATGAGAAGGCAAGCCAAAAATACGCCGATGCCGCCAATACGTGGGGTAGGTGCGTCATGAAACTTTTGTGGTTGGTCACTTTCGTGGTCATCAATAAAAATACCCCGTTTATGACTTAGGCGAATAATCAGAAATTGGGTTACAGCCGACACTATTAATGCGAGTAGAAACGAAAAAATATAGTTGCCTGCCATGAATACCTAGCCCTGAGACTATTGGCAAATATAGCAAACACATTGGTATTTGTGTTCAAGATGTCCTTTTTTGTTGCTTAAAAACCCGCAGCAAATCCGTGCTATAAATCACCAAAAACGCGCCAAAAGATAGATGTTAAATAGTTTTGACTTGTGCTACATTTGGCGTACTTTTAACACGTAAAATAGATTATAGATGAAGAAAATTTACGCAATTCTTTTTATTGTCGCACTAAATCTTTCTGCTTTCGCGCAGTGGGTTAATCTTGGCAATCAAGGTTTCAGCACAGTTAAAATCTCGCATACATCAATGACAGTGGACGCCAATGGTGCTCCAGTTGTTGCTTATATCAACGATGCGACACGTCTTGGCACTGTTATGCAGTACATCGTAGGCAGTAATGTCTGGGATACTTTAGGCAACGCAAATATGACTAGCGGTGGTGCTGATCAAATTTTGATGCAAACTGCGCCGAATGGCGATTTGTATGCTGCTTATGTTAATAGCAATACGAGCGGTATAAGTGTAAAAAAGCTAGTTGGCGCAACTTGGACTTCAGTTGGCGCTTCAGGTTTTAGTGGCGGTTTAAACATTGCAGGCATGGAGCAGTATTGGGATTTTGCAGTAAGTGCCGCAGGTGTACCATATGTGATTTATTTTCAAAGTTCTAATGGTAATCCTGTTGTAAAAAGTTTTGATGGTACTAGTTGGGTTAATGTTGGCGCTATTCCAGCTCCTAATGCTGTAAACGGAAGTGCAAATATTGAAATTGATAACGGTGGTGTGCCAGTAATCGCATTCCAAGACGATGGCGGTCAAACAATTAAGGTTTTACGTTACAATGGTACTTCTTGGGTCAATGCGGTTGCAGCAGGCGATATCACCACTACAGATGTGCTAGATATGGTTCGTCTTAAAGTAAGTCCTACAACAAATCGTCCGTATGTGGTGTATAGAGAATTTACTACAGCAAACGGCGGTAGCGGAGAAGCTAATATGAAGCGTGGTACTGGTGGTGGCGCATGGACAAATGTTGGCCCTGCTGATTTTAACAATGCGCCTTATTTTGCTATGAGTTTCGTTATCGATAATACTGGTGCTCCAATGGTTGCTTTTCCTGACGGTACTTTCTCAGGTCAAAATCGTCCAACTGTGCTGCGCTTTAGCGGTGGCAGCTGGTCTCCAGTGGGCAATGCATTGTTTACTTCAAATGGTGTTAGTGTACCTTCATTAGTAACTGATTTGAGTGGCAATCCGTATATTGCCTTCCAAGATTGGAGTGCTGGCGACTTTAGCTCTGCGATGAAATTAGCTTCTAACCCATTAAGCATTTACGATTTCAAACTAAATGGTTCTGCTGATGCTGGTAAAAATGTATTGACATGCGCATTGGATGCAAGTGTAGTAGACGGCACAATTGTACTTGAAAGAAGTGAAGATGGTGCAAACTTTGTTGCACTCGCTAGCACACCAATTACACCTGAAGTTGTAGCTGCGCAGTACATCAAATGGAACGATATGCAAATGATTGCAAGCACAAGCTTTTACAGAGCTAAGTATATTGATGCTGCTGGTCAAGGTTCTTACACAAACACTATTGTTTTAGGCACAGTTGCTAACGAAGTGGCAAATGTTTATCCAACATTGGCAAACAACTTGCTTTATGTACAAAGTAGAGAAGTTGGTTCTATCAGTATCTTTAATCAAGTAGGCGCACAGGTTATGGCTGCTGATGTAACGAACATAGGTACTAACAGCATAGATATTAGCCAGTTACCTAAAGGAGTGTACATTGTGCGCATCAATGGCAATCCATCTAAGACTTTTGTAAAACAATAAGTTAATTACTAAATAAACTTAGAAGGGTTGAGCTATGTTGTAGTTTAACCCTTCTTTTATTTCCACTAGGTATATCATAGGCACGCAATACATAAATCACAAGCAATAGATGGTCTTTTCTACTTTGAAATCAAAAATATGCTACGCTGTTGTAGCATTTGTTTTTATGCTTAGTGTTGTTTTCAGCATGCAAACTTATGCGCAAAGCTCGCTGCTCGTAGGAAATGCCTTAGAAGGAGGAATAGAGTTTGGAACTTTTTTACAGTATCAACCTGGCGCGACTTCCTTCAGTAATTCTGCACAATTGCAGGGCACACCTGGCGGTACACCAACGTATAGCTTGCCAGTATTATACAACAACAAATTATACGGTACAACGCAAGAAGGAGGTGCAAACGGCTTAGGTATAATTTACAGTTACGATTTAAGTAGTGGCACATATGCTGTATTGCATAATTTCTCTAGCGTAACTGGTGCAGGCTGCTTAACGAGTCTAACACTTGCAAGTAATAATAAATTTTACGGTACAACAAATCCAGAACAATCGCCAGGCGTACACAGAGGAAGTATTTTCGAGTTTGACCCATCTACTAATACGTTTGCTAACAAGTACAATTTTCTTCAAACCGATGGATTTAGACCAAGCGGGCAAATGATAGAGCATGCGGGCAAGCTATATGTACTTGGCACTTCTGGCGGTGGAACTGGCGTGACAAATAGCGGCGGTAGCATCATAGAGTACACACTCGGCGCTACAAGTATAGTTGTAAAATATCGCTTTACCGGCAGTGGCGTCACTTGGCCAAATGGCCGCAACCCTCAAGGCACTTTGTGTAAAGTAAATAATAAATTCTATGGTGTAACCTATACTGGGTCTACGAGTAACTTGGGTTGTGTGTTTGAATATTTGCCAGGCGCAACAAGTGTAACGGTGAGAGCAAATTTTTCTGCAACAACTTTCCAAAGACCTTTTGTATCGCTTATGCAAGCCAGTAATGGTTTGTTATACGGTATTACGCAAACAGGTGGCGACAGTACGCTTGGAGCAATTTTTACATTTGATACCGTAAGTTTTGCGCTAACAAAAAGATTTAGTTTTTCATACACTTATGGTAGAGCACCTTTTGCACCATTATTTAAAGCTGCTAACAATATGCTCTATAGTACTACAGCATCAGGGGGCACAAACGATCAAGGTGTTATCTTTCAATTAGATCCTACTACGCATGTACATACTGTGCTTCATAACGCGGCAGATGCAGTTGGTCAAGGTTCACAGAGCGCTATGGGGCAGCTACCTAATGGTAACTTATACAGCACTTTCAACTCAGGTAGTGGTGCTGGTAAAGGTGCACTTTTTGAATTTACTACTGGCACTAATGTTGTAAATACATTAGTGCAATTCGCGCTTGCAAGCAACGGGTCGAAACCAAGTGGCAGGTTGCTATTAGCAGCAAACAATAGATTCTACGGTCTCACGCAATTTGGCGGCTCTAAAAATCGCGGCACTATCGTGCGCTACGACGTGGCAACCAATACGTATACAAAAGTTGCTGATTTTCTTGACACCAATGGGGCATATCCAAGAGGTGCTTTAGTGCAGGCACCAAACGGAAAACTTTATGGTGTTGCACAAGCAGGTGGTACTGGCAGTGCGGCAAGTTGTGCAGGTGGTTGCGGTGTACTATTTGAGTTCGACACAACAACGAATACCTTAATTAAGAAACGCGATTTTGGCGGACTAATTGGTGATATACCGCTCGGCCAACTTGTTTACGATAGTGGCACGAAACTTTTTGGTACAACTATTTCATCAGCAGGAAATGGTGGCGCCGATTTTGGCGGAGTTATCTACGAGTACAATTATAGCACAAACACACATACTAGACGTGTGCAGCTTACAAGTGCTAATGGCGACTATCCGCAATGCGGCATGATAAAAGCTAGCAACAATTTAATGTATGGTGTTACAAGTGCTGGTGGCAACGCTACTGCACAAGCCGGTGTGTTGTACGAATTTAATCCAACGACCTTTGCTTATACCAAAAAGATTGAATTTTTGGGCGCAAGTAATGGTGCAAATCCAACGGGCGAATTAATGCAGGCTACTACTGGCACAATTTTTGGCACTACTGAAAATGGTGGCGCTAACGGCTTTGGTACTGTTTTCAAATATAATATTGGTACAAATACGCTGACTAAGTTGTTTGATTTTACCTCAACTAGCGGTAGAAATCCTACTGGTAAATTAGTGCAAGCGCAAGACGGACACTTGTACGGCATGTGTAGGGCAGGAGGTAGCAATGGTTTTGGTACACTTTATAAAGTAGATACTACTACAGGCGCTGTTACTACAATGATAAACTTACAAGTTGCTCAGGGCCGAAATCCAATTTATACCGGTTTAACTGAGATTACCATTCCGTGTGCCTTGCCAAGTACGCCAACAATAACAGCAAGTATAAATCCAATTTGCACTACAGGCGGTACTAGTACACTTACAATAGCGGGCAGCTTAAATGCAGCTACAAATTGGACATGGTATGCGGGCTCATGCAATAGCACAGCAATAGGCACAGGCACCAGTATTACTGTAACACCAAGTGCAACCACAACATACTATGCACGCGGTACTGGTGGTTGTGTTGTTACAAGTAACTGCGGCAGCATTACACTTACAAAAGGAAACCCTAGCGCTACTAGTACAAGTATTACAAGCTGCAGCACTTATGTGTGGACCAATGGCACAAGCTATAATACAAGTGGCACCTACACGCATACATGGACAAACCAAAGCGGCTGCGATAGTATTGCAACTTTAGTTTTTACAAAACTTCCGCCTATCAATATTACGGTGAATGACACAGCTTATTTGAGCTATACCTTACCATGGGGTACTACGGTAAGTGCAAGTGGTACTTATACGAATACATACATACTCAGTAGCGGTTGCGATAGTATAAGCACACACAATGTGTACGTGCACGGCGGTATTAAGTTGGCTCCTCGTGCATTGCTAGGTGCTTGCTACGATGCCAGTACACTTGCTTGCAGAGATAGTTTACGCACAAAGAATTTAGTGCCTTTAACGCAGCCTTATGGTAGCGGATCTTATGGTACGCTTGTGCATGCTGGTTCGGAAGCTACTACCAGTGCGGCTTTGGGCGTTGCTGGTGCTAACGCAATAATTGATTGGGTGCTTATAGAATTTAGAAGCGCAAGTAATCCATCGCTAGTGTTGGCAACAAGAGCAGCGCTGCTACAAAGCGATGGCGATATTGTAGAAGTAGATGGTGCTAGCGATGTTGAAGTTGGTATCGTGCCTGGCAATTATTACGTTAGCGTACACCATCGCAATCACTTGCCTGTAATGACGGCAACTGCACTTGCCTTGAGTGGAACTAGCACTGCAATAGATTTTACAAGCACCGCAACTAGCAATTTCTTACATACAGATTATCGTAGCAATGGTAGTTTTGCAGCTCAAAGTACAGTTGGCGCAAAACGTATGTTGTATGCAGGCAATTGCCATATTGGAAATTCATCAAGCAAGACTTTATTGACATACAATGCCACTAGCAATAGTGATAGAGTTGCCTTACTACAAGCTACAACAAGTATAAGCAGCGGCAACATCTACAGTGTATTTGATTGCGATATGAATGGCAATGTGCAATTCAACGGCTTAGCACCTGATAGACTTGTAATTCTAAGAAGCGTTGCACAAAATCAAGCTAGGGTATTGCATGCGCAGCTGCCATAGTTGATTTAGAATGCAAGTACGGGAAATGCTGCCTGCCAAAGGTATTTAATAATCGGATGGGTTTTGGATTTAACTTCTTTTGCATTTTTATTCTTCTGCCGCTTACAGTATTACTTTTAGTATTATGGGCATTTACACAAAAGGCATTTTTTGGCAGAACCCTTTTCTTGCTATGGTTAGCTGTTGCTGCGCTGGTTTTTGTTTCGCTTACATTGCAATGGCTTGCCTCACCAACGGTATTGTCAAAAGAAGACTACTACGGCTCATACATTGTAGATCGTAGTTATTTTCCCGGCAAACAAAGCGACTGGCAGTACAATCATTTTAGGTTTGAGATCAATGAAGATGACACCATTTACTTTTACGAAACTGATAATGACAAGATTGTCAAAACCTATGTTGGGCACGTTGCAACTTCGCCACAAGCGGCGTATAATTCAGCAAGACTTATCGTAAAGATGTTTCAGCCAACTCATCATATCGTAAGTAGCGACCCAACTACTTATAGAGACGCATGGGATTTTATTGTGGTATTTAATTCGCCAAAATTCAATAATGTATTTTTCAAAAAAGGCAAGTGGAAGCCGATAAAAAGTACATACTAATACTTAAAATTTAAAGCTATAAGTATTACAAATACTAAATACCTACCTCTCCCAAGCCAAAGCACTCGCACCTAAGACTGCTGCATCACTTTCTTTAAGTTCACTTGGAATGATTCGAATTTTACCCTTCCATATTTGAAGCAAATTTTCATCCATATGACGCTTGGTTGGTTCAAAAATGTATTTGCCCGCTCCCGCTAAGCCGCCAAATAATACGATAGCTTTTGGAGATGTAATAGCTACAGCATCAGCAAGGCTTTGCCCGAGCAACATGCCAGTGTATTCAAATATCTCTAAGGCAAGTTCGTCACCCTTGCAAGCAGCATCGTAAATATCTTTACTTGTAACATTTTCAACTTCGCGTAATAAACTTGGTTTTTCATCTCTTGCGAGAAACTCGTGCACAGTGCGCACTATGCCAGTAGCACTTGTATACGTTTCTAAGCAGCCTTTCTTACCACAATTGCACTGCCTGCCATTGCGTACAATAGTTGTATGGCCGAGTTCGCCTGCAAAACCATCGTGCCCGTATATGAGTTCGCCATTAGCAACAAATCCACTACCAACACCAGTGCCAAGCGTAAGCATCATAAAATCCTTCATGCCTTTTGCAGCACCGTAAATCATTTCACCAATTGCAGCAGCGTTTGCATCGTTAGTTAACACAACGCGCCTATCAAATTGTTTGGTTAGTAAGTCTACAAGCGGTATTTGCCCTCTCCAAGGCAGGTTAGGAGCAAAGTCTATTGTACCTGTAAAATAATTGCCATTTGGTGCACCTACGCCAATGCCAAGAATTTCATTTTTATTTGTACGAACATAGTCGCCAATTGCCTCTTCTAGTTTTTGTTGAAACACTTCAACGGTCGGACATTCTTTTGTTTTGAATCCCCATTGTTGTAAAATGCCTCCAAATTTATCTACAGCACCAATGCTAATATTTGTGCCGCCAATATCAATACCAATACTTTGGTTTTTTCCTTCAGAACTCATGCTAAATATTGTAGCTAATTTGTTTTAATCTTCTACTTGTACACCTTGCTTCGCTAAAATACCTTTTACAATAAATGCAAAGAATGCTAGGTAGGCAAAGCAAGCCACGGCAAGCCAATAGCTACTATGTATACCAATAATATCCGCTAATTTTCCTTGTAGTGGTGGAATAATTCCTCCGCCAAGTATCATCATAATTAAAAATGCACTGCCTTGTGTTGTGTATTTGCCTAAGCCTGCAACACTTAAACTAAAAATACATGGCCACATAATACTGCACCACAAACCACCACTTAAAAATGCGTAAGTAGCAATTTTACCTTCTGTAAATAAGCCAATCATCATGCTTATTACACCCAGTAGAGAGAAGATAAGTAGGGTGCGCGCTGGTTTATTTTTACTTACGTAGAATGCAGCAACTTGTATGGCTACACATACGACATAACCCAACAATGGTGTCATAGTATCCGCTTTGCCGAGGCTATTGACCAAAATAATAATACCAAATGCGATAAAAGGTACAACCATCATTAGAATCTTCTTTGTGCCTTGTGCAAGGTTAAATATGTCTACACTGCCAGCCCAGCGGCCAATCATTAAGCTACCCCAATACAAGCTGATGTAGGGAGAAAGGTCGCCTTCCGCAATTCCACCCATGTTTGGCAATGCTAGCAATGCACCAAGATTACTTTGTATTGTAACTTCTACACCTACGTAAGTAAAGATGCCTAGCATGCCCAATACTAACTGCGGGAATTTCATTGCACCCCATCCATCGCTATTACGTTGAGCACTTATATTAGATGCAAGCAAGCCTATCACCACAACGGCTAGCGCAGCGGCGAGCCACTTCATACGATACATTTCTAGTGCATGTTTGCCAGCTTCATCTACAGGAGCAGCACCTTTGTAGCTCGCAAATACTGGTGCAAAAAGCAAGCCCAATACCACTGTCATTATTAATAACATGGCAAGCGCTTTGTTGGCACTTTCTGTTTTTTCTACAGTAATACCTGCTGGCACTTTTTTACTAAGACCAAATAGCAATGCCGCACCAATAAACAACGCGATTACACCAATATACAAACCGCTTACTTTACCTATTTCTAGATTATCTTTTTCTGCTTGGCTTGCAGCTGCACTACCAAACAAAAGGAGAGAAACCACAATTGGACCAATCATAGTACCAAAACTATTAATGCCACCACCTAGATTTACACGCGTCGTTGCACTTTTAGGGTCGCCCAAACTTATTGCAAATGGCTGAGCCGCGGTTTGCTGCAAACTAAAGCCGAGCGCAAGCACAAACAAACCTGCCAATACACCGGCAAAGCCTCCGCCAAAGTTGACCGCGCCAAGCATAACTACGCCACCGAGCACACTAAACAATAAACCATACACGATACTCTTTTTATAGCCCCAGCTACCAACCAAGTCTTTGCCGCGAATAGTGCTAAACAAGAATAAAAGCAGTGCGCCAACGTAATAAGCTACGTAAAAGGCATAATCCACCAACTGACTTTGAAACTGGTCAAGATCAAAGTATTTCTTACAAAACGGAATAAAAATACCGTTGCCCGCCGCAATAAAGCCCCAAAAGAAAAATACCGTTACAAGCGTGCTCAAAGCACCAGTATAATTGACGCTGCTGTCGTATTGGCTGTTTTGATTAATGTCTTGTGGTAATGCGCTGCCTCCCGCCATTTGTTGAATTTTGTGTTTAGAATATTAGTTAATGCCTAAAAATAGAGCAATTTTTTTGTGTTCAGCCAATGTATTAGCATTTTTTTTCAACTGTAAGCTTTTGCTTTTGACTATTTTTGCAGCTACCAAAGGTAAAAATTATGGCTATTCTTGGCTCTCTCATAAAACGATCTATCACCATTCGTAAGCAATTTGCAGTGCAAACGGGCAGTAATAGAAGTTATCAAACCAAAACCTTAGCGCGACTTTTACTAAAGAGCAAACGCACGATGTTTGGTAAGCACTACAAGTTTAAGCAACTTTTGTTAAGTGAAAACCTTATCAAAGAATTTCAAGCTACTGTACCATACCACAATTACAATCAAATGTTTCAGCGCTGGTGGAAGTTTGCTCACCAAGGCGAACGCAATATTGCATGGCCTGGCAAAGTAAAATATTTTGCACTAAGCAGTGGTACAAGTGAAAGTGCAAGCAAGCATATCCCAGTAACGGAGGACATGATTAAGAGTATCAAAAAGGTTGGCATGAAGCAATTGTTTAGCCTTCAAAACTTTGGAGTAAGCACAGGCGTTTACGACAAAGGTATTTTGATGCTTGGCGGCACAACCAATCTTATAGACAAGGGCGACTTTTACGAAGGCGATATGAGTGGTATTAGCGCTAAAGAAATGCCTCGTTGGTTAAGCTATTTGTTTTACAAACCTGGCAAGCATATCAGTCATCGCCCACGTTGGGAAGATAGAATTAAGCTTATTGTGCGAAAAGCACCACAGTGGGATGTGGCTACTGTATGTGGTGTACCAGCTTGGGTACAAATTGTGTTTGAAGAAATTATCAAATACCATAAAGTGAATCATATTCACGACATATGGCCAAACCTAGATTTATATATTCACGGCGGCGTAAGTATGGAGCCTTACCGCGAAAGCTTTAAAGAATTGCTAGGCCGACCAATTAGTTTTGTAGAAACTTACATGGCAAGCGAAGGCAGTTTTGGTTTTCAAACAAGGCCAGGTACGCCAGGCATTAAGCTTGTGCTAAACGCTGGTATTTTTTACGAGTTTGTACCATTTAACGATACCAATTTTACTGAGGATGGCGACATACGCCCTACGGCGCAAAGCTTTATGATTCACGAGGTGGAAGAAGATAAAGAGTATGCAGTTGTATTAAGTACTTGCGCAGGAGCTTGGCGCTATGTGATAGGTGATGTTGTAAAGTTTACAGATGCTGCTGCAGGCGAAATCATCATTAGTGGCCGCACAAAGCAATTCTTGAGTTTATGCGGCGAGCACTTGAGCGTAGATAATATGAACAAGGCCATCGATACCGTGCAACGTAAACTTTGCATTACCATTAAAGAATACACTGTTGCAGGCTATAGATATAAAAATGCTTTTGCACATACCTGGTATATTGGCGTAGAAGGAGAGACGAGTGTAACGCGCGAAGAAATTTTGAAAGTACTTGACGAAACGCTTTGCGAAATTAACGACGACTATGCGGTAGAACGCACAAGTGCCTTAAAGGAAGTATTTGTTGAACTATTGCCAAACCAAACTTTTCATGACTATCTAAAACATCAGGGTAAGGTAGGCGCCATGATTAAGTTTCCACGCGTGATGAAAGGCGCAGCGTTAGAGCAATGGCAAGCATTTGTAGAAGGGGTTAGTTTGCCAGCTTAATACCAAATGCGTAAATGTGTGAGCTTGCAGTTTCAATCACGTAATACCATAATGGACAATGCTTAGGTTATTTATTTACCTTGTTGTGACAGGCGCCATACTATTTGTACAAAAAACCTATGCGCAAGTAGCAAAAGTGCAAGCAGACGCTTCGTTGAAACACCTTAAGTTAGCCGACAGTATCATAAAATACGACCTGCCAAAGGGTAGCTTATGGCGTCCTTATTCATTTATAACATCCAATGTAGACGGCGCAAATGACTTATGGATAATTGATAGCAATAAATCTACAATAATGCTTCTTGATTATCCATCAATGGCGACCAAGGCAACAATAAACGTGAAAGATTTTCTTGCCCAAACAGATACTACAGAGGAACAAAGCATTGTAGCCACGCTGCGTATACATAACGATACGATTATTGTACTTTGCAATAGAGAAATTCTTAAGTATGCACTAAGTATTAAAAAGATAGTCAATCGTGTTCGTATTAATCAATGGAATAGCAAGCGTGGCTGGGATCCACAAGCTATTGAGCCATTTGCCTTTGGACAGGAAATTGTATACGATTCCAAAAGGCAATGCTGCTACTTTTATGCATACAGTACAAACCATGGATGGAGCAAAAAAAGCTTCTATCGCCAAGCTTCTGTTGCCATGCTTACGCTTAGTGACTTTGTTGTGAAGCCCTTGCAGGTGACACATCCCTCGGTGTATCAGAAATATTACGTGGGCGACATGGTTAACTCGCAAATACATGTTAACGGCGATACTTTGCTAATAAACTGGCTATGCTTTCCAGTAATTAGCAGATATGTTTGGGCCAACGATAGTTTGCGCTACCTTGATGAAATAAATAGTACGGCAAGTAAAAACGATACGGTACAACAAAAATGGTTGCCGTGGTCAAGAAAGTTACCACCAGTAGGTATTAGACGAGAAATAATTATTCAGCAACGTGTTTACGACCAAATCGTGTACGGCAAGGATATTAATTATAGATTTTTCAAAGCTGCCCAAAAACTAATTGGCGAAGACAGTACTTACAACGCCTTAAATGCCAAAACCGTTTCGCTTCAGTTACTCAATCGTGATTTTACAGCACAAACAGAATTTGTACTAGATGGTCCTCAGGTTGCTAGTGCTAGACGTGCAATTTACTATAAATCAGCTTTGCACATTTTAGATGCTGAGCTTGTTTATAAGCCTAGTAGCGATCTACTTGTTTATGTTGTGCAGGCAGCACAATAATCGCGACTAGTTTGCCAGCTTAAGCAATAAACTATCCTCTATTCCTCCCTTTGCGTTCACAACCACTTTTGTTACATCGTTTGGCACTGTCATGCTCAACACATATTGTGCTATTTTCCATGTATTGCCTTGCTTTACCACAACGCCGCTACCACGACACAATTTCATTTGCGTAGATAGCAGTTCGTCGAACCAAGCAATATCTTGCGCCTTGCCAAAATAAATATGCCTTTGTACGCTCTTAAAACTCCAAGCCTTCTTCTTGTCAAAAAAAGGCTTAGCCCAACGCATAAAACTATCCTTATACCAATGCTCTGTGGCATCTGTACCCAAAAATGTTGCGCTATCGGCATAACATGCAAAGTAGGCATCGTAGTGGGCACGGGCAGCAGTAGCATTTAGTGTATCCAATAGTGCCGCAATTGCGATTTTATTGGCATTTGTACTTTGCTTTGATTCAGGAGCACATTGTATAAATGCACTACAGATCAATAGCGCCGATAAACAAAATTTAACCATCTACAAATATAGCCTCATACGCCAGCTGTAGTAATCCTTAGATTTTTTTTCTTACCTTTCACAAGTATTGACTGACGTAATAATCAAAGGCATATCGTTTGGCTTGTTTATGGCGCTTAGTGTTGGCCCTACCATTTTTGCTGTATTAAAGTATAGCATGAGTTACGGGTACAAGGCAGGCATGAGCTACGTATTGGGCGTAAGTATTAGCGATTTTATGTTTTTGTTTATTGCAAATATGGCCGCAAGCGTGCTTGTGCTGGCTAACTCCTATCAAAAACCACTGGGCATTCTTGGAGGCCTATTGCTCATTGGCATGGGTTTGTATGGTTTCAAGAAAAAAATAAAAGTCTCGCGAAACACCAGTACAATTGTGCCAGTAGGTATTGGCGGATTGAGCAAAATAGCCTTAAGTGGATTTTTAATGAATACCATTAATCCAGGTGTTATTTTTACATGGATTGCCATGACAGCTGCCGTTGCAGAAAAAACGCTTAATCAACGTATTGTATTATTTGGCATTACACTAGCGGTTGTATTGGGCTTTGATATGATAAAAGTGTTTATGGCAAACCGTGTACGCAAATTACTAACACCTCGCAATGTGGTTTATCTCAGTCGTATCAGCGCGCTGTGTTTGCTAGGGGTTGGCGTGTTCTTATTTGTCAAGTTTTTATTGAATGTGCCAGTAGCTGGGCATTAATAATAACAGCTATTCTGCCTACATTTGCGAAATGTCTTCTATACTTTACGAAGTAAAAAATAGCATCGCCTATATCACACTCAATAGGCCAGAAAAATTCAATTCTTTTGACCGCGATATGGCTTTTGCTATGCAAGCTGCTCTTGATGATGCCGATCAAAACGATCAGGTACGCTGCGTGCTTATTACAGGCACAGGCAAGGCCTTTTGCGCGGGTCAAGATTTGGCTGAGGCAACAAGCGAAGCATTTCCCGGATTTACAGAAGTAGTAAGCAAACACTACAATCCAATTGTTAGCAAAATTTGTAATATGCCTAAACCTGTTGTCGTGGCAGTCAACGGTGTGGCTGCTGGCGCGGGTGCAAACATTGCTCTCGCAGGCGATATTGTGGTAGCGCACCAGAACGCAAGTTTTATACAAGCTTTTAGCAAAATTGGTTTAGTACCCGATAGCGGTGGCACGTATATTTTACCACGCCTAGTTGGTTATGCACGTGCAAGTGCCTTAATGATGCTTGGCGACAAAGTAAATGCACACGATGCGCTGCAAATGGGCATGCTGTATAAAGTGTACGATGATGCGACATATGCCTCCAGCATTGAAGCACTAGTGCAACAAGTAGCAGCTATGCCAACACAAGCTTTAGCCCTTACTAAAAAATTATTAAGCACAGCTTACAATAATACACTTGCTCAACAATTGCAGGCAGAATGCGATCTGCAAACACAAGCTGGTAATACGCAAGACTACACTGAGGGCGTTGCAAGTTTCTTAGAAAAACGAGCGCCAAATTTTACAGGTAAATAAATCAAGATAGGAATTTTTAATTTATGCAGATAGGAGTAATTGGTCTAGGCACTATGGGTCTAGGCATAGTGCAAGTAGCACTGCAAAATGGTTGCACAGTAAAGGGCTATGATGCGTACGCCCCAAGTGTAGAAAGTGCTGCTACAAAACTGGCAGCTACTTTTTCTAAATTAACAGAGAAAGGTAAAATTTCACAAGAGCAAGCTACTAAGTGCAATGCTAACTTTTCAGCAGTAAATGCCCTTAGCGATTTGGCCAATTGCGATCTTGTTATTGAAGCTGTTGTAGAAAATTTAGATATTAAGAAAAAGATATTTAGCGAGCTAGATGCGCTTTTGCCAGAGCAAAGCATTTTGGCTACAAATACAAGCAGTCTGAGCGTGACGAGTATTGCTGCAGCTTGCAAGCATGCGCATCGTGTTGTAGGTATTCACTTCTTTAACCCTGCACCGCTAATGGCTTTAGTAGAAATTATTCCAGCCATACAAACGAGTGATGAAGTGTTGCAAAGCAGCAAAACTATAATAGATGGTTGGGGCAAAACCACTGTAATTGCAAAAGATACGCCTGGCTTTATCGTCAACCGCATTGCGCGTCCATATTATAGCGAAGCAATACGTATATACGAAGAAGGACAGGATTGGAAAGAAATTATTGATATAGCTATGCAAATGGAAGGTTTCAAAATGGGACCTTTTGCATTAATGGATATGATAGGCCACGATGTCAACTATGTGGTAACTGAAACTGTTTGGCAAAGTATGTTTTACGACCCACGATATAAACCTTCTTTTTCGCAAAAGAGGTTGTTAGAAGCTGGGTGGCTAGGTAAAAAGAGTGGCCGAGGTTTTTACGACTATGGCCCTAATGCAGTCATCTTAGATGTTGTACCTGATTTTGAGAGGTGCAAAGAAATAAGTACACGCATTCTGTTGATGCTTTTTAACGAAGCTGCTGATGCACTATTTTTAGGGATAGCGAGTGAACAAGATATTGAAACCGCAATGACCAAAGGTGTAAATTACCCTAAAGGTCTGTTGGCTTGGGCACGCGAATTTGGTATTACCAATGTTGTAAACGGTTTAGACAAATTGTATGACAGGTATCGCGAAGATCGATATAGGTGCAGTGTGTATTTGCGCGATCTTGCTGCTCAAGCATAAATTCATGATCAAAAAAGCACGTCAGTATGTTTTATAGTTTCAAAGGTTTTAAGCCTGTTGTTCACCCAACAGCATTTGTACATCCACAAGCAAGTGTCACGGGCAATGTTATTATTGGCAAGCATGTATATATTGGCCCAAGTGCTGCAATTCGCGGCGACTGGGGTGGCATTATTATTGAAGATGGCTGCAATATTCAGGAGAATTGTACAGTGCACATGTTTCCAGGCATCACAATTACTTTGCAAGAAGGTGCCCATATTGGCCATGGTGCTATTGTGCATGGCGCAAGCATTGGTCGTAATTGCTTAATTGGCATGAATGCTGTAATCATGGATGAAGCTATTGTGGAAGAAGAAAGTATTGTTGGCGCACTAAGTTTTGTGCCAGCAAAAATGCATATACCGCGCAGAAGTGTTGTGGTAGGTAATCCCGCCAAGGTTGTAAAAGAGGTAAGCGACGATATGCTTGCTTGGAAAACAAAGGGCACCGCCTTATACCAAGCGCTACCGCAAGAAATGCGCGATTATTGGCAGGCATGCGAAGCGCTTACAGAGGTTGAAGCCAACAGACCAACACAAGATCGCCTATTTGAAACCTGGGTGAGTATCAAGGGCAAATAAGCTGTGGCTTTGTAATGGAACTTTCTAGCAAATTGTCCTAAGCTATTCGCTATTACTAGGGCTTCTACATAACCAATATTACCCCGAGCAACTAATTCTAGGCTATAGCTTTGCGCCATGCAAACGGCAGAAAAGCTCACATTTTTGCAAACAACATATATTGCTACGCTGCAGTCGCTACACGCCGCTACGCAAGCACGTTTTGGCAAGATGGATGTGCAACAAATGATAGAACATATGGCCTATGCCTTTCGTGTTGCTAATGGTAAAATTCCTGTACAGCAATTGACACCCGAAGAAAGAATAGAACGGGCACAAACTTGGTTGATGACGGATGCTGAATTCAAAGAGAATACACCCAATCAACTTTTGCCAGATGATCCTATCCCGTACACAACCGTAAATAAAGATGAAGCCATAGCAATGCTAAAAAGTGAAATTGCTGAATTTGTAAAAGTGTACGCTGCTGACGAAAACCTTCTCATACAAAACGCATTCTTTGGTATGCTCAATTTTGACATGCAAGTGCAATTGCTACACAAGCATGCAATCCATCACCTCAAACAATTTAATGCTGCTTAATTGAACCAGGCGTTATACATCTTAAAATGTGCATTTGGCGTTGTGCTTGGTTGCTTTGTAGGCCTAATGGCAATGTATTTGAGTGCCTTAGTTTTTCAAACTGTTTTTGAAAGTAGTGCAACGGAAGGCACAGCAGCCTTGGTGCCAAAAACCTTTGCACAGATTTCCTTTATGGCAATTTCTTACTTTCTTGTAACCTTTTTGGCAACCTATGTTGCCACGCGTATTTCCTTTGGCTCCTTCTATTTATTGGCAGCGATTATTTTTCTTATACTTGGCTATTTTTCCCTAACTGGTATGCTTGATTTCAATTTTGGCATCGGTATAATTATCACAGTATTACTTAGTTCTGCCTTGGGTTGTTTCCTAGCAGCTAGAACAAATTTAAATATCAAAAAACGTATTCAACAAAGCAATGACCGATCAACAAGCTCCTATAAGTAAGGTAAGAAGAAGTATGAAGTGGGTAGGGCGCTATATTAGCTTGCCATTATTAATCCTTATTATCATTTTCGCGATATTGTATTACGCTGCGCCAGATGTGTTGGTCTCTATGGGCATAGACGTAAAGCAATGGGTAAAGTACGGCACTTGGTTTTTTGTCATCAAAGGTTCTATCAGCACGCTACTTATTATCTATGGCTTGGTGTATTTGCGTAATCGCGGCAAGAAATAGTACTAAGCATATTTTGCCAGCTTGCAATCATTGATGCATTAATTTTCTTACTTTTATACCATGAAAGGTTTACTATCATGCGTAGTTAGCATTTTGCTGTATACGAGTATGTATGCACAGCAAATAACTTTTCAAAAGTTGTACACGTCGCAAGGCACTGCTAGTAGTTTGCGTACATTTGATGGCAAGCAAGTGATAGACGGCGGTTATGTGTGCACAGGCGTAGGCAATTTTAGCAATGTAACAAGGCCCTTTATTCAGAAGTGCGATTGCAAAGGCAAATTTCTTTGGGGTAAGTATTTTGCGCCTACCTCGGGTGCCAACAATATTTTTATGAAGGTGATAGAAACCACCGATTCGCATATTGTATTAATGACCAATACTGGCACTTTTATGGCTTACAATATACTTATTGCTAAGTTTGATTTGCAAGGCAATACTATTTGGAAGAAAGTAATAAATACCGGTATTGGCAACGACTTTGGCCAAAGTATTAAGCCAACAAAAGATGGCGGCTATATTATCTGTGGCGGTACTAATTCGTATGGCACAGAATTAGTTGGTGGCAATTTTAGCGATGTATATGTTATAAAACTAGATCCCGATGCTAATGTAGAATGGACAAAAACTTTTGGTAATGCTGGCGCTATTGATGATGCCAAGGATATTATCGAACTAAAGCAAGGTGGCTATGCGCTTACAGGTAGCTATATTAATCAAGAATGCTTCAAAGTATTTTATGCAAACTTAGATTCCTTAGGCAATGTCAACACTTTGCGCGTTTATGGCGATACACTTAGCAGAAACAATGGCTATGTTATTCAGCAAGATGCAGCTGGTGATCTTTTTATTTTTGCAACCACTACAATGCGTGCTCCCATTCCAAATTTTAATGGCGATGTAGATCATTGGTTACTGAAGATAAATATTGCTGGTGATACGCTATGGACACGTGCATTTAATGGCACAAGTAATGACGGTAGCGACAATTCTTTGAGTATGTGCTTTGCCAGCAACGGCAATCTCGTACTGGGTACTGAAACGATGAGCTATCCGAGCACTGGTTTTACACCAAACAAACAAGTAAGCCATAGGTTTGATGCTGCTGGCAATTTATTACAAAGTACAGGTTACAATACTACCGGCTCTCAGTACACACGCATTCACCCTGCAAAAGACGGCGGTTATACCTTGACAGGCTTTAGTACCATTGGCATCAATACAAGTTTTCGTACAAACATTTTTAAGTTGGATAGCGCGCTACACAGCGGATGCTTCGAGAATGATCTTACAAGCCTTACTAATGTTGGTGTGGCGCCGATGTTTATTAAAACAGCACCCTATACTAGTTTGAATGGCTTTGTCATTGCAAATAATACTTTTGAAGGCACTTACACAATCGTTGATACAGTTTTGTGCGAGAGTTTTCCTTTGCCAAATGCTGCCTTTACTTTGATTGATACAGTTTGTGTTGGTACAACTGTTACAGCAACGATGCAAGAAGGTTATGCTGTTTATGCAATGGTATGGCAGGGCACAGATACTATACAAAGCAATAGTACTGCAACACATACGTTTACTGCTCCAGGTGTCTATACGGTTACAGCCATTGTAAGTAATGGTTGCGAATTGGCTACATCTACGCAGGTTATAGTAGTAACCGCTACTCCCGCATTTAATATTATAGCAACACCAAACCCCGCTTATTGGGGACAAACAGTTACACTTTCTACAAATGAAATTGGCAGTAACTATTTGTGGAGCAATAGTAGTACATCAAATACCATCGCTGTTCAAGATAGTGGTTGGTATAGCGTTAATGCTAATATTAATGGCTGTGCCGTACAGGATAGCATTTTTGTACAATTACTAAATGCAAGTGATACTGGTTATATTTATTTACCAAATGCATTTACACCAAATGGCGATGGCGACAACGACCAATATGTATATTTTGTTTCGCCAAACTATACCCTAGTTAGTTTAAGTGTATATAATCGTTGGGGTACACAATTATTTAGAACGGAAACTCCTGGTGCAAAGTGGGATGGCTTCTATAAAGGCAGCAGTCTAGATATGGATACGTATTACGTAATAGCATTATTTAGCGACAATATCAAAAACAAAGTTGTCACCATTAAACAGAATGTTGTGTTACTTCGTTAATCGCGAATGGTAATCCACGTATTTTGCAAACCTGCAGCACTTACAAGTTCATTAAAAATTTTAGCATTGTCGGGGTGTACGCGTACACAACCGTGGCTTGCTTTTGTACCAAGTTTAGGAATATTGCCAAGCGTAGTACCATGTATGCCATAGCCACCTTGTACAAACACCACATAAGGCATATTGCCAAGGCCATTGTAGTTGCCGCCAGGATATTTTTTACTTGTATACTTTCTAAATATGGGGCCACTAGGTCTGCGATCTATATTAGGTGTTTCATGACCTTTTGTGCCGGTGCTTACTTTAAATGTGTCCACACATTTGCCCTCTACGTATAGATACAACCTTTGGTCTTTTTTGCTTACATCTGCCCAAATCTTACAAGCAATTTGTTTTTTATTGTTTGCCGCAGTATCAAGTGAGGCATTACTTAATTTGCCTTTGATTTGTTCTAGATTTTCCTTTAGCGCAACTACTTCACTTGTTTGAATTTTTTTAATATCGTTTGTGAACGTATCAGTGTAAGCTGTAGTGCTATCGTTACGAAGAGAATCGGTTGGCTTAATTAAGGTTGGCCTTGCACTCGTATTCACTTTCGCAATCATGGCACTATCACCTTCGTATAGGGTTTCTATCGCTTTTAAGATTTCGGCACTGTCTACCGTTGCTGGGTCGTAAGTTTCGCTGTCAAATACATTGGTAGTATCACTTTGCGAATTAGTTTTTTTGCCCTTTAGTTTTGCAAATAAGCCACGCAGGTTTACTTTTTTCTTGAGGCTTGCCACGGGTCCGCTATTACAGCCAAAAATTAGTAGGCTACAGCAAAAAAGCAATACAAGGCCGTTTCTGATCATTCTTTGTTCGTTTGCGAGCAAATTTACGTTGCTAATAGGTACTGCTGCGCTATTCAGGTAGGCATTATTTGCCAAAATGCCAATTTCTAGTGTGCAAAGCAATTTTCTCAATATCTGTGTTGCAGAGAATGCTTTTTTGTAATACGTATTTGGCTTTGTCTATTGCTGATGATGCCCTTATCCTACACAAAAATTGCGTATTTTTACAGCCATACTAAATTTCATGTCAGGCCTTACTAGTCGCAGCATCAAGTTTAGTTTCAACATTAAATTTCTAAGTCAATACAATGACCTACCAACTAAAAAATAAAATACGAATCGTAACAGCAGCTAGCCTTTTTGATGGTCACGATGCAAGCATCAATATTATGCGTCGTGTAATGCAAGCCAGCGGTGCAGAAGTAATTCACTTGGGCCACGACCGCAGCGTGCAAGAAGTAGTGGACTGCGCAGTGCAAGAAGATGCTAATGCTATTGCGATGACAAGCTACCAAGGTGGCCACGTGGAGTATTTGAAGTATATGTACGACTTGCTAAAGGAAAAAGGCTGTAGTCATATCAAAATATTTGCAGGTGGCGGAGGTGTAATTTTGCCTAGCGAGATAGATGAGTTAGAAGCTTATGGCATAACCAAGATTTATAGCCCAGACGATGGCCGCGCTATGGGGCTCCAAGGTATGATAGACGATTTGCTTCAGCGCA